>NZ_BAABHF010000009.1:0-339174 GCF_039541955.1 Actinoallomurus oryzae | reverse complement strand
TTGCCGAGCCGGAGAAGTCCATTTGGGCAGCGTATGCCGCATCGGAGAAGCGGCCGCGGCGTGTCGGCGCTCTGGACGTCGAGCACACCCACGCCCTGAGACGCGTGATCGCGGTGCCCCCGATCGTCGCCCCGGTCCGGGAGAGCCGTGACGCGTACGTGCGGCGCGCCGAGGACGTGACCTACGTCTGCCCCTGGGAGACGCGGCTGCGCTCGTGGCTGGCCTTCGACCGGTTCCGCGCCGGGATGTCGGAGCAGCTCGCCGAGATGTTCGTGCCGCGGCGCGTGGCGGAGCAGGCCGAGGGGGCGTTCGACCGCTGGAAGCGGCAGGCCGGCACGCTCAGCCCGCACATCCTGTCGAGCACCTGGCAGGTACCGCTCGCCTGGTTCGTCCCTTTTGTCGCGAAGGAGCGCTGGCTCGTGCTCGGCGCGCACGACGACAACCTCGGCGGCGGCCCGACGACCGCCACGCCCGTGCGCACGCTGATCTACGTCACGCCGATGGCCCAGGCGCGCCGCCGCGTCGCCCGCGCGCTGGTCGCCGTACGGCGCCACGCCGGTGAGCACCTCGACGTCGGCGAGGTCGAGTCGGTGGGCCGCTGGCTGGAGGAGTTCCACCCGCACTCGCTGGTCGAACTCGACTACGGAGGGCTCGTGCACCTCCTCGACGACGCCGCTCTGCGCGCCGATGAGTCCGTGGCCGAGGTGGCCGCGGCGATCACGGGTATGGAGACCGGGCAGACCGAACTGGCGGTCGCGATGCACAAGCGTGTCGTCGCCCGCTGGCGCGTCGTACGAGCTCTTGAATCCGCGAACTGAGGACAATTACCTGAATCAGCGCGCGATGCGACGATACGTGTCGCTAGAATCACGCAGCGTGACTCAGCCACCAAAAATCGCAGAGTTGCTATCAGGGACTTGCCTGTTGCGCTGAGTGGTGGCATGGTTACGTCTTGTGATGTCAAAGTGGTTCATCCAGACCATAAGAGACATCAGTGGCACGCGCGAGGATCAAACGCTGGATCGCTGTCATCGGTCCACGGAGGAGAGGCCGCACAAATGTCAGCTCGTACGCCAGAGGCCGAGCCCCTGCTGACGCCGGCAGAGGTGGCGACGATGTTCCGCGTCGACCCCAAGACCGTCACCCGCTGGGCGAAGGCTGGGAAGTTGACGTCAATCCGGACGCTGGGAGGGCATCGGCGCTACCGCGAGGCCGAGGTCCGCGCTCTGCTGGGGGGGATCCCGCAGCAGCGGTCGGAGTAACCCGGAGACACCCCGATCCGTGATCGGCGAGCCAAGTGAGCGCCGGTCGCCGTCGCCACGGCGACGCATCCGGTCGGCCGCGTCTCTCCGTGGCCGGTCGCACTGCGTGAACCGCGATGTGGCGGAGCCACCGTCGCGTGCGGACGGTCGGGGGGCTTCCACGAGAAGTTCAATCGGCCCCGTCCCGAACGGGGCCGCGTAGGGGGGTTCTACGGACTCCGCGAGGGTCGTCTCCGGCCTGGAGGGGCCATCGTTCCCGAGAGGATCGACGGCCGCTTCGGACTGGAGACGACTCACGCTGAAGGTGCGGTCGTCCCGCCCAACAGCGGGCGGGACGGTCGTGCCGCCGCAAAGCCGCCCGGAACACCTGCGCAACGCAGGCCGGACGGCGGGACACGCGCAAAACCGCCGGGACACGCCCAAAGGGCTGAGACACGCCCGATTGATCGAAGGATCCCAACCGGACTGACGGCCGGCCCGCTCTCGTCCGCGCGAAAGGCGCGCGACGCGACCCGGCCCTCGGGGGGTGCCGGAGGGCCTTCGCAGGGGGAGATGGGCCGCAACCCCGCAGGCGATGAGAGGCGCCGTACGGCGTCCGCGTGCGGGAGGGCGGTCCATGATGGGCGTGCCCGCGTCGTGGACGATGGTGGCCCGTCTCAGGGCCGTCTGGGCGGGATGCTCGTGGGTCGGCTGCGGTCGATTGTGGGTGCTCGGGTGAGCGCCTCCGCCTCAGGAGCACCGATGACCCGTGGTTCGGGTCAGGCGGGTGTGTCGTCGGCGAGGCGTTCGAGCAGTGCGGCCACCTCGGGGTCGTGGCGGGCGGCGACGTCCAGGAGCACGACGTGGTGGTCGACGAGGAGGCGTTCGAGGTCGGCACGCGGCAGGTCGCGGTGTTCGAGCCAGTCGAGGCCCGCCGTCTCCACCGACGCCATCCACGAGCGCAGCGTGATGCGCAGCACCGGGCCCGGGTCCTTGACGCCGATCGCGGCGGTGATGTGGTGCATCACCAGGCTGCGGATGTTGTCCAGAACCTCGCCGACCTCGCCCGAGCGGTACGCCGGGCCGCCGCGCAGCAGGGCCACGAAGCCCGCCGCGTGATCTTCCACGTAGTCGAAGTAGCGGTGCAACGAGACCGCCAGGCGTTCGAGTGGCTTGCCCTCGGCCGGGGGTTCGAGCAGGTCGCTCAGCTGCTTGGCGGCGCTGTGCAGCGCGGCGAGGTAGAGCTCCTGCTTGCCGCCGAAGTAGTGATAGACGAGGGCTCGTGACGCGCCGGCGGTGTCGGCCACGTCGTCGATCGAGATGTCCTCCGGCTGCCGGTCGCTGAACAGCTCGAGGGCAGCGGCGATGAGCTCGTCGCGGCGCTCGTCGACGCTGAGCCGCCGCCTGCTCGGACGGCTGCCGGAGCCCACGACACGATCACCCACGCCTGGCAGCGTATCCGAGCCCGCGTCCAATAGACGGCCATCCGTGGCAGGTCAGCGCCGACACGACCCCCCAAACACCGTCTATCGACCATGACCGAAAGTCCTCTCCTGACCGCCCGTTACGCACTGTTACAGCAGTCAAGGGTCGTGTCGGGGCATCATGGCATCTCCTCCCTTGCGGCGGTCCGTCTGTTTCTGCCCGGATTCAGGTGGGGCGTCGGAGACACAGGAGACCGAAGTGGCAGCAGAGGATGAACGCCGGGAGAGGGTCGTGGCGGCGAAGCCCACCATCCGGAACGTCGCCGAACGAGCAGGCGTGTCCAAATCACTGGTCTCGCTCGTCATGCGCGGGTCGCCACACGTCAGCGAGCACCGCCGGCAGGCCGTGCTCAAGGCGGCGCGCGAGCTGGGATACCGGCCGAACGCGGTCGCGCGCAGCCTCGTCGAGGGCCGTACGCGCCTGATCGGAGCGCTGGTCGCCGACCTGCACAACCCCTTCTTCGCCGAGTTCCTCGACGGGTTGCAGGAGAGCCTGCACGGCGCGGGCCTGCGCATGCTCGTCGGCAGCGGCCGGTGGGACCCGCACTTCGAGGCCGAGGCGGTCGAGGCGTTCTTGGAGATGCGGGTCGACGGCCTCGTCCTGCTCAGCGTGGTGCCCGACTCGCTGAAGGAGGCCGCCAAGAGCGTCCCGGTCGTGGTCGTGGGCGAGCGCGACGTGGAGGGCGTCGACATCGTCGTCGACGACGACGAACTCGGCGCACGGCTGGCCGTCGACCACCTCGTCGGGCTCGGGCACGACCGGATCGCGCACATCGAGGGTGCGCCGTCGACGACCGCGCACTACCGCAGGGTCGGGTACGAATCGGCGATGAGAAGCCACCGGCTCGATGACCGGATCATCGTGGAGCCGGGCGACTTCACCGAGGACGGCGGCTACCGCGCGGCACGCAAGCTGCTGTCCCACGACCCGCGGCCGACCGCGATCTTCGCGCCGAACGACCTGGTCGCTACCGGTGTCCTGTCCGCCGCCGACGAACTCGGCCTGCACGTGCCCGAGGACATCTCGATCGTCGGGTACGACAACACGCATCTGGCCGCGATCCGGCACGTCTCCCTGACGAGCGTCGACCAGCCGCGCCGCGACATGGGGCGCGTCGCCGCCGAGCGCCTCTGCGCCCGCATCAACGACCCGCTGCGCGACACCCTGCAGACGCTCGTCGTGCCGCACCTGGTCATCCGGTCCACGACCGGCCGCGCCCCCGGCCACTGATCCCCCCGCGGCGCCGGGTACCCCGCGCGGGTCTTGTCACGGTAAGCGGCCGGTCAAGTCTGGCCGAAGCCGCCTGCCGTACGGCCGGGGCGCGGCCTTAATGGGTGAGCACACCAGCCGCTCGGCGGGCCGAGGGGGTGGCGTCGCCAGGCCCATCGGGGGATCGGCCGGCACGCCACCGCGGGACCCCGGGCGGCGGCCAGAGTGGATCATGTGGACCCGGGGGTAATCATGCGTGATCCGGAGTTGGTCTCCTGCGCCCAGCGCGCCGCGAGCGAACTGGAGCGCGCGTGGTCCCAGTGGCGGCGCGCGCGAGGCCTGATCGAAGAGGTCTCGGAGTCGGTCGCGAGCTACGTGGCCCATTCGATCGACCATCCCTGGGGCCGCCCGCGCGTGGTCCTGGGACTGGACGCGGATGAGGCCCGCGCTCTCGCGGCGCTGCTCGGCAAGGAGCACGCCTGCCTGTAGCCCGGTGACCCACCTGGCCGGACACCGGGCTGGAACCGTGCCCGGAACCGTCTAGGGCAGCCTCTCGGACGGTCGCCGGAAGCCCAGGCGTGACCGCCGTCGCCGCGAACTCAGCGCGGAGAGGGCGACGGCGGTCACTCAGCCCGGACGCCAGGGGTCGCCGGGGCGACGGCGTGCTGCTGAGAACCTGGATGCGCAGGTCAACGGGCGGATGACGGTTACCCGGCCCGCGGTTGGGCAGGGCTTTACCGTTAACCGGCCAAAGCTCTGCCCCGTCTTTGGCACACTGAGTCATGATGTCTGAGCTCATGACTCGTTCCGGACGTAAGGCCTTCGGCGCCCTGGCGATCGCGGCCGTGGCCGGGCTGGTCAGCGCCTGCGGTTCCGGCGGCGACTCCACCGCCTCGGCCGCGCCGCCGTCCGCCGCGCCCACCTCCGCCGCGGCGTCTTCGGCCGCGCCCACGCCGCAGGCGCCGCTCGCCGGAAAGACCATCGTGATCGACCCGGGCCACAACGGCGGCAACGCCTCCCACCCGGAGATCATCAACAAGAAGGTCAACGTCATCAACGCGACGAAGCCGTGCAACACCACCGGCACCGCGACGAACGACGACTACCCCGAGCACGCCTTCACCTGGGACGTCTCCCTCCGCCTGGCCAAGATCCTGCGCGCCAAGGGTGCCAAGGTCATCCTCACCCGCAAGAACGACAAGGGCGTCGGCCCCTGCGTCGACGAGCGGGCGAAGATCGCCAACCGGGCCCACGCCGACGCCAGCCTCGCCATCCACGGTGACGGCGCCCCGGCGAGCGGCCACGGGTTCCACATCATCGAGCCGGCGGTGCTCAAGGGGCACAACGACAAGGTCGTGCCCGAGTCCAAACGGCTCGGCATGGATCTGCGCAACGCCTTCCACCAGGGCACCGGCATCCCGTACTCCACCTACCTCGGCAAGCACGGCATCGACGTCCGCAGCGACCTGGGCGGGCTCAACGTCGCCACCGTCCCGGCCGTGTTCATCGAGGCGGGCAACATGCGCAACGCCGGCGACGCCGCCAAGATGAAGAGCCCCGCCGGACGGCAGAAGATGGCCGAGGCGCTGGCCCAGGGGTTCGTGAAGTTCCTGACCTGACGCCGCGACCAGGAGAATGGGGGCATGCCCCCGACCACAGCGGCCGAACGCGTACGTGACCTGTTCCACCAGGCCGGATACACCGTCGACGGCGTACGCGACCTGCTCGGGCCGGTCGCGGGTGCGGCCCTGGCCCGCGGCGAGATCGTTCCCCCGCTGCGCGCCTCGCGCGGAGGCACGCCCGTCGAGGCACTGCTCCGGCTCTTCTGGCTCCAGGTGCCGATACCCGCACGAGCCCTGCCCGCCGACGACCTGATCGCGCTCGGCCTGGCCGAACACGCCGACCGCGACACCGTACGGGCGCGCCTGCACGTCGAACCGGTCGAGGGCGATGCGCGTCACCTCGGCTACGTCGTCTCCGATCTGGTCGTACGGCCCGGTGCCGGCCGGCTCCGGCCCGACCACGTCGTCGGCCAGGGCGGCGCCTCGGCGAACCTGGCCCAGCTCGTTGTCCACAGGCCTGTGGACAACGTTCTCGATCTGGGGACGGGCTCCGGCGTCCAGGCCGTTCACCTGGCCCAACGTGCCCGGCGCATCACGGCCACCGACCTCGACCCGCGTGCCCTCGACCTGGCCGCGCTGAGCTTCGCCCTGTCCGGGGTGGAGGCCGAGCTCCTCGCCGGTGACCTGTTCGCGCCGGTCGAGGGCCGCACGTTCGACCTCATCGTGTCCAACCCGCCGTTCGTGATCTCGCCGGAGCGGCGGTTCGGCTACCGCGAGTCCGGCCTGCCCGGCGACGAGGTCTGCCGGCGGCTCGTACACGAGGCGCCGCGTCACCTCGCCGACGACGGCTGGTGCCACCTGCTCGCCAACTGGCTGCACGTCGAGGGCGAGGACTGGCACGATCGCGTCGCCGGCTGGATCGAGGGTGTGGACGGCTGGGTCGTGCAGCGCGACGTCCAGGACCCGGCGGAGTACGCCGAGCTGTGGCTGCGCGACTCCTGCGAGGCCGGCACGCCGGAGTACCGCGACCGGTACGACGCCTGGCTGGAGTCGTTCGAGAGCCGGAAGGTCACCGGCATCGGCTTCGGCTGGATCAGCCTGCACAGGAGCGGTGGCGAGGACGTCCGTGTCGAGGAGCTCCGGCACGCCGTCGACCAGCCGGTGGGCGCCTACGTGGACCGCGTCGTACGCGGCCGGCCGGCGATCACCGACGCGACGACGCTGCGTACCGCCGAGGGCGTCGTCCAGGAGCAGATCGGCCGGCCCGGCGCGGAGGATCCCGAGCGCATCGTGCTCCGCCAGACCCACGGCCTGCGCCGTGCCGCTCAGGTCGGCACGGTCGAGGCGGCGCTGGCGGGCGCCTGCGACGGCGACCTCCCGCTCGGTCCGCTGCTCGACGCGATCGCCCAGATCACCGAGACCGACCCCGGCGACGTACGCGCGGCGGCCCAGGACGTGATCCCGGATCTGGTCGCCGACGGATTCTTTGAGATCATCGACTGATGGTCCCGATCCGTACGCTCACACTCGGCGTGGCCGAGCCGCACCCGCTGACCGGTGACGTCATCGCCAAGTCCGCCGAGGCGCTGCGCCGCGCCGAGGCCGCCTGCCGCGCCGACGGCTACGAGGTGCAGACCCTGCGCCTGTCCGCCCGCCCCGTCTTCGGCGACCTGACCCCGACCGCCGCGTACGCCCGCGAACTGCAGGCGATGCTGGACGACGCGGGGCTCGTCTACCTCTCGCTCGGTCCCGTGACCGACGGCGTCGAGCTCGTCCCCGACCTGCTGATCGGCAATGACGCGCTCAACTGCACGGTACGGCTCGACGGCAACACCGCCGCCGCGCGCCCGGCCGCCGAGGCCATGCTCCGGCTCGCGAACGAGACCGAGGAGGGCTTCGGCAACTTCCGCTTCGCCGCGCTCGCGTGCGTGCCGCCGAACGGCCCGTTCTTCCCCGCCGCGTACCACGACGGCCCGGCCGACCTGACCGTCGGCCTGCAGGGCGCGAGCATCGCCGTGAAGGCGGCCGAGGGCGGCCTCGACGGGCTCACCGAGCGCGCCGCCGAGGCGTTCACCGCCGCGGCGAGCCCGGTCGTGCGGCTCGTGGAACGGATCGCCGGTGAGCTGGGCGTACGCTTCGGCGGCATCGACCTGTCCCCGGCGCCGAACGGCACCGACAGCGTCGGCGCCGCGTTCGAGGCCACGGTCGGCGCGTTCGGTGCGCCGGGCACCCTCGCCACCGCCGCCGCGCTGACCGCGGCGTTGCGCGGCACGAGCCTGCCGACGTGCGGATACAACGGGCTCATGCTGCCCGTGATGGAGGACGTCGTCCTGGCGCGCGCCTGGGAGGAGGGCCGGATCGGCCTGCACGACCTGCTGGCCTACTCCTCGGTCTGCGGTACGGGCCTGGACACCGTCCCGCTGCCGGGCGACAGCTCGCCCGACGACCTGGCGCGGCTGCTGCTGGACGTCACCGCGCTGGCCGTGAAGCTTCAAAAGCCGCTGTCGGCGCGGCTGTTCCCGGTGCCGGGCACGCGGTCCGGCGACCGCACCGCCTTCACCTCCGAGTACCTGACGAACACGATCGTCAGGTGGTGACCCGGGCGATCGCCTCCAGGCTCGCGGCGACGTAGGTCTCCGGGGCGGCGAGGAAGACGTCGTGGTCCTCCTCGATGGTGATCACCTCGGCGCCGAGAGCATCGGCCATCGCGCGCTGGTCGCGCGGCGGCACAGCGGAGTCCTTGGCCGTGACCATGACGACGGTCGGCACGTCCTTAAGCGAGGCGGTGTGCGGGCGGAAGTCGAAGTCGTACTCGGCCAGCATGACGTCCACCATCGTGCGCGGATGGCACAGCATGAGTTCGCGGCGCAGCCACTGCCACAGCAGCTTGGTCTCCGTGCTGCGGTTGCGGGTGTCGCCGAAGAACCGCAGCGACGCCGTACGCCCGAGCCCGAGTGCCGTGAGCGGCCGTACCGCGCGCAGGAGCGGCTTGGTCAGCTTGTCCATCCAGCTGTCGAACCGCAGCGCGGTGGCCTGGAGGACCAGCCCGGCGACACGGTCGGGATACCGGCGGGCGAGGTCGAGCCCGACCGGGCCGCCGAGCGAGTAGCCGAGCACGATCGCCTTGTCGATGCCGAGCGCGTCGAGCAGTGCGATCTGGTCGTCGGCGGCGCCCTCGATGGTGAACCGCTCCGCACGGGTCGGACCCCGGCCGTGCCCGTGGTGGTCCATCGCCACCAGGCCGCCGGGCAGGCGTGGCATGAGGTGGCAGAAGTTCACGTCGGCGGTGAGGGTCCAGCCGTGCAGGAGCAGAGCGGGGGTGTCCCCGTCGACGACCCGGACGGTGACCCGGCCACGGCCGGGCAGGTCGATCGCCCGGGCGGGCGGAAGGTCCGGCTCGATCACACTGGGGCCGACCCGGCCGAGCGGACGCATGAACCCCAGCCCCCGGCGAAGATCGGCCTGCGCACCCATGCCCAGAGCTTCGCACGACAAGCGAATCCAGCATATGAGACGGTTCTCACACCGATCTGGGGATTATCCGCAGGTACGGCGTGTGGCCTGGAGCAGCCGGTCGAGCCGGTCGGGAGCGTCCGTGGTCAGCACGGGGGTGTAGATCACCAGATGCAGGTCGGGCTGGTCCGAAGGCGCCAGGCGGTGGTGTTCCAGGTGGAGGTCGCCGACGACCGGGTGGTGGAACACCCGCTCGCGCGAGGCGAAGCCTTCGATGTCATGGCTCTTCCAGCCGGCGCGGAACTCATCGCTGGCATCGAGCAGGCGCTCGATCAGCTGCGCGTACGACGGGTCGCCCAGGCGGGGACCGGCCTCGGCCCGGAACTCGGCGAGGAACCGGCGGCTGGTGATCTCCCAGTCGGGCAGCAGCTCGCGTACGTACGGATCGGTGAACACCAGCCACAGCAGGTTGCGGTCCTCGGGCGGGACCGTGGCGACGTTCGGGTACAGCGCGGCGTACGCGGTGTTCCAGCCGGAGATGAACCAGTCCGGGGCGATCGCGTACGAGGGGAAGCCCTCGATCGCGTCGAGTAGCCGCTGTACGTGGGCGGGCGCGGTCCGTGGGATCGGCCGGACGTTCGGCTCCGGCGGGGAGTACCCGACCAGCGTCAGGAGGTAGGTGTGTTCGGCGACCGACAGCCGGAGCGTGCGCGCGATCGCGTCCAGCACCTGCCGTGACGGATGGATGTCGCGTCCCTGTTCGAGCCAGGTGTACCAGGTGACGCTGACGCCGGACAGGTACGCCACCTCCTCGCGCCGGAGCCCGGAGGTGCGTTTCCCGCCGATCGGCGGAAGCCCGAGGTCGGCGCGTACGAGCTGGTTGCGGCGTGCCCGGAGGAAGGCGCCGAGCTCGCCGCGCCGCTCGCGCTCGATGGTCACGGTTCGAATACTAGTAGTGCCACTACTAGAAGCCGCGCCGTCTTCAGCCGGGCCGGTCCGGCGGGGATCGTTGGGCGCATGCCAGAGCTGAGATCACGGACCGTAACGCACGGACGGAACATGGCCGGCGCCCGCGCCCTCCTGCGGGCCGCCGGAGTCGACCGGGAGGACTTCGGCAAGCCGATCGTCGCCGTCGCGAACAGCTTCACCGAGTTCGTCCCCGGTCACACGCACCTTCAGCCGGTCGGGCGGATCGTCTCCGCCGCGATCAAGGAGGCCGGCGGCGTCCCCCGGGAGTTCAACACCATCGCGGTCGACGACGGCATCGCCATGGGGCACGGCGGCATGCTCTACTCCCTGCCCTCGCGCGACCTCATCGCCGACTCCGTGGAGTACATGGTCAACGCGCACTGCGCCGACGCCCTGGTGTGCGTCTCCAACTGCGACAAGATCACCCCGGGCATGCTCATGGCCGCGCTGCGGCTCGACATCCCCACCGTCTTCGTCTCCGGCGGTCCCATGGAGGGCGGCGCCGCCACCCTGGCCGACGGCACGGTCCGCGACGGCCTGCACCTGGTCTCGGCCATGTCCGGCGCGGTCTCCGACGCCGTCACCGATGAGGACATCGCCCGTATCGAGGAGGCGGCGTGTCCCACCTGCGGCTCCTGCTCGGGGATGTACACGGCGAACTCGATGAACTGCCTGACCGAGGCGCTCGGCCTCGCCCTGCCCGGCAACGGCTCGACTCTGGCCACCCACACGGCGCGCCGGGCACTGTACGAGGACGCCGGACGTACGGTCGTCGACCTCGCCCACCGGTACTACGAGCAGGACGACGCGAGCGTGCTGCCGCGTGCCGTCGCCTCGCGCACCGCCTTCGACAACGCGATGTCGCTGGACATCGCCATGGGCGGCTCGACCAACACGATCCTGCATCTCCTGGCCGCCGCGCGGGAGGCCGAACTCGACTTCACCCTGCGCGACATCGAGGAGCGCTCCCGCGCCGTGCCCTGTCTCTGCAAGGTGGCCCCGAACGGCAGGTACCTGATGGAGGACGTCCACCGCGCCGGGGGCGTTCCCGCGATCATGGGCGAGCTGCATCGCGCCGGGCTCCTCCACGAGGAGGTGCACGCCGTCCACGCCGACTCGTTGGGCGAATGGCTGAAGACCTGGGACGTCCGCGGTGGATCACCGTCGCCGGAGGCCCTGGAGCTGTTCCACGCCGCTCCGGGGCGCGTCCGCTCCTCCGCCGCGTTCTCCCAGTCGGAGCGCTGGCGGGATCTGGACCTCGACGCCGCGAACGGCTGCGTCCGCGACGTCGGTCACGCCTACTCCTCCGACGGCGGGCTGGCGGTGCTGCGCGGCAACCTGTCCGAGGACGGGTGCGTGGTGAAGACCGCCGGTGTGGACGAGTCCATCCTGACCTTCACCGGCCCCGCCGTGGTGGTCGAGTCGCAGGAGGAGGCCGCCGAGGCGATCCTCGACGGGCGCGTCGAGGCGGGCGACGTCGTCGTGGTCCGCTATGAGGGCCCACGCGGCGGGCCGGGCATGCAGGAGATGCTGTACCCGACCGCGTACCTGAAGGGCCGTGGCCTCGGCAAGACCTGTGCCCTCGTCACCGACGGCCGCTTCTCCGGCGGCACCTCCGGCCTGTCGATCGGCCACGTCTCGCCGGAAGCGGCGGCCGGCGGCACCATCGCTCTCGTCGAGGACGGCGACACCATCGTCATCGACATCCCGAACCGCTCGATCCGGCTGGACGTCCCGGACCACGCGCTGGCCGAGCGCCGCGCCCGCCTGGAGGCGGCCGGCGGCTACCGGCCCCGGCACCGTGACCGGGCCGTGTCGACCGCGTTGCGCGCCTACGCCTCCATGGCCCTGTCCGCCGACAAGGGGGCCGTCCGCGAGGTGGACTGACCTACTGTGGAGCCTGATGGAGCGGATCCTGGTCAGTGCCTGCCTGCTGGGCCAGCCGGTGCGCTTCGACGGCACCGGCAGGCGCAGCGATGACGCGCTGTTCGAACGCTGGCGGCGGGAAGGGCGGCTCGTGCCGTTCTGCCCCGAGGTGCGCGGTGGGTTGCCGGTGCCGCGTCCGCCGGCCGAGATCAGCGGTGGGTCCGGTGCGGACGTCCTCGACGGCCGTGCCGCGATCCTCACGCCGGACGGCACCGACGTCACCCGGCACTTCGTCCTCGGCGCCCGGCAGGCGCTCGAACGCGCGCGGTCGTACGGGATCCGGCTCGCGATCCTCAAGGAGGGCAGTCCCTCCTGCGGCAGCGCCCGCATCCACGACGGGTCGTTCGCCGGGCGCAAGATCCCCGGCGAGGGCGTCACGACCGCCCTGCTCGAACGGCACGGTATCGCCGTCTTCGCCGAGGACGCCCTGGGAGACGCCGCCGCCCGGCTGGCCGAGCTCGAACAAGGCTGACCTCGTACGCTCTCGGGCAGTTGACCTCGACCAAGGTTGAGGTTGAACACTGCTTCCCACGTCAACGAGGGGCAGTGGTGATCATGCGAGTGATTCAGGTGGAGCGTTTCGGCGGGCCCGAGGTGCTGGTGCCGGCCGACGTGCCGGACCCGGTGGCCGGGCCGGGGCAGGCGGTGGTCCGGGTGGCCGCGGCGGACGTCGGGTTCGTCGAGACGCAGATCAGGTCGGGGGCCATGGGCGAGTACTTCAGCGTCGTCCTGCCGTACGTCCCCGGCCACGGCGTGACGGGCGAGGTCGCCGGCGTCGGCGACGGCGTGGACCGGGGCTGGGTCGGCCGGCGGGTGGCCGCCTACACGGGCGAGCGGGGCGGGCGCGGCGGGTACGCCGAGCGGGCGGTGGTCGAGGCCGCCGCGCTGGTTCCGGTGCCCGACGGGCTGGAGCTGCGCGACGCGGCGGCGCTGCTGCACGACGGCGTCACCGCGCTGCACCTCCTGGACGTGGTCGGCGTACGGGCCGGTGAGTGGGCGCTGGTCACGGCGGCGGGCGGCGGCATGGGCCTGCTGCTGGTCCAGCTCGCGCACGCGGCCGGCGCGCGTGTCATCGGAGCCGCTCGCGGCAGGCGGAAGCTCGACCTGGTCGACGATCAGGGTGCGGACGTCGTGGTGGACTACTCCGAGCCGGGCTGGACGGACCGGGTGCGCGAGGCGACCGGCGGCGCGGGAGCCGACGTGGTTTTCGACGGTGCGGGCGGCGCGATCGGACGGGCGGCGTTCGAGGTGACCGCGCGCGGTGGCCGGTTCTCGGCCCACGGGGCGCCTTCCGGCGGGTTCGCCGTGCTCGACCCCGCGGAGGCGGAGAAACGCGACGTCACCGTGAGCGGCATCGGCGACCTCCAGCTCTCCCCGGAGGAGATGCGGCAGGTGCTCGCCCGGGCGCTGGCCGGGGCGGCGGAGGGCCGGATGCGTCCGGTCATCGGCCAGACCTTCGCGCTGGAACGCGCCGCCGACGCCCACGCCGCGATCGAGACCCGCGACGTCGTCGGACGGACGCTACTGCTGCCCTGACCAGGGGGCCCGAGTCGGCGGTGCGAACCGGCGGCGCGGGCGGTGGCACGAGCCAGTGGCGCAGACCGGTGCGTCGGCGGGGGCTGTCGGCGGGGGCTGAACCTGCGCGTACGAGTTGGCGTCGCGGTTCGTGGCCCGAGTCGGTCACGGCTCGCGATATGTCTTGACCGTCGCCGTGAACGCGATATATCTTCTCTGCGAACGAGACATTCTGCCCTGCTCCCGGCCGAACGTCGTGTCTGCCTACGAACGGCGTTCTTTACACGATCGTAGTTCAACGACGCGCAGTTCAACGACGGAGCATTGTTCGTTACATCGGAGGAGACCCATGGCCACGTCGACCGAGCCCCTGGCGGGGCCCGAAGCGGCGCGCAAGCCGTACCCCGCGCGCTGGATCGCGTTGTTCGTCCTGCTGGCCGCCGAGGTCATGGACCTGCTCGACGCGCTGATCACGAATATCGCGGCTCCGTCCATCCGGGCCGACATCGGCGGTGGCGCGAGCACGATCCAGTGGCTCGGCGCCGCGTACACGCTGGCCATGGCGGTGGGCCTGATCACCGGCGGTCGGCTGGGCGACATCGTCGGCCGCCGGCGGATGTTCCTGATCGGCGCCCTCGGCTTCACCGCGGGTTCGCTCCTCTGCGCGGTGTCGCAGTCGCCCGAGATGCTGATCACGTGCCGAGGAATTCAGGGGCTCTTCGGCGCCGTGATGCTTCCCCAGGGCCTGGGACTGATCAAGGAGATGTTCTCCGAGCAGGAGATGGGAACGGCGTTCGGCATGTTCGGGCCGGTCATGGGCCTGTCCTCGGTCGGCGGTCCGGTGCTGGCCGGCTGGCTGATCGACGCCGACTACTTCGGCACGGGCTGGCGCATGATCTTTCTGATCAACCTGCCGCTCGGGCTGCTCGCGCTGCTCGGCGGCCTGCGGTTCCTGCCGGAGTCTCGGGCGGCGCGACCGCCGCGACTGGACCTGGTCGGCGTGGTGCTGGCCGGATTCGCCTCACTTCTGATCGTCTACCCGCTGGTCCAGGGACGCGAGCTCGGCTGGCCCGCGTGGACCTTCGTCTCGATGGCCGTCGCGGTCGCCCTCTTCGGATTCTTCGGCTGGTACGAGGCGCGCAAGCGCCGTATGGGCGGTGACCCGCTGGTCGAGCCCGGTCTGTTCCGCAAGCGCGGCTTCACCGGTGGCCTCATCGTCGGCATCGTGTTCTTCGCTGGAATGTCCGGGTTCTCGCTGGCCTTCAGCCTCTTCGCCCAGCTCGGCCTCGGCTACTCACCGCTCAAGGCGGGCCTCGCCGGCGTGCCGCTCTCGGTCGGCATGATCGGCGGGTTCGGCGTCGCCCAGGCCGTCCAGAAGTTCGGCCGTACGGTCATCCACGCCGGCATCGTCGTCATGGTCGTCGGAGTCGGGACCGTCATCGTCACGCTGCACCTGGCCGGCATCGACGTGACGCCCTGGCAGCTGATCCCCTCGCTCGCGCTGACCGGCCTGGGCATGGGCGTGCTGATGGCGCCCTTCTTCGACATCGTCCTCGCCGGGGTGGAGACGCACGAGACCGGCTCGGCCTCCGGCACGCTCACCGCCGTACAGCAACTCGGCAGCGCGCTGGGCGTCGCGGTGCTCGGCACGCTGTTCTTCGGCTTCCTCGGCGGTCACGTCGCGAGCGCCACCGACAAGGTCGCGCCGCGTGCCCTCGCCGCGGCCGGCGTCCAGGGACCGGCACGCGACCACCTGGTCACCGAGTTGCGCACCTGCGGTCACGACCGGGCCACCGCCAAGGACCAGGAGGAGGTGCCGCCCTCGTGCGTACGGTTGGAGGGCGACCTGCGCACCGCCGAGGCACCCGTACGGCTGGCGGCGGTGCGCGCCGCCGAGCAGTCGGCCAAGCACGGCTTCAGCGAGGCGATGAACCTCACGCTGTGGATCGAGGCCGGCCTGCTGGCACTGACGTTCGGCACGGCGTTCCTCCTGCCCCTGCGCGCCCGACCGGAGGAGTGACCAGCCGCAGAGGGACGGCTCTCTCGACTTGTGAGAGGGGGCCGTCTCACTTTTCGAGTCGCCGGCGCTCTTCCTGTTTCTGCTGCTTGCGTTCGAGCTTGCGGCGTTTGAGTTCGGCGTCCGTCGCCTTGCGTTCGACGCTGACGCCGCCCCAGAAGGCTACGCCGGTGACGACGATCCTTGGCGCGCCCGGTGCGCCGGGGCCGGTCGCACGTGTGTCGAAGCCGCCCATGATGCCGAGGCCGCCGACGTGCACCTCGGCGTCCTCCGGCACGAGGATCTGCACACCGCCCATCACGGCGTATGCGCGGACCGTGATCTGCGGACCGGAGAAGCGCGCCTCGCGCAGGTCTACCACCCCACCGCCGCAGAATGCCACGGCGTTGAACGTCTCGGGCGCCACCCATCCGCCCTTGCGCTCGAAGCCGCCGAGGATGGCGATGCCCATCGTCGACGTCGGTGTGCCGCCGAACCGGTCACGGGCCGGGACCCGCGGGGCGGAAGCGGGATGCGACTCCGACGGCAGGTCACGAGTGATGGGCTCGAGGTCACCATACGTCTTCGCGGCGTACACTGCGCTGAGTCGTTCGTCGAGTTCTTCCAGGTCAAGGCGGCCTTCCCCGGCGGCCTCGCGGAGGATCGCGGCGACGTCGTCCCGATCGGCGTCGGAGATGCGCATCTCGCGCCGCTCAGGAAGATTCGTCATGCAGACAGACTAAAGCGCCGGATCGCGAGTGCGTACCCCCGTTCGCAACGGCGCGCGTTTTGGAGGAGCGGTGAACTACAGGACGCTGGCGTCGCTCGCGCTGGCCGGGGGCACCGCGCTGGCGGCGCTCACGGCTCTGGGCCCCCCGGCCGCCGCCGCGCCGTTCGACCCGTGCTCGGCGATCTCCCAGGGCAAGCTGCGGTACCCCACCGGCAGCGCCCAGCACCTGGTCCTGGCGGTCTCGTCGGGTTACGCCTCGAATTACGTCGTCGTCACCGAATGCGCCAAGAAGGGGCGTTCGTGGACGAAGCTCACCGAGACGGAGGGGCGCGCGGGCGCGAACGGCTTCGCCCGGCCCGGCCAGAAGCGCGAGGGCGACGGTAAGAGCCCGACCGGCTCCTTCACGTTCACCGAGGCGTTCGGCAGGGGCAACCCCGGCACCCGGCTGCCGTACCGCACGCTGCGCGAGTCGGGCGACTGCTGGGGCGCCACGCCCGGAGAGAGCCACTACAACGACTACTACTCGGGCACCTGTCACCCGGCGGACGAGAACCTGTCCGCCATCATGCAGCTCGGGTCGTACCGACAGGCGGCCGTCATCGACTACAACCGGCCCAAGCCGGTCCCCGGGCGCGGTTCGGCCATCTTCTTCCACGTCGGCGGCAAGGCCCCGACCGCGGGCTGCATCGCGATCGACGAGTCCCGCCTGCGCGGCATCATGCGCACCCTCGCGCCCGGCGACCGGATCATCATGGGCCCGCGGTCGGAGCTGTTCCGCGGTTAGGTCTAGTGCCGTGTCAGTCAACGTTTGCCTCGTGGGTGAGGTGGAGTTGGCTGATCCTCGCGTGTTGGGCGAGCGACGTCCCCACGTCCGGTGGGGCGGGCCACGGCCGGCCGATGGACCCCTTTGACGGCGCCGTGATGGGGGCGTCGCCTGGGGTCACGCCGTGCTGGTCCGGCACCGGGGAGGTGCCATCCGGCTCGACGGTGCGTGATCACCACCGGAAACGGATTACTGGTGGTCGACCCGGCGCTCGACCGCCCACTCCACGACGGTCTTGGCGGCCTCATGCTGCGCCTGACGGACCCGCCGCTTGTGCCGGTTATCAAGCCTGCGTTGCCGGGCCCGGTACTTACGCCACCGCCGCGACCCGACCTGCCCCAGCTTGGGTGCGTGACGCGCCATCATCCGGCGCCGATGTTTGGTGTCCTTGAGGTGCAGATGGGACTCAGCACGAATCGCCCGCCCCGACACCACCAACCCTTCCCCGTCCGGGCCCGCCACCGCGAACGGATGGATCACCCCCGGATCCACCCCCGCGACTCGTTTTGGATCCGGCTCCCGGCCCGGCGGATGGGTCGCGACCGGTACCTCGGCGGTCACATCGACGAACAACCGGCCCCCATCACTGACCAGCGTCACCGACCGTACCTGCTCCAGCCACCAGCAGCCCGAAACACCGGCGCCGCTGCCCCGCAGTCAACCGCAGACCGACCCGGGCGGTCCGCATCACCACCCGACACCTACCATGCCGACGTTCAGCCACCAGACGATTACACTACGCACCTACGACAAAAACGCACCCCCACATGACGATCCCTGCCGCAGGCGAACATTGCTTGACGCGGCACTAGGACTTACGTCCGATGGCGCTCTCGTCCTTCGATGTGGGGAGATGGCGTTATGACCGACTCCTGGGTGGACGCCTACCTCGACCGGATCGGGGCTGAGCGCCCGGCCCGGCCCGATGGCGAGGCGCTGCGTGACCTGCACGTCCGGCATCTGCGCGCGGTGCCCTTCGAGAACCTGAGCATCCATCTCGGCGAGGACATCGTCCTGGAGCCCGAGGCACTCGTCGCCAAGGTCGTCGACCGACGGCGCGGGGGCTTCTGCTACGAGCTGGGAGGAGCGTTCGCGACGCTGCTCGCCGCGCTCGGCTTCGAGGTCGAGCTTCTCGCGGCCCGCGTGTTCGGCGGCGACCGGCTCGGCATGCCGTACGACCACCTGGCCCTGCGGGTCGGGCCGTGGCTCGCCGACGTCGGCTTCGGCGACCACGCGCACCACCCGCTGCGGCTGGACACGCGTGGCGACCAGCACGACCCCGGCGGCGTCTTCCGGATCGCCGAGACGCCCGAGGGCGACCTCGACGTCATCAAAGACGGCCGGCCGGAGTACCGCCTGGAGACCCGGCCGCGCGCGCTGGGTGACTTCGAGGTCGGCTGCTGGTGGCACCGCACCTCGCCAAAGTCGCACTTCACCCGCTCGCTCGTCTGCTCGATGCTCACCGAGTCAGGCCGCGTGACCCTGAGCGGACGCACCCTCATCCGTACGGGCGGCGGCGAGCGCGACGAACGGAAGCTCACCGGCGACGACGAGGTGCTCGCCGCCTACCGATCCTGCTTCGGCGTCGAACTGGACCGCGTCCCGGAAGTCGCCTGAGCGGCCGCCCGGTTCCTCACGCCCGGCTTCTCACCGGCCGGAGCGGCGGCGCAGGAGCACCTTGAGTCCGTTCGTCGTGCGCACCAGCCAGATCACCGCGACCACTCCGAAGATCGCGAAGAAGATCGTTTGCCGGGTGCCGGTGTCGTGGTCGAGCAGGCTCATGACGCTCCAGCCCAGACAGGCCAGCGAGGCGAACAGGCTCAGGTAACCGGTGGCGAGGTTCCTCGGCGTGAACCGGTACCACGGGTCGTCGGCGGGCCAGGGCTCCCTCTCCTGGGACATCATCGAAACCACCTTCTCTGTCTGCGTTCCCGTCCGGTCCCTTCGAATGCTGCCGGGGGACCGCCGCGGCCCGCCTCGGTCGCGGGTTCGGTCTTGGCACCGTCTCCTCCGACTTTCGGCCGACCCGGTTCGAACCCGCGGTCGATCCGGGTACCGGGGAGAGACGGCATCCTCGATGGCATGACCGGTGCGCGATCTGAGGGCGGCTCACCGCCGCGAACGGGCGGGACCGTCATCCGCCGTGGCCCGCTGGTCGCCGAGGTCGCCGCCTTGGTGCTGTGCGTGGTGGCCGACAGCGTGGCGGCCATCGCCGATGCCCCCGGGTCAGGCGGTCTCGCGGCCGGGCTGGCCACCGCGACGGCGACCGGGTTCGGGCCGGTGGCGGCCGTGCTGGCGGTGCTGCGCCGTCGCTTCACCGACTGGATCGGGCCGCTCGCCGGCGGTGTCGTCGCCGTCAGCCTGCTGGACACCGCGATCGCCGTCCTGGCGCACCCCTCCGCGACGGCGCCGGGTGTCACCGAGACGCTCGCGGTCGCCCTGCTCATCGGTGCCGGGTGCAGGCGGATCGGCCGCCGGGCGGCCGCGGGCCTCGCCGTCTGCGGCGGCGTCGCGATGACCGCGGCCCCGGTGCTGCGGTACGGCGTCGGCTCGCCCACAGCGCTGATCGCCGTACCCGCCGCGCTGCTGTGGGGCGGCTCGCTGGCCGTCGGCCTGATCCTGCGCGACGCCGACGACCGCCGCCGGGCCGCCCTCGCCGAGGCGCGTACGGCCGAACGGCTGCGCATGGCCCGCGAGTTGCACGACTTCGTCGCGTACCACGTCACCGGCATCGTCGTACGGGCCCAGGCCGCGCGCGTGCTCGCCGGCCGGTCGGCCGAGCCGGACGACGACGTCTTCCGCGAGATCGAGGAGGCCGGGTCGAACGCCCTGACCGCGATGCGGCGGCTCGTCGGCATGCTCCGGGAGGACACCGCGCCCGAGCCCGCTCCGCCCGCCTCCGGCATCCGCGCGGCCGTGCTCGACGCCGCCGCCGGTCACGACGGGGTCGCCACGGAGCTGCCCGGCGACCTGGACCGGCTCGACCCCGCGCCCGCACTGATCACGACGGTCCACCGGGTGGTGCTCGAGGCGCTGACCAACGTCCGCCGGCACGCGCCCGACGCGACGGACGTACGCGTGGCCGCGCGGGTGCAGCACGACCCGGTCGCCGACGTGCTCCACCTGGAGATCGTCAACGACGGCGCCGGCGAACCGTCCGGCGGGGGATCCGGCTACGGGCTGGTGGGCATGCGCGAACGGGTCACCGCCCTCGGCGGTACACTCCGCGCCGGTGCGGAGTCCGGGCGACGATGGCGGATCACCGTACGCCTCCCCCTCGACCGCGAGGAGCCTCGTTCATGACGATCCGCGTACTCGTCGCCGACGACCAGGCGATGGTCCGCACCGGGTTCCGGCTGATCCTCGACGCCGAACCCGACATCGACGTGGTCGGCGAGGCGCCCGACGGCGAGGCGGCGGTGAGCCTGGCCCGCGAGCTGCGTCCCGACGTGACGCTCATGGACATCCGGATGCCGCGCATCGACGGCATCCAGGCCACACGCCTGCTGGCCGGCCCGGAGGTGCCCGACCCGATGCGCGTCGTGGTCGTCACCACCTACGACGAGGACGAGAACGTCTACTCGGCGCTGCGCGCGGGCGCGTGCGGGTTCCTGCTCAAGGACGCCGGGCCACGGCTCCTCGTCGAGGCCGTGCGCGCGGCGTCGGAGGGAGAGTCGATGGTCTCCCCCTCGATCACGACGCGTCTGCTGGCGCGGTTCGCCCGGCCGGCCTCCGGCGCCGCCCGGCCCGCCGAACCCCTGACCGCCCGCGAACTGGAGGTCGTACGGGCCGTCGCCCGCGGCATGACCAACGCCGAGATCAGCGACGCGCTCGTCATCTCGCTGTCGACGGTCAAGACGCACCTGAACGGCGTCCAGCGCAAGCTCGGAGTCCGTAACCGTACCGAGGTCGCCATCTGGGCCTGGGAGAGCCGCCTGGTCGAATGACTCGTGCTCAGCCGCGGCGTACGACGAGAGTGCGCGCCACCATGTCGCCGAACCGCTGGTGACGCGGGCTGAACGCGATGGCGAGTGCCCCCACCAGGCCGAAGAAGTAGCCGTCCACGATCACCATGGCCCAGCGGATCAGGTACGCGCGCAGGCCGGGCGTCTCTCCGCGCTCGGTCACGACCCGCAGCCCGAGGAAGCGCATGCCCGGAGTGCCGCCGAGCCAGCGGTACGGCACCCACACCTCGATGAACCAGTTGCCGACCAGGACGACGAGGAGGAAGCCGGCCATCGTGAGGTACGCGGGTGTCATCCGGTCATCGCCCCGGGGGAGGTGCAGCGTCCAGCGCAGGCCGAGCACCAGCACGACGAGCGCCGGCACCGTCGTGACCAGCCGGTCGAGGACGAACTGGGCGTACCTGCGCAGGATCACTCCCGCCGGATCGGACACGCGCGTCATCATGCCATGCCGGTTCAGTGCCTCCACCGCGTGCGCGCGGCGATCTCCTCCGGCGACAGGCCGTCGAACAGCGCGATCTCGCCCCGGCGTACGACCGCGACGGTGTCGATCACCGCCTCGCCCAGTGACTCCCGCAGCGTGGCATCGGCCTCGAACGCCTCGACCGCGGCGCCCAGTGACGACGGCAGCGGCGGAACGCCGTCGAGGGACACCGGGTCGACCTCGACCGGCTCGGGGAGCGTGCCGCCCTCCGCCCGTCCCGTACGGCCCGCGGCCAGGAGCGCCGCCATGACGAGGTACGGGTTGGCGGCCGCGTCGAAGCACTTCACCTCCAGGTTGGCCGCGTGGGACCGGTCACCGGCCGCGCCGGTGACGAACCGCAGCGCCGCCTCCCGGTTCTCCAGCCCCCAGCAGGCGTACGCCCCGGCCCAGTGGGAGGGCACGAGCCGCAGGTAGCTGGCGACCGACGGCGCGCCGATCGCCAGCAGGGCCGGCAGCCGCGACAGGATGCCCGCCGCGAAGGCCTCGCCGTCACGCGTCAGCCCGAACCGGCCGTCGCCGCCGGCCATGAGGTTGACGCCCTCGCGCCACAGGCTCAGGTGAACGTGCGCGCCGTTGCCGACGCCGTCGGCGAGCACCTTGGGGGAGAACGTCGCGCGCAGGTCGTGGGCCAGGCTGACCGCCCGGATCGTCTCGCGGACCAGGACGAACGTGTCGGCCGCGGCGACCGGGTCAGCGGGCGCCACCGACACCTCGTACTGTCCCGCGGCGTACTCGGGGTGGATCTGCTCCACGGCGACCCCGGACGCCGACAGCGACTCGACCACGTCGCGCAGGTAGTCCGACTGCTCGGTCAGCCGGGTCATGCCGTACGCGGGACCGGCGCAGGCGGGGGTGAAGTCGTCGCCGTCGCCGAGCGAGACGGCCCACTCGACCTCGAACGCGGCCTTGACCGCCATGCCCTCGGCGGCCAGGCGCTCGGCCTCGCGCCGGGCCACGACGCGCGCGTCGAGCGGATGCGGCTCGCCCTCCTGGTCGTACCGGTCCGCGGGCGCCCACGCCCAGCCGGGCAGGGCGGCGAGCGCGGTGAGCCGGTTCAGGTCGGGGTGCAGCCGCAGGTCGCCGACCGGGCCGCCCGCGAACCGGCCGCTCGCGATCGAGTCGTCGATCAGGAACGCGTCGAACACGGGCGACATGCCGATCCCCCAGGCCGCCGCGTGCTCCAGACGCGAGAGCGGCACCGCCTTGACCCGCGTGACGCCGGTGGTGTCCACCCACGTGACCGCGATGCCGGTGACGTCTCTCGCGGCCAGGTCACCCGCCGCCTGCCGCGCGACCGCCGCCCGCCGCGCACGCTCCTGCTGGTCCATGACGCTCCCTCTCCCGTCCGCTGGGGGCTGCCCGGCACGTACCACCTTCTACGGCGTCATGGCCCTCCCGGCAAGGCCGCGAGGGCCCGTGAGCGAATGAACCGGAAGACACGCGGGTCTGGTCACTCACTCCCCCGACGTGAGGGAGAGCACGCCGTATCCGGCCGAAAGGCGGGTAACTGACGGGCAGTGATCCGTTCGAGGGAAGGGAGGAGTGACCGAGTGCCCTCGCCGTTGCCCTGTGTGGAGAGCCTCCGTCTCGTCGACCACCACTGCCACGGCGTGGCAGGCCGCGACCTCGACCGGAGCGCGTTCGAGTCCCTGCTCACCGAGGCGGAGGCCCCCGGCGGCCCGCTCGGTGGCACGCTCTTCGACTCCCAGATCGGGTTCGCCGTACGCCGCTGGTGCGCGCCGGTGCTCGACCTGCCGCCGCACGCGCCCGCCGACGACTACCTCGCGCGCCGCGCCGACCTGGGATTCGCCGAGGTGAACCGGCGCTTTCTGCGCGAGGCGCGGCTGGACGCCCTCTGCGTCGACACCGGATACCCGATGGACACGCTTCTCACGCCCGGCGAACTGGGCGCCCTCGCGGGAGCGACGGCACACGAGATCGTCCGGCTGGAACAGGTGGCCGAGGAGGTCGCGGCGGCCGGGCCGGGCGCGGAGGGCTTCGCCGACGCGTTCCGCGAACGGCTGGCCGGGCGCGCCGCCTCGGCGGCCGGGCTGAAGTCCATCGCGGCGTACCGGATCGGCCTCGACCTGCCCGCCGAACGCCCCGGGGACGCCGAGGTCGCGGCGGCGGCCGGACGCTGGCTCGCCGCGATCGAGGCCGGGGCGCCGGTACGGCTCGCCGACCCGACGCTCCAGGCGTTCCTGATCTGGTGCGGTGTGGACCTGCGGCTGCCGATCCAGTTCCACGTCGGGTACGGCGACGCGGACCTCGACCTGCACCGCTGCGACCCGCTGCTGCTCACCGGCCTGCTGCGCGCGATCGAGCCCACCGGCACACCGATCATGCTGCTGCACAACTATCCGTTCCACCGGCACGCCGGGTACCTCGCGCAGGTGTTCCCGAACGTCTTCGTCGACGTCGGGCTCGCCACGCACGGCGTGGGGCACCGGGCGCCGGCGTTGATCGCCGAGCTGCTGGAGCTCGCCCCGTTCGGCAAGTTCCTGTTCTCCTCCGATGCCTACGGCCTGCCCGAGCTGTACCACCTCGGCTCCCTGCTGTTCCGCCGGGGACTCTCGGACTTCCTGAGATCCGGGCTGGACGACGGGGTGTGGACGGAGGAGGACGCGGAGCGGATCGCGCGGCTGGCCGGCGGCGAGAACGCCCGCCGCGTGTACGGGCTGGAGGAGCGGCGCTGATGGACGAGCTGAACGAACTTCATCTCAAGCTGCGCGCGGCCGTCGCCGACGAGCTGCCGGCCGCGGTCGCGCTGCGCCACCGCCTGCACGCCGACCCGCGGCTCTCCGGCGACGAGGCCGACACGGCCGCCGAGGTCGTACGCGCGCTCGGCGCCGGACCCGGACGGCGCGTCGCCGGCACCGGGCGCACCGTACGGATCGGGGGCCGGGGCCCGGCGGTCGCCCTGCGGGCGGAGCTGGACGCCCTGCCGGTCACCGAACGCACCGGCGTGTCCTGGGCGTCGGCGAACGACGCCATGCACGCCTGCGGTCACGACGTCCACCTCGCCGCGCTGGTCGCGATCTGCCGCGCCGCCGAGCGCATCGGCGTGGACGTGCCGGTCCTCGCGGTCCTGCAACCGCGCGAGGAGACCTCGCCCTCGGGCGCCGAGGACATCGTCGGCTCCGGCGTCCTGACCGACCACGACGTACGCGCGATGGTGGCGGCCCACGTGCAGCCGCGCCTGGCCGACGGAGTCGTCGCGGTCACC
The DNA here is from genome assembly GCF_039541955.1 of Actinoallomurus oryzae. Lineage (NCBI taxonomy): Bacteria > Bacillati > Actinomycetota > Actinomycetes > Streptosporangiales > Thermomonosporaceae > Actinoallomurus > Actinoallomurus oryzae. The sequence continues at coordinate 314,590 of NZ_BAABHF010000009.1, read as the reverse complement.
CCGGGGCCGGTCAACGCCGCCACCGACGAGTTCGAGGTGACGGTCACCGGGCTCGGCGGCCACGCCGGGTACCCGCACGTCGCCCGTGACCCGGTGCTCGCCCTCTGCCAGATCGTCGTCAGCCTCCAGCACCTGGCCAGCCGGCGGTTCGACCCGGTCCTGGGCGCGGTCTGCTCGGTCGGCCGGATCGGCGGCGGCACGGCCGCCAACGTCGTGCCCGAGACCGCGTCGGCGCGCGGCACCGTACGCGTGATGCGCGACTCCGACCGCGCCGTCGCGGCGTCCCTGATCACCGAGATCGTCACCCACACGGCCGCCGCGCACGGCTGCGAGGGCCACGCGCGCTTCTTTCCCGGAGAGCCGGTGCTGGTCAACGACCCGGCCCTGGCCTCCGACGCCGCCGGCCGCCTCACCGACGACGGCGTGACCGTCGACGCGGGCTTCCGCTCGTACGGCGCGGACGACTTCTCTCACTACTGCGACGTGACGCGGGGCCTGATGATGTTCATCGGCACGGCGCCGCCGGACGCCACCGACGCGCCCGGCCTGCACACCGAGCGCTTCCTGCCGGGCGACCACATGGTCGGCCGCACCGCCGACGCATTGCTGGCGGGCTACCTCGCCGCGATCCGGACGGCCGTCGTTTGAGGAGTCGCCGTTCTGCGGCGCGTCGGGGCGCGTGTGGCGTTCAGGCGTCGCGCCGCCGGAGCAGGAGCCCGGCGATGAGGAGCGCCGCGGCCGCCCATGCGGCGAGGACGCCGAGGCCGGTCCAGGGGCCGATGGGCAGGGAGCGGAGGTCGGTGGTGGCTTGGCCGGCCATTCCGGCGGTCATGGGGGCGAGTTGTTGGAGGTGTCGTCGCAGCGGGTCGGCGACGGTCTGGGCGAGGATCGGGGGCAGGTAGAGCAGCGCGAGCACTGCTCCGACCGAGACGGCGGTGTCGCGGATGGCGGTGGCGACGCCGAGTGCGAGCAGGGCGATGAGAACGAGGTAGAGGACGCCGCCGGCGGCGGCGCGCAAGGTCGGGCCGTGGCTGATCGAGACGAGCGCGTAGCCGTGGGCGGGGTCGAGGCCGGCGCCGGGGAGCATCAGCCGCCCGACGAGCAGGCAGCCGGCGACGGTGAGCAAGCCGGCGAGGAGGGCCAGGCCGGCCAGGTTGACGGCCTTTGCGGCCAGGACGACCAGGCGGCGGGGCGTGGCGGTGAGGGTGAGGCGGATCATGCCGGTGCCGTACTCCTCGGCGATGACCAGCACGGCGAGGACCGCGATGACCGCCTGGCCGAGAGTGATGCCGGTCAGGGCGAGTTTTGTGGGGTCCTGGCCGCGGTCGGAGGATACGTGGGTGGCCGCGGCGACGCCGGCGCTGACCGCGACGGTCAGGGCGACGGTGCCGATGAGCAGCCAGACGGTGCCGGCCGAGGTGCGGAGTTTGGTCCATTCGGCTCGCAGCGCATCGGTCATGCATCCCTCCTGCGCAGCACGACGGTGGCGCCGCCGAGTGCGAGAGCAGCGTAGGCGCACAGCACCGCGAGGCCGGCCCACCAGGAGAGCGGGTAGTAGCCGTTCGCCATGGTGTAGGGGTAGGTGACCTGCGCGGACCTGGGGAGGGCGCCCAGGACGGAGAAGCCGGCGGCCGGTGTAAGGCGGAACAGCCATTCCTCGGCGCCGCCGGACATCGACGAGCCGACGATGTACGGCAGGACGAACACGACGATGCTCGCCGCGATGGCACCCGCGCTCTTCCTGACGATGGTGGCGACGGCGAGCACCGCGACGGCGGTGACGGCGACCAGCGCGCCGGCGCCCGCGACGATGCGCGTCATCGTGAGGGCGCCGGCCGGGAAGACGTAGGCGCCGTTCGCCTTGAGCAGGTGCTCGCCCAGCGGGACGGCGACCGCGGCGGCGAGTGTTCCGATCCCGAAGGCGACGGCGCCGATGACGACGGCCTTGGCCGCGAGCACGCGATGCCGGCGGGGCGTGGCGGTGAAGGTGGTGCGGATCAGGCCGCGGCGGTACTCGACGGTGATGAACATCGAGGCGATCACGATGATCGCGATCAGGCCGACGATGAGCCCGAACAGGATGGTGCTGGAGGGGGTGTTGGTGCCGAGGAGCCCTTGCACGACGGCGGGGGCGATGTCACCGGAGCCGCGCAGGACGAAGGAGCCGCCGGCGCGGTGGTAGCCGGCGCCCGGCAGCTTCGGGTAGAAGTCCTGAGCGCCGATGGTCTGCGCGCGCCAGGCGCCGCGGGTGTCGGGGCCGTCGACGGTGACGTGGTCGAAGGTGGCGGTGGCCTGGGTGGGGAATCCGGTACCGGAACGGTCGAACGACGCCGGTGAGGTGACGAACAGCCCGACGTGCACGGTGGAGGGAAGCCCGGCCAGGTGCGCGGTGCCGATCCTGGTCCAGGTCGTGCCGTCGGTGGACTCGTAGCCGGTGACGGTCTCACCGGCGCGGGCCAGCCGCAGCCAGCGTGGCGAGCTGCCGGAGACCGGCCGGCCGGCGTGGTCGTGCGTGTAGTCGTCCTGGAAGCGGACGCCGTGGGCGCCGGTGGCCATGACCGCGGCATAGGGCGAGCCCTGCTCGGTGCTCGGCCGCAGGAGGATCCCGGCCTTGGCCCAGCCCGCCAGGCCGGGGCGGGTATGGGCGAGTGAGGGGGCGGCGTCGACCGGGATCGTCGAGGTCAGCCCGGTGAGTGAGCCGACCTGAGCGGTGATCGTGCCGTTGCCGGTGAGCGGCCGTTCGACGAACTGGTAGCCGTCGGCGACCGCTTCGCCGTCCGGTCCGGTCGGCACGTAGGGATGGCCGGACCGGCAGGTCGAGCCGGTGCCGGTGCAGATGCCCGCGTGGGTGCCGTTGGCGACGAGGAAGGTGAACGTCACGCACAGCACGACGGTGACGCCCAAGGTGATCAGTCGGCCCCGGACCGTGCGGAACTTGGTCCACTCCGCCCGAAGCACCGGCCGCAGGCCTCTGGTGGCCGGGCGGTGCGACGTGGTGGTGGTCATCGTCGGGCCTCCCGGTTCGAAGCGGCCTGATACTCGGTCTCGCCGCTGGTGAGCTGGAGGTAGACGTCCTCGAGCGTTGCCCGGTGCGCGGTGACCTCGGAGAAGGGCACGCCCGCTCCGTTCAGGATCTCCACGACGCCTTGCGCTGCGACCCCGAGCACGGTGACGGTGTGGGCGTCGGTGACGGTCGCCGTGGCCGCGGCCCGGCCCAGCGCCGTGGCCGCGTCGGCCGGTGCCGATGTGCGCAGCCGGACCTGGTCGCGCGAGGCGCGGGTCACCAGCTCATCGACGCCGGCGTCGGCGAGTACCCGGCCGCGGCCGACCACCACGACACGGTCGGCGATGTCCTGCAACTCGCCCATCAGGTGGCTGGAGACGAGGACGGCGCGTCCCTCCGCGGCGAGGGAGCGCAGCAGCCCGCGCAACCAGATGATCCCTTCGGGGTCCATGCCGTTGAACGGCTCGTCCATGATGATCACCGGGGGATCGCCGAGCATGGCCGCGGCGATGCCGAGGCGTTGGCGCATGCCCAGCGAGTAGCCGCCGGCCTTACGCCGCGCCGCGCCGGCGAGGCCGACGCGCCCGATCGCGGCATCGACGCGCCCGGCGGCCATGCCCTGGGAGTGCGCCAGCCACAGCAGATGGTTCCGCCCGGTGCGGCCGGGCTGCAGGGCGGCGGCGTCGACCAGCGCACCGACGTGGCGCAGCGGGTGCGACAGCTGCCCGTACGGCTTGCCGCCGACCAGGGCGTGGCCCTCGTCGGGGGCGTCCAGGCCGAGTATCACCCGGATGGTGGTTGATTTGCCCGCACCGTTCGGGCCGACGAAGCCGGTCACCGTGCCGGGCGCGACCGTGAAGGTCATTCCGTCGAGGGCGACGGTCGGCCCGAACCGTTTACGCAGGCCGCTGACTTCGATCGTTGCGTCGTTCACGCGCTCGTCCGTCCTTGGTCGTGGGGATGGTCTCGGCCACCGGTTGTACGGCACGGCAGGTGTCAGCCCGGTGTCGGCGGCTGACACCTCGCTGACACCTTCGGCCTGCCATCGTGAAAGGCGGCGACGGTCTCTGCCCCCGAAGCGGACCTCGCCGCCGCCGGTAGGAAGCCGAATGGAGAACCGTCGTGAGAGTGCTCGTCGTCGAGGACTTCGAGGTGCTGGCGCGCTCGATCGGAACCGGCCTGCGCCGCGAGGGCATGGCGGTCGACGTCGTCCTCGACGGCGGCGACGCGCTCGACCATCTGGCCGTCACCCGGTACGACGTCGTGGTCCTCGACCGGGACCTGCCCGGCGTCCACGGCGACGACGTGTGCCGGCACATCGTCGCGGAACGCTCGGGCAGCCGCGTACTGATGCTCACCGCCGCCGGCACCGTCAAGGACCGCGTCGACGGCCTGGGGTTCGGCGCCGACGACTACCTGCCCAAGCCGTTCGACTTCTCCGAACTGGTGGCCCGCGTCCGCGCTCTCGGGCGGCGATCCGCGTCGGCGACACCACCGATACTCCGCGTCGGTGACGTCACGCTCGACTCCGGTCGCCGGGTCGCGTTCCGTGCCGGGCGGCGCCTGGAGCTGAGCCCGAAGGAGTTCGCGGTCCTCGAATGCCTCCTCGCCGTGGGCGACCGGGTGATCTCCACCGAAGAGATCCTCGAACGGGTCTGGGACGAGGCGGCCGACCCCTTCACCACCGCGGTCAAGACGACCATCCGGCGGCTGCGGGTCAAGCTCGGCGACCCGCCCTTCATCCACACCGTCCGCGAGGCCGGCTACCGGATCGGAGACCGGTGATGCGCCCACCCAGGAACGTCGTGTCCCTCCTGCGCCGCCGGCCCATCTTGCGGGTGCAGCTCACACTGCTCTACTCCGGCCTGGCTCTCGGCCTGCTGGCAGCGGTGCTGCTGGCCACCGACCTCCTCTACGGCCACACCGAGCAGAGAGCCCCGGCCGGCACCCCCACCGTCCCCGCGACCGGCGGCCACTCGTTCGACGTCGCCCCCGCCGTCATCGGCCTGAGCGCCGTGGCCATCGCCGTGGCCGGGGCCTGGTGGCTCGCCGGCAGGTTCCTCCGCCCCCTGCGCGCCATCACCACCACCGCCCAGGAGATCTCCGCAACCAACCTGGACCGACGGCTCGACCTCACCGGCCCGGCCGACGAGCTGTCCGACCTCACCAAGACCCTCAACGATCTCTTCGGACGGCTCCAGGCCTCCTTCGAAGCCCAGCACCACTTCGTGGCCAACGCCTCCCACGAACTGCGTACACCCCTCGCCGGCCAGCGCACGCTCCTCCAGATCGCTCTCACCGACCCCGACGCCGATACCGAGAGCCTGCGGGCCGCCTGCGAAGAGGCCCTGCAACTCGGAGACCAGCAAGAACGACTCATCGAGGCACTCCTCACCCTCGCGACCAGCGAGCGGGGAGTCGAACGCTGGGAGCCGATCGACCTCGCCGAGATCACCGAGGACGTCCTCTCGGTCCGCCGCCACGCGGCGGACCGCCGTGGCATCCACATCGACGCCGGCCTCGACCCGGCACCGGCGGTCGGTGACCCCCGGCTGGTCACCAGCCTGGTCGCGAACCTCGTCGACAACGCCGTCCGCCACAACCTGGCCGGAGGGCACGTCACCGTTTCGACCACGTCATCGGCGGAACAAGCGACCCTCACGATCAGCAACACCGGTCCGTCGGTTGACCACCAGGACATCGAACGCCTCTTCCAGCCCTTCCAAGCCGGCACGGAGCGGGTGCACCACGACGGACACGGCCTCGGCCTCGCCATCGTGCGGGCCATCGCCGAAGCACACGGCGCCGGACTCTCGCCGCGCCCCGGTACGGACGGAGGACTCACGGTCGAAGTGGGCTTCCGGCGACAGCCGAAGTCGCACTGAGGCCGACCCGCCGCCCTCGCCCCGGCCCCGCCGCCCTCGCCCCGGCCCCGCCGTCCTGCCGTCCGGCGACTGCGTGTCATGTCCTAACCTGCCGCCATGTACGTACGGGGCGCGGCAGACGGTGACCTGCGGGCGATCGCGAAGATCGCTCTGGCCAACGACGACGGCGACGGGGCCGATCCGCGTTACGTCGCCCACCTGCGCGCGCACGGGCGGTTCCTCGTCGCGGCGACGGACGGGACGGTGGAGGGATACGGCGCGGTCCGGCACCTCGGCGGGCTCACGCTGCTGTGCGACCTGTTCGTGGACCCGGCACGGCACGGCGGCGGCACCGGACGGCGCCTGCTGGACGCGGCGTTCGACGCCGACGGGGAGCGGTCGACGTTCGCCTCACGGGATCCACGGGCCATGTCGCTCTATGTCCGGTACGGCATGGTGCCGCGCTGGCCACTGCTCTACCTGGAGGGCCCGCCGTCCTTCGACGGCCCCGCGGGCGGAGGCGGGCAGGCCGAGGCCGTACCGGCCGCCGTGGCGGCCGCGGCCGAGCGGGAGCTGAACGGGCGCGACCGGTCGGCCGACTACGCCTTCTGGGCGGCGACGCCGGGCTCCACCGGGCTGCTCGTCCGGGACGGGCACGCGGTCGCCGCCGCCGGGATCGCCGGGTCGGACCGCCTGTTCCACCTGGTCACCGCCGACGGAGCCGACCCGGTGGCCACGCTCCGCGCCGCGCTCGCCACCTTCACCGCCGCACGTGTCCGTCTCTGCCTGCCCGGCCCGCACCCCGCCCTGCCGTCGCTCCTGGACGCCCGCTGGCGGATCGAGGACGCCGACCAGCACATGTCCAGCCGACCGGACCTGCTCAGGCCCACCGACGTGCTGTCGTCCTCTCTCGCCTGACCGGAGGTGTCGATGAGTGCGCTGCACGAGTTCTTCGCCGCCGAGGACGACCGGGCCGCGGCCGGGATCCTCACCGCCGCTTGGCCGCCGCCCGTCTTCCGCGACGAGGGGATTCCCCCGGACGCGCTCGCCGCCGCGCGCCCGTCGCACGGCACGCGGTGCGGAACGGGCACCGGATGTACTGCCTCTGGACGGTCTAGACCTACTCGCCGAGCGGCGTGGTGTCGTCGCCGTTGAAGAAGCGGTCGAGCCAGTCGAGCGAGCGGGTGCGCAGCACCTCGTCGGCCAGCTTCTTGCCGGACGGCGTCTGGAGCGCGGCGAGCGAGCTGTCGATCCAGAGCTGGATGTTCTGGTTGCCCTGTTCCCGGTACTCGATCGCCTGGATTAGGCACTCCAGCTTGTCCGCGTCCCGCGCGCAGCGCGCCTCCAGGCTCGTCTTGTCCTCGTACTCCGCGACGCTGCCGCAGATCATGTCGGCCACCGCGGGCGGCAGGCCGCGCGTCTGCTCGGCCGTGACCTGCTCGTTCGGCGCGCGCTTGACGTACGCCTTCGCGAGATAGGGGATGTCGGTCAGCCGCGTCTCCTGGCTGTCGTGGAACAGGCTGAGCAGCGCGGCGCGTTCCGGGTCGGCCCCCTCCAGTACGGCGACGATCGAGGCGAGGGCCGCGGCACGGAAGGAATGGTCCGCGATGCTCTCGGGGTCGCTGACTCCCGCGACGAGCCAGCCGGTGCGCTTGTAGCGCTTCAGCAGACCGATCTCGTACACGAAGCCCGTCAACTGTGCCAGCTCGTCATGCATGCCTGCCCCCTTCGACCGAGCGGCCGGGCGGCGTTAACCCGGCCGTAGAGGACTCCTTACCCGGCATCGGCGGTAACCACCGGCCGGACGTCAGTTGTGGACAACGGCGGTGGTCAGGTGCGGAGCCGCGCTGATCTCCGCTTCGGTGAAGCGTTCGGTGACCCACCGGCTGCTGAGACTGGAGCCGTCGTCCACCTCGGGATACCGTCTGTCGGCGCCGAGCGGGCCGGAGGGGCCGACGCGGTCGAAGCAGCCTTCCCGTCGGTGCAGCCGGGGATCGGGACCGAGGCGTAGCGCTGAGCGTCGGCCGGGCTGAGGGCCAGGGAGATGTGGCTGTTCTGTTTGCTCTTGAAGTGGTGACGTTCTCGATTCGGTGAGGCTCGAGTGATACGCGTGTGCTCCTGAGCTCGCGCGTTGGCGTCAGGAACGAAGGGTGCGCAGGCCGGTGCGGATTTCGCTGACCAGGATCTCGGGCTGTTCCAAGGCCGCGAAGTGCCCGCCCTTCTCGGCCTCGCCGTAGTGGATCAGATTGCTGTAGGTGTCTTCGATCCAGCTTCGTGGCAGGTGTGGGATGTCCCTCGGGAAGACGGTCACCGCGACCGGAAGCGTCAGCTTCGGGCCGGCGAAAGTGGCCGATTTGTTCTCCCAGTAGATGCGGCCGGACGACGCTGCGCTGTTGGTGAACCAGTAGAGGGATATCGCGTCGAGCATGTCGTCGATGCTGAGGGCGTCCTCGGCGAGCCCGTGGTTGTCGGTCTTGGACTGGAACTTTTCGTAGATCCAGGCTGCCTGACCAGCGGGAGAGTCCGCCAGGGCGAATCCGACAGTCTCCGGCTTCGTGCCCTGAAGGTGGTTCGACCCACCGAGTTCGCCGGTGTACAGGGCGAGGGTCTCCACGGCGTAGCGCTGTTCGGGCGACAAGGTGTCGGGTACTTGTGCGGGAAAGGCGTACTGGGTGTTCAGATGAATTCCGAGAAGCCCCTCAGGTCGCATGGCCCCGAGGGCGGTGGTGACGACGGCACCCCAGTCGCCGCCTTGCGCGGCCCATCTGGTGTAGCCGAGACGCTTCATCAGCTCCACCCACGTGCTTGCGATGCGCGATACGGTCCACCCGGTCTCCGTGGGCTTCTGGGAGAACCCGAACCCGGGGAGCGACGGGACGACGACGTCGAATGAATCGGCGGCGTCTCCTCCGAACGAAACCGGATCGGTCAGCGGGCCGATCAGCTTCAGGAACTCGACGATCGAGCCCGGCCATCCGTGGGTGAGTATCAGCGGCATCGCGTTGGGATTCTCGGACCTGACGTGGATGAAGTGGATGTCCAACCCATCAATCTCGGTCTGGAATTGGGGGAAGCGATTGAGCTCGGACTCCAAGCGCCGCCAGTCATAGCCGCGCTCCCAGTAGTCGACCAGCGATCTGGCGTTCTCTACGCGAACCCCTTGCGACCAGTCGCCCACCGTTTCCGGATCCGGCCACCGAGTTCTGGCCAGTCGCTGCTTCACGTCGTCGATCTCCGAATCCGAGATCGAGACGGTGAACGGGCGGACGAGGGCCGAGGTCAGCGGCGTCCATGCGGTCATTGCCTTCTTCTCCTGAGCTTCGAAGCACAGCACAACTCTCCGTTGCACACTGGTGTGCAGTCTAATTCGTTGCACACTGGTGTGCAGTGTGATTCATTGCACACTGGTGTGCAACAATGATGTCGTGCCCACCGAGTCCTCCCGTGTGCGCTCGATGAACGAGACACGCGATCGCATCCTCGACGTCGCCCTCGAGGTGCTGGGAGAGAATCCCGACGCTGGAATGGGCGACATCGCCTCCGCTGCCGGCGTCGTCCGTCGCACCGTCTATGGCCATTTCCCCTCGCGCCTCGACCTGATTCGGACACTCACGGAACGGGCCGTCACCGAGGTGACGGCCGTGCTCACCGAAGTCAACGCCTCCGACGCGGAAGCGGACGCGACGTGGGTCGAATTCATCGCCCGCGTCTGGCCGGTGGCGCACCGGTACCGAGTGCTGTTGGCGCTCCGCCGTGGCGAGTACGGCGAGGCGATCCACGGCCTGCTCGGGCCAGTCGATGAGCTCCTCGCCGACCTCGTGAAACGGGGCCAGGACAGCGACGTGTTCGCACAGCACCTGCCGGCAGGCATTCTGAGCCAGGTTGCCTACGGCGCGGTGTTCGCCATCGCGGACAGCGACCGGCCGAACGGGACCCTCGGCGCCCGAGCAGCGACGATCACGAGCCTGCTGATGCTGGGAGTTCCCGAGACGCGCGCGATCGCTCTCGTGGGCGACCAGCCCTGACCCGCAGCACTAGAGCGGAGCCGCAGATCGTCCTGCTCCGGACGCGAAATCGTCACCGCACCCCGCCAAGAATCCGGCCGCCGGCCGGTGCCAGCGGCCGGCGAGTCCCGCGTTACCGCGCCAGGGCGTCGTCGCTCAGACGGTCTCCGCCAGTACGGTGGCGGCATGGAGGTTCTCGCGAGCCGCGTGCTGCTGCGGCCGACCGACCTGGACCGCAGCCGCGCCTTCTACCGCGACACACTGAAACTGCCGATCTTCCGTGAGTTCGCGACGCCGGGCGGCATGGGCACCGTCTTCTTCATCGGCGGCGGATACCTGGAGGTCTCCGGGCACGCCGACGCGCCGTCCGCCGAGGGCATCGAGCTGTGGCTCCAGGTCCGCGACCTCGCGGCCACCCGGCGCGAGCTGGAGGGCGTGCGGGTGCTGCGCGAGCCGCGACGCGAACCGTGGGGCCTGATCGAGATGTGGATCGCCGACCCCGACGGCGTACGGATCTGCGTCGTCGAGGTGCCCGACGACCACCCGATGCGCCGCCGTGACTGAGCGCGTACGCGTGCCCGTGACAGACCCGGCGCGGATGGCGCAGGCGTTCGACGAACTGGCCGAGAGCTATGACGACGATCATCATGACGAGATCGCTCGTGCCCTCCTCGCGCTGGTCGGCACGCCTGCGGACGAGGACGAGATCGCCGACGTCGCCTGCGGGAGCGGCGCGGCGGCCCTGGCGATCGCCCGGACACGCTCCTCCGGGGCCACGCCGGTTCTGGCCGTGGATCTCTCGGCGGGAATGATCGCGGCCGGCCGGGCCCGCGCCGTACGGCTCGGCTGCGAACACGCGATCGACTGGCGGATCGGCCCGGCGGTCCCGCTGCCCGTGGCCGACGCCGCTCTCGACCTGGTCGTGTGCGCCTCGTCGCTCCACTTCCTGGGCCGGCCGGCCCTGTCCGACTGGCGACGTGCGCTCCGGCCCGGCGGGCGTGCGGGCTTCACCTTGCCGGTGGCGTCTCAGTTCCGTCCTTCCGGACCGTTCGCCGCCCTCGTCGCCGCCGACCTACCGCTGCCGCGTACGGCGGAAGAAGCGCTCGCGCTCGCGACGGCCGCCGGCTTCGTCGACGTCGACACGCGCCTCATCGCGGTCGGATCCCGGTCCGTCGTCCTCACCGTGGCGACGAATCCAGCGCCGTTGGGCTAGCGGTCGTACGGAACGCCCGGCGGTAGGCGCCCGGTGTCGTACCCAGGGTGTTGAGAAAACGTCTGCGCAGGTTGGTGGCCGACGACAGGCCGACGCGGCGGGCGATGGCGTCCACGGGGAGATCGGAGGACTCCAGCAGGTCCTGGGCCGTGGCGATGCGCTGGGCGAGCAGCCACTGCCCGGGGCTGGTGCCGAGCTGCTCGGCGAACCGCCGGGCGAGGGTACGCGCTGAGACGCCCGCGTGCGCGGCCATGCTCTCGATGGTCACCGGTTCGCCGAGTCTCCCGGTGACCCACTCCAGCAACGGCGCGAGCGTGCCGTCGATCTGCACGGGGTGCGGCGGCGCCGAGTACTGCAGCTGCCCGCCCTCGCGGTGGGGCGGCATGACCATGGTGCGGGCGATGTGCGCGGCGTACCGGGCGCCCTGGTCGGCGCGGACCAGGTGCATGCACAGGTCGATGCCGGCCCCGGCGCCGGCGCTGGTGGCCAGGTCGCCGTGGTCCACGTAGAGCACGTCCGGATCGACCTCGACGGCCGGGAAACGCGCGGCGAACTCGTTCACCAGCGCCCAGTGCGTGGTCGCCCGTCGGCCGTCCAGCAGGCCGGCGTACGCCAGCGCGAAGGCGCCGGAGCAGATGCTGACGATCCGCGCTCCGCGGCCGTGCGCGCGGTGCAGCGCCCGGACGACCGCGGGTGAGGGTGGCTTCTCGGTGGGCAGCCAGCCTGGGACGACCACGGTGTCCGCCCGGTCGAGCGCGTCCAGCCCGTCGGCCACGAGCATGTCGTACCCGGCGCGCGTCGCGACCGGGCCGGGACGCTCCGCGCACACGCCGAAGGCGTACCGCGTCGGGAGTTCCGGCCGCTCGATCCCGAACACCTGGGCCGCGCAGGCGAGCTCGAAGGTCGACTGCGGTGGTCGGACGAGCGCCACTACGCGATGCATGGCAGAAAAGTACCGGATAATGTCTTTCCTGACACTCGGCGGGGGCGGCGCTCGGCCGACAGGCTTGCCCCATGACGACAGGGTCTGACTACGTGTGGTCCGCCGCCCAGGACGCTCCGGCTCGCGAGCTCTTCCCCGGCATCCGGGCGCGGATGCTGTGGAGCGGAGAGAACGGCGCGAAGGCCGCTGTGCTGGAGATGGACGCGAACACCTGCTGGGAGGGGATCGACGTCCACGAACCGGGCCCGGAGGAGGTGTTCGTGGTCTCCGGCGTCTTCAACGACGGCGTCCGGGACTATCCGGCCGGCTCGTTCATCCACGCCGCCGCGGGCACCTCGCACGTCCCGCAGACGACGACGGGCTGCACGCTGTTCCTCTTCTATCCGGAAGGTTAGGGCCGCGTCAGTTCGGCAGCGCCAGGCCGCCCGTCGCCGGCTCGGTCGGGGCGGTGGCCGGGGCCTCGTGGGCGACCGCGATCAGCACGTCCGACAGGGCCCGTACGACCGGAACCGGCAGGAGGCCGTACGTGATGAGGTCCTCTACGGAGGCGAAGCCGCCCGTCACGCGGCGGCGGGCGACGATCTGCTGCGCCTGCGGCACGGTGACCCCGGGCAGCGCGGCGAGGACGTGTTCGGGCACGCCGTTGATGTCGACCAGGCCGCCGTCGTTGAACACCCGTGACAGGTCCGGCCGTCCGATCCGCAGCTCACGGGCGATCGGCGGGTAGTGGTCGAGCAGCGTGAGCGCCTGCTCGCGGCGGATCCGCAGCTCCAGCGACCGCAGCGTGTCGAGGTCGGGCGGAGCGTTCCGGAGGCGTGCGGACGTGCCGGTCACCAGTACTGCGACGTGCACCGCGCCGCCGACCGTCGCGAGCAGGAGCGCCAGCATCGCGACGTTGTCCCACGGTGACTCGCCGCTGTCGCTCATCGTGAAGACGAACACCCCCACGAGCAGGAAGTATCCGGCCGAGGCCAGCCCCAGTGCCCAGCTGCGGCGCCGCGCCGCGAAGAAGGCCAGCGCCGCCCAGCTCAGGGAGCCGAAGCTGAGCAGCGGCACGGCGATCGCCAGCGCCCGGAGCACCGGCGGCGGACGCCACACGGACGGCACGACGGCCATCGCGGCCGGAGCGGCCGGGACGAACGGCGGCGGTGGTGGTGCGTGCACAACCGGAGTGGCGGGGGCCGGCGCCGGCGGTGGTTCGCGGTACGGCGCGAGTGTGCGGTCGGAGCGCAGGATCGCCAGGTGCAACTGCCGCAGCCGCTCGCCCGGCTCGACCCCGAACTCTTCGGCGAGGAACTCCCGCGCGTTCTGGTACGCCGCCAGCGCCTCCGCCTGCCGGCCGCACCGGTAGAGCGCGAGGATCTGCAGGTAGCGCAGCTCCTCGCGTACGGGGAACTCCGCCACGAGCCGGCTCAGCTCCGGCACCAGGCGCGCGTGCTCGCCCAGGTCCAGCTCGATCCGTGCGCGTTCCTCGACCGCCGCCGCCCGGTCCTCGGCGAGCCGTTCGCGTGCCGCGTCGAAGTAGGGGCCGCGCAGCCCGGCCAGCGGCTCACCTTGCCACAGGGCGAGCGCGGCCCGCAGGTGCCCGGCGGCGTCGGCGGTGCGGCCCGCCGTCCGGGCGCGCGTGACGTGGTCGGTGAACACCTCGGCGTCGAGGCGGCCCGGCGGCACGACGAGCGTGTACCCGGCCTCGGTCAGCGTCAGGAGCTGCCCGGGGGAGCGGGGCGACCGGCCGGGTTCGAGGATGCGCCGCAGCCCTGCGACGTACTTCTGGACGACGTTGACACCGTTCTCGGGTGGTTCGTCCCCCCAGACGGCGTCGACGATCCGCGCCGTCGGCGTGGGCCGGTTCGCGTTGAGCAGGAGTACGGCGAGGACGGCGCGCTGTTTGCCCGGCCCGAGATCCAACTCGGTGTCCTCACGCCAGGCGCGCAGCGGGCCGAGGATCTCGAAGCGGACCGATGGGGTCTGTTCCGGCACGGTCACGAGGCCTCCTTCGCCGTGACCACGGTGCTGCGCCTGTCGTCTCCCCCGCCTCGCCCGGTCACAGTGTTCCTTTCCGCGCGGGCCGGAGTAACCCCCTGAGCTGGCCCGATACCGCGCGGCAGTCAGAGCGCCCGAGGGGCGGCAGTGAGAGCGCAGTGCGCTACAGCATAACGACAGAGATTCGGCACAGCGACGGCGAAAGCTGGCCGCAGCAGGTCCTCACCACTCAGGAAGGAACACGCAATGTCATTCCAAGCCCCCGCCACCGAGCCGGGCTGGTACGGCGCCGGCCCCGACGGCGGGGCTGGCCGCGACCACCGTCGCTCCACCAACGGCCTGGCCATCGCCTCGCTCATCCTCGGCATCGTCGGCTTCCTCGTGATCACCATTCCGGTGAACCTGATCGTCGGCCTCGTGGCGCTCGCGCGTACGCGCCGCCGGGGCGACAAGGGCACCGGGCTGGCCGTTTTCGGCCTCATCCTGTCGCTGCTGTGGGCCGCGGGAATCGGCGTCGGCGCGTACGCGCTGAGCAAGTGGCACGAGCCGAAGCGCGACGCGAACGGACAGATCAACTCCAAGCAGAAGGCCGCCCCGGACACACTGCGAGTCGGTGACTGCGTGAAGCCGGAGACCGGCGAGGTCACCGCCGTCCAGGCCCAGCCGTGCAGCACACCGGGCAGCAACAAGGTCTTCTCGATCTACTCGCTGCCTCAGGGCGCGTGGCCCGGTGAGACGAGCTCCAGCGCCGCCGCCGAGCGCGGCTGCACCAAGCGGTACGAGGCTTCGCACCGGACCGCGAAGAAGCAGATGTCGCTGTACTACTTCGCACCCACCAAGACGGAATGGTCACTGGGCGACCGCAAGGTCATCTGCCTCGTCGGCCCCGTCGCGTAGAACAGACGCCCATCCGGCCGGGCCCCTCCCCGGCCGGAGTACGTTCACCGGGCGCGAGGTCGCCAGACCCACCAGGCCCGCAGCGACCGTGGCAGCGCGGAGATGGCGCCGGCCGCGACCGGCGGGTTCACTGGAACAGGACGCTGATGCTCTCGCGGCGGTGGATGCGGCCGATGGCCTCGGCGAACAGCGGGGCGACCGACACCGTCTCCACCTTGGCCGACAGTTTGACCGGCTGGTTCTCCACGGTGTCGGTGACGTAGAGGCGTGAGATGGGGCTGTCGTCCAGGCGCTCCATCGACTTGCCGGTGAACACCCCGTGCGTGACCGCCGCGCGTACACTCCGGGCGCCGCGGACGATCAGGCACTCGGCGACCTCCGCGAGCGTGCCGGCGGTGATGGTGAAGTCGTCCACGATGACCGCGTCGCGGCCCTCCACGTCGCCGATGAGGTCGATCACGCGGGCCGCCTCGCTATGGTCGACGCGCTCTTTGTCGGCGATGGCGAGCGGTGCGCCGAGGCGCTTGGCGTACTTGCGTGCCTGCTTGGCGAAGCCCACGTCCGGGGAGACGACGACGAGGTCCTCGCCCGTGCCGATGGCCTCGGCGAGCAGGGGGAGGGCGTACAGGTCGTCGACGGGCAGGGTGAAGAAGCCCTGGATCTGCGGCGCGTGCAGGTCCATCGTGACCACCCGCGCCGCGCCCGCCGCCTCGATCGCCTGGGCGCACACCCGGGCGCGGATCGAGACGCGCGGCTCGTCCTTCTTGTCGGCCTTCCCGTACGAGAAGTACGGCATGAGCACGGTGACCGACGCGGCGCTCGCGCGCTTGAACGCGTCGATCCAGAACAGCAGCTCCATGAAGTTGTCGTTGGCCGGGAACACCGTCGACTGCACGATGTAGACGTGCCGGCCGCGGACGTTCTGGTTGGCCTTGACGAACAGGTTGCCGTCGGAGAACCGGATGACCTCGCCGTCGCCGGGCTCGACCCCCAGGTGCCGGCAGATCGCCGCGGTGAGGCGGCGACTGCCCGAGCCGCCGAAGACCAGAAGCTCTTCCATGATCACTCCAGCCGAGTACGACGCACGAGGCCCGGTGCAAGCATCGTGCCTGTGACCCTCAGCTGACAACGTCCTTGTTACGGAATCGGCGTACGGCCAGCGCGAGAAATATCACCGCGTACGACGCCGACAACACCATGCCCTTGACCATGCCGGTCCACACCAGGTCCGGCTGCAACGCGTCGGTCCAGGCGAACTGCCAGTGCGTGGGCAGGAACTCCCGCCAGTGCCCGAGCGCGGTTACCGCGTCGATGATGTTGCTCACGATCACCAGCCCCACCGCGCCGCCGACCGCGCCGAGCGGAGAGTCGGTGGTGACCGACAGCAGGAACGCCAGCGCCGCCACGACCAGCTCGGAGACGAGGATGTACCCGACGATGATGAGCAATCGGGTGAGTGCGGTGCCGTTCGGCAGGGCCGTATCGGTCGCGGGCAGCCGCAGGCGCGCCCAGCCGAAGACGTAGATGCCGGTGATCATGGCCATGACCGGCAGGCTGAGCACCGCGAGCGCCGACAGGGACAGGGCGACGATGAGCTTCTGCCGCAGCAGGCGCACGCGGGGCACGGGGGCGGCGAGCAGGTAGCGCAGGGACGCCCAGCCGGCCTCGCTGGCCACCGTGTCGCCGCAGAACAGTGCCACCGCGACGACGAGCAGGAAGCCCACCGACGCGAACAGGGTGAACGCGGTGAAGTTCAGCGCGCCGGTCGTGGCGACGGTGACGAGGCCGGGCGTGTTCGGGTTGTCGCCGGACGGCGAGCCACCGATCTTGAACGCGGCGGCCAGCACCCACGGCAGCAGGAGCAGCACCGCGAACGCGATCCACGTACGCCGCCGGCGCAGCTGCCGTGCGGCCTCCACACGCAGCGGCAGCGTACGGCGCGGGCGGTAGGTCGGATCGGCGCCCCGTCGCCCCGTCTCGTCACGCAGCGCCGTGTCACTCATGAGTCCTCCCCGATCAGGGCCAGGAACGCGTCCTCGAGACGGCGGTGTGGCGCGACGCGCTCGACCGCGACACCACCACCGACGAGAGCGGCGACGACGGCGGACGGCTGCGAGCCGTTGATCCGTACGAGCACGCCCGGTTCGTACGGCTCGGCGTTCTCGATGCCCTCCAGCGAGGTCAGCACGCTCAGGGCGCGGTCGACGTCCGGCGTGCCGATCACGACCGAGCCGTCGTTCCCGGTGATCTCGGCGACCGGACCGGCCGCGACGAGCCGGCCCTTGTGCATGACGACGACGTCGGTGCAGGTCTGTTCGACCTCGGCCAGCAGGTGGCTGGAGATGATGACCGTACGGCCCTCGGCGACGTACCGGACCAGCACCTCGCGCATCTCCGCGATCTGCGGCGGGTCCAGCCCGTTGGTCGGCTCGTCGAGGACGAGCAGGTCCGGCAGGCCCAGCATCGCCTGCGCGATGGCCAGCCGCTGCCGCATGCCCTGCGAGTAGGTGCGCACCGGACGGCGTACGGCGTCGCCCAGGCCGGCGATCTCCAGGGCGCGTTCCATGTGGGACTCGCCGCGCCCGGCGGCCTTCCAGTACAGCTCGAGGTTGTCGCGTCCGGACAGGTGCGGCAGGAAGCCGGGGCCCTCGACGAACGAGCCCAGCCGGGACAGCACGGGCGCGCCCGGCCGTACCGGCTCGCCGAAGATGCGGATCTCGCCGCCGTCGGGGTGGATCAGGCCCATGAGCATGCGCAGGGTCGTGGTCTTGCCGGCACCGTTCGGGCCGAGCAGCCCGCAGACCTGGCCGCGCTCGACGCGGAAGGACAGGTCGTCCACGGCGAGATAACCGTTCTTGTACCGCTTGGTCAGGCCGCTGATCTCCAGCGGCGTTCCGTCGTCCGCCTCGCCGGTCGTACGCGGGCGCCGCCGTCGCGACGTCGCCGCGATGACGACCCCGGCCACCACGGCGATGACCGGGAAGCCCCAGACCCACCACGGCAGCGGCGTGGGCGGTGTGCGCAGCGCCGGATCGACCGGCACGCTCAGCGGCGACTCGACCGAGACCTGGTAGGCGGCCGGGCGGGCCGGGGAGACGAAGCCCATGTCGGTGGTGCTGAACACCAGCCGGATCCGGTGACCCGCCGCGAACCGGTAGTCCATCGCCGGCAGCGTCACCTGCGCGGTGCCGTCGAGATGCAGCGGCGCGGCGATGCGGCGCGCCGGTGACGCCTGGCCGTCGGGGCCGACGTCGTACACCTTGGCGAACAGCGTCGGCGGCTCCGACGAGGGCTTCACCGCCTTCACGCGCAGGCGCACCTGGGCGGCGCCGGTCAGTTGCAGGGGCGCGTCGAGCGGCTCGGAGTCGAACGTCGCGGACTGGCCCGGGAGGTCGACGCCGAGCCCGCCCGTGGCCGGGGTGCTGGGCACGGCGCCGAGCAGGCCGAGGCCGGGCATCGAGGAGATCGAGGAGGGCGAGCCGCCGGCCGGGTTCTGCACCGTGAGCCGGTCGCCGCCGAGCGGGACGGACTGCCGCGTCGCCCCCGACAGCCCGGGGTAGCGGGGCGCCGAGGCCGCGCTGATCGTCACGCGCTGGGTGGAGGAGTCGATGCCGCCCGTACGGGTGACGATGAACCCGCCGTCGTCCGGCAGCGGGCCGCCCCTGAGGTAGTGGTCGAACCAGCCCGTGACCAGGCCGTTGATCCGCGAGGTCTCCGGGTCGCCGCCGTCGTGCCCGCCCTGGTACCAGACGGTCCGCACCGGCGCGCCGGTGATGGCGCGCGCGTTGCGGTCGGACTGGTCGAGGGGGAACAGCGAGTCGGTCTGGCCCTGCACGAGCAGGGTCGGCACGTGGATGCGGCCGGCCACCGAGGCGGGACTGTCGCGGCGGAGCGTCGCGATCGCCTCCGGCGTGGGCCGCCCGGTCTCGGCCACCTTCTGGTACATCGAGCACAGCGACGGCAGGAATCGTCCACAGGCTGTGGACGACGCGCCGCTCGTGAAGAAGATGCCGGCCCAGGCCTTCTTGAACACCCCGTTCGCCGGCCCCTTGCCGGTCGCGTCTGGGAACAGCGCGTCGGCCAGGTCGTACCAGGTGATCTGGGGTGCGATCGCGTCGATCCGCGAGTCGTAGGCGGCCGCCAGCAGCGAGATCGCGCCGCCGTAGGACTGACCGGCGACACCGACCCGCGGATCGCCGGGCTTGTCGAGGCGCACCTCGGGACGGCGCGCCAGCCAGTCGACGAGCTGCCGGACGTCCTTCACGTCGTAGTCCGGCGAGTCGAGCGTGATCTGGCCGCCGGACCCCCCGAAGCCGCGCGCCGACCAGGTGAGCACGGCGTACCCGTGCCGCGCGAGGTCCTCGGCCTGGGACCGCGTGTCGTCCTTGCTCCCCCCGAACCCGTGCGCGAGGAGCACGGCCGGGGCGCGCCCGCCGCGTACGGGCGCGAAGAAAGTCGTGTCGAGGGTGATGTGCTGGTCGTCTTTCGGGCCGTCGACGACCGTGATGCGCTGGTCCGTCGACTTCAACCGCGGCTCGTCGCCAACGGCCGCCCAGGTGAGAGCCCCGGCGAGCACGACCGCCACACCGGCGACCGCCGCCGCCCTTCCCCGTCTCATGGCAAGACTTTATTCGTCCCCGTTCGGCCGCGAAGCCGCCTCCGGCCGCCCGGCTCTCGTACGGCTCCTGGAACGCACGCGCCCGTGGTGCGATGATCCCAATGATGATCGCCACGTAACACGGCTCCGGCCGGATTCCCCTGTGACACGCGGCTCTTTCGGCTGAGCGGGTCAACCCGGACCGGACCGCAATCGTCCTCTTTGAGGACGGCAGAACGGAGGCCACGATGCGAGCCGCGCGGCGCCCCCACGCACGGCCTGGACTGATCGCGGTAGTGATCGCGCTCTGGGTGGTGATCGCGGCGATCGCCCTCACCGGGACGCTGATCGCCGCCTTCTCCCAGGAACACCCCGTGCGCTTCTCGGCGCCGCTGAAGATCTATCCGGTGACCCAGGAGATCCCCGGCGCGCAGTGCCCGCCGGGCGTACAGGGCGCGATCGGGCAGGGCACCACCGGCCCGATCTGCTACCAGCTCGCCGTCGGCATCACCATCAAGCGCGTCAACGACCTCCATGTGGAGCGGATGAAGGTCGGCGGATACGCCGTGTCACTCAGCCTCATCCCGGCCGACAGCCGCGCCCTGACCCGGCTGACCCGCGGCAACACGGGCCGCCCGTTCGCGCTGACCGTACGGGACCAGGTCGTGGCCGCGCCCCGGGTGGACGCGCCGATCACCAAGGGCCGCATCCTCATCAGCGGCAACCTCACCCGCGGCGACGCCAGCACCATCGTCAACCGCCTGAAGGGCCGCGCCGCCCAGGCGACCTGAGCCGGGGGTCAGATCGCGCGGAGCGCGGGCGCACCGGCCCGTGCCTCACGGGCCACGGTGTCCAGAGCCTCCTGCGACACGGGGTCGGCGGCGCGGTAGACGACCATCCGCAGGCTCTCGTCGCCCAGCGGGGTCAGCACGTCGAACTCGATGGACAGCGGACCGATGCGCGGATGCACCAGCGCCTTGGTCCCGTGCGCGTTCACCTTGACGTCGCGGCGTTCCCACAGCCGGGCGAACTCCTCGCTCTCGGAACGGAGCCGCTCGATCAGGTCCGCGAGTGCCGTGTCGTCGGGGTGCGCGGCCCAGGCCGCGCGCAGGTCGGCGATGCCCTCGCGGATGATGTCCTCCCGGTCGCGGTAGAAATCCGCGAACGCCGGATGCAGCACGCAGAGGTACATCGTGTTGCGCTGGTCGTCCGGCAGCTCGGGGAAGTCGAGCATCAGCCAGGCCATCTCCGGGTTCCACGCGACGATGTCGAAGCGGTGATCGACCACCATGGCCGGCAGCGGCGAAAGGGCACCCACCAGCGAGGACAGCCATCCCGCGTCGTCGCCGGACGTCCTGCGGCCCGCCGACCAGTGCCGCGTCAGGTCGAACAGGTACGCGCGTTCGTCGTCGCTCAGCCGCAGGGCGCCCGCGAGCGCGTCGAGGACCTCCGGTGAGGGCCGCAGCCCACGGCCCTGCTCCAGCCGGATGACGTAGTCGACGCTCACCGCGGCCAGTTCCGCGACCTCTTCCCGGCGCAGACCGGGGGTACGGCGCGTGCGCCGGCGCTGCGGCAGGCCGACGTCGTCGGGCGTGAGCCGCTCGCGCCGCGTCCGCAGGAAGACCCCCAGCTCATGTGCCACGTCGACCGTCTCGCTCATGAGTCCGAACTTACCTGGGAGCGCCGATCCCATGATGCCTCTTCCCTTACGTCCGCTTTCGCGTCCGGCGCAGGCTGTACGCGACGGCTCGGCCGACGGCCGGGCGAACGGACTTTCACGAAGGGGACACACCGTGTCTGGATCATTGGACACCTACCGCCTGCTCGGCCGTTCGGGCCTGCGGGTCTCACCGCTGGCACTGGGCACGATGACGTTCGGCTCCGACTGGGGCTGGGGCGCCGCGAAGGACGAGGCACGCCGCATCTTCGACACGTACGTCGACCGGGGCGGCAACTTCGTCGACACCGCGAACCAGTACACGAGCGGCACCGCCGAGCGGCTGGTCGGGGAGTTCGCCGAAGACCGCCGCGACAGCCTGGTGATCGCGACCAAGTACACCCTGACGTCGCGGCCCGGCGACCCGAACTCCGGCGGCAACCACCGGAAGAGCATGGTCCGCTCGGTGGAGGACAGCCTGCGCCGGCTGCGGACCGACTACATCGACCTGCTCTACCTGCACGCGTGGGACTTCACGACGCCGGTGGAGGAGATCCTGCGGGCCATGGACGACCTCGTACGGTCGGGCAAGGTCCTGTACGTCGGCATCTCCGACACACCGGCCTGGCAGGTCTCGCGCATGCAGACCATCGCCGACCTGCGCGGCTGGTCGCCGCTGATCGCGCTGCAGATCGAGTACAGCCTGATCGAGCGGACCGTCGAACGCGACCTGATCCCCATGGCCGGTGAGATGGGGCTCGGCGTCATCCCCTGGTCGCCGCTGGGCAGCGGCGTGCTGACCGGCAAGTACACCCGGGACGACCTGGACCACGGCGGCGGCTCGGCCTCCGCCGTGGGGACCCGCAAGAACGTCGCCGCCGCCAACGGCTCGCTGACCGAACGCGGGCTGGCCATCGCGGACGTGGCCGGGAAGGTGGCGAGCGATCTCGGGGTGACGGCCTCACAGGTCGCCCTCGCCTGGACCCTGCGCGACCGGCGGGTGACGGCGCCCATCATCGGCGCGCGGACGCTCGGCCAGCTGGAGGACAACCTCGGCGCGCTCGACGTGGACCTTCCCGGCACCGCCCTGGCCGAGCTGGACGAGGCCAGCGCGATCGAACTCGGCTTCCCGCACGAATTCCTCAACCGCCCGATGACCCGCAATGTCACCTTCGGCGACCTGAAGGTCGAGACGGCCGCACACCGATGACCTGCGGAGCGGCGGCAGCGTCGACGGCTCCCCGGGCCCGGGGAGCCGTGACGGTCGTCAGTCGATGCGCCAGGTGTCGCCGCTGCCGAGCAGGGCGGCGAGGTCGCCGGGGCCCTGCTGGGCGACCGCCTCGTCGAGCTGCTCGCGCATGAGCTGGTCGTACGTCGGGCGCTCGACCTGGCGGAAGATGCCGATCGGGGTGTGCTCGAACGCCGGCGAGTCGAGCCGGGACAGCGAGAACGCCAGCGACGGGTCCTCGGCCTTCGCGTCGTGCACGAGGATGTCCGGCGCGTCGGCGGAGACGACCTCGATCGCGCCCGATGGCGTGCGGCGCAGGGCCTTGTCGCGCTCGGCGCCGAACACGATCGGCTCGCCGTGCTCCAGCCGCACCGTCACGTCGTCGCGCCGCGACGGGTCCTTCAGCGGCAGGAAGGCGTCGTCGTTGAAGATGTTGCAGTTCTGGTAGATCTCCACCAGCGCCGTGCCGTTGTGCTGGGCCGCCGCGCGCAGCACCGACTGCAGGTGCTTGCGGTCGGAGTCGATCGTGCGGGCCACGAACGAGGCCTCGGCGCCGATCGCCAGCGAGATCGGGTTGAACGGGGCGTCCAGCGACCCCATCGGCGTCGACTTGGTGATCTTGCCGACCTCCGAGGTCGGGGAGTACTGGCCCTTGGTCAGCCCGTAGATCCGGTTGTTGAACAGCAGGATCTTGAGGTTGACGTTGCGGCGCAGCGCGTGGATCAGGTGGTTGCCGCCGATGGACAGCGAGTCGCCGTCACCGGTCACCACCCACACCGACAGGTCGGGCCGCGAGGAGGCGAGCCCGGTCGCGATCGCCGGCGCGCGGCCGTGGATCGAGTGGATCCCGTAGGTGTTCATGTAGTACGGGAACCGCGAGGAGCAGCCGATGCCGGAGACGAACACGACGTTCTCCCGGCGGAGCCCCAGCTCGGGCAGGAAGCCCTGGACGGCGGCGAGGATCGCGTAGTCACCGCACCCCGGGCACCAGCGGACCTCCTGGTCGGTCTTGAAGTCCTTGGCGGTCTGCCGCTCGGGGTCCTTGGGAACGAGGGCGAGGGGATCAATCATGAGTCGATCACATCCTGCAACGCTGTCTGGAGCTCTTCGGCCTTGAAGGGCAGGCCGCGTACGCGGTTGTAGCCGATCACATCGACGAGGTAGCGGCCGCGCAGCAGCAGTGCCAGCTGGCCGAGGTTGATCTCCGGGACCACGACCTTGTCGTAGGAGCGGAGCACTTCTTCGATGTTGGCCGGGAACGGGTTGAGGTGCCGCAGGTGGGCCTGGGCGATCCGGCCGCCGGCGGAGCGGACGCGGCGCACCGCCGCGGTGATCGCGCCGTACGTGCTGCCCCAGCCGAGCACCAGCACCCGCGCGTCGCCCGACGGGTCGTCGACGGCCAGCGGCGGGATGTCGCGGGCGATGCCGTCGACCTTCGCCTGGCGCAGCCGGACCATGAGGTCGTGGTTGGCCGGGTCGTAGGAGATGTTGCCGCTGCCGTCGGCCTTCTCGATGCCGCCGATGCGGTGTTCGAGGCCGGCGGTGCCGGGGATCGCCCACGGCCGGGCGAGCGTGTCGGGGTCGCGCTTGAAGGGCTGGAAGTCCTCGTCCTCCGCGGCCTCGGCGAAACCGGGCGTGATCTCGGGCAGGGAGTCGACGTCGGGGATCTGCCACGGCTCGGAGCCGTTCGCCAGGTAGCCGTCGGACAGCACGATGACCGGCGTGCGGTACTTCACCGCGATGCGCGCGGCCTCCAGCCCGATCGCGAAGCAGTCCGACGGCGTGCACGGCGCCACGACCGGCACCGGCGCCTCGCCGTTGCGGCCGTGCAGCGCCTGGAGCAGGTCGGCCTGCTCGGTCTTGGTCGGCATGCCGGTGGACGGGCCGGCCCGCTGCACGTCGATCACGATCAGCGGCAGCTCGGTGGCGACCGCCAGGCCGACCGTCTCGCTCTTGAGCGAGATGCCGGGCCCGGACGTGGTCGTGACGCCCAGTGACCCGCCGAAGGACGCGCCGAGCGCGGCGCCGACGGCCGCGATCTCGTCTTCGGCCTGGAACGTCCGGACGCCGAACCGCTTGTGCTTGGACAGCTCGTGCAGGATGTCGGACGCCGGCGTGATCGGGTACGAGCCGAGGAACAGCGGCAGCCCCGACCGGGCACCGGCGGCGACCAGGCCGTAGGCCAGCGCCATGTTGCCGGAGATGTTGCGGTAGAGCCCCGGCGGCAGCGTCGCCGGCTTGACCTCGTACGACACCGAGAAGGACTCGGTGGTCTCGCCGTAGCTCCAGCCCGCCTGGAAGGCCGCGATGTTGGCCTTCATGATCTCGGGCTTCTTGGCGAACTTCAGCTCCAGGAAGCGCACGGTCGCGTCCGTCGGCCGGTGGTAGAGCCAGGACAGCAGCCCGAGGGCGAACATGTTCTTGGCCCGCTCGGCGTCCTTCTTGGAGATGTCGAAGTCTTCGAGCGCCTTGACGGTCATCGACGTCAGCGGCAGCGAGTGCACGCGGTATTCGTCCAGCGACCCGTCTTCGAGCGGGCTCTCGGCGTACCCGACCTTGGTCAGCGCCCGCTTGGTGAACTCGTCGGTGTTGACGATGACGTCCGCGCCGCGCGGCAGGTCGGCGATGTTCGCCTTGAGAGCGGCCGGGTTCATCGCGACGAGCACGTTGGGCGCGTCGCCGGGGGTGACGATGTCGTGGTCGGCGAAGTGCAGCTGGAAGCTGGAGACACCGGGCAGGGTGCCGGCCGGCGCACGGATCTCGGCGGGGAAGTTGGGGAGCGTCGACAGGTCGTTGCCGAAGGCCGCCGTTTCCTGGGTGAACCGGTCGCCGGTCAGCTGCATTCCGTCGCCGGAGTCACCCGCGAAGCGGATGATGACGCGATCGAGTTGTTGGACCTGCTTGGTCACGGAGCAAGACCTCCTCGACGAGCAGCGCCTCTCCGGTGGGAGGGGTCCGTCTCCGAAGCGCTACTTAGGCTTACCTTCATGCTACGTCCCGGGTGCGATGGTCGGTCCCGTCTGCGCGGGCTGCCGGGCGCGGGCCAGGAGAGATCGTGCCCACCCTCGTAACTCCCGCCCCTTGCCCATCGAGTCGGTTCCCCGCCGCGGCGGGGCGCAAGCATGCCGGGCGCGGTTCTGGGGGATCCGAGGCGCGGAACAGGGGTCACGTGCGGAACTGTCACGTGCGGAACTATAGGTCGCGGCGCTGAAGTATCGCTTGAGCGGGCGCGGCCGGACGCGGGCCCATGCCCGTGCCCGGCCGCGAGCGGTCAGCCGCCCTGCTGCTCCTGCTGCAGCTTGGTGAGCAGCTCATTCACGTCGCTGCTGGAGTTCACCGTGGCGTCGAAGGTCGAGCTGGCGTGGATGGTGAACCGTCCGTTGTGTGACCGGTACCACGACGTCCACTTGCTGCCACTGGTGCGGCAGGTGATCGTCGTCTCGTGGCTCGGCTTCGTCGTGCCCGTGCCCTTGCACGTCGAGACGGTCGCGCCGGTGCCCCAGAACCTGGCGTTCATCGTGACGTGCACCGAGGCGTCGGAGGTGCCGGTCGAGGAGGGCATCACGCTGCCGTGCACGGTGCAGCCGGACTCGCCGCAGCTACCGAACTGGATCTTGCCCATCGGCAGCATGGTGATGGAGGGGTCGTAGACGTCCTTGAGGTTCTGGACGTCGCTGCGGAGCGCGGAGAAGACCGGCGACATCGCGGCCGAGCCCTCCAGCGGCTTGACGTCCAGGGTGTAGGCGTCGCTGCCCGCGGTGCCCTGGATGCGCAGCAGGCGGTGCGGGCTCTTCTTGGAGATGTAGTAGGTCGTCTCACCGACCGTCATCTTGATCGCCGGGGTGCTGCCGGCCGGGGTGTTGACGGCGTTCGGATCGTTCCCGGCCTGCTGGAGGACCTGCGACAGCTTGGCCGGCGAGAAGTCGGCCAGCTTCAGGTCCTCCGCGGAGTCGGGGGCCTTGGCCCACTTGCCGTCCGCCTTGTCGGCCTCGGACGAGGACTGGCCCTCGGCGCTCCAGAAGCTGGAGTCGGACTTGATGTAGGTCGTGTCGCCGATGTCGACGCGGGAGACCGGCGAGCCGTGGCTGTTGTAGCTGCCCCGGGCGCTGCCGGCCTTGGTCACCGAGAACGTCGCCTGGTTGCCGCCGTACGTGCCGGTGTAGGTCGCGCCGCCCGCCGAGCCGAGGGCGCGTCCGGCCTCCGCCGCCGCCTTGCCGGAGGTCTTCTTCGGGTCGTCGCCGGACCCGCCGCTGACGGCGACCACGACGACCACGATGACGATGAGGGCCAGCACGCCGGCGCCGATCGCCAGGAACACCCCGGCGCCGCCCTTCTTGGCCGGCGCGGGCGGCGGGCCGAAGCCGTACGGCTGCGCCGGGCCGCCCCACGGAGGCGGGCCGCCCGGGCCACCCGGGCCAGGTCCGACGGGACCGCCAGGGCCGCCAGGACCCACGGGGCCGCCAGGGTACGCGGGGCCGGCCGGGCCACCGGGGTAACCGCCGGGCATGCCGGGACCGCCCGGTCCGGGCGGGCCACCCGGGAAGCCGGGCCCCGAAGGACCGCCCGAACCACCGGGCCCGCTCGACGGCCAGCCGGGCGCTGGTGAGGAGTCGGGCTGCCACTCCTGCGTCTCCGGCGGCGGCCACGAGTCCGGCTGCCCGGGCTGTGCTCCCTGGCCGCCCTCTGGACCGTTGCTCATGGCTCCCCCTATATCAACGCCACTTGTCGCCGTGACCTTACGGTTTGCAGCTATGTCCGACAAGTGATGTCGCTGTTTCTGTTACCTGGCGGAGACCGCCCCGCAAAGGGGGACATCATAGGCGCCGCGCGCATTACGCTGATCGTATGCACGGCTACTTCGAGACGTACCTCAGCGTCGTCGTGTTGTTCCTGCTCGGCGGTCTGATCGTCGGAGGCGGGCTGCTGGCCAACCGGTCGCTACGCCCGCATCGGCCGACTCCGGAGAAGCTCACGACCTACGAGTGCGGCGTCGACCCGGTCGGCGAGGGGTGGGCGCAGTCCTACGTCCGCTACTACGTCTTCGCCTACCTCTACGTGATCTTCGCGGTCGACGCCGTGTTCCTGTTCCCGTGGTCGACCGTCTTCTCCGCCCGGGGCTACGGTTCGGTCACCCTGGGGGAGATGTTCGTCTTCCTCGCCTTCATCGCGGCGGGGCTCGCCTACGCGTGGAAGAAGGGCGTGCTCGGCTGGGTCTGAAAGAATGACCGATATGGGTGTCGTCGATCTGCCGGAGCCCCGCATCGGGGCCGCGAGCAAGCTCGCCCCGAAGCCGATCAAGTTCGTGCTGAACTGGGGGCGGCGATACTCCCTGTGGGTCTTCAACTTCGGCCTGGCCTGCTGCGCGATCGAGTTCATCGCGACCTCGATGTCGCGGCACGACTTCATCCGGCTCGGCGTCATCCCCTTCGCACCGGGGCCGCGGCAGGCCGACCTCATGGTCGTCTCGGGCACGGTGAGCGACAAGATGGCGCCGGCCGTCAAGCGCCTGTACGAGCAGATGCCCGAGCCCAAGTACGTCATCTCCTTCGGCGCCTGCTCCAACTGCGGCGGCCCGTACTGGGACTCCTACTGCGTGACCAAGGGCGTCGACCAGATCATCCCGGTCGACGTGTACGTCCCGGGCTGCCCGCCGCGGCCCGAGGCGCTGCTGCACGGCATCATCCGGCTCCAGGAGAAGATCGCCGCCGAGTCGCTGGGCAGCCGCTACGGCGGGCCGGGCGAGCCCGTCGCCCCGCCGCCGGAGGTCGCGCGCAAGCCGCCCACGCCCGCGGTCCTGCGCCGCCCGCTCGTGCTGCCGCCGATGCCCGAGCCGGAGGAGATCGAGGCGGCCGAGGAGCCGACGCAGAGCCTCGACCTGCCCGTGGCGGAGTGGGACGCTCTACAGACACAGGACCTGACGTCGCCCGGAGGGGAGTCGCAGGTGAACAAGCCCCCCGCCAAGGAGCTCCCGGCCGAGGAGCCCCCGGACGAGACGGCGTCCGCCGAGACCCAGCGGCTGTCCCCCGTTGAGGAGGTTCCGGAGGAGACCGCCTCCGCCGAGACGCAGCAGTTGCCCCCCGTCGAGGAGGCTCCGGACGAGACCGCATCGGCGAAGACCCAGCAGCTGCCTCCGGTGGAGGAGGCTCCGTCGGAGACGACCGAGCGGCTCCCGTCCGTCGAGGAACCCGGGCCCACGGCCGAAGCCGCGCCCGAGCCGGAGAGCGGCGGCACCGATCGGCTGCCTCCCGCCGAAGAGGTACGCCGCGAGGCGGCGGCCTTCGAGGAGACCCAGGAGTTCCTGCCCGGACAGGAATCGACGCGCCAGGACCCCCTGCCCGCGGTCGAACCCGAGGGCGGGGCCGCGTCGGCACCGGCGTCGGCCGAGGAGACGCGCCGGGACCTGCCGCCCGCCGAAGAGGTGCGCAAGGCCGCCGAGGTCAGACAGCGTGCCCGCTGGCGGGGCAGAAGGCTGCGGAAGTTCGCCGAACCCCCGCCGGTCGACGCCGTCGACGACCCCGACATCATCCCGGGACTGAGCGATGACGATTGAGCTGTCCGTGGCGTGGTCGCGGCGGTTCGGCGACGAGGTGCACAGCGAGGAGGCCTTCGGGCTGCTCACCGTGGACGTTCCGCCGGTGCTGTGGGCCGAGTCGCTGACCTTCGCCCGCGACGACCTGGGCTGCGCGTACTTCGACTGGCTGACCGCCGTGGACGAGCTGGAGGACGGGTTCGCGATCGTGGCGCACGTGTACTCCCTCGAGGAGGGCCACCACCTGCTCGTACGCACCCGGGTGCCGCGTGAGGACCCCCGCCTGGCCACCGCGACCGAGGTCTACCGCGGCGCGAACTGGCACGAGCGGGAGACCCACGAGATGTTCGGCGTGCTCTTCGACGGGCATCCGGGCCTGACGCCGCTGCTGCTGCCCGACGGCTTCGAGGGCCATCCGCTGCGCAAGGAGTTCGTGCTGGCCGCCCGGGTCGCCAAGCCGTGGCCGGGCGCCAAGGAGCCGGGCGAGTCCGGGCACGGCGCGCCGAGCCGCCGCCGCATGATGCCCCCGGGCGTCCCGGCCGACTGGGGCCCGAACGCCACCCCGGAGCGCGCGCCCACGAAACGCACGCCCAGAGAACGTCCGCCCAGAGAGCGCCCGGCCAAGGAGCCCTCGACTACCGAGAGCGCGGCCACCGAGGCCCCGGCCACCGAGAGCGCGGCCGCCGAGGCCCCGAGCACCGAGACCCCGACTGCTGAGGCTCCGTCCACCGAGAGCCCATCCACCGAGCGCGCGGCTGAGGAGCGTCCGCCGCGTCGGCGGCGCGAGCGCGGCATCGAGGGCGGCGACGATGTCTGACCTGGCGATCATCGCGATCAAGCTCGTGCTGGTCGTGGTGGCGTTCCTCGTGCTGCCGCTGGTCGTCGGGCAGGTCGAGCACAAGGCGATGGCCCACATGCAGGGCCGCCTCGGCCCGATGTACGCCGGGGGCTTCCACGGGTGGGCCCAGCTGGTCGCGGACGGCGTGAAGTTCGCCCAGAAGGAGGACGTCGTCCCGGCCGCGGCCGACCGCCGGATCTTCAGCCTCGCCCCGGCCGTGGCGCTCATCCCGTACCTGGTCGTGCTCATCGTGATCCCGGTCGGGCCGCACGGTCAGGTGGGCGTTTCCCTCGACCCGGGCCTGTTCTTCGCCCTGGCCATGATCGGCGTGGCGGTGCTCGGCGCGCTGATGGCGGGCTGGTCGAGCGCGAACAAGTACAGCCTCCTCGGCGGCATGCGGGTGGCCGCCCAGCTGCTGTCGTACGAGCTGCCGATGGTGCTGGCCGCCTCGTCGGTGGCGATGGCCGCGGGCACGCTGAACCTCTCGCGGATCGTCGACCACTGGGAGTGGTGGTGGCTGCCCTGGCAGGCGATCGGCGCGGTGGTGTTCTTCGTCGCCGGCCTCGCCGAGCTGCGCCGCCCGCCGTTCGACATGCCGGTGGCCGACAGCGAGATCATCTTCGGCCCGTACACCGAGTACACCGGCCTGCGTTTCGCGTTCTTCCTGCTGGCCGAGTACGCCGGGATCGTGGTGCTGTCGGCGCTGACGACCGTGCTGTTCCTCGGCGGCTGGAAGGGCCCGGTGATGAACACCGAGCTCGGCTGGCTGTGGACGCTGATCAAGGTGATGATCCTGGCGTTCGTCGTCATCTGGCTGCGCGTCAGCTACCCGCGCATGCGCGAGGACCAGCTGCAGAAGCTCGCCTGGGCCGGCCTGGTGCCGCTCGCCCTGGTGCAACTCGCCCTCACGGGCGTCATCAAGGTCGCGATCTCCTAGATCTTCAGATAGTGCAGGACGGCGAGGACCCGGCGGTGGTCGTCGCCGGACGGCGGCAGGTCGAGCTTGAGGAAGATGTTGGCGATGTGCTTCTCCACCGCGCGGTCGGAGACGACGAGGGTCTTGGCGATCGCCGCGTTGGTGCGGCCCTCGGCCATCAAGCCCAGCACCTCGCGTTCGCGCGGGGTCAGTGACCGTACGCCGCCGCGGCCGGCGTTCAGCAGGTGCCCGACCACCTCCGGGTCCAGGGCGGTGCCGCCGGAGGCCACGCGGTGCAGCGCGTCCACGAAGTCGTCGATGTCGCCGACCCGCTCCTTCAGCAGGTAGCCGACCCCGGCCGGCGACTCGGCGATCAGGTCGGCGGCGAACCGGGTCTCGATGTACTGGGAGAACAGCAGGATGCCCAGGTCCGGATGGTCGCGGCGCAGCGCGATCGCGGCGCGCAGGCCCTCGTCGGTGTGCGTGGGCGGCATGCGGATGTCGATGACCGCGGCGTCCGGGCCGTGCTCGGCGACCGCCGCGCGCAGCGCGTCGGCGTCGCCGACGCACGCGACGACCTCGTGGCCGCGTGCGGTCAGCAGGTGCGCCAGGCCGTCCCGGAGGATGGCGGCGTCGTCGGCGATCACAATGCGCATGGCGCCCTTCAGGCGTGCGAGGGGAGTTCGACGGTGACCACCGTAGGACCACCGGGCGGGCTCGAGACGTCGAGCCGCCCGTCCACCGTACGGACCCGGTCGAGCAGACCGGACAGCCCGGAGCCGCCGCCCGGGGAGCCGCCGAGGTCCGCCCCGCCGCGGCCGTCGTCGTGGACGCGCAGGCACAGCCGGTCGCCGTCCTGGGTGAGGGAGAGCCGGATCCGGCTCGCGCCGCTGTGCTTGGCGGCATTGGCGAGCAGTTCGGCGGCGCAGAAGTAGGCGATCGACTCGATCGCGGCGGTGGGCCGCACCGGCAGGGCGATCTCCGTCTCGACCGGCACCCCGGAACGCGCGGCCAGGGTGGTGAGGGCGGTGTCCAGGCCGTGGTCGAGCGCCGGCGGGTGGATGCCGCGGACGAGTTCGCGCAGCTCCTCGACGGCCTCCTTGGCGGTGGCCCGCGCGGTGTCCACGAGCGCGCGTGCGGCGTCGTCGGTGACCGCGTCGCGCACCATCGTGAGCTGCATGGTCAGCGCGATCAGCCGTACCTGGGCGCCGTCGTGCAGGTCGCGTTCGATCCGGCGCAGCATGGCCGCGGCGTCGTCGACGGCGCGGGCGCGCGTCTCCTCCAGGTCCCGTACGCGCTCCTCCAGGCCGCGCCGACCGAGCAGCCACCGCGCCAGCATCCGGTCGGGCACCGTGGCCACGTGCACGGCCCACGGCGCCAGGAACAGCAGCGCCACCCCGCCGACGCACATGAGCGCGCCGTTGTCGAACAGGGTGTGCGAGCCGGGAGCCTCCTGGTTGAGACCGAGGGCGTTCTGCAGGGGACGGGTGGCCGCGACCACGCCCCAGACCCAGGTGAGCGCGAGGACGTACACCTGGAGGGCGATGACGGGGAGTTTCAGCAGCAGGTAGGCCACGGTGCGCCAGCCGGCCGGGTCGCTGAGCCGCGTCTGCATCCGGCCGAGCGGCCCCGGCGTGGCCACCGGCCGTGCGGGCGCCTCGATCCGCTCGCCGAGGAACCGTCCGGCCAGCCGCCGGTGCAGGCCGCCGATCCGCCGCGCCCCCACCAGCCCGGCCGCCAGCAGCGGAAAGCCCGCAGCGGTGACGGACAGACCAGCGCCGAGCACCAGCATCACCACCACGTACGCGAAGCCGAGAGCGGCCAGCGGCGTGCTGACCAGCACGTACGCGAGTTCGACCCACGCCCGGCGGCTGACCGGCGCTCGCAGGACCAGCCGAAGAGTAGGAGTCATGGGCCGAGCAGGCGGACCCGCGCGTGGTTGAGGCCGCGCAGGATCCAGGGGGTCAGGTACAGGAAGGTCAGCCCGCCGAACACCGCGTGGAAGGCCCAGACGCCCGCGAAGGTCGGCCCGCCCCACGCGTCGTGGTACGAACCGCCCATGCCGATCAGCCAGCGGGCCGGATAGGCGACGTTGAGCGCCACGATCGACCACGCGTATCCGACGATCACCAATGCCGGCAGGTCGAGCGGCAGGGCGAGCAGGCCCCGCAGCCGCCTCATCAGGATGTCGGTGGTGGTGGTTAGCGGCAACTGACTGAGGCCAGGAAGGAGTTCGCGTGGCTGGCGGCGGGCTCCCAGACGGTGCAGCAACAGGCGTTGCGTGACTTCGCCCAAGCCATGGCGAATTTCTTCGCCGGGACGCATCGGCGGCCGACATGGCGTAAGGCAGGGGTGCATGAGGGGTTCCGGATCGTCGGGCGGCTCGGCAACCACTGGGACGTGCGCCGTCTGTCCCGCAAGGTGGGCGAAGTCAGGGTCCCCAAGGTCGGTTGGGTGCGGTTCCGCTGGTCCCGCGAGATCCCCGGCGAGGCGAAATCCTTCCGAGTGAAGCGGGACCGGGCAGGGCGCTGGCACGTGGCGTTCGCGGTACTTCCGCCACCGATCGAGGGTCCCGGTACGGGTGAGGTCGTCGGTGTCGACCGTGGCGTGATCGTGTCGGCCGCGCTGTCGACCGGAGAGCTGTTGTCGGCGCCTGGCCTGCGCGAGACCGAAGCCAAGCGTGTGTTGCGGCTGCGGCGCAGGCTGGCGCGGGCGAAGCCGGGGTCGAACCGACGGAAGCGGATCAAGACGGCGATCGGCCGGTTGAAGGGCCGTGAAACCGACCGGCGCAGGGATTGGGTGGAGAAGACCTCCACCCGGCTGGCCCGCCGCTTCGATCTCATACGCGTTGAAGATCTGCAGATTAAGGATATGGTCCGTTCCGCGCGTGGCACCCTCGCTGCGCCGGGGAGGCACGTGCGGGCCAAAGCCGGGCTCAACCGGGCCATCCACGCGGCCGGTTGGGGCCACTTGGTGACCCGCCTGGAGCAGAAGGCGCCGGGCCGGGTGAAGAAGACCGTTCCTGCGTACACATCCCAGATCTGTCATGCCTGTGGGCACTGTGCTGCGAAGAACCGCGAGAGCCAAGCGGTCTTTCGTTGTCGCGCCTGTGGGCATGTCGATCATGCGGATGTGAACGCGGCCAAGAACATCGCGGCAGGGCGTGCCGTGACTGCGCGGGGAGCCCTCCAGCCATTGGGCGGGGCTACGAACCGCGAACTTCAACCTGCGCTCTCCTCTGGGTAGGGACCTGGTTGGAATCCCCCGCCATCAGGCGAGGGAGGACGTCAAGTCCCCAATGCTCGCGAGTGGGCGCTCACCAGGTCGATCGTGCCAGTACGGGGAAACGGGGGTGGGGTCAGCCCCACCCTGCGGTCAGCGGATGAACAGGGCGTACTCGGCGATGTCGGATACGACGGACGGCGGCAGGTCGCATCGCACGGCGACCTCTTCGGCGGAGATGAACCCGCCGCCCTGGCTGCGGGACTGCATGATCCGGTCGACCATCTCGTACGTCAGGCCGGGCAGCCGGCTCAGCACCTCCGGCGGCACGTGGTTGACGTCGATCAGGCCGCCGTCGTCGAACTGCCGCAGCATCAGGTCGGGCCGGCCGATGCGCAGCTCACGCGCGAGGACGGGGTCCTCGGCGACGATCTTGCGTGCGGCCTCCCGCAGCGAACGCCGCTGCCGCGCCATGGCGACGACCTGCTCGTTCATCTGCCCGCGCACGTCGGGCCGCGGGTAGACCCGCGGGCGGGCGGACAGCGCGTGGGCCGCGCTGACCCACCAGGTGACGACGAACAGGAGCAGCCCCAGCAGGACGCCGGCGGCACTCCCGGAGCCGAACCCCAGGATCGTGCCGATCACTCCGGCGCCGTACCCGGCCGCCGCGACACCCAGGGTGGGCGACCGGCGGCGGACCGCGGCGTAGAGGAACGACACGGGAGAGCCGAAGCCGATCGTGACCAGTGGAATCAACGCCCACCCCAGCCCCTCTGTCGGCTGGGGGGCACGGGGCCCCACCGGCGGCCGCATCGGAGGCCGGGGCGACGGAGAAGGCCAGGCCATACTTCGATCGTACGGCGGGACCGGCCGGAAGTGACTCACACCCATTCTGACGGACGTAATGGACCTGAGGTTTCCACGGTCCGCGTGTGACGCGTCGCGCCCCGGAAACTCCCGTGGGGCCGAAGGAGCGCATGAGATGGGCTCCGGTTTGCCAATGGGCACGGATAAGCAATCATGGTGACTCGTGGCACGCCTTCCCGGATCCGGTCTGGCAAAGGGCCTCGCGGTCACGCTGCGTACGATGACGCGTCGTTCCGTCACGCGGCAGTACCCCGAGGTTCAGCCTGACCTGCCGCCACGCAGCCGCGGCGTCATCGCCCTCCTCGAGGAGAACTGCACCGTCTGCATGCTGTGCGCCCGGGAGTGCCCCGACTGGTGCATCTACATCGACTCCCACAAGGAGACGCTGCCCGCGCCCGAAGGCGGCCGGCCGCGGGCACGCAACGTCCTCGACCGGTTCGCCATCGACTTCGCGCTCTGCATGTACTGCGGCATCTGCATCGAGGCCTGCCCCTTCGACGCGCTGTTCTGGTCGCCGGAGTTCGAGTACGCCGAGTACGACATCACCGAGCTGACCCACGAACGCGAGCGGCTGCGCGAATGGATGTGGACGGTGCCTCCGCCGCCCGCCCACGACAAGGGCGCCGAACCACCCCGCGAGCTGCCCAAGGGGCCCAGGAGTCCCGCGGGCCCGGGCGGGGGCAGGGCCCGGTGACCGCCGCCGACATCGTCATCCTGGCGCTCGGCGTGGTCGCGATCGGCTCCGGCGTCATGGTCGTGAGCACCCGCCAGCTCGTGCACGCCGCGCTCTGGCTCGTCGTCTCCTTCGGCGCGCTGGCGGCCTCGTACGTCGTCCTCGCCGCGGAGTTCGTCGCCTGGGTGCAGGTACTGATCTACGTCGGCGCGGTCGTGGTGCTGCTGCTGTTCGGCATCATGCTGACCCGGGCGCCGATCGGCCGTTCGGAGGACCTCGACTCCGGCAACCGCGTCGTCGCGATCATCACCGCCGGCGCGACCGCCGTCGTCCTCGTCACCACCCTCGTACGGGGCTTCCGCGACGCCTACTTCCCGCTCAAGGCGAGGGTCGGCAGCGGCAGCTCCGGCGCCATCGGCGCCGCCCTCTTCCGCACCTGGGTGCTGCCCTTCGAGGCCCTGTCGGTGCTCCTACTCGCCGCGCTCATCGGTGCGATCGTGCTCTCCCGCTCCGACATCGGCCCCCAGCAGGCCGAACCCGAGCCCGAGCCGCCCCAGCGCCCCCGCCCCCGCACCCCCGGCCCGCTCGCACGCAGGAAGCCGCGGGGAGCCGACGACGAGGACACGATCGTGCTCGCCCGGATCGACGAGGAGGCCTGAGATGCACCTCGTCTATCCGGTGGTCATCGCGGCGGTGCTGTTCTCGGTGGGCGTGTACGGCGTGCTCGCCCGCCGCAACGCGATCCTCGTGCTCATGTCCGTCGAGCTCATGCTCAACGCGGTCAACCTCAACCTCGTCGTGTTCGACATGCGCTGGGCCGACCGGCTGCACGGCGGGCAGGTGCTCACGCTGTTCGTCATCGTGCTGGCCGCCGCCGAGGTCGGTCTCGGCCTCGCGCTCGTCCTGCTGATCTACCGCAACCGCCAGACGGTCGACGTCGACCGCCTGCGCACGCTCCACGAGGACAGAGAAGAAGGAGCACGCCAGTGATCGTCCTGGCGGCCGTCGCGGTTCTGCTGCCGTTCGCCGCCGCGTTCATCGGCATGATCTTCGGGCCGACCATCTCCCATCTGCTGACCCCGTTCGCCCGCCGCGTCCGCCGCGGCGTGTCGCCGGGTACGGAGCCGGGACGGGCGCGGATCCTCGCCCGGCGGCTGCCCGCCAACGGCCCGGCCCTGGTCGCGGTGCTGCCGGTCGCGGCCTCCACGGTCCTGACCGCGGTGGTCGCCGCCGTCCAGTGGCAGCACCCGCGGACCCGTACGGGCACGCTCGCCACCGTACGGACCGGCGGCATCCCGTTCGGCGTCTCCCTCGACGTCGACGGCACGGCGGCGGTCGTCGCCCTGCTGGTCTGCTGCGTCGCGCTGGCCGTGCAGATCTACTCGGTCGCCTACATGCGCGACGACCCGCGCTACTCCTCCTACGCCGCGTTCATCAGCCTGTTCACCGCCGCGATGCTCCTCGTCGTGCTGTCGGGCGACCTGCTGGCGCTGTACGTCGGCTGGGAGGTCATGGGCATCTGCTCCTACTTCCTGATCGGCCACTACTGGCACGACCGGGCGACCTCCCGGGCGGCGGTCAAGGCCTTCCTGGTGACCCGCCTCGGCGACGTCGGCTTCCTGTTCGGCATCTTCGTCCTCGGCCTGGCGGCGCACTCCTTCGAGATCCGTACGGTGCTGAGCCGTGTGCCCTCGATGTCGCACACCGCGCTCGTCGCGGGGACACTCCTGCTGCTCTGCGGCCTGGCGGGCAAGAGCGCCCAGTTCCCGCTGCACACCTGGCTGCCGGACGCCATGGCCGGTCCCACGCCGGTCAGCGCGCTGATCCACGCCGCCACGATGGTCGCCGCCGGGATCTACGTCGTCGCCCGCCTCTACCCGGCGTTCCTGTTCGCCCCGGCGTCGCTGGCCGTCCTCGGGGTCATCGCCGCGATCTCGATGCTCGGCGCCGCGCTGGCCGCCCTCGCCCAGGACGACCTGAAACGCGTCCTGGCCTACTCCACGATCAGCCAGCTCGCGTACATGGGCGGCGGCCTGGCCGTCGGCACCCGCGACGGCGCACTGTTCCACCTGCTGGCGCACGGAGCGTTCAAGGCGCTGCTGTTCCTGGGTGCCGGCTGCATCATCGTCGCGGTCGGCTCGAACATGCTGAGCGCCATGGGCGGCCTGCGGCACGCCATGCCCGTGACGTTCTGGTCGATGACGGTCGGCTTCGCCGCGCTGGCCGGCGTCCCGCCCGCCAGCGGCTTCTTCAGCAAGGACACCATCCTGTCCCAGGCCTGGCACGCGGCGCGGCAGCCCGGACCAAAGAGCGACTTCGGGTGGTTCGCCTACGCCCCGCTGAGAGCGGGCGACCATGCCGGTCCGGCCGTTCCGTCCTGGACCGGCTGGCTGGTCCTGGTCGCCGGGCTGCTCACCGTCGCCGTCACCGCCGCGTACGCCACCCGCACCTGGCTGGTCGCGTTCTTCGGCGAACGCCGGTCCCCCGGAGGCGCGCGTGAGGCGAGCGGGCTGATGCGCTGGCCCGTGGCGGTGCTCGCCGTCCCGGCGCTGATCCTCGGGTTCTTCGGGCTCGGCAGCGACAGGCTACGGCCCGAGCTGGGCATGTCGCTCGTGTCGCTGCTGTTCGTGGCCGCGGGCGCCGGCGCGGTCTTCCTGGTCTGGAACCGCGACCCGGCGCTCGACCCGGTGCGCCTGCTGGGCCCGGCCCGCCCGCTGCTGCGCGACGGGTTCCGCCTCGACGCCGTCTACGGCGTCCTGGTCGTACGGCCGGTCCTGGCACTCGCGGAGATGGTCGTGCACACCGACGAGCGGGCGGTGGACGCCGCCGTCGTGGGCACGGGCCGGGGCGCGCGGCGGCTCGGCGGCCTGCTGCGCCGGACCGAGAACGGCAACCCGCAGGCGTACGTTTCGGGGGTCATGGCGGGCGTGGTGCTCATCGTTCTCGCGGTGGTGGTGCTCACATGATCCTCACGGCGATGCTGGTCGTGCCGTTCGCAGGCGCCCTCCTGACGCTGTTCGCGCCCGGCGGGAGCCAGCCCCGGCTCACCCGGCTGGCCCGGCTGCACGGCCTGTTCTTCTCGGCGGTGACGCTGGTGCTGGCCGTCGTCGCGGCGGCGGTGTTCGACTACGGACGGCGCGGCCCGCAGCTCGGCTTCGACCACACGTGGGCGGCCTCCATCGGCCTGCGCTTCCACCTCGGCGTCGACGGCATCTCGCTGCCGCTCGTCGTGCTCACCGCGGCGCTGACCTTCCTGTGCATGGTCTACACCGCGCGGGTGCTGCCCGCGGCCGACGAGGGCACCGGCCCGGCGCGTGCGCTGATCGGGCTGATCCTGCTGCTCGAGGTCGGCATGCTCGGCACGTTCGTCTCCCTCGACCTCGTGCTGTTCTTCGTCTTCTTCGAGGTCGTCCTGATCCCGATGTACTTCGTCATCGCGCACTGGGGCGGATCGCCCGGGGCGCGCGAGCGGGCGCGGGCGGCGGCGAACAAGTTCATCCTCTACACCCTGCTCGGCTCCGGCTTCCTGCTCGTCGGCATCCTGCTGATCGCGGTGAACGCCCACACGCTCGACATGACGACGCTCGCCGCGCGCCACGGCGCGGGCCTGTCGCACAACGTGCAGCTCGCCGCGTTCGGCCTGGTCGCCATCGGGTTCGCGGTCAAGACGCCGATGTGGCCGCTGCACACCTGGCTGCCGGACGCGCACACCGAGGCGCCGACCGTCGGCTCGGTCCTGCTCGCCGGCGTCCTGCTGAAGATGGGCACGTACGGCTTCGTCCGCATCGCGGTGCCGGAGGTCCCCGAGGGCGCGCGGGTGCTGGCCCCGTGGCTCGGCCTCCTCGCGGTCATCGGGATCATCTACGGCGCGCTCGCGTGCCTGGCCCAGCGCGAGCTCAAGCGCATGATCGCCTACTCCTCGATCGGCCACATGGGCTTCGTGCTGCTCGGCATCGCGACGCTCACGCCGGTCGGCGTCAACGCCGCGCTGTTCGGCAACATCGCGCACGGGCTCATCACCGGCCTGCTGTTCTTCGTCGCGGGCGCGGTCAAGGAGCGGTACCGCACCGGCGACCTCGACACCCTCGGCGGCGGCATGCTCGCCAAGGCGCCCTACCTCGCCTCGATCCTCACGTTCGCGGCGGTGGCGAGCCTCGGGCTGCCGGGCCTGGCCGGGTTCTGGGGCGAGATGCTCGCGCTGCTCGGCGCGTACCAGCCGCACGCCGGGCTGCCGCGCGCGACGTACGTGACGTTCATGGCCCTGGGCGGTCTCGGCGCGGTCCTCACCGCCGCGTACTTCCTGCGCCTGCTCGCGCGGATCACCCACGGGCCGGTCGCCGAGCGCTGGGTCCGCACGCGGTTCGCCGACGTCCGCGCGCACGAGCTGCTCGCCTGGACCCCGCTCATCACGGCCACAGTGTTCATCGGCCTGTGGCCCAAGACGCTCCTCGACCTCACCGACGGCGCCGTACGCGTGCTCCTGGGCGGCCAATGATGATCCAGTCCATCGACTACCTCGCGATCCTGCCGACGCTGATCGTCGCGGTCGGCTCCGTCGTGGTGCTCATGGCCGACGCGTTCGGCACGCCCCGGCGCGTCACCGGCCTGCTGACGGTCCTCGCCCTCGCCGCCGCGGCCGTCGCGCTCGTGCCCGGCCACGGCCGTACGACGTTCTGCACCGGCCGGTCCTGCTCCTACGTCGCCGACGACTTCGCCACGCTCTTCCAGGTGATCGTGCTGCTGACGGCGCTCGTGGTCGTCCTGCTGTCGCACGGCGAGATCGGCCGCTCGGCGCTCCCGGCCGGGGAGTACCACTTCCTGCTGCTCGCGGCCGTCACCGGAGCGCTGCTGCTGGCCTCGGGCCGTGACCTGATCACGCTCGTCGTCGCGCTGGAGACGCTGTCGCTGCCGGTGTTCGCGCTGGTGGCCCTGCGCCGCTACGACGGGGTGGCGAGCGAGGCGGCGCTCAAGCTCTTCCTCGTGTCGGTCGTGTCGTCGGCGGTGACGCTGTTCGGCATCAGCCTGGTGTACGGCGTGACCGGCGCGATGCACCTCGACCGGGTCGCCGCCGGGCTGGCCCACGTGCCGGCGGACCTCAAGCCGGTCGCGGCGGTCGGCGTCGTCGCGGTGATCGCCGGGTTCGGCTTCAAGGTCGCGGCGGTCCCCTTCCACTTCTGGGCCCCGGACGTCTACCAGGGCGCGCCGCTGCCGGTCGCGGCGTTCCTGTCGGTCGTGTCGAAGGCGGGCGGGTTCGCCGGCCTGACGCTGGTCCTCACCGCCGGGTTCTGGCCGCTCGGCGGCACCTGGGGGCCGCTGCTCGGCGTGCTGTCGGCGGCCACGATGACGCTCGGCAACCTGCTCGCCCTGCGCCAGCGCGACGCCGTGCGCCTGCTCGCCTGGTCGTCGGTGGCCCAGTCGGGCTTCATGCTGGCGCCGCTGGCCGGCGGCACCCGCGTCCGGCCGCACGAGTCGATGACGGCGACGGCCGCGTACGTCGCCATGTACGCGATCATGAACATCGGCGCCTTCGCGGTGGTCACCGTCGTCGCCCGGCGCGGCCGGCGTGACCTCGGCGACTACCGCGGCCTGGCCCGCGCCAACCCGGGCGTCGCGATCGCCCTGGCGTTCTTCCTCGTCTGCCTGGCCGGCCTGCCGCCGGGCGTGATGGGCCTGTTCGCCAAGGTGGTCGTCTTCCGGGCGGCGATCGGCGGCGCCGCGACCTGGCTCGCGGTGATCATGGCCGTGAACACCGTGCTCGGGCTGTACTACTACCTGGGCTGGGCGGCGCGTCTCTTCGCCCCCGCCGAGCGGCCCGAGACGGTGCGCGTCGGCCGCACGGGCGGCATCGCCATCGCGGTCTCCCTGGCCGGCGCGCTCGTCGTGTCCGCGGCCCCTGAGCTGGTGCTCCACGCGGCGGCGCTGGCCGTCCCGTAACG
Source organism: Actinoallomurus oryzae (assembly GCF_039541955.1). Lineage (NCBI taxonomy): Bacteria > Bacillati > Actinomycetota > Actinomycetes > Streptosporangiales > Thermomonosporaceae > Actinoallomurus > Actinoallomurus oryzae. The sequence continues at coordinate 273,219 of NZ_BAABHF010000009.1, read as the reverse complement.
GGGAACATTTCTCCTGGTCAGACCGTTTTACAAACGGGAGCCTGGGGAGGTTTTCAAGGTGCGGTTCAACGGCGTCCGTACGGCGGTCCTGCTCGGCGCGCTGTCGGCACTGATCGTGGTCGTCGGAGGCGCGCTCGGCGGACGCAACGGCCTTGCCATCGCGGTCGTGATCGCGCTGCTCACCAATGGTGTCGCCTATTTCGCGAGCGCCCGCATCGCGCTCTCGGCCATGCGCGCCCGGCAGGTCAGCGAGGTCGAACAGCCCGCGATGTACCGCATCGTCCGCGAGCTGTCCACGGCCGCCCGCGCGCCGATGCCCCGGCTCTACGTCTCACCGACCGTGGCGCCCAACGCCTTCGCGACGGGCCGCAATCCGCGCAACGCGGCGGTCTGCTGCACCCTGGGCATCCTGGAGATCCTCGACGAGCGTGAGCTGCGGGCCGTGCTCGCCCACGAGCTGTCGCACGTCTACAACCGCGACATCCTGATCTCCTCGGTCGCCGGCGCACTCGCCGCGGTCGTCACCTGGATCGCCAACCTCGCCTGGTTCCTGCCGCTCGGCGGCTCCGATGACGACGACGGCGGCGGCATCCTCGGCGCGCTGCTGCTGATGTTCCTCGGCCCGATCGCCGCGACCATCGTGCAGCTGGCCATCAGCCGCACCCGCGAGTACCAGGCCGACTCCTCCGGCGCCCGGCTCTGCGGCGACCCGCTGGCCCTCGCCTCGGCCCTGCGAAAGATCGAGCACGGCACGCGCCGACTCCCGCTGCCCGAGGACGGCCGCCTGGCCTCGGTCAGCCACCTGATGATCGCCAACCCGTTCCGCGGCGAGGGCATCGTCCGCCTGTTCTCCACCCACCCGCCGACGGCCGAGCGCATCGCCCGCCTGGAACAGATGGCCGGCTACCGCCGCTAGTTCCGATCGCGGCGATCAACGAGTGGGGATGACAGGGCCGGTGTGATCGCCAGGCCGCGCCAGCAGCTCGACCAGGTCGTGCGGACGTACGGCGACCGGGTGAGCCCCGACACGGACCCCGGCGCGTGCGCCCCATCCGGCGTGCACACCCTGTGCCCCCGCCGCGTCGGCGCAGCCGAGGTCGACTTCGGCGTCGCCCACGTATGCGGTCGCCTCGGCCGGAACTCCGAGCCGCCGCTCCGCCATCAACAGCCCGTCCGGCGCCGGCTTGGGCCGCTCCACCTCATCGCCGGCGACGACCACCTCGAACCGCATGTCGATTCCGGCGGCGGCGAGCATGCTCGTGGCCACTCGCCGTGTGGCCGCCGTGAATACGCCGAGCCGCAGGCCCGCGTCGGTGAGGTCGTCGAGCAGGGCCGGGATGCCGGGGAACGGGCGCAGCTCGGCGACGGCCGGGTCCAGGTGCGCGTGAAAGCGTTCGACCTCGGCGGGGCCGCACGCGCGGCCGAGAAAGTGTGCCAGAACCAGCTCCGTGTGGCCGACATGCCAGCCGGCGACCACCTCATCCGGCGTGACCGGCGGGCCGCCGAGCGATTGGATCGCGTCGGCGTATGCCCGGGACACCGTGGGGACACTGTCCAAGAGCGTCCCGTCCATATCGAAGACGACCGCGCGCATGGCTCAAGATCTTGACCGCCTGGTCCCGCTCGGCGCCAGGGCCACTTCGCGAAACTGGCTACGTCCGACTGGGTCGCCTCGCGGGTGGGACCATCCCACCGAACCGTCTCGGTGTTGTCTTGTGAGCGTCTCGAAAGCGGTCAGGAACCGACCTGATCGGTTTCTAGCGTGGCCACATGAGCATCACGCCCTTCCGCATCGACATCCCCCAAGCCGACCTGGACGACCTGAACGACCGGCTGGCGCGCACCCGCCTGCCCCGGTCGATGCCGCCCGGAGACGGATGGAGCCGCGGCGTTCCGGCCGACGTCCTCGCGGAGCTGGCCGACCACTGGCGTACCAGGTACGACTGGCGGAGACACGAGGCCGAGCTGAACCGGTTCCCGCAGTACACCACCGAGATCGACGGCCAGGACATCCACTTCCTCCACGTCCGTTCACCGGAGCCGGACGCCCTTCCACTGCTCCTCACCCACGGCTGGCCGAACTCGATCGTGGAGTTCGCCCGGCTCATCGGCCCGCTCACCGACCCGCGTGCCCACGGCCGTGACCAGGCGTTCCATGTGGTGGCGCCGTCGGTGCCGGGGTTCGGGTTCTCCGCTCCGCCGCGCGAGACGGGCTGGGATCCGTCGCGCGTGGCGCGGACCTGGGTGGAGCTGATGCGCCGCCTCGGCTATGACAGGTACGGCGCCGAGGGCGGCGACCTGGGCGCGTACGTCGCCCCGGAGGTCGCCAGGGCCGCTCCGGAGCACGTGGTCGGCGTCTACGTCATCAGCGGGCTCGGCTTCCCGGCCGAGGCCGACGTACCCGAGATGAACGACGAGGAGCGGGCCGCGTACGCGCGGATGATGGAGCAGGACTGGGTCAACGGCGTGGACCATCACGCGCTTCTGCGCGCCGCGCCGCAGACCTTCGCCTACGGGTGGCACGACTCACCGGTCGGGGCCCTGGCCTGGATGCTGCAGAAGTTCCATGAGTTCAACGCCGGCGCCGGGCCGCTCGAGGAGGCCATCGACCGCGACCTGTTCCTGACCAACCTGACCCTCTACTGGCTCACCGGGACGTTCGGAACCTCCGCGTGGCCCTACTACGACAGCGCCTCCTCGGCGTGGCCGGAGGGCCAGAAGCCGGTACCCACCGGGGTGTACAGCGGGCCTCCCGGGATCCGCCGGCTCGCCGAACGCGGCAACACCATCGTCCACTGGCCGGAGGACAACCCCGGCGGCCACCACTTCATCGCCATGGACCGCCCGGACGACCTCGCCGCCGACATCGGGAGGTTCTTCGCCAAGCTAGATTATCTACGTTGCCGGCGATCAGCGCGGCCAGCGCCAGCACCGCGGCGACCGCGGTGAGCCCGCGCAGCACGGAGAACCGCTGACCGAGGAACCCGATCAACGGCGGCCCGCCGAGAAAGGCGAAGTAGCCGATCGAGGCGATCACGCTGACGCGTGCGGGCGCCCGGGCCGGGTCGTCGGCCCCGGCGCTCATTCCGACCGGAAAGCCCAGCGAGGTGCCCGCACCCCAGAGGAGCGCTCCGGCGAAGGCGACCGGCGTGGACGGCCCGAAGACGAAGAGCAGCAGCCCGGCGACGGCCAGCGATGAGAGCGCCCGGATCACCACGACCCGCCCGTACCGGTCGAGCAGGCCGGGCCCGACCCACCGGCCGAGGGTCATCGCGGCGAGGAACGCCGCGAACCCCAGCGTGCCGAGGGTGGCGTCCGCGTGGTGGCCGTCGATGAGGGCGACGCTGATCCAGTCGTTCCCGGTGCCCTCGGCGAAGGCGAACGCGAGGACGAACAGCCCGATCAGCAGCGTACGGGGCTCGGCCCAGGCGTTACGGGAGCGGCCGGGCTCTTCGGCGGCGTCGTCGTCCTGGTCGGGCACGAACCGCTGGACCGCGAGCGGCACCACCGCCGCCACGGCGACCGCCACTCCCAGCAGGTGGGCGGTGACGGGCACGTGCAGCGCGACCATCCCGGCGCCGATGACCGCCCCGGCGACCGTACCCAGGCTGAACCCGGCGTGGAACCGGGACATGATCGAGCGGTTCAGGAGACGCTCGACGCGTGCGCCCTGGACGTTCATGGCGACGTCCCACGCGCCGTTGCCCAAGCCGATCAGGAACAGCCCGCAGACGACCGGCAGCACGCCGGCCAGGTAGCCGAAGGAGACGATCACCAGCCCGACCGAGAGGAGCAGGGCCATCGCGGCGACCATCCGGCGCGACCCGAGGCGGGCGAGCACCGGCCCGGACAGCGGCAGCGACAGGACCGAACCCGCCGCGAGGGCGAGCAGCACGAGCCCGAGCTCGGACGGCTGCAGGTGCAGCCGGTCCCGGACCTGGGGAATGCGCGCGGCCCAGCTGGCGAACGCGAGACCGGTTCCGATGAAGGCGACGTACGTGGCGCGGGTGGCGGCCCGTACCCGCGCAGGCGAAAGGGCGGTTTCGGACAGGATCAAAGCGCGTCCTCGAAGTGGGGGAAACGCCCTGGCAGGGGCGGAACTCACGGTACGCCCAACACCGTTCTGGCCGAGCCGGGAGGATCACCAGAACGGGTCCGGGTGAGCGCGCGTGCGGTTCCGTACGCGGTCGTAGATCGCGCGCAGCCACGGCTCGCGGACCTCACACGGCCGTCATTCCCACTTCGCCGACGCTGGGTCGACGCCATGAGCCTCGGCATTGGCGAAGATCGCGTCGCGCAGCCAGGCGGCCAGCCCCGGCGCGAGGGCGTCGTAGTGCGCGGCGAACCCGGGATCGGCGACGTACTTCCGCCCCAGGCACACGTGCATCGAGTGCGTGCAGTCGAAGTACGTCGCGATCGACGCGCGGTGCCGCTCCGCGAGGGCGTTCGCCTCGTCCGAGCCGGGCGCGACGCCGGCGCGCCTGGCGGAGGCGAGGTCGGCGTGCAGGGCCTCGGTCGCCGCCGCGACGTGCCGCCAGTCGTCCGCCGTCATCCAGGCCACGCGCTCGGCGTACTGCGTCCACTGCGCGGTGTCGCCCCAGCGGTCCTCGGCGTCCTCGACCCATGCGGGCTGCCAGTCGTCGCCGAAGATCTCACGCTGCTCCTCGGGAGACAGCCGTATGCCGGTGTTCAACGCCTCCATCATGTGATCGACGGCGTCGACCATCTTCTGCAGGCCGGAGATGCGCTCCACGAGCAGTGACCGCTGCCGGCTCAGGTGGTCGCGCGCGTCGGCGTCCGGGTCGTCGAGGACCCGGCCGATCTCGGCGAGGGGGAACCCGAGCTTCCGGTAGACCAGGACCCGGTGGATCCGGGCGACGTCGTCGCCGGAGTACAACCGGTACCCGGCCCAGGAACGCCCGCTCGGACGCACGAGACCGACCGTGTCCCAGTGGTGCAAGGTCTTCACGCTGACCCCGACCAGCGCGGCCGTCCGGCCGACGGTGAGACCGTCGGGACCGCCCGGTTCGGCGTTCTCTCCGGTGAAGATCGGCTCGTGTCCGCGGGCGTCACTGGGCATCCACCCAGTGTCGCCCACCTCGCCGACGGCGGATCTCCAGAGGCGGAGATCACCGGAGGTGGGCACGTCAGGCTTTCGGAGTCTCAGGTTCGGGGATCTTCAGGCCCACCGCCCGCAGAGCCTCCGCCCGCGCGCTCCGTGGATCGAGCGGCTGAGCGGCGGTCATGACGACCCGCGCGTTCTCCGGTGTGGTGACCGTCAACTCGATGGAGTTCCACGGCATCTCCCGCGGCCCGCTGGTGCATCCCGGCGCGAGTTCCTCGCAGCGGGCGGCGACCTCGTCGATCTGGCGGAGAACGCAGGCGAAGCTGATGCTCATCGCCGCGGCCTCGCCGACCCGTTCCCCGGGCACGAGGAGGACGTCCTGGAAGGCCCAGCGCCGCAGGTGGGTCACGCGATCCGGAATGGAGAACAGGTCGATGAACCCGAGCCCGCGGATCCAGAAGTCCTTCGAGGCCGCGAAGTCGTGGGTGGGAACGTTGACGAACATCGGCATGCCGTAGATCTCCCGATAGACCTCGGGCGCGGTCGCGTCGAATGCCGGCACGGGAACGGGACTGGTGTATTCGCTCACGGGACCTCCTTCGTCGGGAGAGAGACCGGGCGCGCGTGTTCATCGATTCGCTCGCTCCGCTCGCTCATGGGCCGATCGTGGAGCCTCCGGTCGCGTCAGGGTCAAGGCCGGGTCGTGAGGCCGCGGCGCGAAGAGCGCCGCGTACGGCCTCGTGCGAATCGCATGACTTGGGCGCCTGCCGGTACCGGTTCCGGCCATCACCGCCACTGGTCGGTAAGGATCTCTTACTATCGTCCGTCATGCGACGATCAACCGGATTGGCCCTGTTGCTCGCAGGAGGGGTGGTCGCCGGCTCCGGCGTCGCCGTTCCGGCCCAGGCCGCCGTCGGCTCAACCTCGACACGTGCGGTCGCTCCCGGCGATCTGAAGACCGACATCGACCAGATCCTGTCCGACAGCCGCCTGAGCGGCGCGACCGCCGGCGTGACCGTACGGAACGCCCGTACCGGCGCGGTCCTGTACTCCCACGACGCCGACACGCGCGTCGTTCCCGCCTCCAACAACAAGATCGAGACGTCCGCCGCGGCGTTCGGGATCCTCGGCACCGGCTACCGGTTCCGTACGAGCGTCTACACGCGCGGCGGCACCCTCTATCTCAAGGGCACCGGCGACCCCACGCTGGGCGCCGCCGCGTACGACCGGCTCGCCGCGGAGGTCGCGGCCGGCGGCGTCAAGACGGTCAAGGGCGACCTGGTCGCCGACGACAGCTGGTTCGAGGGCCCGCGGCTCGGGCCCGACTGGGACCCGACCGACTTCCCCTACTACTACGCCGCCGAGATCTCCGCGCTGACCGTCTCCCCGGACGACGTCTTCGACGTCGGCACGGTCGACGTGGTCGTCACGCCGACCACCCCTGGGCAGCCGCCGAAGGTCTCCCTCAGCCCCGAGACGGGCGTCGTCACGATCCAGAACAAGGCGACCACGGGCGCCGCCGGTTCGGCCTCGACGGTCTCGGTGGACCGTACGGTCGGCACCAACACGATCGTCATCAGCGGCTCCATCCCCGCGGACGCCACGTTCGACGACCTGGCCACCGTCCAGGACCCCGCGCTGTACGCCGCGGACGTCTTCCGGCGGGCGCTGAAGGCCCACGGCGTGACGGTCGAGGGCGACACGACGCACGGCACGACGCCGAAGGGCGCCCGGGTGGTCACGACCCGGCGGTCGATCCCCCTGTCCCGGATCGCGACGCCGTACCTGAAGCTGAGCAACAACATGATCGCCGAGACTCTCGTCAAGGAGATCGGCCGCAAGGTCACCGGGCACGGGAGCTGGACCGCCGGCCTGCCGGTGGTCGCGAAGTACCTCAAGACGCTCGGCGTGGACACCTCGCAGGTCAAGCAGACCGACGGCTCGGGGCTCGGCCACACGAACTACACGACGGCCACGCAGATCAGCAACGTGCTGCGGGCCGCGCAGCGCAAGAGCTGGTTCCCGGTCTTCTACAACGCGATCCCGATCGCCGGCCAGCCCGACCAGCTCGTGGGCGGCACGCTCCGCTCGCGCATGGTCGGCACCCCGGCGGCCGGCAACGTCCACGCCAAGACCGGCACGCTGACCGGCGTCAGCGCGCTGTCGGGGTACGTGAAGGACCCGGACGGCCAGCCGCTGATCTTCTCCATCATCTTCAACGGCTACAAGGGCGGCGCTCCGACCGACCTCCAGGACAAGATCGCCGTCCGGCTGGCCGGCGGCCCGTCCGCGGCGACCTCCGCCGTACGGTCCACCGCGCGCTCGTCGGCGCAGAACCTCGAGTGCTCCTGGACGCACTCCTGCTGACGCGGTATCCGAGAACCGCCCCGTCTCGTGCGGGGCGGTTTCTCATGATGTGAGCGTGTCGTATTCACCGCGTGAGGACCTCTGGACCGTCGGCGGTGATCGCGACGGTGTGCTCGAAGTGGGCGGCGCGGCTGCCGTCGGCGGTGGCCACCGACCAGCCGTCGGCGAGCGTACGGCCCTCGTCGCCGCCGCTCTCGATGAGCATCGGCTCGATCGCGATGACCAGGCCCTCGCGGAGCTTCATGCCGCGCCCGGGCCGGCCGGTGTTGGGGACGTCCGGGGCCTCGTGCATGGCGGTGCCGATGCCGTGGCCGCCGCAGCCTTCGAGCAGGCCGTACGGCCGGGCGGTGCTCTCCACCGCGTACGAGACGTCGCCGAGCCGCCCGCCGGGCACGGCCGCCGCGATCGCCGCCGTCAGGGCCTCGCGGGTGACCTTCATCAGGCGTTCGGCCGCATCGTCCACCTGGCCGACGGGCACGGTCACCGCGGCGTCGCCGTGGTAGCCGCGGACGATCGCGCCACAGTCGATCGACAGGATGTCGCCGTCCTTCAACCTCCGCTTGTCGGGGATACCGTGCACGATAACGTCGTTGACCGACAGGCAGAGCGTCGCCGGGTAGGGGGTGTCGGCCCACCGGGGGCGGTAGCCGAGGAATGAGGGCTCGGCACCGTGCTCCTTGATGCAGGCGGCGCCGATGGCTTCGAGCTCGGCCAGGCTGACGCCCGGCTCGGCCGCCTCGGCCACGCGCCGCAGGGTCGTGCCCACGACGTGCCCCGCCGCGCGCATCTGGTCCAGCTCCGTCTGGTTCTTCAGAGTCACCATGAGGGTAGATTTTAATACCAGCCTTATAATCTTTGTCCATGGTGCGCACCCCACTGACCGAAGACCAACGCGACCGCGGCCGTGCCCTGGGCCAGATCCTGCGCGCGGCCCGCGGCCCGCGCAGCGCGGCCTCCGTCGCCGCCGATGCCGGCATCTCGCTCGACACCCTGCGCAAGATCGAACGCGGCGCGATCGCCGTGCCGGCCTTCTTCACGGTCTCGGCGCTCGCCGCCACGCTCGGCCTCGACCTGACGGAGCTGGCCCGGCGGCTGGAGGTCACCGAGGGCTCCCGCCTGGCCGGCTGATGACCGACTCGCGGGAGGTGCTGACGCGGCCGGCGCCGCCTCCGGACCTGACACTGCGATACGGCCCGCTCCCGGACCACGTCATCGACGTCCGCCTGCCGTCTTCCGGAGCTGGGGCGCCGCTCGTGGTCGTCTTGCACGGGGGCTTCTGGCGGTCCGCGTACGACCGTACGCACACGGGTCCGATGGCCGGCGCCCTGGCCGCGGCCGGGTACGTGGTCGCGATTCCGGAGTACCGCCGTACGGGCCGGGAGGGCGGCTGGCCGGGCACGTTCGAGGACGTCGCCACGGCCCTGGACGCCGTACCGTCGCTGCTGGAGCCGTACGCGACGACGCCGCCGGTGGTGCTGGGCCATTCGGCGGGCGGCCACCTGGCGGTGTGGGCCGCGACCCGGCCGTCGGCGCGAATGCGGGCGGTGGTGTCACTGGCGGGCTGCCTCGACCTGGCGATGTGCGCCGACCTGCGCCTGGATGACGGCGCGACGGACCTGCTGCTGGGCGGCTCGCCCACCGAGGTGCCGGACCGGTACGCCGCCGCCGACCCCGCCCGGCTGCCCCTGCCCACGGCCCCGGTGAAGCTGTTGCACGGCACGTCCGACGACCGCGTCCCGATCGAGGTGAGCCGCTCCTACGCCGCGCGCCTGGGCGTACCGCTGCGGGAACTCCCCGGGGTCGGCCACTTCGCCTTGATCGATCCGCTGTCCCGCGCCTGGCCGGCCGTACTGGAGGCGCTGCCGCGCTGATGCGTTGCCGTGGGGGCGCCGGTAAGGGGCGGACCCCCGAGGCGAAAAGCCCAGGTCAAGCCTTCGTGTGGGCGTTTTCTGGTGATTTGCGTGGGGCAGACTGCGCGGTAGGTGACCATGTGCCGCCAGGGCACTGCGAGTCCCGGTCGTGCTCTTGGATTCTCCTCGCCGGCCCTCGGCTCCATCTCATGAGGAGGTAACCCGTGAGTATCAGGAAGCGCATGACGCTTACCGCGGCAGGGCTGGTCTTCGCGGCCGGCACCACACTCGTAGGAGGTCAGGCCGGCGCGACCACCTCAGCCGGCGCGACATCCGTGTCCCGGGGAGTGACCGGTGGTGAGTCGGCGACCACCGCCGCCGACAGCCTTCGACGTCCGAGATGTCGCCGGTACGTACGGGGCCATTTCGTGAGAAGGCGCGTGCGCGGAAGGCTCCGTCGGATCTGGATAGCGGGCCACTGGCTGCCCAGAGGCTGCAGGCGCCGGTAGCCCCGGCCGGGCGAGGGGGCGTCACGCCCCCTCCCTGCCTGCCCGCCATGGAGGACGGCGTCTGTCCGGACCGGCGAAGCGTTGCGTGATCGCTGATGACGGAGCCGCTTACGCGGCACATCGAGTCGTACTCACGGCAGAACCGACGAGCAGGCCCGTCGCATGCCTTCTTCATGGCTCAACGAGCTTCATGGCTCAACGAGCCCGACCCGATGCACCGCGCAGCCTTTGAGGCCGACGCCGGAGCCCGTTGCGGCTCTCGGGTGCGCTCCGTACAGATGGTGCCGTCCGTGTGGTGCCGTCCGTGCCGGCAGGCGAGTGCGTTAGCGGTAGTTCGTGAACTGCAGGGCGACGTCGAGGTCCTTCTCCTTGAGCAGGGCGATCACCGACTGGAGCTCGTCCTTCTTCTTGGAGCTGACCCGAAGCTCGTCCCCCTGAATCTGCGCCCGGACCCCCTTGGGCCCCTCATCCCGGATGATCTTGCCGATCTTCTTGGCGTCCTCCTGGGAGATCCCCTCCTTGAGGCCGACCGTGAGCTTGTAGAGCTTCCCGGACGCCTTGGGCTCCCCAGCGTCGATGGACTTGAGCGAAATCTTCCGCTTGACAAGCTTGTCCTTGAACACGTCGAGCGCGGCGTTCGCCCGCTCCTCACTGTTGGCCTGGACCTCGATGGTCTCCCCGGCCCACCGGATCCCCGCATCCACGTTCCGGAAGTCGAACCGCGTCGCGATCTCCTTGGCCGCCTGGTTCAGAGCGTTGTCCACCTCCTGCCGATCGATCTTGGACACGATGTCGAAAGAGCTGTCTGCCACTTTGCGTCCTCACAGAGAATGACGATCTCACCGACAGAGTAGTGAGACCGCGCCCCACAGGCCCCTCCGACGCCGCCACCACACCGGCCAGGAATCCGATGTCACCTTAGGGTTCAGAGTCCGCTATCCTTCAGAGCGTCGTTACGGACGACGTGACGGCGGGTTGCCCGAGTGGCCAATGGGAGCGGACTGTAAATCCGTCGGCTTAGCCTACCCAGGTTCGAATCCTGGACCCGCCACAGCAGCGCAAACAGCCCCCCACCTGCGATGACAGCGGTGAGGGGCTGCTTCGTTCCTGTCCGGCTACATCCAGCTCGCGGTGGCTGATTACGGCTGCCTGGGTTGAATACGGGTTGAGACTCCAAGGCGGCAGCGCTGACGGTGATCGGTAGGCGCTGGCGGACTAGTGAGGGGTCTGTCTGGTTTCCGACCTCTCGCCATGCTCTCTGTCGTCTCGGGTGCCCTCTTCTGCCCATGACGACTGGCGGGGCGATCGCCGACTCCGGATAGACGAGTTGCTGGCTGCACACTCGGCCGTAGGGGGAAGCGGTCGTGGTAGAAGATGGCGAACGTCGCAACTGAACTGGGCCTTGGTGCTCCGGCTTGCCGGCGAGTTCCAGGGGTTCGCGCGCCTTGGCCTCCTCCTCTTGGCCAGAGACGCACTTCGCGTAGACGCGGAGCAGAACATCGACGCTGTGGCCCGCCCATGCTGCGACTTGCGCGGGTGGGACTCCGGTACTGAGCAAGGTGGAGACGGCGGCGCGGCGGAGCGCGTACGGCGTCTCGGCGAGGGGCGAGGCAGCCTTCTCAGCGGTCAGAGCTTCGGCTGGGTACAGGGCGTGTCTCGCCGGGCGTGCGGTGCTTGAGGGGTTGTCGGTCTCGTGGCTTCCCGCTGTTGGTCCAGCGCGAGCCGCTGCGAGGTTCGGCGTGGGTGAGTCGCTCTCTCCCCATCCCTCCTCTGGTAGAGAGACGAGGTGTTCCGTTCAGAGGTCCACGGCTTCCTCGGGCCGTAGGGCGGCGTAGTACATGACGGCGAAGAACGCCACGATGCGCGGGCCTGGCTCGCCCTAGTGGCCAACTGCGGTCAGCAGCCGTGCGGCCTGCTCCGGGTTGACGACGACTCGCACGTCGAGCGCCTGAACGATACGGGGCTTGGTCCACCTGATGCGCTTGAGCGGATTGCCGGACAGGATTCGACGCTCACACGCATACTCCATCGCGTTGTTCAAGGTCATGCGCTTGCGGTTCGCCGTGCTCCCAGCGGCTGGCGTACCGTCCTGCTTCTTGCTCAGGCGGTCGAGCGCGGCACGCGCCAAGGTGGCTCCGTTCCGTTCGGGTCAAGCTCCGACATATCGGTGGTGTTGCGCTCCAACCAGCGCACGACCGGGATGAGACTCTCACCTGTAGCCGACGGTGGCTCGTGCTCGATAGTGTGCAACCAGGAGCAATACTCATTTCGAATAACTAACCACAAATTCGCCAATTCAAAGCAAGCGACAAGCCGCTAAAATATTGCGAGGACATGTTGGGTGATATCGACGAGAGCGGCCAGACGCCTGGCAAGAAATCGAAAGAGACCGAGTCGCTCTACGCATACACCTCAAATTATTTCTCTGATGCATATGCTCTCGTTCCCGAGATTGGTGAAGGTCAACGATGGTACGACTCTCCATATCGCATACTTGATAAAGTTGCACGCTCCCGTGCCCGCAGTTTAATCCCAGGTCCGGGGCGTAGAGTTCTTAGCAGGGCAATCAATCGGCTGGAATGTTACAATGAGTTCGACCGATACTTGGCCTGGAGTCGCGACGACACTTTTCATAACGTCAAAGTTCCAAACAGTGAACACGTAAAAATCCCAGCGTTGTGGGCCGTCGAGTTGTTCCCGCCTAGCCAGTTCGATCGCCTGCTCAAAGCGATAAATGAAAACTCGTGGGATCATAAACGCGCCCTATATGGACTTGGCGATGAGAGCCGTGAAATGCTCGAACGTTCACGAGCGGGTAATGGGTGGGCGTGGTGGCGCTTGGGTGATGTAGTCAATAGAGATTCAAAGCGTCATCTGCCCGACAGTCAGCGACAGAAGCTATCGTATTTCTTTGAATCCATTGAGCTAATTGCCATGCGGATAGGACCTGGCCTAACGGCGGTTTTGGCCTACTTTCAGCTCACCAAAATCGCGTCAGATCTGCTCGACGATTCTTGGCACGCTGATCACGGCCCTAGCCTCATTCATCAGCATGGAGTCCTTCGAGTAGAAGATCGCATGTGGTCTAAGTGCAGAAAGACCCAAGAGGCTCGGCTGTCTCTTCATATGGCCGCTCGCGAATGGCTATCGAATACCTGTCCGGGGGCCTTCTCTGAAGCTGGAAAACAGCAGCCTGTTATAGATCTCCTTCTACTCGAAGAACACGATCCCACATTGGGCGAACGCACTGACCGCGAACTCGGAGATGCACTGCGTGCAATAGGATTGACCGAATCTGCTACGGTGCATCGATCTTCCGAATACCTCCCGGGCCTGTTGTTGGAACCAGTAGACGAACGAATGTGCCCTGCGCTAGCAGGACGTCCCACATGGGCCCTGTGGGGACAGCGGACGAAGGTTGCAGTAAGCGCAATTCGAGACATTAGCGTTTACGGGCTAGAACAGGTTAACGCAATATCGTATATGGTTAATCAGATAGCTCGCAATTTTTTTGTTTCACTCGCGATCTCGGAATTGCTGAGGCTTTCAGAGGAGAGATACGCCGCGTTGCGCGATAGCGCGAAGACGCAACACGGACACTTCAAGGGTCGACATCTCGCACGCCTACGCGAAACCTTCCTTACACTCAGCCTCGACCTGACCAGCACCTACCGTGATATACAACACTTTAATACTTCCTCTAACGGCGAATACGACATTACTTTCACGATGACCGAGGCGCCTTGGATCACCAAAGAACGTGAGGCTGCCGGTGACACGGATCGTCGAGAAATTGACCTAGTGAAGAATATGAAGGAGAAGCAGATTGAGTCCGCCGAAAAGCTGGTTTCATCCGATAATGACTATCGAGATATCATGTCGACGGTTGCGTCACTCTGGGCTTCAAGTGATACTTTTAAGATTGGGCGACTAGCTCTATGGGTCTCCCTCACTTCTCTCTTGGTGGCATTGCTTGTCGCGGACTATAGTGGCGATCTGATCGTTGTGCATATTTGGAAGTGGCTAGTGCACATCTCGAGCCATCACCACGTTAAATAAGGACGCAAATTCTATAGAATCGGCATGCTATCGAACCAGCGAGACAATCCCCGCCCTTTGCCTAAATTGCTTAGTGCACCACAATTGGCTTCGGCGTCAGCCCATATTGGTAAGCATAAGGTGGTTACAGACTGTCGAATTCGTGGAGTACTGGGCAGAGGTCGAGACGCCGACCGCTCCGGGTCGGCTGGAGAGGCCGCATGTCCGGCCGGATGATGGCCAGCCGCTGAGGCCGCGCGTAGCGGGACACGTAAGAGGAAGGCAAATTGTCACCGGCCGACGCGGCTAGAGATTCACGTGTTGGATGGCAAGAAGCGCGATGAGCGCGGGGTCTGCTGGGCGTATGCGCTGGTCGGAGGCGTGGAACACGAGACTCGTTGACACGGGGCCGTGGCCGCGAGAAAGTCCCGTCAATGGAGATCCCCGACCTAACACGTTTTGAGCGCAAAGTATGGGATGCGTTCTCCTACGGCCGCGATGTCGAATTCTCCAGTCCCAGCGACGAAAAGACCGGGCAAGGCCACTCGTGGGGTCTCGGGCGCTTCGTGCGGGCCGAGGCCATCCGCAAGCTCCTCGTCAGGGGTCAGCCCCCCGATGGGGCATCACACGGCCATGTGCCATACGCCGTAGAGTAGCTATTCAGCCTGGGTGGGTGATCTGGTTCAGGCGGCTTGTGGTGGGAAGAGTGCGGGTGGGAGCCAGGGGCCGGTGCTGAACAACTGGCGGAGGGCGTCGAGTTTGTCGATGCTTCATTTGGTGGCGGTGGACAGGTAGGAGTGCACCAACGCGAACTCGGCCAGACCCTGCAGTGTCCGCCAGCAACCGCCTGAGCTGCGTATTTGTACTTTGACCGGGCGGATCGATCTCTCGGCTTGGTTGTTGGTGAACTCGACGGTGCCGGGGTTGGTGACGAACCGCAGGATCATGTCCTCGAAGTCGCGGAACCGGCGTGACAGGCGGACCGCGTCGGCGGCGGTGGGTGTCCGCCGATAGTAGTTGCCGGTGAATCCTTCGCCGGCCAGCGCCCGGTAGCGGGCGAGTAGGCCGACCAGAACGTCCTCACCCAGCACGGTCTGGCCGTCGGCGCGGGCGGCCTGGGCCTGCCGGTTGGCCTCGCACAACAGGCCCGCCATGTCGGCGGCCCATTGCTGGTGGGCGGGCTCGAACTCATACAGGTCCTTCAGCTCGCGCAGCAGGTGAGCCCCGCACCAGGCATGGGCGGCGTCGGACAGGTGGGAGTACCCGGCGTACCCGTCGCGGACGATGACACCGGTGTATCCGGGCAGGACACCGTCGGCGTCGATATCAGCCGCGGACCGCCCGCCGGTGTGCATGAGCGTCAGGTAGCGGGTGCAGGCCACGTGCACGTAGGCGAGTTTCCCGGCGGCGCGGGCCGGGGTCTCATCGGCGTGCACCGCCGGCGCCGAGCGCAGCAACTCCCGCACCCTGGCCACGAACCCACCCGCCTCCAACAGCACGGCCGCCTTGCCGCGCACCGACGCCGTCCACCCACTCGAGGCGTTCACGCCGGTCATCTGCATCAACCAACACCGTCGAGCGTTTCACCGGGACATGGTGACCGACCCGCAGATTCGCCGCCAGCGCGTGGGTATCGGGCCCGAACTGTGCGCGCCCGGTGACATGGCCGGCGCCACGCCGACGCTGGTGGTTCCGCACTGCCCGCACCGTTTGGCCTGTTCGGCGATCTCGGTCCGACCCTCTATACCTTGGTCGCTTCCGTGATCCGGCGCTTCGCCTCATCCTCTTGGCCAGCGACGCATTTGGCGTAGACGCGGAGCAGAACGTCGACACTGTGTCCGGCCCAGGCGGCGACCTGGGCAGGTGGGACTCCGGCGCTGAGCCAGGTGGAGACGGCGGCGTGGCGGAGCGCGTACGGTGTCTCGGCGAGAGGCGAGGCAGCCTCTTCGGCGGTGAGGGCCTCGGCCCGAGCCTTATGCCAGATGCCCAGGTACGTGCGATCGGTCATGATCCCGCCGCGCGGGCCGACGAAGAGCCGGGCGCCAGGTCGGATCTTGAACTGCTCGATGTGGTTGCGCAGGATCCGCACGAGTTCGGGATGTATGGGCACAGGGCGTGTCTCCCCAGGCGCGCGGTGCTTAAGGGGTTGCCGGTCTCGTGGCTTCCCGCTGTTGGTCCAGCGCGAGCCGCTGCGGGGCTCGGCGTGCGTGAGTCGCATCTCTCCCCATCCCTCGTCCGGCAGGGAGACGAGGTGTTCCGTTCGGAGGTCTACGGCTTCCTCGGGCCGTAGGGCGGCGTAGTACATGACGGCGAAGAACGCCACCATGCGTGGGCCTCGCTCGCCCTGGTGGCTGACCGCGGTCAGCAGCCGTGTGGCCTGTTCAGGGTTGACGACCACGCGCATGTCGAGTGCCTGGACGGTGCGAGGCTTGGTCCACTTGATGCGCTTGAGGGGGTTGCCGGACAGGATCCGACGTTCGCACGCGTACTCCATAGCGTTGTTGAACGTCATGCGCTTGCGGTTCGCGGTGCTCCCCGCAGCCGGCCGACCGTCCTGCTTCGTGCTCAGGCGATCGAGTACAGCGCGCGCCAGGGCGGGCCCGTTTCCTTCGGGATCAAGCTCGGACATGTCGATGGTGTTGCGCTCCAACCAGCGCACGACCGGGGCGAGGTCCTCGGGCGCCTGATCACCTCTCTGAAGGCGTCCGCTGTAGGCCCAACCGCGTAGGGCGGCGCGAAGTTGCTCCCTGGGCGGGGCGCCGTTCCTACTCATCAACATCACCTCAGTCGCGTCGGTGAGTGCCTCAGCGATGCCGCGTCGGTGATTCGGAGAGGCGTAGGGCCACTTGGCTGCGGCATAGTCGAGCGAGAAGGCGTACCAACTGATCGCGTTCTCTTCGCGTTGCCATGCGGCAGGTCGGCCCGTCTTCTGGCTGAACGCCTCACCGTTCTTCGCGGCCGTGATCAGCGCAGCGCGGAAGCTCTCCGACTGTGCCTTGTTGCGGAAGGGCGCGGACCAGCGTTTGGGACCGACCTTCCACCGCACGGTGTAGGTCGTGACCCTGGTGCCCTTGCGGACGTGCGTCTCGTGTACGCGGACGTCGTAGGTGGTGTCTTGCATCACACGGCGTCCTCTCGTGCGTCGAGCCAGCGGTCGAGTTCGGTTCGGCGGATGCGGAGGCTGCCGTTGGGCAGGGTGATGCAGCGTGGTGCCTTCTGCTTGGCGCGCCAGTCGTAGAAGGTCGAACGGGAGATGCCGAGTTCGGCGCAGACCTCGGCGAGGGTGAGCTTGTCGCGGGTGCGTTCGGCGGTCTTCACGGAGTGGTGTCCTCCAGCGTCGTGATCGGTTGGGATCGCGTGGCCGGCGGCGTGCTTGGTGGCTGTCCGCTGGTCACGGCTGGTTTCTCGCGGTGGGCGACGGAGGTGGGCGAGGGGGCTGAAGCAGGTAAGCGGAAATCAGCAGAATCGTTTGTGCTGCTTTTCGCTTACGCGCTTCAGGGCGTCGGGACGGCGTGGCCGGCTGGTGGCTCGGAGCCTGTGCGGTGGTCATCGGTTGGCCTCCAGCGCGGCGGGATGGACCTCGTACGTGGGTGCGGCTGGGCGTCCGCGTCCGGTCCTGGGTGGGGTGGGTAGGCGGCGTATCCAGCCGTGGGTTTCCAGGACGCGCAACGCGGGATCAAGGTCGGTGATCTTCTTGAAGCGGGCGCGGAGTGGGGGTTGGGCGTCGCGGGCGGCGAAGCGGGTCCGGCCGGTGTTGCGCGCCCAGTCCAGGAGGGCTTTGGCGTCGGCGGTTGCGGGGTCGGCGCCGATGGCGTCGTAGGCGGCCTTGGCGTGGGTGGTGAAGTACTCGCCGATGTCGGCCGCGTCGGCGAAGGTGTCGGCGGTGATGGGCTGGTTCCAGCCGTCGCGGAGGTGTTTGGCGAGGTGGAGGAGTCCGGCGATGCGGACGGTGGCGCCGACGAGTTTGCCGCCCCAGTCGGTCATGTGGGCCAGGTCGCCGTCTGGTCGGAACCGGGGTTCGGTGTCGGCGAGAAGTTGCGTGATCGCGTCGTGTGCGTCGGGTGTGAAGGTGAGTGTCGTCGGCTCGGCGAGGCGGGCGAGGGACAGTACGAGGGCTTTCATGCTGGTCCGGTAGGTCGCTTCCTGGTCGGCGGGCATGGGGTCGGGGCGGTTTTGCGGTGGCCGAGTAGGGAGTCGGGGAGGGCGTAGAGCAGGCGTCCGAGGAGTCCTTGGTCGCGGAACTGGGGTGTGTCGCCGAGTTCGGCTAGGACGCCGGGTTGGGTGCAGATGCCGAGGGTGACGGTGGCGGCGTCGATGTGTTCGGAGTCTCGTCCCATGCGGTCGACGCGCATCTCTTCGCCGGCGTGGCCTTTCTTCAGGACGGCGAAGTTGGGGGCGCCGGAGTAGCGGCCGGCGGCAATGGAGAAGATCTCGCCCTCGGGCGAGAGCACGGCCATCCGGCCGCCCTGTTCGCATAGCAGGGACGTCAGGACTTCCACGGTCGCGTCGTCGGAGTACAGCCTTGGCCGCGCTGGGACCGTGGCGGCGTCGAGGGCGAGTTTGGCTTCGGTGGCCTCGGTGAGCGCGAGCGCCCGTTGGGTGGGGTCGAGTGCGGCGGGGTTCTCGGCGGTTTTCGCCGTCTTGTCGGCGTACGCCTCGGCGACGCGGCGGGCGATGACGGCTTCGGCGATGGCGGGTTCGGCTTCGGTGATCAGGGTCTGTTCAGCGGCCTTGATCGGGGCGCACATCGCCCGGTAGACCTCGGACTTGCGGTTGCCGGGCGGCAGGATCACGACGACGAACAGGTTCGCCGGTTCCCGCCAAGCCGGCGCCTGGATCCACACCTTCCCTCCGGCCGCCACGGCGAGCACGGCCAGGGCCAGGCACCCGGCGAGGTCCGGTGGGGTCTGGGTGACCTCAGCGAGCGAAGCCGCGTACTCCCCGAGCCAATCCGGGAACGTCCACAGCGGGAAGCTCGGCAGGCCGGTCGTGGTCGATGTGAGCGGCGTGGGTTCGGACCAGCCCCTCGCGTCGGCTGAGGCTATGGCGGCGAACTCGGTGGCTACCGCGCCGCGCAGGTTGGTGGCGTCGTTGCCGGTGGCGGAGTAGCCGAGTTCGGTGAGGCGGTCGCCGGCGTCGATGACCTTCCGGGCGTAGGCGAGGTCGCGGACCATGCAGGCGTAGTAACCGGCGTTGGTGGTGGCCGGGACTTGGGCGATGAGGTTGTGCAGGTAGAGCGCGCCGCCGGTGGTGGCCAGGTCGCGTCCGAGTTCGGCGCCGACAGCGAGCGGGTCGAACGGGGCGCCACGGTCGGCCAGAGCGGTGATCGCTTCCCAGATCCGTAGGTGCGCCGGGCGGTAGAACTCGCTGCCGTCGAGGAGTTCGCGGACTTCGGTCAGCGCGGCGGGTGAGAGCATCGCCGCGCCGAGCACGACTTGTTCGGCGCCGACGTTGTGCGGCGACGTGCGGTCAAGGTCGGCCTCGGGCGTCTCGCCGCCGATGATGCGGAGCGGGTTTGGCTTGGCCACGGGTGCGGGTCCCTCTTTCGGGTTCGGCCGGTGCCCCGCCGCGCTGGGGCGGCGGGGCGTGAGCGGTCGTTTAGGCGGCGGGTCGGTCGGCGGTGACTTGGTCGGCGAGGGCGCGGGCGTTGCTGTGCGCCATGTGCAGGCGTTTGGCGATGGTGTTCGGCGTCCCGCCAACGGCGAGGATGAGCGCAGCCGCAATACGTCGCTCGCGTGGCGTGAGCGCGACGGGCCGGACTCCTCGGGCGGCCAGGTCGATCGCAACGGGATCGATGACGCCGTCTTCGGGTAGCAGCCAGGCCGTACGCCGCTGGGCCTTGTGGTGGCCGGTATCGCCGAGCTGGGTCATGATGGAGGTGCCTCCTTCGGTTACGTGATCGGTTGGGGGCGGCGGTCCGGCGTCGTGCTTGGTGGCTGTGCGCCGGACCGCTTTTGATGACCTTTACGGTTGTCCTAAAAAAACCGGTTCTTGACACGCGGACCAGGGTCGGGCAGCGTTCTTTTAGCCCATCCCACCTGTTCCAACAAATGGAGAGGTGTGGAAGGGTGCCGTTTCTGGTTGTGTCGTCTGACGGTCAGTGGGCTCGGACCGTCGAAATTTTGGTGCGCGGCTTCGTGCAGATGCTCGTCTTGTTGGTCGTCATCACCGCCTTCGTGCCGCTCGTGGCTGCGCTGTTGTTCTGGCCACTAATTGGTCGAGAGCGAGTGCGTGAGCTCCTTGAGCTGTTTCGGGGCTGGACGCTAGGCGTTCTCCAGACGAATGACGCAGACCAACAAACCAATCCACCGGAAACGATGGATTCTTCAGTACTCCGAACGGTTGACTCTGACGCGGGCTGACCTACGCTCAATGTGGCCTCCGAGTGGTGCGGCCGCGGTCGTGGGTGTGCTTGAGGTGGTTGTAGATGCGGCGGCCGAGGCGGAGCTTGGCGCCCGTGCCCGCGCAGTGCGGGCAGTGCCGCCAGGCGCGGCCGGTGGGTGAGAGGAGGCGGCCGGTGCCGCCGCAGTGGCGGCAGGCACAGAACGGCCAGATGACGCAGGCAGCGAGGTAGCCGGCGCCGAGCACGACAGCGAACACGAGCGCCGATGCGGTTGATGAGCCGGTCGCGGTTGCGGTAGCGGCGATGAGGGTCATGGGCGGCCTTTCGGAGCTGTTTTTGGGCGTGCGAGGTGGAAGCCGCTACCCGCGACCTGGGCTTATTGCCGCAGGTCGCGCGGGTTGCGGGCCGGGTAGCGTGCGCGCTACCGGTCGCGGGGCTGCCGCTACCGGTCGGCGCGGCGTTGGATGGCGGTGTTGATCGCGTCGGCTCGTGCGCCCTTGAGCGTTACGCCGTGGCGTTTCACATCGACGGACGGGACGCCGAACGCGCGTACCTGTGCCGAGATCGCATCAGCGGTCAGGTCGGCGTAGTGCTCGGGGTGAGCGTCGGCGAGCCGTGCGGCGATCTGCTGCCAGTGCAGGCCGCGCTCACCGGGCTTGTAGATCCCTCGTACGTCGGCGAGCACGTCGCGGACCTCGCGGGTCACCTCCTCGCCGGCGGCCATGCCGGTCAGGGTTCGGGCGCGTTGGCGGTAGGCGCGTGCGGCGGTCAGGATCTTCTCGGCGTCCTGGGCGTCGGCCAGGTGGGTTCGTACGGTCGGCGTGGCGTCGGAGGCGCCGCGCAGGATGCCGACGCCCTTGTAGTCCGGCAGGAGCGTTGAGGAGTCATAGCCCTCGGAGTAGGCGCCCGAGCCGAGCACGAGGTCAGAGACCTGCCAGGATCCGGTACGCAGTGAGAACCGGATCTGGTGGTTGTCACGGAAGGCGTTGAACTGCTGGGCGACCTGCCCGCTGCCGATGCCGCTCGGTTTCTGGGTGGCACCGAGCACGATGACCCCGGCCGCGGGTGCGACCTTGACCAGGAACACCAGGAGCGCGGCGACCTCCTTGGTCGCGTCGGGGTCGGGCAGGTCGAAGTACTCCTGGAACTCATCGATCACGACAAGCCGGACCGGCATCCGGTAGCGCGGGTCACGGGCGATCTCCCGCGTCAGCTTCCCTTCCGGGCACACATCGACGGGGAGCTCGGACAGCCGCTGGTAACGGTCCTGCACGTCGGCCTTGATCTCCCTGAGGGAGTCGATGAACAGCTCGACCGGATCGCCGTCGCGCGTCATGGCCAGACCGAACGCGCACCGGTCGGCGACCAGCCGGAACTTGCGCCAGTCCGGGGAGCCTTTCCCGTCGAAGACTGACAGCTTCACGTACGGATCGAGCGCCGCGTACAGCGCCAGGGCGCGGGCCGAGAACGTCTTGCCCTGCCGAGGCTGGGCGCCGACGAGGATGGAGTTCCACATCATCTCGACGGCGACGCGGTTGCCGCGCTCGTCGAGGCCGAACGGTGCCGGGGCCCAGATGTCGGTGGGCTTGCAGGCCAGCAGCGGCGTACGGCCGGCCGGGATGGCGAGCGGGTCACGGTCGGCGACCCACAGCACATGTCGGCGGTGCGAGGTCGGATCGCGGGTGATGAACACCTGCGACAGGGACACGTCCAGCCCCGAGGCGATCGCGGGCTTGGCCTTGATCGCATCGTCCAGGCCCTTGCCGTGCGGCAGATCGATCAGCACGCGCGAGCCGTTGCCATCGCGCGACATGGTCGAACCGAAGTGGACCTGTTGGCCGGGCTTGTCCGGGTCGCCGAGCTTGGCGGCGTAGTAGGCGCGCAACACGATGTCCGGGTTGAGCTTGCGGAACCTCGGCGTCACGACCGCCGGCGAGATGATGCGGCGATCACTCGGCCTCCCGACACGGGCCAGCGCGGGAGTGATCCCCGCCAGAACAGCGACCGTCAACCACGCCGGACCGGCGGCGACCTCTCCCGTGGCCACGGCAACGCCGAAGGCTTCGCCGAGGAGCACCAGGCCGCGCCACGCGCGGGTGGCCTTGACCTCCCGGTGGAGCTTCATCCACATCTCCGGGTCGTGACGGTCGGCGGCGCTCTGCCGTAGGCCGTACTGCTCGGTCACCCACCACCAGCGCAGGTGCCGCCCGATCAGCCGGAACACACCCACGCCCGCCCAGAAGCAGCCGAGCAGCGCGTAGCGGGGCGCGCGTACGGCGTGATAGCCGGTCTGGTGCGCCCACCGGCCCGCGGTGTGCTGGGTGGTCGCCTTGATGGTCGACCAGCCGCGCAGCTCGGCCGGGATGATCGGGTGCCGCTCGCCCACGGGCTCGGGCGCCTGGACGAGTACGGCGTCCGGCGCCGCTTCCTCATCGAGCGTGACCTCATAGTGGGTGTCCTGCTCGGGCTCAGTCCGCGCCGGACGGAGCGGGATTAGGTCCCCCATGGTGTCGCCGTCCTCAGCGGGTACGGCCTGGCGTGGGTTGGTCACTGGT
Organism: Actinoallomurus oryzae; assembly: GCF_039541955.1. Classification (NCBI taxonomy): domain Bacteria; kingdom Bacillati; phylum Actinomycetota; class Actinomycetes; order Streptosporangiales; family Thermomonosporaceae; genus Actinoallomurus; species Actinoallomurus oryzae. The sequence goes on along the minus strand of NZ_BAABHF010000009.1, from coordinate 250,492 downwards.
CACCTTCCATCGGTGCCGTGGTGTCGTTCTCGTGCTTGAGGCGTGCCAGCAGGGCACCGACGCGTTCGTTGCCGGCGGTGGTGCCCTGCTGGCGGAGCCCGATGGCGAGTCGATCGCGGGTGAGCGGCTCGCTGCGTTCGTCCGCTTCGGCGGCGATGCGCCGTCCAGCGGGCATGAGGTCATCGACGTTCGGGACGGTCCGGCGCCTCGTCCTGGACCGCGTTCGCTTGCGCCGGGTGGACCGTCCGCGCGGTGGCGTGGTCGTGGTCCGGCTGGACGGCTCGGGCTCTCGTACGGGCTCGGGCATGTCGGCGGCGGGTGTCAGCTCACCGAGCTTGTACAGCGTCTTGATCCGGCGAGGCGCCTTCCAACGCCACGCGATCGGCCCGTACGTGTCCTTCAGATCGGTCAGCGCGAGGAGCCGATCACGTTCACGGACGAGCGCGGCGGGGTACGAACGCATCTCCCACAGCACCATCCGGCGCCACAGCCGTACGGTCTCAGAGGGCGCGAGGAGCCACCGGGACAACCGGATCGAATCTATGTGGGTACCGGCGGCCAGACCGGCGCGCGTACGGACGACATGCGCGGCCACCTCAACGGCGGCGACCCACAGCGCGGGCAAGGTCGCGTGCGCGACGATTCCGAACACCGACCTCTCACCGGCGACGTTCAGATAGACCGTGGCGCCGGTCAGCGACCACGGGATCAGCCGCAGCCACCGGAGCCGCATGTCGAGCCGGGCGAGCACGATGTCGAGCGCGGAGAACACCCCGATCCCGACATCGATGCCGACGGGCACCGTGAACGCCAGCTGCCCGAATGACGCGTGCGCAGCGGCGGCGACGCGGGCGAAGCTGTTGACGAACCCGAGCAGGCCCAGCGCGGCGACCAGGCCGCCGACTACCGCGATGGCGGTCTGCTCATGTTCGGTCAGCGTTCGCACCTCTGCGGGCGCGGGGCCGCGTACAGGCGCCAGATAGGGAGCGGTGTACGGCTCAGCCATGTCAGTGCCCCTCCTTCGGCTGCGTGATCGCGTCCGGCCTCGCGCACGGTGGCTGTAGGCCGGGGAGGGACGTGTTCGGGGTGCCGTTGGCGTGCATGACGGCCTCGGCGACGAGTTGGATGTTGCGGGAGTCCAGACCGCCGAGCATCGCTCGCAGGTTGACCGGTACTCCGGCCAGGCCGGCGGCGATGCGGAGTACGGCCGCCTCCCCGCGGGAGCAGGGCAGGCCTCCCGCGTCCAGGACACGTACCGCGTTACTCCAGTCGATGAGGGCCGCGACCTGATCGCCTTGTACGAAGGCGTCGGTTTCGACGGTGACGCACGTACGCGCGAAGTCGCTGCGGTGTAGCCAGGTGCCATGCTCGACCAGCAGGCCGACGGCGGCTTCATCGGAGTGGCAGCCCTTGGCACCGATGCGCAGTAGCGCGGCCAGTTCCGTGGCGGTGTAGGCCATGCTCACGCCACCTCCTCGAAGGCGATGTCGAACTGTTTGCGCTCGACGCGCAATGCGTGGAGCTGAGCGATCTCGTCGGCGGTAAGACCGGCCCAGACTCCGCTGGTCGGCTTGGTCCGGATCGCGTACTCAAGGCACGCGACCTGCACCGGACAGGTCGCGCAGATGTCCTTGGCGACGTCCTCGCGTGCGGCGCGGGCGTCCGGGTGCTCGAACCGGTCCTCAGGGTCCGGACCGTCGTGCAACTCGGCGTCGAAGAGGCACTCGGCCCCGTCGAGACACTCGTCTCGCAGGTCCGGTGTGCTGAGCCTGCTCGGGTGGTCGTTCATGTGGAACCTCCAGGTGAGCGGTGATCGGCTGGGAACGGCGGGTCCGGTGTGTGCTTGGTGGCTGTGCACCGGATCAGCCGACGTGCAGCGCGGAGGCGAACCGTGAGAGCGCCGTGGCGCCCTGCGAGATGAGTCCGCCGAGGTGGTTGACGAGCTGGGCGGCAGCGGCCGGGTTCTTGAACACGAAGACGACGACGATCGCGCCGACCACGTACCGGGGCCACTTCTTCGGCTGCGGGAACATCAGCGGCCCTCCTCCACTCGTTCGCTAGACAGGTAGCACATGTATAGGTAACGGCTCGGGGCGATCACCTGTCAAGTCCCTTCTCTCGGTGGTGTGTCGGCGTCCTCGGCCCGACACCCACCAGGTTGCTCGCCCCGCCGACCCGGCAGTAGATGACACGAGATGACAGAGGGTGACTGTCATCCCTTGGTCATGTCACCAGTAAGCGGCAGAATGGCAAGCCGGTAAACATGTGCGACCTGTTCGGTGAGGAGTGCCGGTGACCCCGTTGCGAGCCGCGCGGGAACGCCAAGGGTGGACCAAGACCCAACTCGACGTCCGCCTACGCCGCGCCGCCCAGGCGCGCCGCGAGGTGCTCCCAGGGCCCGAAAGTCTCTCCCGCCAAATCGCCCGATGGGAGAACGGACACGTCCCCGTCAAAAGCCCCCTCTACCAGGAACTCTTCTGCGAGGTATACGGCTGCTCACCGGTCGAGCTCGGCTTCGTAGAAGCACCCGTACCGCCCGAACAGGAGTCGTTAGAAGACCTCGCCGCCGAGCTGACCCGCGCCTCAGCGGTCGACGCCGAGGTCGCCAAGCTCCTCCAAGCCCAAACAGACGCCATCCGCCAGCTCGACGCCCTCCAAGGCGCCCAGCTCATCCGCGACCAGATGCGCACCCACATCGCCCACATCGAAGAGCTGAACCGCCACGCCGTACGCCCCGGCGTCCGACGCATGCTCGCCAAAGTCCTCGCCGACGCCTCAGCACTCGCCGGCTGGCAAGCCCTCGACGTCGGCACACCACGCGAATCATGGGAACACTTCGAACGCGCCAAATCCGCAGCCCGCGAAGCCGAAGACGCCTCCCTGCTGGCCTTCTCGACCGCGGAACAGGCCTACGTCCTACTCGACCTCGGAGACACCACACAAGCCAGCGAACTGGTGCAGTACGCACGATGCCAGGCCACAGGCGCTGTTCCCGCGCTCATGGAATCTTGGCTCGCGGCAGCACAAGCCGAAATGGCTACCGCCAGCAGAGATCCGGCTCCCGCGCGCGCAGCGCTTGATGAAGCAGCCGACCTCCTGCCCGCCGAACCAGACGGCTCTCTGCCGTACCTGGTGCTCACCGAACCCCATCTGGCACGTTGGCGCGGCAACTGCTTCGCACGTTTGGGCGACGAGAACGCCATCGGTGAGCTGACCAGAGGGCTCGCCGTAGTCACCGGCAAATATGCACGCGCGGAGGCTGGCGTCCGAATCGATCTCGCCACCGCGCTACTCGTCCACGGCGAACGCAGCTTGGCGGAGGAACACCTACGCGCCGCTCACATCCTCACCGGACGCACGGGATCACTACGGCAAAGGCGCCGGATAAAAACCCTTGCTGGGCAGATTCGAGCGGGAACCTCTGAATATCCGGAGTGAGAGAAATTTGATATTAGGTTCGTATCAGACCCATCAGCGCACCCGGGCAAGCGTCCTTCATGCCGGTTTTGCCGGTGTGGCATTTATCGCCAGTGCGGCTTGTGATCGATGAGTAATCCAGAATGGCTAGCCAGCCTTAGGAATGAGGTTTCTGATTCCGCGGGCAACGTGGTTCAGGCCCGCGACATTCGCGGTGACGTCCACATGCATCACGATTCGGGCAGAACGTTACCGATACCTCGGCAGTTGCCCGCCCACCCAGCGTCTTTCGTCGGTAGAGAGGCCGATATCGCCGCGCTGGACGCTCTTCTAGCCCAGAGCGGCGAAGCTCAAGCAGTGGTCATCTCGGCGATCGCGGGGAGTGGAGGCGTGGGAAAGACGACACTCGCGGTTCACTGGGCACACCAGGTCCGTGAGCGTTTCCCTGACGGAGACCTGTTCGTAAATTTGCGCGGCTACGATCCTGGGCAGCCAGTGACCCCCGAGCAGGCTCTTGATGGATTCTTGCGAGCGTTGGACGTGCCCGCTGAGAAAATTCCTTCCGAACTTGACGCGCAGGCCGCGCTGTTTCGCAGTTTGCTGGACGCCCGCCGGATGCTAGTGGTCTTGGACAATGCCGCCAGTGTGCAGCAAGTCCGGCCTTTGCTCCCCGGCGCAGCAGGCTGCCTAACCCTGATCACCAGCCGAAGCCAGTTGTCTGGTCTAGCCACCCGCGAAGGAGTGGGCCGTGTATCCATCGACGTTTTGTCTCCCGGACAAGCTCTGCGGTTGTTGCGCCAGGTCATCGGTAGCTCCCGTGTCGACGCAGAGCCGAGCAGGGCGGCCGAACTGGCCCGCTACTGCGGTTACCTACCCCTCGCGCTACGGATAGCTGCTGACAGGGCAGTCACTCACCCATATCTGACGCTGGCCGATCTTGTAGAGGAACTAATTGACGAGCACGACCGCCTCGACATGCTCGCCAGCGATGACGACGCAGCCACAGCCGTCCGTGCCGTCTTTTCATGGTCTTACAACAGACTGTCGCCGGACGCTGCGCGGGTTTTTCGACTTCTGGGCCTGAACACTGGCTCTGACCTGTCCGCCGAGGCCGCTGTAGCCCTCACCGGATTGACAAAGCGCCGAGCCTGCCGACTGCTAGACACACTCGCCGGCCAGCACCTTCTGCAACAGACTGGTCGAAGCCGCTACGGCTTCCATGACCTGCTGCGTGTCTATGCAGCCGAACGCGCAATGTCGGAAGAGTCCGAAGGCGAACGTTCCGTCGCCGTCGGCCGGATGCTCAACTGGTACCTGCACACGACTCTTGCGGCGCGGCGCATCGTCCATCCCATTGCCCACGAGACGCCAATCGACCCGCCGAACCCCGCGTACCCGCCGCTAACTTTCGCAAGTCATGATAGGGCGCTGGATTGGTGTGAGCAGGAGCGGGTAAATCTGGTAGCAGCAATTCAACAGGCTGCTGAAGATGGCCATGAAGCTATCGCCTGGAAGCTCGCCGATAACCTCGCATCTTTCTTCGCGTTGGCCTGGTATCCGGACGACTGGATAACCATCCTCCGGATCGGCCTAACCGCAGCCCGACATCTCGCCGATCAGAACGCACAAGCAATAATGCTGATGAGCATGGCCGACTTCTTCTATGAACTAAAGCGTTACGATGAAGCAATAGATAACTATCAACAGGCACTACTTTTGAGCCGAGAAACGGGTACGCGATGGATCGAGGGGTTTTGCCTAAACGGTCTCGGTATCTCCCGTGTAGGACTTCGTCAATTTGATGAAGCTGCCCACTACATCCAGCAGGCCCTAGCGATATTTCGTGAAACTGGCATGCGGCATCGTGAGGCTATCGCTTTAAATAGCCTCGGAAGCGCCTATCATGGTCTAGGGCGACCCAACGATGCGATCTCTTGCCATCTGCAAGCGATACCGACGTTCGAACAGTTCGGAGCTGACCGGCGGCAAGCGTACGCGCTGGGGAAGATTGGGGACACTTACTATGATCTTCGGCAGTTCCGCGATGCTGTTTATTATCACCGCAAGGCGCTACAGATTTTTCGCAAGAAGAAAGATCGCCGCTCTATCGCATTTGAGCTTTTCGATATCGGTAAGGCTTTGCACGCCGACCGCCAGACGGATGCCGCGCGCCGTTCCTGGGAGGAGGCGCTCGCCATCTTTAGCGACCTTGGCGACCCGCTAGCGGGAGAAATTCGAAGCTTCCTGGCGGACCTTGCCGACGACTCGGACGAACCCTAACATTTTCGATTCCCATACGTGGTGCTCACGGAAGCATTTGGCAAGGAGGCGGGGCAACTGCCTCGCATGCACTCGCGTGGCCCTGAAGAGGTTTCAGTCCACCGTTTTACCGAAACCGCTAAACCGGTGATGAACTTTCGGAAGCTTGACTGTCGGATCCGTACCAAGTTCGACGGCGTCCATAGCCGTCCCGGCTCGCATTCCTGACCCGCTGTGTCGTTCATGTCCGTCCGAGGTCGTTGTAGCGAGTCCGTTAGCAAGGCTTGTGGCACGCCCTTAAAGCGTGCGGCGCTGAGTTCGGGCGGCTCATGGCGCGAAGGCCTGTTCTGGTCGTGGTGTCAACATCTGGGCGGTGGTACGCGTCTTCTCCTTGCCTCGGTGTTCGGGGCGTTACGGGGCTGGGAGATGAGTCTGATGGGGTACCTGTACAACCCTCCGCCGAATTGGCCGCCTCCGCCCCCAGGGTGGTCGCCTCCGCCGGGATGGGTCCCGGATCCGTCGTGGCCGCCGCCTCCGGTCGGTTGGCAGCTGTGGGTTGCCGATCACGCTCTTGGAGCCGGGCCGTCTGGCCGCGGCAACGGCAGTGCACCTACCTATGCGTCTGCGCCTCCACCGCCATCCGTGGCCCCGCCTCCACCATCCATTCCGACGCATGGGCGCGAGCATAAGGCGGCCGTGAAGTCGGGCGAGGCGACCCGTCGCCATGGCGGGCTGTTCGGGAGCAAGAAGCAGGTCGAGGAGCTGGAATCCCAGAACGCTGTGCTGCTCGAGATGGTTCAGATGCTGAAGGGCATGGATGCGCTGGAGCTGTCGGCGCGGATCACCGAGTTGCGCGCACAGGCCGATGACCTGAAGCACGAGGTGGATGACAAGCAGCGGGAGCTGGCCGACCTACGGCTCCAGATCGTGAAGACCGAAGAAGTCGCGCTGCTTCAAGAGGCCGGCGTGTACGAGTACCAGCACCCGCTGTCCGATGCGATCGCCTACAAGGCTCAGCTCAGCCAGCTGAAGGACACGGTCAAGACGATGACCCGCGCCGGCAGCGCCGTATCGACCACAACGAGTTGCACGGTGAACGGGTCCGCGGCCGAAGGCCGCCGGATGGTCCGCGACTTCTCCAAGCTGCTGCTGCGGGCCTACAACGCCGAGGCCGACAACCTTGTGCGTACGATGCGCCCCTACAAGCTCGCCTCGGCGATCGAACGTCTGGGCAAGACCGCAGGCACGATCGCCCGCCTGGGCAAGACGATGGACATACGCATCAGCGCGCCGTACCACCAAGAACGAGTCCGCGAGCTCGAACTTACCGCCGACTACCTGGCCAAGGTCGAAGAGGAAAAGGAACGCGTACGCGCTGAGCGAGAACGTCAGCGTGAGGAAGACAAGGCCCGCAAGGAGTTCGAACGCGAGAAGGCCCGGCTGGTGAAGGAGCAAACCCACTACCAGACCGCCTTGGCCAAACTCGAAGATCGGCAAGATGAGGCCGCGGCCGCTACGATTCGCGTCAAGCTGGACGAGATCAGTACGGCCATCACCGGTGTGGAGGAACGTGCCGCCAACACGCGCGCCGGCTACGTGTATGTCATCTCCAACATCGGAGCCTTTGGCGAGCGCATGGTCAAGATCGGCATGACCCGTCGGCTCGACCCCTTGGACCGCGTCCGTGAACTCGGCGACGCCTCAGTCCCCTTCCGCTTCGACGTCCACGCCCTGATCTTCAGCGAAGACGCCGTCGGTCTCGAAGCCCGACTCCACAACGACCTCGCCGACCGGCGCGTCAACCGCGTCAACCTCCGACGCGAGTTCTTCTACGCCACCCCGACCGACGTGCGCCAACTCCTCGAACGCCTTACCGACCAACACATCCTCGAGTATCACGAGAACCCAGAAGCAACCGAATGGCGGGCAAGCATGGACGTCGGGAGCAAGGGCCCGGCCAACGAAACCCTTATCTCATGACCACCAAAGTGGCTGTTACGGCAGCTGCGGTTGGAGTTCGCCGTCACGGTGAGCTGCACTGTCCCAGCCCACAGGAGCTACGTGTGGTGAGCAACCTGGTCCTGGCTCTTTTCTGGTTGGCGGCCTTGCGCGATGATCCGTACTTCGATATTCACCTACGTCGCTTCTTAGGTGGTCACCGCCTCCATCCGATGGCGGCGGCACGAGCCCCGGGAGGATCTTGGTTTAGGAACTCAAGATCCTTTCGAGGCATACTCTTGCGACCATCACGCGAAGTTGGCAAGATGAGAAGTTCCAGATAGTTAGTGGGGGCAAAAGTATGGCGCAAAAGAATAACGATCAACGTCTACTTGACCGCATCCTGGAAGATAAGCGCTCCCGTCTCGCGCCTAGCCAGAGTCTCGAAGAGTTCTTCAATTACTTCGCCGCGAGCATCGCACTGCAAGACCTAGATTTGGACATCGACGAACTGCGAGACGGTATAGTTGACGGCTCGCACGATTGCGGAATCGACGGCATATGGGTACTAGTCGATGATCGCTATGTGTCTGCAGATGTTGAGCGTCATACTACGCTGCGAGCAAAGAAGATCGAGCTAGTAATTCTTCAGGCGAAGACGTCCACTGGCTATCAAGAAACCGCCTTCGAGAAGTTGCACTATCACCTGCCAATCCTGCTCAATATGGGTCGTGACGTTAACGAATTGGCAGCATCAACTAATGCGAAGCTGCTCGAACGAACAGGCAGATTTCTCCACATACTGGAGGCGCTTGCATCCTCATTTCCAGAGGTTCTTATCCGAGTCATTTATGCAACTCGTGCAGCGGATTCGCCGCATCCTAACGTGCGCGCGAAGGGGAATCGCCTTGCGCGCGAGCTAGCCAAAGTATCGTCTGGAACTAAGTGCGTGATCGAATACCTCGGCGCTGCCGAGCTCCGTGAGTTGTCTGCCCGCGGAGCGACGATAGTTGCTGAGCTAGTTTTTATGGACACTCCGATGAGCACATCTCTCGGAGAGGGCTATGTGTGTCTGTCGCGCCTGGACGAGTACTACAAATTCATTACTACGCCGAACGAAGCGCTTAGACTCGAATTGTTCGAGTCTAACGTAAGAGATTACGCCGGTAGAACGTCGGTCAATAGTGCGATCGCAGAAACTCTACAATCTAGTAAACGAGATGACTTCTGGTGGTTCAATAACGGGGTAACGATCGTAGCGGAAGAGGTTCGCATCGCGGGCAAGAAGATTGTGATGAAGGATCCGCAGATCGTTAACGGTCTCCAAACCAGCCATGAGATATACAGCTACTTCCGAGATTCCGGGCAACACCACGACCGTTCTCTTCTTGTAAGAATAATGGTCCCTCCGGCCTCCGGAAGATCGCGCGACGGCATAATCCGAGCAACAAATAGCCAAACGCAGTTGCCACCTGGCGCCCTCCGGGCCACCGAACAGATCCAGAAGGATCTTGAGGAGTCCCTGCAACGGGATGGATATTATTATGAAAGGCGTGCAAACTACTACAGTAACCTTGGCTTCCCGCTCGATCAGGTTGTAAGCATGTCGCGGCTCGCTCGAGAGTTTACCGCCTTCGTACTAGGTGAGCCTCATTCCGCCCTCATGTGTTCGGATAGCCGTCTGTTGGACGACAATCATTACTATAAGATTTTCTCCCGAGATCACGACCTTGACTTGTATCGACTAGTCCTAGACATCCATATCAGAATCAGTGAGTTTTTGGGTTCGTATATGGAGGATACTCCACTCCTTGGCGATACCACAGAGAATTGGCGTTACCATCTCGCCTATATTTCGTCGTTTACGCTCACGCGCCTACGTAAGCCAACCCACAAGGATCTACTGAACATCAACATTGGCCATCTTTCCGATAATTTGCTCGATGGCATGGTAAAGGTGCTCGACAAGGAATACCGTGCATCCATTCGAGGAAGTAGGGCTGAGGGAATCGACAGGATAGCCCGGAGCTCGTCTTTCACTAGCAAGATTCGCCAGGCTGTCATTGCGGTGCGTCGATTCAATATTGTTCGTTAGTGGCTAAGTCCACACGATCCACGTAGGGATCTCGATCGGTGACAGTCCCCTGCCGGCTCAAGGTGCGCTCAGGCTTTGTGGACTGGCTCAAACCTCTCTCGCGCGCTCAAGGACGACCCGTCCTTTGCCGTGGACTACTTCGATGAGGCCTCGGCCGTCGAGTTCGCCGAGTGCCGAGCGGATCGTGTTGCGTGATGCTTGGAACTGGTCGGCGAGTTGCGCCTCGCCGGGTAGTTGCGAGCCTGGCGGGTATTCGCCAGCTTCGATCGCTGCGATGAGTTGGGCGGCGATGCGCCGGTAGCGAGGGGTCTTGTCCGCCTGTTCCGTGGTACGTACGACTCTGCCGACGCCGGGCAGCGTGTCCACCAGACCGTCAGCCTCTAGCTGCTTGAGTGCCTCGCGGGCGGTGCCACGGGCGACGCCGAACTCTGCGGAGACGTTCGCTTCGGAGGGAAACTTGTCACCTGGTGCGAGGTCGCCAGCGCGGATGCGGTCGCGTAGGACAGCGGCGATCTTCAGGTAGACGGCGTCGCTGCTCTTGGGCCTGGCCACGAGTTTCCCTTCGGCGGTGTGAAGAACAGGGTAGAGGGCGGCATGCCCGACCGAGGTGGTGCTGGGCGCCTGTGATGAGATCGGCCCGCGGGCCAGATGCGTAAGCCCGCATCGGTTAACACCCGTGTGTTAACCACCAGGGCGAATCGGCCCTCCTGAGTGATGCTGAACCCGTGAGTTGGGAAGACGACGACACCTCCGAGATGACACCGCTCCGCCGGACGCGTGCCGAGTTCGGGTGGAAGGTGCCTCGCCTCATCGCAGCCCTCCGACGATGCGCTGCGCAGGTCGGCATGGGGCTCGGCAGCGACAAGAGCCTCAAGACCACGATCTCCCGGCACGAGAACGGGCACGTCATCCCGGGTGAGGATTGGCGAAGGCTCTACCGCCTCGCCTACGGCCGCACCGACGAAGAACTCGGTTTCCTCGACGAGGCCCCCACGGGATCGAGCCCGGCTGATGACCTCCGGCAGCACATCGCGACCGCGCGGAGAGTCGACATCGGGCTCGTACGGCAGATGCGGCAACAGGTCCACCACATTCGGCTACTCGACCGGCGCCTCGGCGCTCCATCGCTGCTCGAACAGACCCGTACGGTCATCTCGACACTCACTGATCTGGTGACCTACAGTCTCCAGCCGTCCGTACGAGCGGCGTTGTCGGCGGTCCTATCCGATGCCGGCGCTCTCGCCGCATGGCAGGCGCTCGACGTCGGCGCCGTGCAGCAGGCGTGGGGACACTGCGAGATCGCGAAGGCTGCCGCACGCGAAGCGGACTCGCCGGTACTGCTCGCGCACGCCATGGGCGAGCAGGTTTACGCTCTTCACGATCTCGGGCGGCTCACCGATGCTCTCACCCTCGTACGTGCAGCGAGGGCCCTGGTCGGCCGGGTCGGCCCGCGGCTGTTGCTGTGCTGGCTCGATGCCGTCGAGGCCGAGACACAGGCCGCCCTCGCTGACGAGCAGTGCCGCAGGACGCTTGACCGCTCGGCGGCCCTCCTGCCGGTGGACGCTCATGATCCCGCCCTGCCGTTCATCGCGCTGGACGAGGTCCATCATGCGCGCTGGCGCGGGAACTGCCTCGCCCAGATCGGTGATACCGACGCGATCGACTACCTGGCCGGCGCGCTTGAGCAGATGGACACCACGTTCGTACGGGCTACCGCCGGCCTCCGGTGCGACCTGGCCCAAGCGTTCGCCACCCGGGGCGAGCTGGAGGAGGCAAGGAAACACCTGACCAGCGCGCGTCTACTGGCTAATCAGGTGGGGTCGGTACGGCAGCGGCGGCGTATCGCGAGCATCGGGCTCGCAGCCTAAGCACCAGCCTTTTGGCCGCGCTGGGCGAGCAGGTACAGCAGGCCCACCAGCGAGCCCGAGCCGAGTACCTCACCCTTGCTAATGAGGTCGAAGACCCTGCTCATCGGTACCCACTCGATGCGCGCGGCCTCTTCCAGGTCGGTCGGCTCGCCGACCAGCTCTGCGCCTCGGCCGGTGTAGATCTCGTGGGGGGTGTCGACCATGCCGACCATGGGCTGGAAGCTGAGCACGTGGTCGAGTGGCGCCGGCTGCCAGCCGGTCTCCTCCCGAACCTCACGAGCGGCGGTCGCGGCGCCGTCTTCGCCCTTGTCGATGATCCCGCCGGGCAGTTCCCAGCCCCAGGAGTCGTCTACGAAGCGGTGGCGCCACATCATGAGCACCTCGTCCGCCTCGTTCAGGACGAGGGCGATGGCGACGCGCTGAAGCCGTACGACGTGGTACTCGAACCGGTTGCCGTCCGGCGGTTCGATGTCGACCAGGGTCAGCCGGACCCACGGGTTGTCGTAGATCGTGCGCTCGCCGAAGACCTTGGTCCGCAGCTCTTCCGGGCGCTCGTCAGTGCTCACTCTTGGACCGTACCGGGCTTGTGCTACATGTCCACCGTTGACCCGTCACGGCGTTCGTAGTACCGCCCCGTGTCGCGCCACTTGGCCAGGATCAGCGGGACCTCGGCCGTGCCGCGTGTTTCCTCCTGCTGGAAGCACTCCACCTTCAGCGAGCTGATCTGGTCCTCGGCGGCCGGCTCGGTGCCGACCAGGTCGCACAGCGCCTCATACCGGGCGCGGCTCAGGCCGCGGAAGCCGGGCATCGCCTTCAAGTCGCGTTCGAACTCCTTGCGCTGACGACGCTCCTCCGCCCGGATCGCCGCACCACGTTCGTCGGCCAGCCTCGTGGTGACGATCGTTTCCGCGTCGTAGTCGGGCGCCTGAAAACTCCTGTACTCCAGGCTCAGACACACGTTATCCGGCAGCCGGAGAACACCCACCTCGGCGCACGCCCGCTCGTACCGCTCCCGGGTGAACCCGGCTGGCCCGCGCGTGTCCGCTTCACGCACGCTGTCTCGGGCGCGGTCCATCGCGGCGCGGACGTTGAGGGTCGTCAAGCACGCCGTACGGGCCAGCTCGGGTGTCGGCTGGGCCCAGCCGAACCGCTCGGCCGGCTCGGTGGGGCGCTTGGCCTTGAAGCGGCCCTGGGCGTTCTCAACGATTTCGATGTCGTCCGGGAGTTCTCGATACGGCAGATCCACGAGTATGAAGCGTAGAAGCCTCAGACCTCGGCAAGGCGGGTTTCGTGGGCCCAGATTTCGGCGATCTCAGATCGGAGGTCGCGGTGCCCGTGGTCTGAGAACGGTCCGCCTGAGCAGGATCCTCCGCATCGCGCCGTAACTGCAGTCGAACTTCTCAGCGACTTGGCGGATGCTCCACCCCTGGGCGTACAGGCGGGCGGCGTCGATCTCAAGTTGTTCCCGCTCCGGGTCATGGACGGTCTTCCTGGTCATGGCGTCTCGGACGTCGGCCCAGCGGAAGCGGCGATGCCCACCAGGCGTCTTCACTGCGGTCGGCAGCTTTCCCTCACGAGCCCACGCCGCGAGCTGCGTGACTGAAACGCCGAGCAGGCGTGCCACTTCGTAGGGCTTAAGCAGACGGTCATCAGGGAGGTCGGAAGGGGAGAGAGGCATAGCGCCAACCTGTTCAGCGAAGAGGGGGAATACGACGAGGGGGTTCGTGAGGGGACGCCGCTCACCGGTGAGTCTTCGGCGTCCCCTCACCAGGAGCGCCCACGGGGGGAAGTCCGGGCGATCTCCTGCGCCGCCGCGGTCGCGGTCAGAGGCCGGGGGCGACCGGGCGGACGTTCAAACGATCTGCAACCGAATGAGTGCTTCGCGCTCCTCATCGGTCAGCTTCTCGCCGGTACGGGTGATCACGGCGTGCGCGGTCTTGCCGTGCTCTGAGGGGACGAACCACAGCAGACCCAGTTGGCCGACAATCGGCACACCACGGCCCGACAGCGACAGGTCATCGTCTCCGGGCTGTGTGGTCTGCGGGACGGTGGAGTCTGGGTCGGTGACGTACAGGTGTGTCCACCTCGGACGTACGACCAGCCGGACCGACAGCCGCCCCTCGCCGACCGCGTGGCAGATGGCGTTGGTGACGAGTTCTGAAACGGCCAGCACCACATCGTCAACGTGATCGGCGTCGATCCTGGCGACCTCGACGAGCACACTCTCCGCGTAACTGCGGGCTACCTTGACCGGGTTCGCCGACTCGGCCGGCAACGGCTGCCGGGCGGGGTCCTCCACCGAGCCGAGGACGAGTTTGCCGTCCTGCTCCGCTGCCTGGCCGACGTCCAAGCCGGTACGCGTCTCCGTCACGACGCTCACCCGAGGCAAAGGACCACAGCACGCGCGAGACGCCGCGGTCCTCGTTCGTAGGGGACGGTGACGGGCGAGTCTGATCCCATGGCGTACCTGCTCCCTGTGCCGATTCAGTGGACATGTGGTGCCGCGTTGGAGATAGAACCGGTTGGAAGACAGCGCGCGTAAGCCCGCATGGGTTAACACGCTCGAGTTGACTGATCGGACAAATCGGAGCCCCAGATAGCCCAGGGCCTGCTCGGTGCACCACAACGCTCGTTGACATGAGCGTCATCAGTCTCTCGGAGCAGCACGACGACGAAAGCACACGGGGCTATTCCGAGTCGCACAGCATGACCGGCCGTCCGCTGCACTCCCGCGCCGGATAGCCGCCTCGGCCGTAATCCGAGGCTCACCCAGCTTCCCTTATGAGGCGATCTACGAGATCCCTGATGTTGTTGAGCCAGGCGATGCGGTCGTCGTAGAGAGAAACCATCCCTACGCAGACACGATCAAGCGCAGAACTTATCCGGTAACCCTGCTCGGTAAGGTAATCTTGATTACCTGTTACGAGGGCGACGGCAAGGCGCTCTTTGGTCGGCCACTTCGGGGACGGGAAGCCGTGGTTGTGCTCCCTCGCCCAGCGGACATAGGCGGCCAAGCCGTGTGCGAAATCGACCTCAGTGCCGGTCACATGGACGATACTCATTGTCTCCTCCTAACCTGCTGCTGAGATATGACCGGCTGACAGGGACTCTGCATAAGCTCGCACCGGTTAACGCACCGATGTTGACCCATGGGAAGAGACCGGGCCCGGCCTATGCGGCTGACCGCGCGTGACGTGGGAAGACGCTTAATCGTTACCCATTCGTGTCACTGATCGTCGATGCACACCGATAGGGCAATGGTTTCCAGAAGTCTGGATCGGGCTTCGACCGGCCCGTGGACAGCCATAGTGCGGTGAGAAGCCTCTGCGCATGCTTCAAGGCGGCCCGACAAGCGGGCCGCACGGGCGGCCGAACAGGGGGCGGCCCAAGGGCCGCAGGCATTGGGATCGACGCGGCCTCGCCTGGCAGCCGGCCGCGCGACCCAGCCCGCCCGAAGCTCGCCCCCGCGGGCTCGCCCGGCAGCGGAAGATCGGGCCGCACGAAGATCACAGAATTGGCACAGGTCGGGGCCGCCGACCGGTTCCGATTTGCACGGGCCCTCTCGCGGGGCCTCGCGATGGGCCATCGCGGGCAGGCAGATGCCAGCCCGTCAGCCGACAAGGCTACGAGGCCCCCGCGCAAGTCCGGAACCGTCCAGCCCGCACGAAAGGTGCCGTCGGTTGTCGAGCCAGGAATCGCGGGGGAGCTGGAGGCAGGCCGGCCTAGCTCGACTCTCCCTCCGGGCCGCGCAACCCGAGGTGAATTTCGGCGGCCTCGCGCCGGTCCCCCTCGCTGAGCAGCCGAAGCTGTTCACCTATGCGCTTGAGCTCTTCGCTCATGTGCTTCGCGGCTTGCTCCTTGACCTTCTCGACTACAACCCGCCCCATGGCGTACTCGGGAGTCTCCCTAGGCTCCTTCTCGCCGCGCAGATAGCTAGCCAGACACTCGATGGCAAAGCCAATCGCGATGGTGTCAAGCGCTGTCAACGCCTCGGGATAGCCCAATTCCTCGAACATAGTCCGCACTGCGGGCTCGGTCATGATGTCGACAGTCAGGGCGACACGTGCTCGAAGATGCCGGTCGAGCAGCTGCTTTTGAAGGGCAGCGATCTCGCTGAGCTGGATCGTTTGCGTTGGCTTAAGCTCACTCAACGACTCGGCGTTCATGTCCGGCCCTCTGTACGCGATGAAGCCCGGTGGCGTTCGCGCCAGCTCGCTATCGTGTGTGAGTTGAAGAAGTTTCTCGATCAACTTCTCTGCCGCAGCCCGCGAATGTTTGCGCAGCTCATCCACACTCGTCCTGCGCTTGGTCAGGAAGTGCTGGAAGAACGCGCCGATGATGACTCCGGCGAACCCAGCGCAGGCACTGATCAGGGCAGTTTCCATGACACACCGTTCCTCCAGTGCTCTCGGCTATCGGCCAGCGCCAGATCAACCGCCAGACATAGACTGTGGAGTTACCCAGAGTAACAGACGGTCTTGGGCAGGGTGAGGGCAGAAGGTAGGCGACCAAGCCATTTCCGCTGGCCATAGGGATGCAGGGAAACCCGTTCCTAAAGCGTGTGCCGCAGGTTCGAATCCTACTCGCAGAAATACGCTGAGGGTGATGTCTGCGCAGTTCGGTGGCACGGCGGCCGGCCGGAGCGGCATCGCCGCAGTATTCCGCGGAATCACCGCGCAATCCCCACACGCGTAGCGCCTCTTGGCTGGTGGGTTCGTGGGCACGTCGATCGACGCGTGCAGGATTATCTGGCCGAAGTCAGCAATTCTCCGCTAGCCAGGTCTTCAGGTCGCTCAGCTTCGAGCACACCAAGGTATCGTAGCGCTCCCCGAGGCCTGCCGTTTTGGCCAGGTGGACCCATTGCTTTTCTGTCACTACGACGTCGCAGTAGGGAATGGCCACGGAGAGGGCCATGATGTCAGCGAAGTCGTGCTGAGTCCAGCGATGCTGTTGGTTCCGGTGGCGTAGACGCTTGAAATGATAGACGCAGGCGCGTGTAGGTATGTGCTCAATAAAAGCTTTCGTTGCCGCACGCCCCTTGGTAATCGGTAGGTTGTGAGGATCTAGATTGAATCGCTTACATACGATGTTGATGTCGTCTAGGAGGTCGATAATTTCCCCAGTGGCCACGATGTCGTCTAGATCGGCCCGGCTGGCGGGATGAGTTAGAGAGTCCATAACAGCCTGCTGATCCTCTGCCCACCGCTGTCCACGCCGATGCTGCGTGATGACGTCCAATCCATCCATGCGCATGGACTCTTCGAATCCCGCGAGGGACCACCATTGGTACGTCTTGTCTGGGATCAGTGCAAGGTCATCAAAGAAGGCTCGCGGCACATCCGCCGGCGGCCCATCCGGCGATGAGTCGGTCGCAACCGTCTCAACGAAACGTAGACGTCCAGTTGGGGAAGCGAAGGCGTGATTGACTCCGTAGCCAATTGCGCAGATGTCAGCAAACGGCCTACGTGGCATCGAGGTCAAATGTTCGAGGACAGCGGCCTCCACTTCGAGCCGCTGTAGCGTGTGAATTGGTGCGATCGCAGCGTAGCCGCTCAGGTCACGCATCAGTCCTGCGAGTCGGTGTCGAGATTCCCAGTCCGATCGATGCCACGTTTCGAGGTAGTGACTCGCTGAAAGCGGGCAGACGATCACCTCCCGCGAGATTGATTCGCTCAGAAGGCTAAGGGTTTCCCGTGCGGGGCTATCTCCCTTGGCACGCAAAAGCTCAATCCACTTGTTTTGATCCAGGTAGACGCGAAGCTTCCGGCGCATCCGCCCATCATGCTCGCCAGTAGCGGTGGAGCGCTACCGAAATTTCCTGGGGGCGGCGGTCGGCTCGCGCTGCGGCTGGACTGCCGATGGATCAGGCCCCAGTAAGCAACGTATCCGCAGGTCAGCAGCGTAGTAGTCGCAGTGGACGGCAAGGCCGCAGTATTCTGCATAGTCGCCGCGGAATCTCAAGGTCCCTCAAGCGGATGCGCCCGAGGTGGCGCCGAGACCGCCGTAATACTGCGGCGGTTCTGCGGAGTATTACGGATGATGGTCACGGACAGCCGGGTTACGCCGGTGATCTGCACAGACATCGCGGGCGCTGGGATTTGGCGGATTCTGCGGCGGTTCAAGCGGCCGGACCGAGCGTGACACGCAGGGCACCGGCGAGCGCAGCTACGTTGTCGGGGGATGTCACGTCTCCGACCTTGCCGGATGCACGGCTATGCGCTGTCTGAGCGTGGCACACACCCGACACGTTGAGACCCTGAGGGGGCTAACAGGCGGATAAACGCGGGTTGACCTGGTCCTCTAGGCCGTCTCCTCGAGGCTTTACGTGACTCTGAGCGCTTCGCGCTGCGGCGTGGCGCAACCGTGGGTAGCGCCGGGGTACGCCAGCTGTCCGAGCACAGGAGTCAGCAGGTCAGTGGCATGACGGCCCTTGCGTTCCCAAACCGTGTGCTGTGGGAGTGCAATACGATGTCGGCCGTCCATGAGCCAGTCGGCCAGGTCGTCGCTGAAATGAAAAAGGCGCGCGATCGCCGCACGAGCTGACTCGGCTCTGGACTCGGTATCGGCGTTGAGGCGTTCCAGAGCACGTCGTAGGTCGCCAAGATCCTGGGAGATCTGGAGCGCCCCGGGTTGGGTGGAGGCCACCACGCATTTGCTCGGTTTGATCCCATGAGGTATCAATCTGCGATGGGTATCGATCGAGCACTCCAAGCTGCGGTCACCGGCGTCGATCGGTGCGCTTCCCGTACCCGGCCGGGAAATGCCTGGGACGACCCCGAGCTTGCGGCGAGTCTGAGAAAGGTGCGGAAGGGCCGCTTCACGATGGCCTTGCGCCTGCTCGCCGAGGCCCGCACCGACTTCGAACGGCGGGCGCTTCGGGCGGAGACACTCGCCGCAGCGGCGGCATCGCACGTGGAGGCCCTGGCCGCCCAGACGGACTACGACAACCCAGACGCATGCCTACTGCTGGGTGCAGCCCGAATCAGCAACGCCTGGAAGATCCGAGGAGGCTCTTACGCCAGATATGTCGGATCTGACCGATTCCAACGATTCTGGGCGGAGCTGGAGTTGGCTCGTGAGCCGCTGCAACGCGCCGCGGTGCTGTTTCCCGAGGACCCGGTGCCTTGGAACCATCTGCAGTGGTATGGCCTCGGCATCCAGGTGGGCCGTCAGGAACTGGACCGTATGTGGGCTGAATTGCAGCAACGCGATCCCACCCTGTTTGCTGGACACCAAACCCGAATTCAGGTCATCGCTGGCAAATGGAAGGGATCTCCCCGAGAGGTTGCCGACTTCGCCGCCGAAATCATCGCCCAGGGCGTCACCGGCAACCCTTTGGTGGCGTTAGCAGCCACGGCGCATTTCGAGAACGTCTTCACGGGCAGCGACGAGGCCGGCACCGATGAACAGGCGCGCCAAGCGTTCTGCGTGCCAGAGGTGGCCGAGCAGATCCACCAGGCCGACAAACTGTGGGCCGACCATCCACGCCCTCACCCGTACGACCCGGAGGCACACCACCTGCTCGGCGCGGCGTTCTACTACATCGGGGACTATGCCAGAGCCCGCGATCACCTGGCACACACCGACCGGCGGATCCCGCGCATCCATCCGTGGATGGCGACGTCGGTCTTCCCCGGACTGACCTACCTGCGCGTCCGTAAGAAGGTCGCGCTGTAGACCGTCAGCAGGCTGGGCGCGTGCGGCTACGTCGGCGGCTCCAAACGCGCGTACAGCTACGACCCGTCCTGGGCACGTCAAGGACCATAAGAGCCGCTCTGAATGGCGCTGGAAATGCGCGGACTTGCCAAGGGCAGGGCGCCTGGGGCAGGTATCGATCAGATCTCTACCATCGCGGACATAGCAGTGTCGGCGATTACGGAATTCCCCCAGTGGGGAGGCATACGAGGGAACCTGCACAAACCGTAGCGGAATCGGTCCGCGCGGCTCTCTCCTCCACCCGTGCAGCTGGCCAAGCAAGCCGCTAAACCCCAGCCGGGTCGAATACGGGTCGAAATCGAGGGTGATGGCGACGAACACGCAGGTCAGGTGAGTCGCGCGGCGGTTCTGTAAATCCGTCGGCTTAGCCTACCCAGGTTCGAATCCTGGACCCGCCACCCACCTTGAACCGGCCCCCGACCTGCGACTATGCGGTCTGGGGCCGTTCTGTTTCTTGATCGCTAACAGGCAGCCAGAGGCCGCCGGATGCAGGCGTTTGTCACTGGTCCCGGAATATACGCGGAATACGTTCGGGCGCGTCTTCGCAGGTAGGCACGCGAAAAGCCGAAGGGCCCCGGCGTGAACCGGAGCCCTGACAGGGTATGTGCGATCACTCGCAGAGTGCGTCATCAATCCGCCTGTTCGCGCCGTCTTGTTGGCCCTCGATGCACTTGGCGTAGATCTGGAGCAGGACCTTGACGCTGTGCCCCGCACGCTCGGCGACCTCGGTTGCCGGAACACCGGAGTTCAGCCACAGCGAGACCCCCGCGTGACGCAGGTCGTACGGGCGGCGTGCCAGCGGCGAGGCGACCTGTCCGGGCGTGAGGGCCAGGGCGCGGGTCTGTGCCCACACGTCGCCGTAGGCGGTCGAGCCGACGATGCCGCCTCGTTCGGTCTGGAAGATCCGCCCGTCCTGTGCGGTGCCGAACTCCGTGAGGTGCTCGCGAAGGATCGTCACCAGGACCGGCGGGATGGGGACCGTCCTCACCTCGGTTACGGGTCGGAGCTTGAGGCCGCGTTTCGCGTGGGTGGTCCCCTCGTCGGTGAACCGCGATCCGGACTCGGGCAGGGAGCGTGAGAGCACGAGCTTTCCCCAGCCTGTGGATGGAAGCGTGCAGTCGTCCTTGTGGAGGGCCACCGCCTCAGCGGGACGAAGCGCGGCGTAGTACATGCAGGCGTACAGCGCTCGTAGTCGCCGGCCTCGGCCCCGTATGCCGACGTAGGTGACGGCGGTCAGGCATTCGCGCATCTGCCGCGGGCTGATCACGACCCGCCAGTCCACCTGTTCGGCCAGCTTGGGTGGTGTCCACTTCACCTTGCCGATCGGGTTGCGGTCGAACTCCTCCAGTTCGACGGCGTACTCGAAGGCGTTGTGCAGCACGGCGCGTTTGCGTGCCACGGTGGCGGCTGCCGCTGGCTTGCCGTCCAGACGCTGAGTGAGAGCGTTGAGGGCGGCTCGTACGTTGGCGGGCTTGGCGACGTCCGGCATCTCCAGCGAGGCTTTCTCCAGCCACGTGAGCGCCTCAGCGATGCGGAGAGGCCGCGGACGCTCACGGTCCTGGGGAGCCAGGTAGTACGCCCGCAGCGCTTCACGGAGTGTTTTCGCGTCAGGGGCGTCGGGAGCGTCATCCCGGACGAGCACAGGGGAAACCGTCGCGATGGTTTCTGTGAGGCCGTCGCGGCTGGTGGGTGCGGCATGCGGCCACTTCATGTCGATGTAGGCGACACCGAACTCCAGCCAGGTGCGGACTGGATTTTCCTCCGCCTCCGTCGGGAGCATCGATCGCGGCAGGCCGGAGTCGGTGTCGAACTCTTCGCCGTTCTTGGCCGCTTGTCGCAGGTCGGACAGGAAGTTGTTCGCCTGGGCCGAGCGCTGGAAGGTCTGCGACTTCTCACGCCCGCCGACCGTCCAGCGCACCGTGTAGGAGATGACCTTGGCCGGCTTTCCCGGCTTGGGCTTGGACTTGTTCGGGCGGATCTCCCAGAACTTCACCTTGTACGAGGTGTTCACGCCGCCTCCCGCAGGGTGCCGAGCCAGCGCATCAGCTCACTGCGCCAGATGCGAAGTTCGTTGTTGGGCAGCCGGATCGCTGCGGGAGCCTTCCCGATTTCACGCCACCGGTAGAACGTCCGCTCAGAGACCCCGCCGAGCTCTTCGAGGACCTGGGCGACGGTGAGGAGTTCATCGCGCCTGGTACTCATGCCGCCTCCTGAGTTGCCGAAAGATCCGCGGTCGCTGTGGCTTGGTCGAGTTGGCGGCGCATCTCCAGTCGTTCGGCGATGGCCGCCATGAGTCGTTGTTCGACGGGTGGCACGTCCGGGTGGTCGGGTGGTGCGAGTTCCCAGGCGTAGCGGCCGGGTTCGGTGGGGTGGCCGGTTGCCGAAACACCGGCCTCGGCCAGCCGCGCCAGCACCCAGTTCTTGCGGTCGGCCTTGTGGTCGGCCATGGTCTTGCCCGACCACTTGCGGGAGACGAGGACGCGTCGGCCGGCGTAGCCGAGGTGTTCGCGTCGGTGGGCTTTGCTCTTGCAGTAGCCCGGCGTCAGCCCCGGCTTCGGGTTCTTGGGCTGGATGCCGTAGCGGAGCCAGTTCGCGCAGGTGGGCGAGCACGGCTCATAGCGCAGCGCTTCCAGCAACCGGTCGGCGTGATCGGCCTGCGCGGCAGTCTCCGTCTCGTGGCATTCGGCGATGTCTTTCACCAGGTATTTGGTGATGTAGCCGATGCACCGGTCCGAGTCAGGAGAACCGGCCATGACGCCTTTAGCGTCGATCTGACGGCCGAACCGGCCCACGTGGAGAGGTTCGGCCTCTTCGTCGTCCAGCGCCCTCACTGCGGTCTCCCAGGATGTGAGGGGCTGGTTGGTGTCCGGATCGAGGTAGGCCCGCTGGTGGGGGTCCCAGTACGGCACCCGTGTCCCGTCGTAGACCACCGTGTCCGTCGAGGGCCACCACACCTGTGTGTAGGTGGCAGCCGCGACCTGCCGTAGTTCCGCGCGGGAGATGGTTCCACGTATCGCCATATGCAGGTGCGGGGCCAGGCGGCGTTGTGGTTCGACGGCGGCGAAGTACTGGACGTCATAGCCGACGAACCGCCGCAGGTTCTGTACGAACCGATCCACGAGCTTGGAGAAGTGCAGGGCATCCCGTGCGGCCCGCCGGTAGTCGTAGGTGGCCGGGTCGACCGGAGTGCCGTCCGATTTCACGCGCCCGTAGGAGTCGAGGGTGAGGGTGAGGAACAGGGACGGGCGGAAGGTCTTGCCGTCCGGTGCGGTGTAGACCTTGCCCACCGTCCGGGACGAGACCGGGCGGCGCGGCAGGTCCGGCACGTCCTGACGCCGCTTGGTCGACCGCTTCGGACGGTCCGGTTTCTCAGTGGGGATCTTGCCTACAACGCCGGTCCGGGTGAGTTCAGCGTTGATCTCCCCCAGCAGTTCCCGAAGCTGGGAGGCGTCGTCTTTCTCAGTGGGGATCTTGCCTACAACGCCGGTCCGGGTGAGTTCAGCGTTGATCTCCCCCAGCAGTTCCCGAAGCTGGGAGGCGTCGTCGCCCGCGGCTTCGGTCTGTTCGGCCTGGTGCTGGACCTCGGCGCGCTTTTCCATCCAAAAGCGCTGTTCTTCGTCCGGGTGGGCGCGGACGATGACGGGCTCTTCCTCCAGGTGCCAGCCCTCCCGGCATTGGGTCGCCCGAAGCTTGCGCTTCCGTTCCGCGCACGGCGGGCACACCGACGCCAGGGTGTGCCCGCACGGCATGTTGATGATCTGGCTCTCACCGGTCGTCAGGTCCGTGCGGCGCATCGCGACGGGGCGGATACAAACCCCGTGGTCGATGGCGACGGCTTTGACGAGGTCCCGCGCGAGTGGCGGACGGACCTTGCCCGGCGCGGACGAGGACCAGGACGATGCGGACGGGTTGGTCTGGTCGGTCACATGTCCTCCACAGAGTCGGTGACGAGGGCTCGTGTGGCGTCGCCGCATTCGGCGCAGACGGTGCCGACACCGTCGAAGGCCAGCAGCGCGTCGGACGTCTTACAGGCCGGGCAGGTCAGGCGTGTCACCCACGGCGCGGGCAGCACCGCCGGCCATGCAGCAGCGGGAGTCGGTGTGTGATCGGTCATCAGGCCGCCTCGGACAAGTAGGCGGCCATGGCGGCGATGTCGGCATCGGAGACCCAGCCCGCGCGGACCCGGACGGGATCCGGGGAGTCCTCCAGCCGGATGTAGCCCACCCCCGCGCCGACTTCGGGGAGGGGTGAGATCTGGTCGGCCAGCGCACCTCGGTCGTAGGCCCCGTCGCCGAGGACCATGTCGACCTGTTCGGACTCATCCAGGCGCAGCGCGATCCGGGTCGGGAACAGGTTCCGGATGTTGATGACGTCCTTACGCGGATCCTGCAACGCGCCGACGACGCAGACGCCGACCGACCGGCCCTGACTGGTCAGGGTCGACAGTGCTGCCAAGGCCCGGCGTTTTAGGTCCCGGTCGGGTGAGTAGGCGGTGAGGAAGGCCAGTTCATCGACCATGACGACGATGAACGGGTCCGCCACGGTGGGGATGAACGTCCGGGTGACCCCGCCGAAGCGTGCGGCGCGTTTGGACATCTCATCAACGGCGTCTTCGAGCAGGTCGACCATGCCGCCGCTCGTGTCGTCGCTGTAGCGGTTGAAGATGCCCCGCCCGAACGCCAGTTCCATGCGCTTGGGGTCGATCCCCCACACCTGCACGAGGCCCGCGCGGATGGCGGGAAGCATCGCCCGGACCAGGCTCCACAGCACCGATCCCTTGCCGGCCCCCGTCGCCCCTGCGATCAGCAGATGGGTACCGAGGAGGCGCACCAGCCACGGGGAGGAGTCCTCACGCCGCCCGACCGGCAACCGAGACAGATCCACCTGACTGGCAGGAAGCGCCGTGACCGACACCGGCTTGCTGAGTGCGTCGTCGCGGACGAGCTCCAGCCAGATGTGTCCGGGCCAGTCCTGCCCCGCACGGCCACGACCCCGCCAACGACGCGCAGGCCGCTTAGCGGTCCGGATCCGGCAGATGGCGGCCTCGAAGCCATGGGCGAGGTTCTCGACGTGGTCATGCCAGATCGACGGTGGTTGGCCGGACAGCATCTTGACCAGGACCCGGTCGGTGGTCTTGGTGACCTCCACCCGCACGATCGTGGGCAGGTACTCCCGCGCGTTGCGGTAGAAGGCCAGGCCGGACATGACCATGACGGGTCGCCAGTTCCGCCGGTACACGGTCAGGTACCGCCAGCGGGCACGAGCCGGCCGCAGCACCAGGGACAGGAACGTGGGCCAGCCGAACCACGCCCAGCACCCCAGCCCAAGGGACACCCAGCCCGCCAGCAGCGTCAGGAGCTGCCAGCCGCCAAGGTAGGTCAGCCAGCCCAACCCGGCGACCGTGAGCGTGGTGGGCCAATGACGCACCAGGACCAGGACCAGGCCGACGAGACCGCGCACCAGGTTGACCAGCAGGACCAGGACCGGAGGCATGTGCCAGACCGGCGGAGCCCACTTAGGCGACTCAAACGGATCCGAAGTCGCCGGAACCATCACGTTGTCCGACGGAGCCGAGCGACGAAACTCCCACCCCATCAGCGACCACCCCCACGGGGACGGGCCAGCCGCAGAGCCAGCCGCTTGGGGAACAGCACGGTTTGGGCCTGGCAGGCGCCAGGGCATTTGTCGCGGGTCGAGGTGTCGGGGAGGGTTGCGCGGCAGACCGTGCAGCGGCGCCGCGTCTTTCGGGTAGACATGGGTGAGGTCTCCTCAGGTAGTGCATGCATGGGGGTAGGCCGATAAGGGGCGGCCGGGAAGGTGAGAGCTTCCGGCCGCCCCGCTTGCCGTTACACGTCTTGGTCGGTTTGATCGGCCTGCTCGGCGTAGAGGCGGTCGAGTTCCCTGATGTAGGCGCTGACCGCCGCCATCAAACGACTGGCCGCCGCAATGTCACACCAGTCGACCGCGCAGGGAATATCGGGGTGGAGACGGATCTTGACGCGGCCGACCCGCATGATGAGCGCCGGTCCTCCGCTCACCTCGGCGACCTCGAACGCGGTTTCCTCATCGGGCCACATCGCGACCTCGACGTATGGGTCGCCACCAGAGAAGGTGACCGATACCGACGATTCCACGCTGGTCATGCCGCCCTCCCCCCAACACCGCTGTCGTGGTACAGCCGGGTGATCTCGGCGAGGTAGGTGTTCGCCGCCTCGGCCAGGTCCCGGGCGAAGCTCAGATCCGCCTCACCGATCACCGACCGTTCGGGCGGACTCACGGTGACCGAGACGTCGGCGTGACTGACCGTCAGAATCGGAGGGTGATCGGCGTAGGCCGAGCAGTAGACATGCGCGTCGTCGTCCGGGTGAACCGACACCGACACATCGCGCTGCCTACCGGACTGCATGTAGACCGTGACCTGCGTCGGTACCCTCACGCCGCCCTCCCCACCGAACCGCCGTTGCGGTAGAGCCGCTCGACCTCCACGGCGTAGGCCGCCGCCTGTTCGGCCAGGGACCGGGCGAACTCCACGTGCTCGGCCCGCAGCCGCTCCGGCAGCGTGAGCGAGACCAGCACCCGACCGGCGTTGAGCGTGAACACCGGAGTACGACGGGTGTAAGCCCGGAACTCCGCACCCGATCGCGACTCGATCGGCAGGGACAGCGCCGACATCCGACCGCCGGCCATCACGCAGCCGCCTTACCGGACGAGCCGCCCTGACCAGCAGGCGCAGCCTGAGCCTTGCCGCCCTTGGGGGCGACGATCGCCGTCGCCCGGAACGAGTAGGCCATCCGGCCCTTGTCGTTCGCGTACGGGGTCACCATCAGGTCTTCGAACTCCACCGGCGCGAACATGTCCCCCGACGGGGGAACCGGCTGAACGTCGGCGAGGATCTTGACCGCGACCTCACGAGAGCGGCCCTCCAGCTCCGGGTCAAGATCGATGACCCGGCAGGACCACACCCGCTGACCGGTGACCTTGTCCTTGGCCGGAGACCGCCGCCCCGTCCGCTCGTCGTAATCCTGAGCCTCGGTGATCGACCCCGGCACCAGCGCACAGCCGGCCGGGAACACCTCACCCATCGAGACCTTGAACCGCGTGCCGCCCGAAAGCGCCATGTGACACCACCTCCATCGAGTTGATCTGACTACTCAACAACTTGACTTGTCGAGCTACATCGAAAGTATGCCCGTCATCGACGACTTGACAAGTCGAGTTGTGATGGAAGTGCTGTGACCTAGGTCACATCAGAGGACGTAGCTGTCCGTCAGCTCGTGAAGGTCACCGGGAAGGACCAGCTCAGCCACCAACACCGCACGGTTGGCCGTGTCGAACACGGTCGAGATCACCCCGAGAACCGGCGCAGACTCGGTAATGCCCAGTTGCTTCGCCTCTTCGGCCGTGGGCCGGCGGGCAGTGAGGCGTTCGGAGACGTGCCCGAACCGGCGGCCGGTCGCGGACTGCACGAGCTGACGGACACTCGCGGTCAACGGCGCGTCCTGGTCCAGCCCCGCCGCCTCGGCCAGCTCGACGGGCAGCCACAAGGACACCAGCTCATACGGCGCATCGTCAGCGATCGTCAGCCGTCGCCGCAGCACCAGAGGCGCCGCCTCGGCCAGGCCCAACAGACCCGCGATAGCCGCAGGAGCTGCACAGCGCTCGACCGTGGTGGTCCAGCCGATCTCGTCAGCCTCGGCGCGATCCAGCACCGACCGCACCGGCCGTGGGGCATCCTCGGGCTGGGCCGGGGTGGCTTTGACGAAGGAACCGCGGCCGTGTTCGCGATCGATCTCCCCACGCAGCTTCAGCGCCTCCAGCGCCCGCACCACCGTAGGGCGGGAGACCCCGAACTCCTTGACCAGCTTCGATTCCGAGGGCAGCAGTGAACCGGGCGGGTAGGTGCCATCGGCGATACGCCGGCGGATGGCCGCAACGATCTGCGCGTACTTCGGCGGCTCGAACCCCGCACCATCATCGACCATGACGACCACCCAACAACTCGACAGGTCAACCAGCGTCGCACGAGCACTGCAGTCCTGTCACGACAACCCCCCACATCAGCACTCGGCCTCATCGCTCGCGGCGGCTGCGGTCCCTCAGCGCTGTCTGCTTCAGCAAGATTCGGCGCATCTGGCCGTAGCTGACACCGAACTCTTCCGCGACCCGACGGATCGACCAGCCCTGGTCGTACAGCCGGGCCGCGTCCTGCTCGAACTGCCGCCGCTCGGTGGTGTTGGCGGTCCGCAGGGCCAGGACCTCACCACGGCGGTAACGGCGATGACCACCGGGGGTGTGAACGGCAGGCTTGATCAGCCCATCCCGCGCCCAATGAGCAAGCGTGGAGGTCCGTACGCCCAGCAACACCGCCGCCTCCCGCGGCGTGAGCAGATCATCGAAGTCAGAACCGGGAGATGACATAGGGGAGCCAATCCAGCAGGACGTCAGAGGTGCGGAAGTAAGGGCGGCGGGTTGTTAGAAGCGCCGACCGTGGGTGCGAGTGCTGTAGTGCAGTTCGGCTTGGCGCATGCGGGTGATCAGCGCGTCGGGGGTTGGTTCGTCCAGCACGAGGGGAACCGGCGCGAAGTAACTGAAGGCCGTGAACGTCCGATGCCAGGTCGACCACATCACCAGCCACCCGCGGTGGACCGCCTGAATCCGCCGCGCCTGAGCGGAACGGGCGTGGTCAGCCGGACCACAGTGGAGCGGTACCGCCGGAGCCGGATGCGAACGCCGGACCGAGGCCACTGGCGCGGACCGGCTGCGCAGACGTCCCAGCGCCATTACGCCTCATCACGCGCAGCACCCAGCCGCGCCTTGACGTCTTCGGCAAGCTGGGCAGCCGCGCCCGCCGGGTCTTCGATCGGGTGCCGGTCTTCCGGCTTCCCCCACTCGAAGAACTCACCCGCGACATCGAGCGTGACGTACAGCGAGGACATGCCCTTGACCCAGATGACCACCGCCGGCCGCGCATCGCTCAGCCCGATGTTCAGCCCCAGCTTCGCCAGCTCCCGGCACAACAACGCAACTGCCTGATACTCCTCGTCACGGTCGAACACGACGCCACAACTCCAATCGCTCCTCGGAATTGGAAGCGGGACCGACGACGGAGATAGGGGATTCCGCAGGGGGTCAAACGGAGGCCATCGCCGGTCCCGCAGCTTTGATCAGGCCGCAGACCGATTCAGGCCCGAGCCCGCACAGAACGAGCAGGTTTCGCGGGTACGCGTCTGGGCCACCGGCTCACCAGGCCGCGCGAGGACCAGACCGCGACGAGGTGTTACGTACTTCCAGCGACGCCCATTGCAGGAGACACACGCATCGCCGCAAGGGATCTCTCGCTGATCCATAAAGGCCCGACTCCTCTGCCCGAGACTGAACGTGTCAGAGGACGTTAGAAGCAGATCGGGCCGACAACCCGAACTCTCAGTTCGGGTGACCTACAGGCTCGGGTTACTAAGCAGCGACAACGCCGATGCGCTTAGCCAAGGCGCGTACCTGCGGAGCTAGAGACGGACGAGCGCGCTTCAGCAGGCCACGGACGAGATCACGAGCGAGAAGGTTGTACCGCATGTCTTCCGGCCCACTGCCTTCTGCGCTCATGAGGTGAAGCAACACCGCGGCGTCGTCCCGACGCTGGTCATTCAGGCGAGCCAACTCCAGGTAGAACGTCGTCTGACGTTCGAGCGACGGGGAACGGGTCACGTCGATCCGGTCCGCGATACTCAGCCCCTCGCCCGTCTCGCCCGACTCCATCTCGACGCTCATCGCGTGAAGGTGCACGTTGGTCGGCCCGAAGACGGTCCACATCACGTTGCCCTCACCGGCAGCATTCGCAGCCGGCAACGCATGTTCACGAAGCCGGTCCCGTGCAGTCCATCCATCGCCCTGCCGCACCGATGCGACGACCGCGACGAGCCACAAGGCCCCGTACATCGCGACCCAGTCGCCACCCTCATCAAGCCGCGGCTTGAGGTCCTCGGCCGCGCGGATGGCAGTGTCCTCGGCCGCCTCCGCCTCATCTTGCGCCAGGAGGATGTGACCGAGGTTCCAGTGAGCCGCGGCCAGCCGTAGCGGGTCATCTGCTTCATGGGCAGCAGCGATGCCACGATCGGCAGCGAGCAACGACAGGTCCGTACGACCGATGCGCTTAGCGAACGTGCGCAGAAGGAAGTACATATCCGTCCCGAGCCGCGCAGCCTCCCGGCGCTCCGCAGCCTCTCCAGGAGCGCGAAAGGCTCGGGTCGCCTGCTGTATGTCGGTGATCAGGTCCGGCAGGACCGCCGCTCCCTCTGTGTAGCGGTTCGGCGAGCACTGCCAAATGTCCCAAGCCGCATCAACCCGTCCCCGCAGCTCCTCGAGATCGACAGGCGCGCCCGAAGCGCCGTACGACATCATCGCGCGATGCACCTCGGACGCGACCGGATGCACCGTCCCGTCCTGCTCGAACTCCGGTTCCCCCAGCAAGTCCGAGACCCGCACGCGGAGGATGCGCGCGAACTGGTGCAGCAGCGTGATCGTCGGAGTCTTCAACCCACGCTCGATCTGGGACAGGTAGTCCTCAGTCACACCAGCAAGACCAGCGACGGCAGCCTGAGTCTTGCCACGACCCTGCCGGTAGAAGCGCAGCCTCTCACCGATCCGAATCTCATCCGATGCGCTCACGCATGCTCCCTAGGAGAACGGGAATCAGGGCGGTCAGCCTCAGCGTAAGCAGTCAGCGAACCGTATGACAGCCTGACTCAGAGTGCCGGACGAGGTGGAGGGGCGTCCCAGTGACGACGAACAAGCTCATCTTGTGGGACATCGACCACACGCTGATCGAAACCGGCGGAGTCGGCAGCGAAGTCTTCCGCGACGCGTTCGAGCAGGTGACCGGTCGCAAGATCGAGAAGCTGGCCGACGTCACCGGCCGAACGGAACCGATCATCTTCCGCGAAACACTGGCGATGTATCGCATCGAGGACCCCGGCGACTACTTCCCCAAATTCATCCAGGCCCAGGCCGAGGGATACCGAAGCCGAGCAGAGGAGATGCGACGTCGCGGTCGAGTCCTGCCAGGAGCCCGCGAAGCACTCGAAAGCCTCGCAGCGATCCCCGATATCCACCAGACGATCTTGACCGGCAATCCGCGCGCCTCTGCGGAGGCAAAACTAAGCATCTTCGACTTGGCCACGTGGTTGAACGGCGACACTGGCGCGTACGGCGATGACGACGCAGTACGCGCCAACCTCATAGGCATCGCCAGGCAGCGAGCGCGTGAGCAGACGGGGATCACATTCACCGAAAAGACAACCGTCATCATTGGCGACAGCCCGAGCGACGTCGAAGCCGCCCTGAAAGGCGGCGCACAAGTAATCGCCGTTGCCTCCGGCAGCACGACCGTAAAAGAACTCAAGTCCGCCGGAGCGGCCACCGTTGTAGACGATCTTGCCGATACTGCTGCAATCAGGAGAGTGGTGGTCGATTTCTAACATCCACGGGTGTCGCCGCTTGACAGATAAAAGCGCTTCGTGACTATCAAGACCGCTAATGTTATGCGCGTCATTGGCTGTCGATCGGCATTCTGGTCGTACGCAAGACTCTCCGGTTGCGCTTATCGGTCCATTGTAGATGCCAGTTTCCGTTCAACAACGGAACGGACACGGTAAGAGAGATGGCCGCGTAGGGTAGACAGAATATCGATCACGTCTGGACCAGGCTGCGGTACCTGTTCGATTGTCGCCGCAATACTGGCCGGAACAAGTGTTCCGGGATCCTGAAGGCAGGAGCGGAGGCCCGCCGCAGCCGCAGCCCCACCTTTACCTGTTGCAACTGCGTGGGCGAGATGCGCGGCGGCCGTGGATCGGACGGTTACATCCGGGTCGAAACAAAAAGAGAGTAGCAGTCCGATGTCTTCGGGATTTCCGCGCAATCCGGCGATCCGCACGGCCCATCTACGCCGACCAATGTCTCCAGCCAGAGATCGAAGGATGTTTTCGGTAACGCTATCGTCGTTCAAGACCCCAAGTTTCAAAGCCAGTTCCACGGCTGGCTCTGCTGCGTCTACGGCGATCCCTTTGTACTTCGACGTTGGGGACCATTTTTCAGACACGGTTATTGCGATCGTTCCGAGGCGGCGTCTGATGCCTGTGCTGATGTTATCTACGCAACTAGCTAGGAGCTGGAACGCATGACGTTTGAGTTCGCCTATAACGGCAGCATCCTCCAGCAGCTGGAAAAGCGTTTCCCAATCCGCGACCGCTGGATGCCACACGTTCAGGAGGGCAAGTGTACGACCATGATCCTCGCCGCCATGGCCAAATTGCCCGCGGTGTGCATCAAGTATTTCTTGTCTAACGCGTTCCGCGTATACTCCAATGGTTTCGGCTGCGGCTGTTTCTGGCAGCTCTCGCACGTCATCGAGCGCTGCCAGAGCACTTGCCGATCCGTTGCGGGCCTCACTGATGAGCTGATCCCGAACCGTTAGATCGGACTTAGCCGCCAGGCGGAGGAGCGGGTAACGTAGTGCCCAATGATGCGTTGGAGCGAGTCGCGCAATGTGTCTAGCAGCGTCTTGGTCGAATTCTTGATCAGGTAGCGCCTCAACAATGCGGGCCCAGGATGTCGCCCTCGCTTGATCTTCTTGGGGATCAAGCGAGGAGATGCGATCGACGATCGCTCGCCTTGCCGCGATCGAAGCGGACGGTGCGACCTTGGCGATCGTGTCGAGCAGTCTTAGATCCACCACATAGGACGGGCTGGTTCTCGTGATGAATTCCTCGGAGGCGGCAAGAGTGGAAAGTAGCCAGCTGAGCGATCTATTTGCAGTTTGCTCGTCCAGGACATCGCCACCGTATTGAAGTAGCGTCAGATTCGTCCGCGCTGTCGTTTGTGTAGACGTGGCAAGATCCACCTCTTTAGCTATCCGAGTAACGACGACTGCTGGACCGTCATCTGTTACGCGTTTCACGGAAAGTTTCAGTTCATTCTCCGCGCCGGCAAGCCTGAGGGCGTCCAATCGGCTCGCTACCGAGTCAGGTTCGGAATCCCGGCCGAGAGTCATAAGGTCGACTTGCCCAAGAAGCGTAGAGAGGTTCCGCCACGCGCCGTGGTCGCCAAGATGATTCGCGGCAAGTGAAGCAGCGACTAGCTGGTTGTGTGAGGTCTCACCGCGGCCGAACGAGACAGATGTGTCTCGTGCCCAGGTCTTGAGAGTGCGGTCGACTAGTGCAGTGAGGCCGCGCGACACTGTCTGTGTGCGCCACCAGGCCACCGCATTATCAATGCCGGTAATTAGCTCGGCAAGATTCTCATCCCTCCAGGCTGCCGTTTCGAACAGCAGTGCCGCTGCAACGCCTGCGATAGCCGTTGCGGTAACGTCTTCTGAATGAGTCGCGCGAATCTGCTGGACATCGAACGCAATGCGTCGAGCCTCGTCCACGCGCCCTACCTCGGTAAGGGCGCGGGCGAGGTGGACCTTAAGCCAAGCGTCATCTACTGGCGTGGCTTCGTCCCGCGATGCCGCCTCCATAAGGCAGCGTAGTGCATCGTCTGCCTTTGCTTCTTGTAGAAGTCCAGCCGCATAAACTACGGTCGCTGCGACGCGGCCCTGAGTAGTAGGCGCTTCCTCAATCATGGGAAGCATTCCAACTATCTCGCCGCTGGTGACCCGGTGAGCAAACGCCGCTACAAACCTCCACTCCCATGTCGAGGACTCGGCCGCCTCTGATAGGGGGGGCACTTCTGCAAACGCCTTGGCAAAGCGTTCGAGCTCCAGAATTCTAGCTTGCGCCAACAGTGCTACAGCCTGTTCGGGAGTCAAGGGTCTCACCCGACCGGCGTTAGGGTGAGGGGCAACGAGTCTCGGAGCTATCAATGCATGACGCAAAAGATCGCGAGGCAAGACTGAAGCTGCGCCAGTCCATGCACTGCCTTCCCAGTCTGTTTTGGGTCGAAGGGCAGCCGCCACCTCCAGTAAGCTATTCCGATGTGCCTCATCAAGCGTATTGGCGGCGGGAATTAGTATCTTGGCGCCTTTGCCAGTAGACACCACGACGTCGTTAGTGACATGCTGCCAATAGGTTAGCCGCGTAGACAAGTCATGTAGGACGATCAAGTGTGGCAGGCCGTGGCGCAGCCAAGCGTCAATGTGTTCTCGGTTGTGGTCGCGAAACCACCAACCAATCAGCCCATCATTCGAATCGTGCTCGGGCTCACTGAACCAGCTTTCTCCGGCCTTTACCTGAACGCCTACGACCAGCCCCAAGTCAAAGAGCCTCTCATCTCGGGCCATCGCGAATAGGTCGGTTCCGAGATCGCTATCAGGGTTGGTGGCGACGCCCCAACCGAGTTCCTCGAACGCCCCCTTGACATAGCTCTCGCCAGCGTTGCCAGTCTGTTGCCGTCTTGCTCCCCGCATATCGACAGTTAAGCAGTGTTGATAGGAGATGACTATCTACGGGGGCAACAATCAACTCACAATCAGTACGTCTTCAGGTCGGCTGTCTTCGGCGCTCCGCACGCGCAGTGTGAGGGCGGACGGGCCGTAGCTTGACCACGGTGTGCTTCGGCGTTCGCGACCGTCGGCCACGGATCTGGATGCTCGTGATCTCGCCGCGGAGAGATGAGACGCTGCCGAATTATGCTCTATTGGATCAAGGCGGCGGCGCTGCGCGCCGCCGCGGGCCGCCCGCTCCGGCACGCCCTACGGGCGTGCGGCGTGGGCGCCGGTCCCTCCGGCCGCGCCGATCGGGCGGCCCCGCCGTACTAGGACTTCCGCAGAGGTTGTCAGCGCGGCGTTAGCTGCCCTCTTCGTCGGCGAGACCGACGGCGTACGCAAACGTCCCCAGGTACTCCCGATCAGAGGGATCGGTCTCAAGCGCCGCCAGCGACGCTAGTTCATCGATCAGGCGTTGCCTATCCGCGTCACTTAGCTGATTGAGCAGATAGCTGGCGTACTCCGTCTGCTTGATCGCAGTGTCGTCATCCAGCACGCCGTCATCGCAGGTATCGAAGAACCGGGTGTAGGCGACAACCGCCTTGAGAAGCTGCCTCACCACTTCTGGAGAATCGCTCATCGGGGCATTGTGCCCCGGTACGCCTCCGGCGGGGGCCTCAGGCTCCGGGATGACCGCGCCGACGGGGCCTGAGCTGGGTGGGTGGTTGAGGTGGAAGCCTGGTCATCCCGCCCGCCTCCGTCCCAGGACAAGCCGAGCAGACCAGGCCCCAGGGGCGCAAGGTCGTTCTTCCGCGGGGAGCTCCACCTTGCACCCCTGGGGCTTGGCCCGCTCCCCGGTGGGTGGGACGAAGGCGGACGGGATGACCAGGCCGGCGGGGACTGTGCGCGAAGCGCAGGCGCGGCGCTGGTCACTCCTCATCCGGGTAGCGCCACTCTTCGACGACCCACGGGTCCGACAGGGATGATCGCCAGGCCGCGTGGCCGGGTGGGAGGGATGCCGTGGTCCCGACGGTCTCGTCCCGGCGAGCGGTGGTGTCGCGGACGCAGGTCCGAAAACTGCCATACTTCGGCCGTGGTCCACGAACAGCACGAAGTCTTCCGCACCGTCCCGTTCCCATTCGCTGACGGCCGGTTCCCGCACAACCTCGGTGCGGTGATACAGCGGACCGTCGCCGAAGGCACCATGCCAGCGTTGACGGTCGTGCACGATAAGGACGGAGGCTGGATGGTGGGGGACGGCATCAACGATCCGAATCTCCCCGGAGCTTGCGGCGTGTACTGCATCGCCCACGTCGCCGAGGACGATCCGACCGTCCAAGAGACCGCTACGTTGCCGCCCGGCTATGCCGCCTACCGCGACGCTCCGGGGCAGTCCTGGTCCGTCGAACCGTTCACCTACGAGGACGAAGACACTCCAAGCGACTAAATCTGCCACCGCCGCTGACCAGGACCCCGCGGGATGCGGAGCAGGTGCATCAGCCAATGACAGCAACCGTGACAGCAACACGGGCAGACGCCGCCGGATGATCACGACTGCGCGCGGACAGCAGTCTGTCGCACACGCGGACAAGCGACCCGGAGCGGTAAGTGATGATGGCTCCCGGGAGCCACGGTGGGAGCCACCCGGACGAACGATCTTGGTCACAGACGTACGGATCCGGACGGCTTAAACGACGTTGGCCGAGCGTGCGAACTGATCCGAACGGCTCCGGAAGGCGTTTGGGTATCTACGGATTAGAAGGTCTTGCTGGCCGGCTGCGGCCTCGGCTCTCGGGCCATTAGCGGGCCATTAGGCAGGGTGATCAAGGGTCAGCAGCGGTCACTCGCGGGCACAGCCCGTGCAGGTGAGGGCCTGTATCGGCTGTGATCAGCATGATTTGCAAGCAGGAAGTCAGGAGTCTACGTAGCTCCTTCAAAAGCATCAGCCCGACGCCGGAGGCCCGCGGCGATGTCGTCCCAGTCGGGACCGTGCAGATAAAGACTGTCCGCCGCCTCACGCATCAGGGCCGGCTCGTCAGGCCGCTGCAGGAGGACGAGCCGGTAGGCCAGGTTGCGGATCCAGACCGGAAGGTGACCGTCGACCAGATGCGGAGACAGTTCACGGAGCATGGCCAGAATGGAGTCCGCGTCGGCGAAGGTTAGCTCCTGGACGAAGTAGTCCTCGCGGTGCTCAAGGTCGCACTTGGGCGTGGGCCGGTACTCATCGCCGTAGAGGCACCGAGCGTGCTCGGTGAGTGTGGCGTGCATGATCAGGAGCCTAGGACGCTCAGACCGCGTGTTTCCGAGAGCCACTGGACGATCTTGCGTGCCCCGGGTGGGAACCGAACGGCCAGAACTGGCAGCTGACCGGGTCCAGGCGTCTGTTTCAAGATCCGGAAAATACGCGGAATGCGGCGACGGCGTCGAGGGCGCCGACCGGGAGTCCGCCCAGGTCAGCGGGGAAGTGATGCCAGGATCCATGGCGCACTGTAAATCTGTCGGCTTAGCCTACCCATGTTCCGTCTCAGGACCCGCCACCACCTGATCAAAGGGCCCTAGCCTGGGGAGACACGTGTGGGCGGCCTTGCCGAACTCTTAGGTGTTGTGACCAGCCGGATCCGCCCCGCTGTGTTAGCGCTTACAGCTGTCGGACGCGCTCCAGATATCCGCGCTGCTCGTCGACCCAGCCGTCTGGCAGATTTACCGGTACGGCCATCGCTGTATGGGAGCCGCAGACATCTTCCACGGTGATCAAGGGGACCGAGAATTGGGTATTGAACTCGATGTTGATCTCAGGATTGCGCAGATCAGTCATCCAGCAGATGCTGTGCCCGGCGGCAAGGCTGTCCAATGCCTTCGACCAGTCATCAAGATCTTTTGACGGCAGGCAGAGTTCGAGCCGGCCATTACAGAACGAACTTGCTATGACTACCTCGGCATCCAGTCCCGCAAGCCCTCGAGCAGACCAAGCCTCAGGGGTGGACCGAAGGCAGACGGGATGACCAGGGCTGCGTGCGCATCGTGCGATGCCTTGGCAGTGGGCAAAGCGCCCCGCGGGCCGATCTTGCCGGGTTTTCAGGTGTTGTGACCATGCTGGCTACATAGCGCACCGTCCTGGCGTAAGGAGTTCGATGGCTACGGCGCTTATCGGTCTTGCCGGTGCCCTGTTGGGTGCCGTGACGGCACTGGTCGGCGCTGCTCTTTCTGACCGGCGGCAGCTCAACAACGAAGAGATGCGATGGCGTCGAGATCAGATGGGCACCGCGTACGAGACGACGCTTCGCTACCTCTTACGTGCTGCGAACCGGCGATCCGAACTTGACCCGGAGCTGGGCAGAGGCGTGCTGAGCAAGGAACACTAGAGGGAGTGGTACGACGATCTGGTCGAGGGACACTCCTGGCTACTCATCTTGATCAGCCGGTGCGGCACCGGCCAAGCACCGCCTCTACGGGACGCTTTCGATCTGCTCGACCGCCAGATCCAAGCACTAGGCGCATTAACGGGCCATTAGACCCGGTGATCAAGGGTCAACAGCGGTCACTCGCGAGCACGCCGGCTCCCGATTGTGTCACCTAGTCCCACCAGAAGTCCCAGGTGGGAGCGTCGATAAGTTCTGCTGCGTAGTCGTCAAGGTGGTCGCGGGCGACATTGTCGTTGTAGGCGAGGTGTTCGGCCGCCAGTAGGCGGGCGGTTTCCAAGGATCTGGGCGGCCACGCTACGGAGAGCGTCAGGGTGTCGATTCGCAGCGCGCACAGCCGTACGCCGAAACGCTGCTGCCAAGATCGCAGCAGGGCCGCGTCTTCGTGGATCTGGCCCCGCCGCGAGATCCAGCCGCTGAGCGCCAGTGCTGCCGCGCTGTTGGGGGCGGGGACCAACCCGAGGAAGGCATCGTCGCCCTTCAATAGGCTGGTGGACTCGATTTGGGCGGCGAACTGAGCGGGATCTGGACCGGCGGGTTCGGCCGGGGCGAGGCCACGCCAGCCTTGGCGTCCGAACTTTTGCCGCCACCACCGCTTTAGGAGAGTGGCGGGGTCCACTTGGTCGATCAGGGAGGGGTCGGTCGGCTCCTCCAGCTCACCGGAGTGCCAGGGCCGTCCGAGGTTCCGCTTGAGCCACTCCGGTGGGACGTTGATGTTCTGCCGGACGGTGGCCGGGGGCTGAAACCCCCGAAGCAGCAGCGGCTCCAGTGCCGGGTCGCCGAGGAAGGATCTCCATCGGGTGTAGACGTCCGGCAGGCATTCCCGTGAGACCCAGAGGCTGCCGGCCAACCTGCCCGGGGGAAGTCCTTCGGGCAATTCCCACTCATTCATCCAGCCTCCTGGCCTCCGAATCGCCGGCCAAACCTACTGCAGACCAGCGTTCATTCATGATCACGACGCCAAGCAAGTCGGCCCACGACGGCAAGATCTTTACGTTCCTTCGGCTCACGGCGCGCACTGTCATTCCGAGCATGGCTCCGGGAGCCACGGTGGGAGCCACCCAGGCGAACGAACTTGATCTCCGCCGTACGCATTCGGACGACCGAGACGACGACGGCCGAGCGTGCGAACTGATCCGAACGGCTCCGGAGAACACTTGGGTGCCTACGGATTAGAAGGTTCGGCTGGCCCGGTCCGCCCCTACCGGCCGCAAGCGGCAGTGCGGGCGCGCGGGATATACGCGGGATGAAGCTGCTGCGCATGGACCAGCTGGAGGATCGCCGACCCTCTGTAAATTCGTCGGCTTAGCCTACCCCGGTTCGAATCCTGGACCCGCCACCCTCAACGAACCGGCCCCCGACCTGCGACTACGCGGTCCGGGGCCGTTCTGTTTCTTGATCGTCAACAGGCGGCCAGAGGCCGCCGGATGCAGGCGTTTGTCACTGGTCCCGGAATATACGCGGAATACGTCCGGGCGCGTCTTTGCAGGTCGGCCTGCGAAAAACGGAAGGTCCCGGCGTGAACCGGGGCCCTGACAGGGTATGGGTGATCACTCGCCGAGTGCGTCATCGATCCGCCTGTTCGCGCCGTCTTGTTGGCTCTCGATGCACTTGGTGTAGATCTGGAGCAGGACCTTGCACGCTGTGCCCGGCACGTTCGGCGACCTCGGTTGCCGGCACGGCGGAGTTCAGCCACAGCGAGACCCCGCGTGGCGCAGGTCGTACGGGCGGTGTGCCAGCGGTGATGCGACCTGTCCGGGTGTGAGGGCCAGGGCGCGGGTCTGTGCCTGTGCCCCTACGTCGCCGTAGGCGGTCAAGGTGGCGGCGCAAGCGCCGCTGCAGCCCGCCCGCTCCGGCACGCCCCTGCGGGCGTGCGGCGTGGGCGCCGGTCCCTCCGGCCGCGCCGATCAGGCGGTCCCTCGACGTGTACGTCGACCCGACTACAGTCACGGCGGCGGTGTCGCCGCGTACCAAACGCCATACGTCGTTGGCGTAACCATCACGAGGCCCTCGCCGGCCAGCGCCTCCAACGCAGCAGAGAGCTCCAGCTCGGTGACAGGCTCCTCGCCGATGGACTCGGCGAATCGCCGGACTCGCCAGGCGTCGAAAATCAGCATCCGCGGTTCGGGGCCAAGGTCGACGTCCACCAAGGTTCCGTTCCGGTCCGTGATGCGGCAGCCGATCCCGTGCACGTCGTAGCGCAGGCCCCCGGGAAGCTCAGCACCACGGGGAACGAGTCGCCGGTTCACCGCCCTGACCAGCGCACCGATGCCACCACCATCGATGTCGTGGGCCGTCGCAGCGCTCACCGCGCCGGTCAAGCGCTCCATATCGCGGACGAACCTCAACACCACCTCGCGAGCGTCCATCCGCACATGCTGTCCGCCACCGACGTCCAGGCCAAGGCATTTCGCCTCTGGCGGGGGCCTCAGGCTCCGGGATGGCCGCGCCGCCGGGGTCGAGCTGGGTGGGTGGTTGAGGTGGAAGCCTGGTCATCCCGCCCGCCTTCGCCCCTGGGCAAGCCGAGCAGACCAGGCCACGGTGGCGAAGGTCGTTCCCTAAGGTCGGTTCTTGTCCGGGGGTGCCTCGGATGCCCGGGACGGCGGGGTGTGGCTGAAGGTCGTTTGCTGCCTGTTGCTTTGACTGAATGGCCGCCCCGTCG
This sequence comes from Actinoallomurus oryzae, assembly GCF_039541955.1. Classification (NCBI taxonomy): domain Bacteria; kingdom Bacillati; phylum Actinomycetota; class Actinomycetes; order Streptosporangiales; family Thermomonosporaceae; genus Actinoallomurus; species Actinoallomurus oryzae. The sequence goes on along the minus strand of NZ_BAABHF010000009.1, from coordinate 210,702 downwards.
TCTCCCGGACGCCTCGGCCACTCATTGAGATCTGCGTGATCGTCGCTGGTTAGGGAACCGTTGGCGGGCCGTCCACGGGCTCAGAGTCGACGAAGGCAGGTGAGCCGGTGGCCGTGGACGGTGGCGTGTGGGTTGGCATCGATGCTGGCAAGTTCACGCATCATGCCGCCGCGGTCGATTCGCAGGGCCGGACCCTGTGGTCGGTGAAGGTGCATAACACCCAGGAGGCCGCCGAGCAGCTGGTGGGCCGGGCGGCGAAGTCCGGCGCTGTTGTTCGTTGGGCGGTGGACTTGACCTCCCCGGCGGCATCGTTGCTGCTGGCCGTACTGATCAGCGGCGGGCAGCAGGTGGTCTATGTGCCGGGCCGGGTGGTCAACCGGATGAGCGGGGCTTTTGCCGGTGAGGGCAAGACCGATGCCAAGGACGCGCGGGTCATCGCCGAGACCGCGCGGCTGCGGCGGGACCTGGCCGTGGTCAAGAACCCGGACGAGCTGATCGTGGAACTGTCACGGCTGGTTGCCCACCGTGCGGACCTGATGGCTGATTGGGTGCGGGGCATCAACCGGCTGCGTGACCTGCTCACGTCGGTCTTCCCTGGCCTGGAGCGAGCCTTTGACTACTCCAAACGCAGCCCGTTGATCCTGGTCGCTCGCTTTTGCACGCCGCACGACATCCGGGAGGCCGGCCGCGATGGGCTGAGCGCCTACCTGCGTGATCACAAAGCACACCGGCCTTCCATTCCCGCCATGGTGAGCAAGGCACTGGACGCCGCGGCCGGCCAGACTCTCCAGCTGCCTGGCCAGGCCACCACGGCGATGCTCATCACCACCCAAGCACGCAAACTGCTGGACCTGGACCGGGAGATCAAGGACCTGGACAAGCTCATCACCAGCAGATTCCGCACCCACACCCAAGCCGACATCATCGAGAGCCTCCCCGGCATGGGACCGATCCTCGGAGCTGAATTCCTCGCCGCGACCGCGGGTGACCTGGCCGCGTTCGCCAACTCAGGCCGGTTGGCCGCCTACGCGGGCCTGGTACCCGTCCCCGCCGACTCCGGACGGCGCACCGGGATCATGCACAGACCCAAGCGCTACCACCGGGGCCTACGACGCGTGTTCTACATGGCAGCCATGGCCAACCTCCGCATCGACGGCCCATCTCGCACCTACTACCAGCGCAAACGCACCGAACGAAAAGGCCACAACCAGGCCCTCATCGCCCTGGCCCGCCGCCTCGTCGACGTCCTATGGGCCCTACTCCGCGACAACAGGCCATTCGAGCTCACACCACCCAATGCCCTCGCCGCTTGACACGGTCATTGAGATTCAGTCGTGGAGTGCTCCACCTTCACCACGGTGGCCTGGCCCGCTTCCCCTACGGGTGGACGAAGGCAGACGGGATGACCAGGCAGGCGAGGGCTGCGCGCAGGTGCGCGTCAGTGCAATCGGCGAGAGGCTAGGTGGATGGGCGAGCCATCGAAGTGGTGGGAGCGACGGTGTGAGTGCGGGGAGCGCTATCCCGCTGCCCGCCGTGGCCAGGGCGGGTCATTCCATTTTCGGGTCATGCGAGTCACTCCGATGCCTTACGGGAAGGCCGCGTTGATGGGGCATTGGCGCTCGGGAGACTGGAACCCCGGCGAGCGGCTTGAGCTCCGCCGGCGAGACGGGCAGATACACCCGATCGGGGATGCGGAAATGATGTCGGCCGTCAACGAGGCGAGCGAGATCAGAGGACAACGGATTCTCCTCGTAGCCAATCACCCATCGCTCCAGCCTGAGAGCTGTATCTGGGCGCTCCTGTCAAGCGACGCGAGTGAATGACTCACCGCTGTGCGCGACGGACCGTCCGTGCCATTAGCCCCGGTGATAAAGGGTCAACACTCACGAGCACACTGACGCCCAGGTCAGCGGCCATGACGGCCGAGATCCCTATGCTTCCCAAGCTGGTTGTGCGGGATCGATTCTCGTCACTCGCTCAGTGTCTGCCGAGGGGCGACCTGCTCCGGTGTCAGACGCCGGTTTGTTGGAGGCCGGCCCGGTACCAGTCGGGCATGTACGCGTCGGCGCGTGGAAAGCGCCGCTGCTCGCGCTCGAAGTCCTCGGTAGTCGGCGGGCGCCGGAAGGGAGGTTCTCCCTGCCGTTCGTAGGAGATCGTGTAGGTCCCGGGAAGGACGACCGCGTACCGGCAGGAGAACCAGGTGCCCTCGCCGTCAACGTACATCCCGCTACGAAGAGAGGCCAGACGCTTCAGCGCCTCCGTGGGGACCTTCCAGCTCTCTCGGCTGCCGTCCGCTCTGGTCAGCCTGGTCGAGCACTGGTTGTGCCGACCGAGCATGTCGAGCAGCAGGACCAATTCCTGCCAGTCTTCCGGCATTGCCTCCACGAGGAGCTTGGTGACCTCCGCAAGAATGTCGGCCTGTTCGAGGGGGGTGAGCGGCGAGCGTGACATTGCGACATATTCCCATGGGTGATCAAGCGTCCGTGCCATAAGCGTGCCATGAGTCCCGGTAATCAGGGGTCGGCGACGGTCGTTCGCGACCAGACCACCGACGTGGTCAGCGCCCATGACGGCCGAGATCCGTATGCTTCCCGAGCTGGTAGTGCGGGATCGATTCCCGTAGCCGCTTCGAACGACGAAACCCCAGGCCAGAGCATGAGGGCGGGGTGCCGATTAAGAGTCTCGGTGACGCAGCGTGAGGATTTCGAGGTCCTTGGCGGAGGTACCCACTGGCGATGTTGGAAAATGTGCGAATTATGTGTGACTTATTCCTGTATTGACGGTTTGTGTTCATTTGTGCCTTAATGACGATCATTGCGCCGTGTGCCTCCGGGAGCCAGGCATGACCAGGGAGTTGGTGTCATGAGAACGGACCCTGAAACGGGCTCGGTACGGTCCGGCGCCACACCGGTCGTGCTCTCCCGGCGGGAGATACGAGCCGGTGACACACCGCGATTCGGCCCTGCCCCATCCGGCGGGCAGGTCATTCGCTTGGACTGCCGCTGACCGCCTATGTCCCCGCTCGGCGTGCGCGGTAGGCCCGTGTGCGTCAAGCGTCGAAGGCGCACCACTGCCGCACGGCACGGCGAGGCTACCGCGCTGCCGGGTTGTCTCCGGCGCTGAGCCGCACAGCCGGGGAGCACAGGGCCCGTCGCCGGCCGGCATGACTTCCACACGCCCGCGGACGCAAGAGAGCGGCTGATCAGAGGTCTTCCTCGCCCACTTCCGAGCCTGCCCGTTGCACCTGCTTCATGAGCAGCTGACTCACCTGCCGGTCGCCGCCGCAACTGACCGGCTGCGAGGGAATCCGACAAACACAGGAGGAACCGTCTTGACCCGACCCCCTCACCTGCTCTACCGACGATGGGCCGCTGTCCTGGCCGCCGTTCTGGCCCTCAGCACCTCGGCCGTGGCCGTGGCCACCGTGCCGGCGACGGCCGACACCGCCCCGGCCACCACCGCGATCGTCGACGTCGCTGGAGCCTCCAAGACGCCGCAAGATGTCTTCCAGGGCCTCGGCGCACTATCGGCCGGAGCGACCTCGCGGCTGCTCCAGGACTACCCTGCGAAACAGCGCAACCAGGTCCTCGACTACCTGTTCACCCCCCAGTACGGAGCCTCCCTCGACGTGCTCAAGGTCGAAATGGGCGGTGACACCGATTCGACCTCTGGCAGCGAGCCCAGCCACGAACGGGTCGAGGGGCAGGTCGACTGCAACCGCGGCTACGAGTGGTCGCTGATGGAGCAGGCGAAGAAGCGTAACCCTGACATCAAGCTCTGGGGACTCCAGTGGGGCGCCCCGTCCTGGGTCGGCACAACCGGCTACACCTCTAAGGACGTCGACTACCAGCTCAGCTGGCTGCGCTGCGCGCGCCGGCACCATCTGAACATCGACCTCGTCGGTGGCACCAACGAACGCTCGGCGGCCGAGCCCGTGCGGGCGGCGTACTACGAGGAACTGCGTCGGCGGATGGACGCCGCGGGGTTCGGCTCCACCGGCATTCTGATCGGTGACGAGGACGGCAACGGCAGCTGGACCTCGGCGACCGACGTGACGAACGACCCGCAGCTGCGCGCCTCCGTCAGCGCGCTCGGTGGGCACTACCCGTGCCGGGGCAACCCGAAGGGGACCACCTGCGCCAGCGGCCAGAACGCCGACTCCTCCGGCCCGGCGCGCTCCCTCGGGCTGCCGCTGTGGGCCAGCGAGATGGGTTCGGACAACTACGCCACGGGAGCTGCCGGGCTGGCCCGCGCCTACAACCGGCAGTACGTCGAGGGCGGGCTGACCGGGGCGATCAACTGGTCGCTCGCGGCGTGCTGGTACTCCGACGTCACCGCGTACGCCGGCGATGGGCTGCTCGACTGCGAGAGCCCGTGGAGCGGGCACTACGCCGTGGACAAGCAGCTGTGGGCGACCGCGCACACGACCCAGTTCACCCGGCCGGGCTGGGAGTACGACCGGGCCGCGAGCGGGGAGTCCCCGCTGCAGGGCGGCAGCTACGTGACGCTCAAGTCGCCCGACGGGAAGCAGTTCACGACCATTGCGGAGACCACGCTGTCCACAGCACCGCAGACGATGGAGCTGACCGGGCTGCAGGGACGCGCGGTGCACGCCTGGGACACCGACCTCACGTCCACGGACCCGAGCGCGTGGTTCCAGCAGCAGGCGAGCCCGGCGGTCTCCGGTGACAGCGTGACGCTGACCCTCCAGCCGGGACACCTCTACACCTTCACCAGCGAGGCCGATGGCAACCATGATGACGCGCAGTCCCCGGTGGACACCGGGATGAAGCTGCCCTACACCGAGAACTTCAACGGGTATGCGGAGGGCGGCACGCCGGCGTACCTCTCCGACCAGGAGGGCACGTGGGAGACCGCCAAGTGCCTCGACGGCGGCGACCCCGGCGCCAGGCGCGCAGGCAAATGCCTCGAGCAGACGATCACGAGTAAGCCGGTGCGCTGGAGGCCCGAGACGCTCTATCCGCTCACCGTGGTCGGGGATCCGCGCTGGGGCGGCGACTACACCGTCGGGGTGGATGCCCTGCTGGACCGGCCTGGCGCGGACGCCGAGCTGACCGGGCGGGCGACCGGTTTCGACCTGCTCGGCACCGGGCTGGCCGGCTACCACCTGCGGCTGGACCAGGACGGGACCTGGTCGCTGTTCCGGGAGACCACCGGCAACAAGTCCGGCAACCACGTCGACACCCCGCTCGCCTCGGGCACCGTCGACCTCGGCGGCCGGAGGTGGCACCGGATCGCGATCGCCTTCGACGGTGATCGGATCACCCCGATGGTCGACGGCCACGCGGTCTCCACTCCGGTCGTGGACGACACCTACGACCACGGCCAGGTCGGGCTACAGATCGGCGGCTACTACCGGGCACAGTTCGACGACCTGACGGTCACCCCGAACTGAACGCGGGCTGTGACCCCGGTCTTCGGACCGGGGTCGCAGCCGTGCGGCAGCGTCGGTGGACCGGCCACGCCCAGGCTCGATGGCGAACACCTTCATTTCAAACCCGTAACCCGATAACCGTCATTCGGCGGCGAATTTCGAGAGTTCCGTTCATGGTGCAATTCGGATTACGGGATGAAGCGTCCAACCCTAAGTGCGGCGGGGGACAGATCTACCGCCTTGGCCCAAGCCCAGTTCGGTGGACGACTTGGATTATCGTCGCCCGCCCAGATGGATATGGGGCGTCCTGCCAGTGATGACGTTTCCACGGATGACAGCGGAGCGCTCGGCGCGATCATCTTCGGGCCGCCTGTGCTGCTCCTCATCATTGTTCTGCTCGGGCTGGGCGTCGCAAGGGGAGCCACGCTGCGCGCGCATGCGACTGACCGTGCCGAGTGAACGAATCGCCGGTGGCCCTGGTCATGACTCCCGCCACCCCTGCGTGGCGCAGGTCGTACAGACGTCTCGCCAGTGGTGAGGCGACCTGTCCGGGCGTGAGCGCCAGGGCGCGGGTCTGGGCCCACACGTCGCCGCCCAACGGGTGGCTCGACCGCCAGCCGCTGTGTCGCTGTTTGAAACCATCCCGTTTGGAGGTGATGAGGTCGGCGCCGCCATCGTAGGGGTGATGAAGCCGTCGTAATTTCGTCGAGCGCTTTCCTGACTCTCTGCGAAGATGTGGCCGGTGGGATGGGAGGCACTCGAGCAGTGGGGTGACGACGTCGTTCGCATCGAGCCGCTCACTGGCGGAGTTGGCGTCAACGAGGTGTGGAGCGTGCGCGTCAACGGGCACCTCGCGGTCGGTCGTCTCGGCCAACGCAGCGACGCTGATCTCGCGTGGGAGACCGACCTGTTGCGGCACCTCGACCGTGAAGGGATGTCGGTGCCGGTGCCGATCCCGACCACGGACGGCCGGCACTTCGCCGACGGCCTGGTGGTGATGACCTACGTGGAGGGCAGATCGCCCGAGACCGAAGCCGACTGGCGTCGCGTCGCCGACACACTCCGCCAGCTGCATCGGTTCACGCACGGCTGGCCCCAACGCCCGGGCTGGCGATCGTCGACCGACCTTCTGCACGCCGAGACCGGGACGAAGGTCGACCTAGGCGCGATGCCGCCTGAGGGTGTCGTTCGATGCCGAGCAGCGTGGGCGCGACTCGCCGGTCGCACGACGTCCGTCGTCCACGGTGACCCCAACCCGGGCAACATCCGCATGACCGCGGATCGCGTCGCGATGATCGACTGGGACGAGTCGCACGTCGACGTCCCCGACCTCGACCTGGCACTGCCGCACAACGCCGCCGATCTCGACGACGACGCGTACGACATCGCCGCGCAAGCGCGGGCCGCATGGGAAGCCGCCGTCTGCTGGGACCCCAGCGGGACCGACCGGTTCGCGGTCAAGCGACTCGCCGAGGTTCGAGCGGTCTTGAGCAGCAGCGAATCGACAGAGCACGCCTAACGCTGCACGATCGCGCACGTTGATCTCTATCCCGCACTGCATGACGTTGATCAACGTCATGCGTTTGCGAGTCGCGGCGCTTGCCGCGGTGTCAACCGGGGCCCTGACGGGGGTATGTGATCCACTCGCCGAGTGCGTCATCGATCCGCCTTGCCGGATCAGCAACTCCGGGATGGCGGCGCCCTCGGCCGAGCCGGGTGGGTGGTTGAGGTGGAAGCCTGGTCATCCCGTCTGCCTCCGTCCCAGGACAAGCCGCTCCCCGCAGGGTGGGACGAAGGCAGACGGGATGGCCGGCCGGGGGCCTGTCGCTTGCGCGAATCGCTGCGAGGATTCGGTGCGTGTCCGACAGCGATCTCATTGCAAAACTCCGTCGACGTGCCTATGACCCGGCCAGGCGAGAGGACAAGGTGTACGTGCCATGTGAGTGGATCAGACAGCGGTACGGCGACGGGGCAGAACACGCGCTTTTCGTCTGGCGGGGGCACAACGTAGAGCTAGAAGCCGGGGCGCCTGAAGCGGTCGAGTATTTCAAGGACACTCCCCACGAGCCGCCCTATCCGCCCGTGACCGTTCCAGAACTACTCGCAGCAGAGCGGCGAATGGGTCGCCGACTGCCCGACTTGCTCCGACGCCTCTACACCGAGGTGGCCAACGGAGGCTTCGGGCCGACGTACGGGATCTTGGGGATCGTACGCAGCGGGCAGCATGATGAACGCGACATCATCGCCGTTGAGGAGTACGTGGCGCGTCCGGAGTTCAACGACCCGTTGGGTTTCCCGCTGGTCCAAGGCGGGTGCAGCGTGTGGTGGTACGTGTCGCTGACGCAGCCCGGGAATCCCGTCTATCTGTTCGATGGGGATGGCTGGGATTGGCCCGAGCAGGACCCGCCAACGGTTGCTGTGGAACAGACCTGGCCCAGCTTGGCCGAGTGGCTGGGGCAGTGGGCAGACGGATACGACGTGTGGGGTTCAGAACCCGTTCATCGCCGCTCCGTTGAGGGCGGCTGATCAACACGGCTAAGGGGCCGACAGGCCCACACGCTGCCCGGCCGGCGGACTTCGGGGTGGCAGCGACGTGCGCGATCCTGATCACGGTCTCGCGTGCCCGTTGCGTGCCCGTTGCGTGCCCGTCAGGGCGGACGATCACGGTCGCGTACGGTCACTCACGAGCAGATCGCGGAGAACGGGCGGGCCAGGGAAACCGCAGGTGGCCACGGTGGGCGGAAGCGACCTCCCAAGCTGGTAGTGCGGGTTCGACTCCCGTCGCGCTATCCACACGCTAAGCCCAGGTCAGGGCGGGAGTCCCAGGTTGGTTCTTACCGCGTGTGTTCGGTTTCGGCTTGCCCCTGACTGTGTATCGCCTCCATCAACGCCGACGGTAGGTGCCGTTGGGCGCCGAGGATTTCCAGGCCAAGAACGTGAGCGTCGCGATCAACGTCGAGATTGAACATGCCCTCGCGGGGGTCGAACGGCACGATCCGTTCCGAGGCACCGGACGTGACGGGATGTTCAAGGTAGATGTACGCCGCATCGGCATCGCTGTCGTAGGTAATCACCAGCGGAATGCGCGCTTCCCTATACATCTCATCAGATTGGCACAGCGCCGAAGCCGTCCGAGACCCGCGCTGCCGCACCCGGTGTGACGGATCGGCTGAGCACGCCCGAGCAGCGGAATATTCGCGGAACGACACCCACGTAGCAGGTTCACTGCAGTCCTCAACATCGCAGGTCAGGACCACAATTGCCGCGGAGCTCGCTGCCAGCATCCGGAGCCGGATGCGTGCCCACCAGGGTGTGTGTACTCATGCGTTGACAACGAGGTCGCTCGGGGGATTCCTAAAGCCACCGTTCGGTGCCCCGATGCCGACCGAGTCCCACGACGTCAAACTCGTCCTAACCGATGCGAGCACCCGTGACGCCCAAGCGCTGCAATGCCATCGAGATCGGACCACTGCCAGGCCGCCCCTCTTGCGCGAACACCAGGGCACCGTCCTGCCATATCCGCGCCGTCTGATCGCCTACCCCAGCGTGCATGTCACTAGTGGCATGGACGATCGGGCCGCGGGCCGACCGATCCTTGAACATCCCATCGAGACGGCGCTGGCATTCCCGCCAATACATCGGCGTGTCAGATCCGTCGCCTCGGATCAGTATTTCGATATTTTCCCTAGTCAGCGGTATCAATGCGAAGCCCTGGCCGAGCGGAGCGGCCTGGGCGGCGCGTACCGTGTGGGTCGTGATTGCGGACCGGCATCCTCGCTTGGCGGATGTCTTCCCCGACCTGGTGTCCGACATCGCCCAGGCGCTGAGCGTTGAAGGGCCGGACTCCTTTGTGGAGACCTTCAAGGATCTGCTGTTCTACGGCCCCTGCTCCGACCACGGGTCGCCCTGTCTCATGACCGCACCGCCCGGTACTCCATGCCCTGCCATTACCTATGTGGAAGTTGACGATGAACCGATCGCCATGCTTCGCCTCGACGTGGACGACGATTCAGGGGTAGCGACAGCGATTACCCACGTGGAGGTCCTCGACGGCCGTGACCTTGGCGACCGGCCCGACCCGGCGAACTGAGTAAAGACCAAGATCCGGAACATACGCGGAATGAGTCGACGGTGGCTGGAGAGCCCGTCAACCGCGCGGGTGCCTAGCGTCGTCGCTTGCCGTGCTGGGTGTGACCACTCGTAGAACAATGGTTCAGCCATCCAGGGCTCCTCTGACATGGTTCCTACGCTCTCCCCATGCTGGTCCGCGGCGAAGCTACGCCTGGCTCCCTCGCTAGCGCCTGTGATTCCGCGTTTTTCCGGATCTTGGGCTCCTGCTGGCCAAGCCGTCCAGCGTCGACCCTGCAATCGCGTCTCCTGAGACGATGGGTCGGTGTCCTACGACCTGTACTTCTGGAGATCTGCGGCAGGCGAACCTGACGAAATCTGCGATCGGCTGGCCGACGAGGATGTCGATGGAGTGGACCCAAGTCCAGAGGTCGAGCGCTTCAGGTCGGGGCTGCTAGGCCGTTGGCCAGACCTCGCGGATCGGATCGCTCCTTGGGCGCCCGATCTGGGTTGGCGCGAGCCATGGGGCCGCGATGATCTCGCCGCCTACTTCGTGACGCTGACCTTGTCCTACAGCACCGAACCGAGTGTCCTACGTGACATCGCGGCTTTGGCTCACGAGCACAGTTTGGTGACCCACGATCCTCAAACCGGCGAGACGCTCCGATGATCCAACCCGCGCTGTTCGGCCGATAGCGGGTCGGTCCCCGGCAGCATCCGCCTGGTCGTCTTCAGGATCTATGCCCGGCTGACGGGCACTAAGCACTCACCAGGATGACCTGGCTTCCACCTCAACCACTCTCCCAGCTCGGCCTGGTGGTGCGGCCATCCCGGAGACTGCCTCAGGGGTGGCCGTGATCGCCCTCGTGCAGTGCTAGGGAGGCGGCACGACCAAGGCCGACACCGCAATGGCGAGGTTGCCAGCAGGCCGTCGCCGTTTGCCACCCACGACGTAGACGCTGCCCGCGCCGGCGTGGCGATCCGGGACCCGAGTGTGTCAACGGAGGCCTTCCCGTCGGTGACGACGGCGATGTTGTCGAGCCGCGAACACAGCTTGACGGTGGCGCGGTCGGCCAGTTCCGCCCGCTCAGACAGGCGCGTCCCTCACTCCTCGGGACGGTGCGCCACCACGAGGAGGTAGCCGAGCTCCCAAACCTCGCTGAGGGCGCCAAGATCCAGCTGAAAGGCCGGGTCGTCCTTGTGCAGCGCCTCGATCTCCGCCGAGACCAGCTCCTTATGTCGCGCCGCCTCCTGCATGCTCCTCTTCATCACGTTCCCGCTGATATCGATGATCTCGTCGACCATCAGGCCCGCGTTCCGGATCAGCCCTGGGTAGTCGTCGATCGTGACGGTGGGGCCGAGCAGGGTCTCGCGGTAGTAGGCCTCCACGGGTTCCCTCTTGTGCTCCGGAATGGGAGCCCGTTCGAAGATGTCGGTCAGCAGCACCCGACCGCCCGGCCGGACGACACGCGCCATCTCGCTCAGGACCCGGGCGCGGTCCGGCACGTGGATGATGGATTCCAGCGCCCACGCGGCGTCGAAGGAGTCCGCCTCATAGGGCAGTTGCATGGCGTCCGCGCACTCGAAGCGCACGCGCTCGGCGAGGCCCGATTCCGCGGCCAGCTGATTGGCCAGCTTCACCTGCTCCTGGCTGACCGTCACGCCGGTGACGCGAGCCCCGGTGGCCTGGGCCAGACGTACGCCGGGGCCGCCGAGGCCGCAGCCCACGTCCAGCAGGTGCTCTCCCGCGCTGACCCGCGCCTTGCTGATCATCATCTCTGTCATTTGCACGGCCGCCTGACGCAATGTGGCGTCGTCGTCCGGCGAGTCCCAGTACCCGAAATGCATGTTGGCATTGGCCTCGGGGCCGGCCGTCACCGCCAGCTGCGCGAACCGGTCGTAGAAGAGACCGACGTCGGCCGGCTCTGGCACCTTGATCCCTCGCATTGCTGATGCTCCCTGACTCACGTGTGGCAACCTTCCTCGCCCTCCTCTGCTCGATACCGAGGCGGACGGCACGGTGATCGTGCTGGTCGAGCCGGCCGAAGCTCTTCCACCAAGCCATCCACGAGACCGGGCAGAGCCGCTTCCTCGCCCAGCCGGTTCAGCTCGGCGGGTGGGTCGATCGTCCACAGGCTGTGGACGTGGCCGCCGGTTTTCGTGGGGGAGGTCTGCGTCATCTGAGGGCTCTCTGATCAGCCGGATGCAACTCTCGGGCACAAGCGAACAGAACCAGGAGGCGTACGGACGGAGCAGTGGCCGTGACCCGTGTCGCTCCTCGATTAACGCGGCGGCCGGCCAAAAACAGAGTGGCACCAAGGAGTCAGGGCTCTCAACTCCTGGATTGCACACACTCTCTCCATAGGAGATCCATTTCCAGAAGCGACGCCGAAGTCTGAAAGTGGTCGGCGTAACCGGCCCGGGAGCTGCGGTTCCGGCCGACCGCGCGGTCCCTGCTGCGGTAAATACGTTGCGAGGTTCCTGGTACGGCGGGCACCCTGGGATGACCGAGCGGCGGCGAGCGCTGCCTGGACCTAAGGAGGGCTGACGGATGGCCATCACTGTGCTGCGGCATGTCCGCGTCAGTCCCACCTCACCGTTCAGGAGCACTTCCGTTGTCTTCCGAGTACGAACGTTCTGACACCTATTCCGACCTCGACAACCGCTGGGCCGATTTCACCAGCGACGAGTCCCAACCAGATCCGGCCGACGCGTACGTCTTCCAGTTCCACTCGATCGATGAGGAGCTGGGCCCGGATCAGCGGTGGTCCACCTGGCTGGACGTCGAGCGTGGCTGTCGCGGCCCGGAGCCGCGCCCCTCGTGGGTTGTGACGGAACAGGCCGCGATCGATACCGAGCTCGGCGTCCTCAAAACCGGTAAGGAAGCGGACGTCTTCCTGCTCGAACGGGCCGTCGAAGCCATCGGCGACAACCCGGCGAAGTCCTCGCTGCTGGCCGCGAAGCGGTACCGCACCGAGGAACACCGGTCTTTCCACCGCAGTACGGCGTACGCCGAAGGCCGCCGTACCCGCAACAGCCGGGACAGCCGGGCGATGGCGAAGAAGACCGCGCACGGGCGCAGTGTCGCGGCCGGCCAGTGGGCGTACGCCGAATGGGATGCCCTCAACCGGCTCTGGAAGGCCGGCGTTCCGGTGCCGTACCCCGTGCAGGTGGACGGGACCGAGCTGCTGATGGAGTTCATCGACGACGGCGAGGGCGGTGCCGCGCCACGGCTCGCCCAGGTCCGGCCGTCGAAGGAACTGCTCTGTGAGTACTTCGAGCAGCTCCGCGGCGGGATGCGTGAGCTGGCCCGCGCCGGGCTGGCGCACGGCGACCTGTCGCCGTACAACGTCCTCGCCCAGGGGGAGCGGATCGTGATGATCGATCTCCCGCAGGTGGTCGACATCGTCGGCAACCCCAAGGGTATGGACTTCCTGATGCGCGACTGCCACAACATGGCCACCTGGTTCACCAACCGCGGCCTGGAGGTCGATGAGCAGGAACTGTTCGCCGATCTGCTCTCGATGGTGTTCTAGCCGACCTGGGTGGCGTCAGCGATGCGCCATCTTGGCCTGAGATGCATTTGGCGTGAACGCGGAGGAGAACAGCGATGCTGTATCCCCGCCCAGGTAATGACCTGGGTCAATTCGTGTGGGAAAACTGGCGCGTCCGCCACTGTGATCCAGCGGCGAGTATACGTGTCGCGCAGGACGTATCACGCCAAATAGGTCATTGGGTCAGCATGGCTGGTCGTCGTTGACGGACGATGCGTTCCTCGGCGCGGGGCTCTGGCCGCGCCCCGGCCGTCGGGACGTTGTGCATTCAGCGGCAAGAAAGGCACTTTGCGGCCTGGACAAGTGCAAGCGCGGCGGGCAATCTTATGGCGTCATCTCGCGCATTCGCCACCGAAGGAGCCTCACGTGACGTTGGGCCGATCTGTTCTCACCCTCGCCGCTTTGGCGGGCCTGGCCGTGCCCGCGGCGCTGACCGCACCGGCCGCCGCTGCGGTTCCGGCCGCTTCGGCGGCACCGGCCGCTGCCGCCGCCTACCCGTCCAAAACGGTCGTGGTCAAGGATGGCTCCGGTAGCTGGATCGGGGGCACCCTAACCTTTTACGGCCGGTCGGTCGGATTCGACGGGAACATGCGGGCCGTCGGCTGCAGAAGAGCATGGCTCAGCGCTTACGATGCTGCCGGCGGAGAGCTCGGCCCCAGGAGTAGCAGTACTCACTGCGACTCGATCGTCGAGGTTCCGACCACACTTCCCGCGGACGTTGTCGGCGGCGCCACATACGTCTGGGTCTGCCTTGACGACGCGACCGCCGTCCACACCGCCTGCGAGCGCCGCTACGCCAACTAGCCGATCGGGAGATGTCGTCCTCGTCTGGACGCGTTATCTCTTTGCTCGTCGTGGTGTACTTGCCGGATGGTGTCAAAGAGCCGAGGCGCGTCCCCCGTCGCGACGGTGCGAGCCGTAGGCAACCTCCTCCTGTCGGTATCCGCGGTTTTGCTGTTGTTGGACATGCTCTCCCGTGAGGGGCAAATCGAGATCGCCTCGATCATCTTCGTCATCGCCGGGGTGGGTCTGCGGATCGAGGCCGCGATCAGGGACCGTACCCCCGAGGACTGAATCCTTCCGATTGCTCGGCATAGAGCGCGCATCGATCCTGGTGTCTGCCTGGGTACCGCTGGTCTCTGCCGCCCGACCGATCTACCTTGCGATTATGTGATGGTTTCTTGTTCGGCATGGCCGGGCTGGCAGCCTGCTCAGCGGGTTTGGTCACCTTTAACACTCGCTTTTCTTCTGACTTCGAGGTGGGTCCAGACCACATCCCTGGGCACCGTCGCGGGGATCGGCAAGGGCCTGCCGATCCCCGCGGGCGGTCAGGTGAGGGTGTCCAGGAAGTTCTTGACGGCGGCGGCGAAGCCGTCCGGGTCGGTGGTGTGGGCGAAGTGGTCGCCGTCAAGTTCGGCGAGTCGGGTGTTGGCGCGGCGGGCGACGATCTGTCGGCCTTCCTCCGGCGTGATGACCTGGCTGTTGCGGGCCAGCACGAACAGGGCGGGGCACTCGGTGGAGGTCCAGTCGGCCCAGTGGTCGCCGTGCGTTCCCTCCTCCGAGGTGATGGTGTCTTGCGGGTGGAACGGCAGACGCCAGCCGCCGTCGGCGGTGGGGCGTAGCTTGTCGCCGAGCATCGGGGCCAGCGGGCCGATGGCGTCCAGGAGCGCCTGTCGGTCCGAGGCGGTGTAGGGCATCGACTGGACGAACGACAGTGCGCTCGGGCCGTCGTCGAGATCGCAGACCGGGCCCTCGACGTTCACGATGGCCGACACGCGCTCGGGGTGCCGGGCGGCGATCTGGAAGGCGGTGATGCCGCCGCCGGAGTGGCCGAGCGTCACGGCCTGCCCGATGCCGAGGTGGTCCAGGAGGGCGATCGCGTCGGCGACGTAGTCGTCGCGGGTGTACGAGGCGGCCCGGTCGGAGTCGCCGTGCCCGCGCTGGTCGGGTGCGATGACCCGCCACTGCGGCGCCAGTGCCTCGGCCAGCTGTGCCCAGGTCCGGCCCTCGTACAGGTGGCCGTGCAGGGCCAGCAGCGGCCGGCCCTGTCCACCGAAGTCCAGGTAGGACAGCCGGCGGCCGTCGATGTGGAGCTCGCAGCGGGTCGCGGTGACGCTGGTGCCGTTCATGATCGAACCTCCGTCAGGTGTCTGTCTCGATGACCAGCACTCTGTCCGCGCCCGCTGACCATGGACGCACCAGCGGCTGACGGTCCGCTGGCCGTCAGCACACGACGGCAGGACGTGTATATATGACCCAGCCGGTGCCCGGATGCTGCGCTCCACCCTCACCTTCGGCCCGCATCGGCTCCGCTCCCTACAGAAAGGCGCCGTTCGATCGCCCTGCCAGCGACGAGTTCTGGCGCTCCAACCGGTCTGCACTCTGGACGACCACCACGACCAAGGAGGAGCTTCATGGGCAAGGTCATCTACTGGATGAATACCTCGATCGACGGCTACATCGAGGATCCCGACGGCGGCATGGACTTCATGGACCCGGGCGAGGACTTTCAGCAGGCGGCGAACGACCATGTTCGCCGGACTTCGGCGTTCCTGTTCGGGCGGCGGCTGTATGAGGCGATGGAAAAGCCCTGGACGCAGGACCTCGGCAAGGAAGGCGCCCCGGCCGTCGAGCGGGAGTTCGCCCAGCTCTACAAGGAGACGCCGCGGTACGCCTTCTCCGACACCCTTCAGACCGTCCCCGAAGGGGTCACGATCGTCCGTCGCGAGGACGCCGTGTCCGTGGTGACGCGGCTCAAGCGGGAGATCGACGGCGTCCTCCAGCTCGGCGGCCCCGAGCTGGCCACCTCCCTGCTGGACCTGATCGACGAGTTCTGGGTGTACGCGTTCCCCGTGATCGTCGGGGGCGGCAAGCCGTACCTGCCCGTGGGGAAGAAACTGCGGCTGCGCCTGGTCGAGCACCGTTCCTTCGCCTCGGGAATCATGTTCCGGCGCTACGTACGGTCCTGACCGGCCAGAAGCGGACCCCGTGCGGGCGGGGCGTCAGAAATTCTCGGCGCTGAAGCCAGGGCCATCTTGTACGGTCACTCGGGTGGCTGAAACATTGACATTGAAGACCGAACGACTGGTGCTCCGGCGTTGGCGAGACGGCGATCGGGAGCCCTTCGCCGCCATGAACGCCGATCCCGAGGTCATGGAACACTTTCCGGCCACGCTCACGCGGCATGAGAGCGACGCGTTGATCGACCGGATCGAGACCCGTTTCGACGAGTACGGGTTCGGGCTCTGGGCTCTGGAGGTCGCCGAGACCGGGCAGTTCATCGGGTTCACCGGCCTGTCGGTGCCGGGGTTCAACGCGCACTTCACCCCGGCGGTGGAGGTCGGCTGGCGGCTGAGCCGGTCCAGTTGGGGCCACGGCTATGCCACCGAGGCTGCCCGCCGGGCGCTCACCTTCGCCTTCGACGACGTCGAACTCGCCGAGGTCGTCTCATTCACGAGCCACACCAACCTGCGCTCCCAGATGGTGATGAAGCGCATCGGCATGACCAACGACCCCGCGGACAACTTCGACCACCCGTTGCTGGATGAAGATCACCCGCTGCGGCCCCACGTCCTGTGGCGAATGACGGCTGAGCGCTGGCGCAATGGCACCCGATAACCGACCAGGCGGCGCGGCGTAGGTCGTACGGGCGGCCGCCCGGCCGGTGCCTGATCTCAGACGCCGTTGACGAATGCCACGATCTTGTCGAGGCCGGGGGAATAGCCGTCCGTCGTGTCGACCTCGATCCAGGGGGCGTCCACCGAGACTCGATCGAACGCGTCGTGACGCTTCGCCCGTACCGCCGGGTCCTCGGGGCGGGTGTTCTCGTGTGCCCGGCGCAGCGGGTCCTCCTCCCAGCGCCGTAGCCGACGCGACAGTGCGACGTCCGCGTCGACCAGGCAGTGCACGATGCGGATGCGTGCGAGGCCGCTGAGCGGTTCGAGCCCCGGCCGCCACAATCGGTCCTGGAACGCCGCTTCCGCCACCACCGTCACACCGGCGCTCAACAGCAGATTCAACACCCCGAAGAACGTCGGCAGGGTGCGCCTGCTCAGCTCGTCGCCCGGACCCGCCACGAACCCAGGGGTGGCATGCACCATGCCTTCCTTGATCTCGTCCCGGCAGATCGCCGGGCACCCTACGGCCCGCGCGATCGCGTGGGCGAGAGTGGTCTTGCCCGCCCCGGGAGGGCCGCTGACGACGACAAGAGTGGGAAGACGGGGCACCTCACCGTTATAGCCGGGATCACGACGCGATGATGCCGCGCGTCAACGTCGCCGTGTCTTCGAGGCTCGTGAGCACGATGGGCGCTCCGGCATCGCGCAACTCCTGGGCGGTCGCCCTCCCGGACGCGACCGCGATGATGCGGGCGCCACCCGTCAGTGCCGCCTCGACGTCACGCGTCGTGTCGCCGATCACGATGGTCGTCGCCCTGCCGAACCGCCGGCCATGACGTCTGCCGGCTCGCCGCTGGGCGATCGCGACCAGGTTGGAGCGGACGGGGTCGTCTGTTCCGTACGCCCCGCTCTCCAGGTCCAGACGACCGGCGAGCTGGAAGGCCTCCAGCTTCGTTTCGGCCGAGGAACGAGGGTTCCCGGTGAGAACCGTTTGGACGACTCCATCGAGGCCCGCGAGTGATTCGAGTGCTTCTCGCGCACCGGGGAGCGTGCGGCCGCGACGGCGCATCTCCTGCACCCGGTCGCGGTATCCCTCGGCCTGAGCCTGAACGAATCGGGGAAAGAGGTCGCCCGGATCGTCGAGGTCGTACAAGGCGAGAGTCTCCCGGAAGATGACCGGCTCGGTTCGGCCGGCGGCGTCGGCCATTCTGTCGATCGTACGGCCGGTGACCTTGGCGAACGCATCGCGGAAGACCTCGCCGCCGACTCCACCAGAGTCGAGCAGCGTCCGATCGATGTCCCACAGGACGAGTGTGCTCGTCACTGGACTTCCTTCAGCCCGGCACACCGTCAGGGCCGGATGGCGGTGCCGAGGATCTGCGGTGTGCTGGGGAACGGTATCCGGGTGTCGGCGGTGGTGAGCCGCTCGATGCGGCCGATGACGAACCCGGCGCGTTCGATCGCCGTACGGGTGTCGCGGCCGCAGTGGCAGCCGCCGCCGAACCAGGGCCAGATGGTGGCGTCGAGGGTCCTCTGCAGGACGCGCCGTGTGGATGTTGCCGCGCGGACGTGCTCGAAGAACCGCAGCTCGCCCCCGGGCCTGAGGACGCGGCGGATCTCGGCGAGCGCGATGTCCTGGTCGGGGACGGTGCACAGGACGAGGCAGGCGATCGCGGCGTCGCATGAGCCGTCGGCGGCGGGGAGATGGTCGGCCAGGCCGTCGACGATCGTGACCGGGACGGTGCCCTGGCCGGCCGAGGTCTCGGCGATGGAACGCAGGTGCGGCTCGGGTTCGACGGCGACGACCTCGGTGACCGCGTCGGGGTAGTGGCGGAAGTTGAGGCCGTTGCCGGCGCCCACTTCGATCACCCTGCCGGACAGCCCGTTCAGGAGCGCCGCGCGGTGCGCTGCGACGCCGCGTTCCAGCGCGAGGCTGGCGCGGGCGTAGTAGCGAGCGAACATGGGGTGCCGGTGTTTCATCGCGTCCTCCCGATGCTCGGGCCGCCGTCTGATTCGGAGGGTACGACGCCCGGGAGGCGGCGGCGTCGTATCGCCATCCGGCCGAGCGGCTCCACCGTGTCCGGGCCCGAGTCCGGGCATAGAGGGCATAGAGTCGTCCGCCGTGATCGAATCATCTGCCTACCTGAGTGCGACCGCAGAGGCCTACGACGCCAACGTGGTGCGCTACGCCGAGTTCGTCCGAGAGGCGCTGAACGACCTGCCGCTGGACCGCTCAATTCTCGCCGCGTTCGCTGCGTTCGTGCAGGCCGACGGCGGTGGGTCCGTCGCCGAACTCGGCTGTGGGCCCGGCCAGACGACGGCGCACCTGCGGGACCTGGGCCTGGACGCCTTCGGCGTCGACCTGTCGCCGAAGATGATCGACTACGCCCGCGCCGCCTACCCCGAGCTGCGCTTCGAGGTCGGCTCGATGGACGCCCTCGGCCAGGCCGACGGCGAGCTGAGCGGCATTCTGTCCTGGTACTCGATCATCCACACCCCTCCGGCGGAGGTGCCGTCGTACTTCGCCGAGTTCCGCCGGGTGCTGGCTCCAGGCGGTCATCTCCTGCTCGGCTTCTTCGAGTCCGAGGGCGAGCCGGTGACGATGTTCGATCACAAGGTGACGCCGGCCTACCGGTGGCCGATCGACGACCTCGCCGCGCTGGCGCGCGAGGCGGATTTCGTGGAGGTCGGCCGGATGCTGCGCGAGCCCGGCGAGGACGAGAGGTTCCGCCGAGGCCACTTGCTCATGCGCAGACGGTAGACCTGGCGAACGACGCGTTCAGGAAGGGTGACTCCGGCCGGCCCTCGGCGCTCCCCGAAGGCCGGCCTTGCTCACAGGCACATCCAGCAGTACAGCCGGTCACCCGCCTGGCGAGCACGACGGGCCAGAGCGACCAGGCTTTCAACGAATCGCAGGGCCGATGTCGGGTCCGGGTGATCACCGAACTCCTCGATCCGGGACCATTCGCCGGCGATCGAGGGCAGCGCGCCGTCGTCGACCTCGGCGAGCGCGTCGCGGATCCGATCGGGGAGTTCGTCCAGCGAAGGGCCGTCCTTCCACGGAGAGTCCTCGGGCAGCCGTTCCCACTCTTCCTGAGATCTGGGCCTGGTCTCCTCCGGAGGCCACACGCCGACGGTCTCGACCAGGCCGACGCTCCACGGCACGCCGAGGATCAGCCCGACCAGTTTGCCGAGGATGACGTACGGATCGATGCCCTTCGCGTCCAGGGCATCCACGCCCGCACCGATGGTCGCCGGGCCTCTCGGTACGCCGTCACCCTCGTCGAGCAGCCGAAGTGCCGTCTCACCGTCGGGTGCCCGGAAATAATCGAACAACACGCCCACGCCATCCGCTCCTGTCAACGTCTCACGACCACGGCCCTGAGCGGGCGCGTGGCTGGTTCACTGAGGTCTGTGACCTCATCGGCATTCGAAACCACCAAGCCGGACAACGTCTCCTACCTCGACCGGCTCGCCAGGACCGATCTGGGCCGCTCCTACAAACGGCGCATGCTCGAGGAACTCGACGTCCGCGCCGGGCAGACGGTGCTGGACGTCGGCTGCGGTCCGGGCACCGACCTCGAATCTCTCGCCGAGAGGGTCACCCCGGCCGGAGCGGTGATCGGCGTCGACCGCGACGAGAGGATGGTCGACGCCGCGCGGGAGCGTACCGCCGACTTTGCCGCCGTCGACGTCCGGCTCGGCGACGTCCATGACCTGCCGCTGGCGGCCGGCACCGTCGACCGGGCCCGTACCGACCGGGTGTTGCAACACGTGGACGATCCCCTCCAGGCGCTGATCCAGATACACCGGGTGCTGCGGCCGGGCGGGCGGCTGGTCATGGGCGAACCCGACTGGGACACCCTGGCCATCGATCACCCCGACAGCCGGCTTTCGAGCGCCTACACCCGCCACGTCACCGACAAGGTGATCCGGAACGCGAGGATCGGCCGGCAGCTCGCCCGGCTGGCGACCGAGGCCGGGTTCTTCGTGCCCACGGTCATCCCGGTGACCCCGGTGTTCCGGGACGTCCAGGCCGCCGACAAGGTGCTCGGCCTGGAGCGCACCACCCAGCGGGCCGTGGCCGCCGACTACCTCACAGCCGAGGAGGCACGACGCTGGCTCGACCACCTCGCCCGCGGGCCGTTCCTCGCGGCCGTGACCTTCTACATCATCGTCGCCGAGTCGTAGCTCCGCCTCACGCCGGCACCGACGCGGTCGGAGGAACATGACCGGGACACTAGGCGGTGGCACTGACGGTTTCAGCGAACCGGAGCGGGCCGCCGAGGGTGATCCGAGCGGCCGTACGGCGGTCACTCCCGGGGGGAGCGCGAGCGCGCGAAGGCCTCCAGTTTCGCCGGGTTCAACACCCACATGAGCGTACGGATGCCCTCGGACAGAGCCTCGATGCTCAGCAGAGCGACGTCGGTGCCGTCGCGGGAGACCAGGATGCCGGGGTTTCCGTTGGCCTCCACCCATTCCAGGTGCGCGCCGGGCCAGAAGCGCGGCCCGAAGGCGACGATGAACTTCGCCACGCGGGTGTGGCCGACGACCGGGAACTTCGCGGCCCCTCTCATGCCGTTGCCGTCGGTGTAGCTGACGACGTCCGCGGCGAACAGCTCCTCGAGGGCGGCGACGTCGCCCGCCCGGGCCGCGGCGAGGAACACCTCCAGGAGCCGCCGGTGCTCGGCCGAGTCGACGGGCTCGCGTCGCTCGGCGGACAGGCGCTTGCGGGCACGGCTGACGATCTGACGGGTGTTGACGGCGCTGACCTGCAGGATGTCGGCGATCTCGCCGTACGGGTAGTCGAAGGCCTCACGGAGGACGTAGGCCGCGCGCTCGGTGGGGTTCAGCTTCTCCAGCAGGAGCAGGACGGCGAGTTCGACCGCCTCTCCGCGTTCGGCTCCGACCGCGGGGTCGGCGCTCGTGTCGATGGGTTCGGGCAGCCAGGGGCCGACATAGGTCTCGCGGCGTACTCTGGCGGACTGCGCCACGTTGATGGCCAGGCGGGTGGTCGTGCGCGCCAGGAACGCCGACGGGTCGATCACCGCGCTACGGTCGGTCTTCTGCCAGCGCAGCCAGACCTCCTGGAGGATGTCCTCGGCCTCCGCCACGCTGCCGAGCATGCGGTAGGCGATGCCGAAGAGGCGCGGGCGCACCTCCAAGAACGTCGAGGCCGCTTCGTCAAGACCGCCGCCGTTTCCTGGCTGTTCTGTGCGCATGCACCGCCCGCCCGACTACCGTCCGTTTACCGCTCGTCGCTTGTCCTCCAGCCTACCGAGGGCGGTCGGGCGGAACGGAGACAGGCCACGGCAGCGCACCACGGGTGCGGGCACCTGGCGGGCCGCGGCGGGAGGCCGGGAGGTAGGCACCGCGGCCCGCCAGGGATGGCGCGCACGGAGGGACGGTGGGGCGTGCGCGCCTGGCAGGTCGGCGCTTCCGCCGTGACCTGCCGGGGGTGGCGTGCACCGCAGGACGCACGCCTGGCTTCTGGACGTCCGAGCCGATCGACGGCCCGATCTGCCAGTAATGACCAGACGATGAGCTCATCTGTGACAGGTACGACCGGCTTGGGAGCCGGCCCGTCCGGCCGATGGGCTGTCACAGCTCCTGGAACTGCCCTGTCTTACCTGGTGACCGGGGGGAATCCCTCCGCCCCGGGGCAGGACTCGACGAGCAACGAACAAAGGCAAGTGCGTGACTGTCCAGTTTCATGAAGACTTCAGCGGCAAGGTCGTCATCGTCACCGGCGCCGGATCGGGCATCGGCCGTGCCACCGCCCGTGCCTTCGCCCGCGCCGGCGCCCTCGTACTCGGGGTCGGGCGCCGCAAGGGCGCCTTGGCCGAAACCGCCGCCGGACACCCCGGCATCGTCGTGCACCCGGCCGATGTGTGCGCCCCGGACGCGCCCGCCGAGGTGATCGACACCGCCACCGGTCGCTGGGGACGCCTGGACGTGCTGGTCAACAGCGCCGGCGCCACCAAGCTGATGCCGCTGGCCGAGACCACGGCCGACGGTGTCGCCGGCCTGTTCGACCTCAACGTCACCGCGCCGAGCATGTTCGCCCGCGCCGCCCTGCCCCACCTGCGCCGGACCAAGGGGTCGATCGTCAACGTCTCCAGCACGTACGGCCACCGGCCCCTCCCCGGAGCCGCCCACTACGCCGCGTCAAAGGCCGCCCTGGAGCAGCTCACCCGCAGCTGGGCGCTGGAGTTGGCCGCCGACGGTGTCCGCGTCAACGCCCTGGCTCCCGGGCCGACCGAGAGCGAGGCCCTGGCCGCCGCCGGCCTGTCCGAGACGACCGTCGAAGAGGTCAAACAGGACGAGGCCCGCCGTATCCCGCTCGGCCGCCGCGGCGAACCCGGTGAGGTCGCCGCGTGGATCGTACGTCTGGCCGACCCGGCCACGACCTGGCTCACCGGTCAGATCCTCACCATCGACGGGGGCCTGGACCTCACCTGAGGCGTCGCTTGCCGCCAAGGGGTGAGCCGATCAGTCCGGCTCGGCGTCCGTACGGGCGGCCAGGCGCTGGTGCCGCTGGCGGGCCGCCTGGGCCGAGCCCAACCCCATGGAGAAGGCGATCTGCTGCCAGGTCATGCCTCGTCCCCGCGCCATCTCCAGTAGCCCGATCTCCAGGTCGTCCACCTCTGCTCGCGCCGAGTGGACCAGGGTCAGGGCCGCGGCGATGTCGTCGACGTCCGCGCCGGGCTCGCCCTCCCGAAGCGCCAGCCCACCTCCCGCGACGTCGACGACCTGGCGCAAGGCGTCCAGCGGGCCCATGGGCATCTGGGACTGCTCCCAGCGCTGTCTGAGGTCACCGCGCGCGTGCCGCGCGGTGATCCTCGTCAGCGCCAGGTACCTGCGCTCGGCGCGGGCGTCGGCCGGATCGGGAGCCACGAACGGATCATCGGTCATGCGCTCACGCTAGGAAGTAAACGGCCCGTTGTCAACGAGTTGTTCACCTGCCCGGGATTCCGGCGAGCTCGGCCGGGGGCGGCCCCGGGTGCAGGACGCCGAGGCGCTGGGTCGCCCGGGTGAGGGCCACGTACAGGTCGTTCCGGCCGCGCGGCGAGTCGGTCAGGATCGCCGCGGGGTCGGCGATCAGGACCGAGTCGAACTCCAGCCCCTTCGCCTGCCGGACGCTCAGCACGACGACCGGGCGTTCCAGGTCGGGGTCGGCGCCGTACGCAGCGCCGGGGACCTCGGCGGCGACGGCAGCGGACAGTTCCGCCAGCCGGCTCTCCGGGACGATCACGGCCAGGCGGCCCTCCTCCAGGCGCGCCGCCTCCCGCGCGGCGTGCTCGGCCAGGGTCCGCGGAAGGCCGCCGGGGGTGGTGGCGAGCCGCCAGGGCGGCACGCCCGTCTCCCGTACGGACCGGGGCGGCTCCAGGGCGGGGTCGAGGGCGGCGAGCACGTCCGCGGCGGCGGCCATGATCTCGGCCGGGGTCCGGTAGTTGACGGTCAGCCGGGCGAGGCGCCACCGGTCGCCCGCGTGGGGGCGCAGGACCCGTTCCCACGAGGAGGTGCCGGCCGCGTCGCCGGTCTGCGCCACGTCACCCACGATCGTCATCGAGCGGCTCGGGCAGCGCCGCATGAGCAGCCGCCAGGCCATCGCGGACAGCTCCTGCGCCTCGTCCACGATCACATGCCCGAACGCCCAGGTACGGTCGGCGGCGGCCCGCTCGGCGATGGTGCGGTGGGTCACCGTCTCCTGCCGCTCGGCCAGTTCTTCGGCGCCCAGCAGGTCGGCGGCGGTGAGGATCTCCGGATCCTCGCCCTCCTCCAGATCGCTGGACCGCGAGCCGACCGTGATGTCCAGCACGCCCTGCGCGTATGCGATCTGCTCGCGGCGCTCGGCCGCCGCCCGCGCCCGGGAAGCCGCCTGCGCCCGTGCCTCCCGGTCGTCCGCGCCGAGCCACTCGGCCGCCTCGTCCAGCAGCGGAACGTCCGCGGGGGTCCAGCCGCCGCCCGGCGCGCGCCGCAGCAGCCCGCGCTCCGCGTCGCTGAGACCGGGCGCGGCCGAGGCGAGCCGCGCCGGGTCGGCGAACAGATCGGACAGCAGCCGCTGCGGCGTCAGGCCGGGCCACAGCTCGTCGAGCGCGGCCCGTACGCCCGGGGCGGAGGCGAGTTCGCCGCGCAGCTGCGCCAGGTCGTCCTCGTCCAGGAGCGGCCGTCCGTCGTCCTCGGCGACGGGATCGGCGTCGAGGAGCTCCTGGGGGTACCCGGCCGCGAGCAGGGCCCGTACGTCCGCCCGGCTGAGCGCGTCGTGCCCGTCGCCCCCGTCGAGCGGACGACCGTCGTCGTCGAGCGTGAGGGCCTCAAGGCGCTCGGCGACCTGCCGGGTGAGCAGGTCGAGCATCCGCCGTACGAAGATCCGCCGGGCCTGGTTGTGAGGCACCGGACCGTTCAGCGCCGCCCGCGCGGCGCGCCGGTAGTCCTCCTCCTCGATCCGCAGCGTCTCGTCGCCGTACGGGATCTCGACGGGGCCGCGGGGCGGGGCCTGCCGATCCCGTACGGCCGCGGCCACCACGTCGGCCATGATCGCCCTGCCCTTGATCTCGGCGGTCGCGGGTGGTTCGGCGCGGTCGGCCGTGACCCCGGGGAACAGCCCGCCGACCGTCGACAGCAGCACGCTGGTCTCGCCGAGGCCGGGCAGCACCTGGCCGATGTACCGCAGGAAGGTGGCGTTCGGCCCCACGACGAGCACGCCGCGCTCCGCCAGGCGCCGGTGGGTGTAGAGGAGGTACGCGGCGCGGTGCAGCGCGACGGCCGTCTTCCCGGTGCCCGGCCCGCCCTGCACGACCAGCACTCCGTGTGGGCCGGATCGGATGATCTCATCCTGCTCGGCCTGCAGAGTCTCCACGATGTCCCGCATCCGGCCGGTACGCCCGGCGTTGACCGCCGCCAGCAGCGCGGCCTCCCCGATCAGTCCCTGCTCGCCGTCGGCGTCGCCGTCCAGGACCTCGTCGTCCAGGCCCACCACCCGGCGGTTCCGCGTGGTGATGTGGCGCCGGCGCCGTACACCGTCCGGCGCGGCGGCCGTGGCCACGTAGAACGGGCGCGCGGCCGGGGCGCGCCAGTCGATCAGCAGCGGCTCGCCCTGGTCGTCGAGGACTCCGATCCGCCCGATGTAGAACCGCTCGTCGCGCCGATCGAGCCGGCCGAAACACAGTCCCTTCTCGGCCGCGTCGAACTTCGCCACCCGCTCGGCGTACCGCGCGACCGCGGATTCCCGTTCGACCAGCGCCTGCCTGGTGCCGCCGGTCTCCCGCAGCACGCCGGCCAGCCGCTCCGTCATCCGTTCTCGCAGCTCGTCGACGCGCCGATAAAGCATCGCGACGTAATCCTGTTCGCGCTCGATCTCGCGAGTGGACAATTGTGGCCCCTTCTTGCTATAATGTAAAAGGAGATTTCTGTGATCGTCGATTCACAATAGAGTCGATAGCCATCGTAATTCTTTTTGTGGCCATGTTGGGGCCACGATCACCCGTCATGTCGACGAGATTCTCCGCGGCATCGATTCTCACCGCGTGCACGGCCTTTCCTTCCTGGACGCCCTGCGGCCGGCCACGCCCGGCCGTCGCGCGAACGCGACGGCCCCCACCGGCGGACGGGCGCGGTGGGGGCCGATCTGCTCGGCGGCGTCAGTCGCGTGGGCCGCGGTAGCCGAGGCGGCCACGGGTGACGATGAGGAGGGCGACCGCGACGGTGCCGTAGCCGATGACGCCGGCGGTGAGCATCCACGACTCGTGCGTATCGGCGAACAGCTCCGGCAGGACCAGGCTGGCGACCGCGTTGTTGCTCGCGTGCAGCAGCAGCGCGACCGGCAGACTCTCGCGGGTGTGGTTGAACACCCAGGTGATCAGGTAGCTGATCGCGACGGCCATGAGGAAGAACGTGCCGACCGTGATCCACCAGTGGGCGGTCTCGGGCCGCTTGCCGGCGAGCGACCAGCTCGTGAAGAACAGCGGCAGGTGCCAGCCGGCCCAGACCACGCCGAGGATCAGGGTGCCGAGGGCGGCGCCGTGTCGACGCTGGATCAGCGGGAGGGCGAAGTCGCGCCAGCCGGGCTCCTCGGCCAGGCCGGTGGTCAGCACCTGGACGGCGAGCATGGGCAGGTACGCGGCGACGACGGCGAGGGAGGGGACGCGGAGGCTCTCCGCGGCGCCGGGCAGCGCCACCGTGCCGCCCACGAGCAGCACCGGGACGCCGATCAGCACGATCGGGTACCAGTACCAGCCGCCGACCCGCATCCGGAACAGCCGCTGCCGCCAGCGGCGCAGCCCCTCCCGCCCGCCGGCGATCGCCGACACCACGAGGGCGGAGCCGAGCGGCCCGAGGTACGCCCCCGGCAGGACGCCGGGGATCTGGCTGTCACCGAGCACCTTGGGGAAGCGGAAGTTCAGCACGCCGAGTCCGTCGCCGGACAGGACGTACGGCAGCCAGGCCAGCCAGCTCGCCGCGTAGGCCAGGACGAAGAACGCGACCAGCGGGTGCCGCCGGACCGCTCCGACGGGACCGCGGGAAGCGGCCGCGGGGCTGCGAGGCTCGGCACGGTGGGCGGTTGGGGACGGCATCGTGGGCGTGCTCATCGGTCGGACCCTTCGGGGACGGCGGGTTGGTGGGCGAGAACATCGCACCATCGCGGCGGGGCCCGAGTCGCTCCCGCGACCTGCACAAACGCGCTCCAGCGGCCTGTATCCCCGCAGTAGTGCAGGCTGGAGTACGCGGCGCCGGCCGGCGGGACATCGGAAATCGAACAACGTCACCGGGGAACCCGGATAACAGCGGCCGCGTCGGATCCTTCGTCGTCGATCAGGTGCATGACGCGACGGTCGGCGGCATTTGTTTCAGACAAACATGAAGTGTGGCCGGGTGGCCGCGGGGTTTCCCTACGATGACTGCCGACCATCCAGTGAAATGGCAGGGAAAAACGAGGTGAGAATGTTCAGCCGTCCCGTCGCGACCGTTGTCGTCATCGCGGCTGCGGGAATGACACTGGCAGCCTGTGGATCGTCGACGCACCAGTCCGCCGGGACTCGCGCCGCCGCGAAGCCGGCCGGAGTCGAGAACTCTCCCCAGTCGCCGTCCACGCAGGAAAGCAGCGCCGGCAAGGCCGCCCGGCCGACCGCGCCGAACGCCGCGAAGCCCGCCGACAAAGCGCCGTCGGCTCAGGCCAAGACCGCGGCGAAGTCCTTGTACAAGATCAACGAATTCCGTACCGCCGGCGACAAGGGCTACTTCTACACGCTCAGTGCGAACGAGGCGAACAGCGCCGCGTCGCGGTACAAGTTCACCCGGGTCAGCCACAGTCTGGGCTATCTGTCGAGCAAGCCGTTCAAGGGCTCGATAACGCTTTACCGGTTGCGGTACAAGCCCTTCTCCTCCTACCTGATCACCATCTCAGCCTCCGAGCGGAACAAGCTCGTCTCCTCCGGCAACTTCGTCAACGAAGGCATCATGGGCTACGCCTCCAAGAGCAAGACCGGCAAGACGCTGCTGTGGCGCGTGGCCGACAACAGCCGCTGGCGGGTCGTCCGTCACAGCGAGGTCGCCTCGCTCGTGAAGCAGGGCTGGCACTCGGACGGTCCCATCGGCTACGCCTGGAAGTCGGCGTAGCGAGAACCGGGACCCGCGTTACGTGAGGCCGGGGCACGGCCTCGCGGAACGACGCGTCATCGGCGGGAAGCACGGGCACGCGGCCGGTCACCCGAGGGTGTACGGCCAAGTGTCATCCCGGGACGGACGCCGGGGCACAGGCCTCCACGTAGCGTGTTGGTACAACCTGAGACCACCACGGAGGCCTGACGCGTCGCCTGTGAATTCGGGGGGATTCATGGGGGAGGCGATGCGAGGGCCGGTTTCCCGGGCCCTGGATCTGTACCCGTCCAAAGCCCAGGAAAGCGAATGTTCGCGGGTGGGCCCTCTTTGGGGGAAGGGGACCCACCCGCGAACGTCGCATGTACGCCGTGACCAGGGCGCCGCCGGTTCACCCGGCGGCGCCTTCTTCTTGGCCCGTGCTTCTTGGCCCGTGCTTCTTGGCCCGTGCTTCTTGGCCCGTGCTTCTTGGCACGGGCGTCGTCCGTCAGGTGCCGGTCAGCGGCTCGCCCGACGGCGGGGGCACCTCGAACAGGCGGGCGGCGTTGTCGTGGCACACCGCGCGCAGCCAGTCGTCGCCCAGGTCCAGCCGCATGAGAGCGGCCAGCTGCTCCGCGTACGCGTACGGGATGTTCGGGAAGTCCGTGCCCAGCAGGATGCGGTCGCCCAGGTCGGTCAGGCGCGGCGTCAGCGACGACGGCCACGGCCGTAGCCGCTCCGTGAAGCCGGTGAACGCCATCGTCGTGTCCAGGTGGACCCCGGGGAAGCGTTCCGCCAGCGACAGGAACTCCTCATACTCCGGCATCCCCATGTGCGCGATGATCGGCACCAGCCGCGGATGCCGGGCGAGGACCTCGCCGAAGATCGCCGGTCCGGTGTGGCCGCCCGGCTCCGGCCCCGACCCGCAGTGCACGACGACCGGCACGCCCGCCTCCGCCAGCTGCCCCCACACCGGCTCCAGCAGCGGATCGCGCGGGTCGTACCCGCCCACCTGGACGTGCGCCTTGAACACCCGTGTGCCCGAGGCGAGCGCCTCCTTCACGTAGCGCGCCGCGGACGGCTCGGCGTGGAACGTCGCCGTACGCAGAGCGTCGGGCGTACGGTCGGCGAACTCGGCGCCCCAGCCGTTGAGCCACTCCGCCATGCCGGGGCGGTGCGGGTACAGCAGCGCCGTGAACCGCCGTACGCCGAAGGAGCGCAGCAGGCGGAGCCGGTCGGCCTCATCCGACCGGTACCGCGCCGACCACGACAGCCCCGCCTCGGTGAAGCGGTCGAAGTACGCCCGTACCTTCCGTAGCACGTTCTCGGGCATGAAGTGCGTGTGCACGTCGATCAGGCCGGGGAGCCCCAGTGACCGCCAGAAGGCGGGAATGTCGGAGTCGTCCGAGGGGGCGGTGATCAGGGGAGGCATGCCCGCATCATCGCAAAGCGGCGCGAGCGGCCGGCCCGACCTCCCGCCCCGCGAGCCGCCTGCTCTGGTCTCGGTGCGGCCGGGTCAGGCGCGCGCAGCCGTGGTCTCCAGGTCGAGGCGGGCCAGCTGCCGGCGGGACGAGACGCCCAGCTTGGGATAGGCCTTGTAGAGGTGGTACTCGACCGTGCGCGGGCTGAGGAACAGCTGCGCGGCGATCTCACGGCTGCTGTTCCCCTCCGCGGCGAGCCGTACGACCTGGAGCTCCTGCGGCGTGAGCCGGTCGAGGGGATCGGCCGCCGTGGCCTGCTGATGCGACGGGACGGCGGAGCCGGTCTCGCCGGTGGCGCGCAGCTCCGAGCGTGCCCGTTCGGCCCAGGGTGCGGCCTTCAGGCGGTCGAAGAGCCGCGCGGCCGAACGCAGGGGGCCGCGGGCGTCACTCCGGCGCCGTACGCGGCGCAGCCACTCGCCGTGGAGCAGCTCGGTGCGCGCCCGCTCGAACGGCCGCCCGCCGTCCTCCTCGTGCAACCGTACGGCCGACGCGAACGCCGACTCGGCGTCCGCGTCGGTGTCGTGCAGGAGGGCCCGGCTGCGGAGTGCGACGGCGCGCGCCCACAGCGGCCCACCGGCGTCCGCCCATGCGTCCAGCCGCCGGAACGCCTCGCGCGCCTGATCCGGTCTTCCGGCCCGCACCGCCGCCTCGACCTGGTCCGCGGCGGCGGCCATCCCGACCGCGGAGTGCCGCCAGGGCCCCTGTGCGACCTCGTCCAGCCGCTGCAGCGCCGCCTCGTACCGGCCCAGTCCCAGGTCGAGCAGGGCCAGCGCGATGTCCGCGGGCCCGCCGGCGGACGGCGCCGCATCCCCGATCAGCGTCCACAGGCGCTCCTCGTCGCCCTCGATCGCCGCGATCCGCGCCCGCACCGTGCCGATCCGGCTCTCGCGCCCCTCCATGCCGATGTCGCGGGCGATCGTGATCGCCTCCTGCGCGGTGGCCTCGGCGTCGCGGTGCGCCCCGGCCGCGACCTGCGCCTGCGCGAGCGCCTCCAGCACGTTCGGCAGCCCGCCGAGGAGCCCCTCGCGGCGGCGGTGCGCGACCTCGGCGGTGGCCAGTTCGAGCGCGGCGGTGTCGTCGCCGAGGACCAGGCTCCACCGGACCGCCTGGACCCGGTCGTCCGTGGTGGCCGGCGCCGTCGCGCGGCCGTCCCGTACGGCCTGGGCCAGGAGAGGCAGCCCGGCCGCGTAGTCGCCGTCGGCGAGGCGGTCCAGGCCCCGTACGGCGGCGTCGTCGCGACCCGACGCGCCCAGCAGGCCGGCCGCGCGGCCGATCGTCGCGGCGTCGCCCGCGGTCCACGCGTACGTGGCGCCCGTACGCAACATGGCGACGGCGTCCGCGGGCGTCGCGTGCGCGGCGTACTCGACGAGCAGCCGGGCCGCCGCCCCGTGATCGCCGCGCTCGGACTCCACGGCCGCGCGGATCCGGGCGAGCCGGGCCCGCTCGTCCGGGGCGTCGGTGAGCTTCTCCGCCTGCGCCGCGAGTTCGTCGGCGGCGGCGGGACGGCCCGCCCGGAACACCGCGTCCGCCGCCGCGCCGAGGCGCCGCGCCCGGACGGCGCGGTCCGGGGAGAGGTCCGCCGCCTGGCGGTAGAGCGTGGCCGCGGGGCCGAACCCGGCGCGGCGCTGCGCGCGTTCGGCCGCGTCCTGCAACTCGGCGGCGACGTCCTCGTCCGGCGACAACGTCACCGTGGCGAGGTGCCGCACGCGGCAGTCGGGGTCCTCGGACGCGTCGGCGAGCGCCCGGTGCACGGTCATCCGCTGGGCGGCCACGGCGCCGTGGTAGGTCGCGGACCGGATCAGCGGATGCCGGAACCGGATCGAGGCGCCCGTGACCTCGACCAGCCGGGCACGTTCGGCCTCCTCCAGGTCGGTGAGGCCGACGCCGAACGTGGCCGCGGCGGCGAGCAGCGTGGGCATGTGCCCGCGCCCCTCGGCCGCCGCGAGGAGCAGCATGAGCCGGCTCTTCTCGGGGAGGCCGGCGATGCGCGCGCGGAACGCGGCGGCGACCCGTTCGGCCAGCGGCAGCGGCGTCAGGATCGCGGGCGTGCGCCGCGCGGAGCCGAACTCCAGCAGCGCCAGCGGATTGCCCTCGGACTCGCGGACGACCCGCGTACGCAGGTCCGGGGGCAGGCCGTCCCGCTGCTCGGCCAGCAGGCGCTCGGCGTCGGCGTCGGTCAGCCGGGACAGCGGCGTCTCGGGCAGACCCGGGCCGGCGAAGCCGTCCTCACGCGCGGCGAACAGCATCACCACACCTTCGGCGGCGAGCCGGCGGGCGGCGAACAGCAACGCCTCCGCGGTCGCCGCGTCGAGCCACTGGGCGTCGTCGACCAGGCACAGCACGGGCCCGTCCTCGGCGAGCTCGGCCAGGAGCGTCAGCACGGCCAGCCCACAGGCGAAGCGGTTCTGCTCCACGCCACCCGTACCGGCCGGGACGTCGTCCGCGGGCCGGTCGTTCGCGCCGAGGGCGCCGCGTAGGGCGGCGGCCTGCGCGTGCGGCAGACCGTCGATCCGGTCGCGGACCGGCCACAGCAACTGCAGGAGGCCGGCGAACGCGATGTCGCGCTCGGCCTCGAAGCCGGTGACCCGCAGCACCCGCATGTCGCCGCCCGCCTCCGGCGGGGCGTGCGTCGCCTCTTCCGCGGCCCATTCGAGCAGCGCCGACTTGCCGATGCCCGCCTCGCCGCGCAGCACCGCCGCGCCGCTGCGCCCGTCGACGCGGGCCTCGGTGATCAGCTGAGAGAGCCACGCCAGCTCGATGTCACGCCCGTGAAGCACGGCATCCAAATTACGGGCCCGAATCCCGAAACCTTACGGATTCGGCCCGTACCCGGCCGTCCGTACGTTCGTGACCAGCCAGAACGACTGGGACATCAAGCGTGAGGAAGCCATGAACGAGCTGTTCGAGCCGGTGAAGATCGGCAAGCTGGACCTGCGGAACCGCCTGGTGATGTCTCCGATGACCCGCAGCCGCGTCGTCGACGCGGGCAGGGTGAACGACCTGACCGTGGAGTACTACGCGCAGCGCGCCGACGCCGGACTGATCATCACCGAGGGCATCCAGCCGAGCGTGATCGGCCAGGGCTACATCTGGACCCCGGGACTGCACGACGCGGCCCAGACGGAGGCGTGGCGGGCGGTGACCGAGGCCGTGCACGCCCGGGGCGGCCGGATCTTCGCCCAGATCATGCACGGCGGGCGGGTCGGGCACCCGTACCTCTATCCCGACGACGCGCTGCCGGTCGGGCCGTCGCCGATCCCCTCGGGCGAGAAGCTGTTCACCCCGGACGGCCTGCTCGACCACCCGACGCCGCGGGAGCTGACCCTCGAGGACATCGCCCGTACGGTCGAGGACTTCGCGACCGCGGCGCGCAACGCCGTCGAGGCCGGGTTCGACGGGGTGGAACTGCACGGCGCCAACGGCTACCTGATCCAGCAGTTCCTCGCCGACGGGAGCAACCGGCGTACCGACGCGTACGGGGGCTCGATCCCCAACCGGATCCGCTTCGCGGTCGAGGTCGTGCGGGCGGTCGCCGACGCGGTCGGGCCCGAGCGCGTCGGCCTGCGCGTCTCGCCCGGCGGTACGGCCAACGGCGTCAGCGAGAGCGACTCCGAGGAGCTCTACCGCGCCCTGCTGCGCGAACTGGCCCCCCTGGGCCTGGCGTACCTGCACGTCATGGAGCTCGGCGACCGCGCGCTCACGCGGACGCTGCGCGCCGAGTGGCCGGGCGCGCTGATCCTCAACCCGCACCCGACGCCGGAGGCGCTGTCCTCGCCGGCCCGGCCCGAACACGGCGTGGAGGCCCTGCGCGAGGGCGTCGCCGACGCGATCGCGTTCGCCCAGCTCTGGCTGGCCAACCCGGACCTGCCCGCGCGCATCAGGGCCGGCGGACCGTACAACGAGGCCGACCGGGCGACCTTCTACGGCGGCGATCACCGTGGCTACACCGACTACCCGACGATGGAGAGCGGTGTACGGGAGTAGGTCAGCGGCCGGCGAGCCACTGCTGGAGTTCGATCAGGTTGCCCTCCGGGTCGCGCAGGTACGCGACCCGGAGCCGTTCCCACATCACCGACGGCTCCGCGAGCAGCGTGACCCCGCGCTCGGCGAGCGAGGCGGCGTACCGGTCGACGTCGTCGACCTTCAGCACGACGAGCGCCCGGTCCCCGGCGGCCGCCGCGAGGCCGGGCACCGCCTCCGCCAGCGAGGCCCGGTCGTGCAGCGCGATCGCGGCCGGGCCCTCGTCCGGGCTGAACTTCGCGTACGGCCCCGAGTCGTCGTCGAACTGCGGCTTCAGCCCCAGAACGTCCCGGTAGAAGCGAAAGCAGGCCTTGAAGTCGGACACGATCAGTCGTACCTGGGTGAGCTCCATGACCGCCCATTGTTCCGGCCCCTGCGCGACGAAGGGACGACTGGGTAGAGTCCAGACATAATTTCGGAATCCGATTCGGTCAGCCGGAGGCCTCATGGACGCCCAGGACTTCGCGGATGTGCTCGACGCGGTCCGTTCCTTCGTGCGCGAGAAGGTGGTTCCGCGCGAGGAGGAGATCGAGGAGACCGACCGGATCCCGGACGACATCCGCCAGGCCTCGGCCGACATGGGCCTGTTCGGCTACGCGCTCCCGGAGGCGTACGGGGGGCTGGGCCTGTCGATGAGCGAGGAGGTACGGCTCGCGTTCGAACTCGGCTACACCGGCCCGGCCTTCCGGTCGATGTTCGGCACGAGCAACGGCATCGCCGGGCAGGTGATCGTCAAGGCCGGGACCGACGAGCAGAAGGAACGGTGGCTCCCGCGGCTCGCGGCCGGTACGGCGATCGGCGCGTTCGCGCTGACCGAGGCCGAGGCCGGCTCCGACCCCAGCACGCTGACCACGACGGCCCGCAGGGACGGCGACCACTACGTCATCGACGGCAGCAAGCGGTTCATCACGAACGCGCCCGAAGCCGACGTGTTCATGGTGTTCGCCCGCACCGGGGGCGAGGGAGGCCACGGCATCTCCACCTTCATCGTCGAGGCGGGCGCCGAGGGCCTCACCGTGGGCCGGCCGGACCAGAAGATGGGGCAGCGCGGCGCCCACACCGCCGAGGTCTTCTTCGACGGCGTACGCGTCCCGGCGTCGGCCATGGTCGGCGAGGAGGGCACCGGGTTCCGTACGGCGATGACCTCGCTCTCCCACGGACGCCTGCACATCGCCGCCGTCTGTGTCGGGCTGAGCCGGCGGCTCCTCGACGAGACCGTCGCGTACGCCAAGGAGCGGAAGCAGGGCGGGCGGCGGATCGCCGACCACCAGCTCATCCAGGGCCTGCTCGCCGACTCCCAGACCGAGCTGTACGCGGGCCGCGCGATGGTCCTTCAGGCCGCCGAGGCGTACGACTCGGGCGAGGACCGCCGGATGGGCCCCTCGTGCGCGAAGTACTTCTGCTCGGAGATGGCCGGGCGGATCGCCGACCGTGCCGTGCAGGTCTTCGGCGGGATGGGCTACATGCGCGGCGTGGCCGTCGAGCGTCTCTACCGCGACGTCCGCCTCTTCCGCATCTATGAGGGCACCAGCCAGATCCAGCAGATCGTCATCGCCCGTGCCCTGGTCCGCTGAGGCACGGGTTATCGATTTCGTGTCGCCGACGTGGACCGTGTATGGTTACGGAGCGCGGAAGGCCGCACGCCCCCTTAGCTCAGTCGGCAGAGCGTCTCCATGGTAAGGAGAAGGTCTACGGTTCGATTCCGTAAGGGGGCTCCACCAGCCGATATTCACTCCAAGAGTGTGATGTCGGCTGTTCCGGGTGCGGGCGGGGAATCCTGTATTCTGTCCCCGGTCCTCCCGGATTTGTTCGTGGCGGAGTAGCTCAGTCAGGCAGAGCAAGCGGCTCATAATCGCTGTGTCGCCGGTTCAAGTCCGGCCTCCGCTACTACCTCACCGATCGCCCGCACCTGTGAGCGGTCCGGTGAGGGTTGTCAGTCATTGTCCCTTGGAAGGAAGGCACTCCCTCGTGGCTGCCACCGACGTACGGCCAAAGATCACGCTGGCCTGCCAGGAGTGCAAGCACCGCAACTACATCACGCGGAAGAACCGGCGCAACGACCCGGACCGCATGGAGCTGAAGAAGTACTGCCCGAACTGCCGCAAGCACCAGGCGCACCGCGAGACCCGCTGAGTAGCGCCTTCGGGCACCACCGAAACTCACCCGGCCCGTCCCGGCGATCTGCCGGGGCGGGCTGAACCGCGTTCTGTTACGGTCGCCCCATCGGCACCGGCCGGGACCGGTGGCGGTGCGCACTCGGCTCGAAGGGATGTACTGCATGGCGCTGAACCGCGACTTCATCGGGCGCGCGTTCCCGAAGTCGGAGCCGTACGAGGTCTCCCGCGTGAAGATCAGGGAGTTCGCCGACGCGATCGGCGACCCGAACCCGATCTACCGTGACCGCGACGCCGCCAAGGCCGCGGGCCACCCCGACGTGATCGCGCCGCCCACCTTCCCGATCGTGATCACGCTCGGCACCGACGCGCTGCTCGACCCCGAGCTGGGCCTGAACTTCGCGATGGTGGTCCACGGCGAGCAGCGCTTCGAGTACCAGCGCCCGCTGCGGGCCGGCGACGTGGTGGTGACCGAGTCGACGATCTCCGGCATCCGCTCGATCGGCCGCAACGAGCGCCTCGAGGTCCAGACCGTCGTCATGACGGTCGAGGGCGAGCCCATCTGCACGTCGCACAACGTCCTGATCGAGCGGGGGGCCTGATGACCGCCACGGTGAAGTACGACGAGGTCGAGGTCGGCCAGGAGATCCCGGAGCGCACCTACCCGGTCAAGCGGCTCGACCTGGTCAGGTACGCCGGCGCGTCCGGCGACTTCAACCCCATCCACTGGAACGAGAAGTTCGCCAAGTCCGTCGGCCTGCCCGACGTCATCGCGCACGGCATGTACACCATGGCCGAGGGCGGCCGGTTCGTCACCGACTGGGCCGGCGACCCGGGCGCGGTGATCGACTACGGCGTCCGGTTCTCCTCGATGGTCGTCGTCCCCGACGACGAGGGCGCCGAGATCGTGATCTCCGGCAAGATCGAGGAGAAGCGCGACGACAACACCGTCGTGGTCGCGCTGACCGCCCGTTCGGCCGGTGAGAAGGTCCTCACCCGCGCCAAAGCAACGGTGCGCCTGGCCTGATGGCCGTCCTCTGCGAGCGGGTGAACCTCTCCGGCTACACCACGCTACGCCTCGGCGGCCCGGCGCACCGCTTCGTCGAGGCCACGACCGACGATGAGCTGATCGGCGCCGTCCGCGACGCCGACGAGGCCGGTGAGCCCCTCCTCGTCCTCGGCGGCGGCAGCAACCTCGTCGTCGCCGACGAGGGCTTCCCCGGCACGGTCGTCCACGTCGCCACCCGCGGTGTGACGATCGACCCGTCCCCGCGCGGCGGCGTGCTGGTCCGCGCGCAGGCGGGCGAGGAGTGGGAGCCGTTCGTCGCCCGTTGCGTGGACGAGGGGCTCGCCGGGGTCGAGTGCCTGTCCGGCATCCCGGGCCGCCTCGGCGCGACGCCCATCCAGAACGTCGGCGCGTACGGCCAGGACGTCAGCGAGACGATCGTCTCCGTCCGCGCGTACGACCGCGAGCGCGGCGGGGTCGTCACCCTCGACCGGGAGGCCTGCGGGTTCGGCTACCGCACCAGCGCCTTCAAGCGCTCCCGCCGTCACGTCGTGCTGGAGGTGACGTTCGCGTTGGAGCCGGCTGACCTGTCCACGCCGATCCGCTACGCCGAACTGGCCCGCCGCCTGGACGTGTCCGCCGGTGACCGGGTACCCCTCAAGGACGCCCGCGAGGCCGTGCTGGCGCTGCGCCGCGGCAAGGGCATGGTCCTGGACGCCACCGACCCCGACACGCGCAGCGCCGGGTCGTTCTTCACCAACCCGATCCTCGATCCCGAGCAGGTGGCCGCGCTGGAGAGGCGGGTCGCCGACCGGCTCGGCCCGGACGCGATGTTCCCGCGCTACCCGGAGGCCGACGGGCACGTGAAGACCTCGGCCGCCTGGCTCATCGACAAGGCCGGTTTCGGCAAGGGGCACGCCCGCGGCCCGGTGCGCATCTCGACCAAGCACACTCTGGCCCTGACCAACCCGGACGGCGCCCGTACGGCGGACCTGCTGGCCCTCGCCCGCGAGGTCCGCGACGGGGTACACGCGGTGTTCGGCGTGACCCTGGTCAACGAGCCGGTCTTCGTGGGCGTCGAGCTCTGACGGCCAAGGTTGTTGAACCCTCAAATACCTGCCCGGAGACGGGAATCGCGCCGGTGAACCCGACGTTCCAGTGGTCATGCCGATCCGGGGTTTGAACCACGCCGTCCTGTATGTACGCGACGCGCAGCGCAGCGCCGCGTTCTACCGTGAGGTGCTGGGCTTCCGAGAGATCGTGAGCCTGCCGAACGCCGTCTTCCTGCGGGCGCCGGACTCCGACAACGACCACGACCTGGGCCTGTTCGGCGTCGGCGAGGCCGCCGTACCGTCACCCGCCGGCCGCTCGGCCGTCGGCCTGTACCACCTGGCCTGGGAGGTCCCGACACTCGCCGACCTGCGCGAGCACCGCGACCGCCTCGCCGAGGCGGGCGCCCTGGTCGGAGCCAGCGACCACGGGTCGACGAAGGCGCTGTACGCCAAGGACCCGGACGGCCTGGAGTTCGAAGTCTCCTGGCTGGTGCCGCACGAGCTCCTGGGCGACGACACGGAGATGCGCACGCTCCCGCTCGACCTGGACGCCGAGATCGAGCACTACGGCCCCGACCGCACCGGCGCCCTCAGCCGGGTGCCGGGAACAGCCGGTACCTGACCGCCGGCCGGCGCCAGGGACAACTGTGTCCCTCCGCGCCATACGCGCTGGACGGAGAGCGTGTCGCCGATGGTGACGGTCGGGTCACCGGCGACAAGCGTGAGGTCGGCTCGTAGGCCGGGCTTGATTCGGCCACGGTCAGCAAGGCCGAACCTGCGCGCGGGAACGGAGGTCGCCGCCCGCAGGGCCTCCATCGGCGTGAAGCCTCCCAGCACCAGGAGCCGCAGTTCGTCGTGGAGGCTGGCGCCGTGGGCCATTCCCGGTGCGCCGAGATGCGCGGCATCCGTGCCCGCGAGAATGTCGACGCCGGCTCGCCGCAGCGCTGCGAGCGCCTCGAGCGCGTAACCGAAGTTCTCGTGTGGGCTTGTCGCCATCGCGCCGGACAGGTTGTCGAGCCATGCCGGCGTCAGCTTCGGGGCGACCCGCGGATCCCTGGCGAGCGAGTCACCGGCGGGCTCGCCGGTGATCGACGCGATCACCGTCAGTGTGGGAACGACGAAGGTGCCGGCGGCGGCGATCTTCTCGATCAGCTCGTCGGTATGCGGTCGATCGAAGAAGAGATGAGTGAATCCGTCGACGCCGGCGTCGAGGACCTGATCGGCCGTCTCGATGGTCATCGCGTGCGCGAGAACCATCCTGTCGCGGTCGTGGCCCTCACGAACGGTCGCCGCGACCAGCTCGGGAGCGAGGGCGGGCAGGGACGAGCCGAACACGTGGCCGTCCTCCACCAGCACCTTGAGGTAGTCGGCGCCCTCGGCGATCCTGGCCTCAACGAACGCCGGGATCTCGTCCACGCGCGTGGCCGTCGGCCACGGTGGGTCCCCTTCCCCCTTCCGGAGCTGATGGGGGTGCCCGTCCGCAGGAGTGAGCCCGATGGACGGGGAGCGCACGTCGGCGAGGTCACTCGACTCGGCGACCTGGCGGCGCAGCGGGATCATTCGCTCCGGCATCGAGAGCATGTCGAGCTCGGTGGTGATCCCGAACGTCAGGGCCTGGCGGAGTGACTCCGCGTCGGTATGCGTGTGAGCGTCGAACAGGCCGGGCAACAACGTGGCACCAGTGCCGTCGATCAGCTCGACTCCGTCGGGACGCCTGCCCGCGACGCTCACGATCTTGCCGTCTGCGACTTCGACGTCAACGACCCCAAGAAGGTCCTCGCCATCGAAGACGCGTGCGCCTGTGATCACGAAGTGATTCACGGCTGACTCGCGCAGCATAAGCCTCTCCACCTGGTTACTTTTGGTGACCACAGAACCGTAAGTGACCGTGATTGAGCTGCCAAGGAGGCACTTTCCCGACAGGTGGTGAGGTCCAGGTGACCAGGCGCGAGCTGTCCCCGGAGGTCCCGCTGTCCGTGGTGCGCGAGTGGCGGGGACGCCGATGATCCGTCAGCTCGATCCCGGGGGTGTGCGCAGCCACGTGTCCACGTCGTCGAGAAGGCGCTTCTGGACGTCGGACGGCGCGGCCGAGCCTCGGATCGAGCAGCGTGCCAGTTCGGCCAGCTCCGTGTCCGTGAAGCCGTGCACCTCGCGCGCCAGCTCGTACTGCCGCGTCAGGCGCGACCCGAACAGCAGCGGGTCGTCCGCGCCCAGGGCGATCGGCACTCCCGCCTCGAAGATCTTCCGCACCGGGACGTCCGGCGGCGTGGCGAACACCCCCAGCCCGACGTTGGACGACGGGCACACCTCCAGGGTCACGCCGCGCTCCGCCAGCGCGGCGAGCAGCGACGGATCGTCGGCCGAGCGGACCCCGTGGCCGATCCGGTCGGCCCCCAGGGCGTCCAGGCACGCCCGTACGCTCGACGGGCCCAGCAGCTCCCCGCCGTGCGGCGCCGACAGCAGACCGCCCCGCTTGGCGATGCGGAACGCCGCGTCGAAGTCGTACGCCCGGCCGCGCCGCTCGTCGTTGGACAGCCCGAACCCGACGACGCCGCGCCCGGCGTACTGGACCGCGAGGCGCGCCAGCGTCCGCGCGTCGAGGGGATGGCGCGTACGGTTCGCCGCGATGATCACCCCGATGCCCACGCCGGTGGCCGAGGAGGCCACCCGTACGGCGTCCAGGACCAGCTCGGTGAAGGCCGTGAGCCCGTCGAACCGCGCGGCGTACCCGCTCGGATCCACCTGGATCTCCAGCCAGCCCGAGCCTTCCGCCGCCTCGTCCTCGGCCGTCTCGCGCACCAGCCGGCGTACGTCCTCCTCGTCGCGGAGCACCGAACGGGCGATGTCGTAGAGCCGCTGGAACCGGAACCAGCCGCGTTCGTCCGTCGCGTGCAGGCGGGGAGGCCACTCCTCCACCAGGGCGTCGGGCAGGTGCACGTTGTGCCGGCGGGCGAGATCCACGAGCGTGGTGTGCCGCATCGAGCCGGTGAAGTGCACGTGTAGGTGGGTCTTCGGCAGCGCGGCGATCGGACGGGCCTCCATGCGGAGATATAACCGCATGGCCCTCCCCGCGCATGCCACCTCCCCCAAGAACCGCCCGTCCGGGCCATGCCGAGGATCGCCTGAAAAAAGTTTTGGAGAGGCGTGCAACCCCCCGTGGGACTCACGCGTATATGAGGGGCGCGAGAGCAACACAGGCTGAACCAACACAGGCTGAAAGGGCATGACTCAATGAAGACGCTCAAGGTAGCTCTGCTGGTGACCACGACGGCCGGCGCCGTCGCTGCGGGCGGTGTCACGTGGGCGACCGTCGGGAACAGCAGCCCCGCCCCGAGCGCCCCGGCGGCCGTCAAGGACATCGCCAAGCACGCCCCCGAGGTGAAGACGCCCACCACTCCGTCCGTGCCCTCGGTGCCCACCTGCGTGCCGAACCTCCCGAAGGGCAGCAAGGCCCTCGCCGCCGCCAAGGCGAAGGTCGAGCAGCAGATCGAGGCCCTGGCCGCCAAGGCGCCCAAGACCCCGGTGACCCTGCCCGCGGTGCCGGGCAAGGCCCCGAAGGTGCTCCCGGCCGAGGAGCTCGCCAAGCTGCCGGTGAGCAAGCTGCCCACCTGCGACGCTGCCGGCGAGCAGAAGGCCAAGACCGCGACCCCGCCGAAGGTGCCGGCCGCCCCGTCGCTGCCGGACGCCGTCTCCTGCGACAAGGTCCCGGCGGTGATCAAGAACGAGCAGGCCAAGGCCAAGCAGTTCACGCTGCCGAACGGCGCGAAGTTCGGCGTCGTCCACGCGCACAGCATCACCATCCAGAGCCGCGCGGCGTGCGTCTGGACCCAGCAGCTCGTCGGCTCGCTGCCCGGCTCCATCACGGTGGACCGCATCAAGACCCCGCCGCAGGTCACCCTGGCCGAGCTGGCGCAGGAGCTGAAGATGCCCGGTCAGTTCGTCTCGGTGAGTGGCGGGGAGGCATGGCAGACGCCGACCCACGAGGGCATGCTGTGGCTTGACGGCAACGGCTACGCGGTCCGGCTCACCGGCACCAACCCGGCCACGGCCGCGCTGCTGCCGGGCATCGCCTCCCAGCTTCACGCGGAGTGAGCATGGCGCGGGTGGCCCCGGCGCGGAGGGCCACCCGCGACCGGTCGGCATTCGATGTGGCGTTCACCGGACGGAGCACATTGGCGCGTCGAGATGACGAGTCATTCGTCAAGTTCGTGGCGGAGCGGGGTACCGCGTTGCTGCGCACAGCGAGTCTGCTGTGCGGAGCGCGGTCCGACGCGGAGGACATCCTCCAGACGGCGCTGGAAAAGGCCTACCGGCACTGGAGCAAGATCAGTACCGACGCCGATCCGGAGCCGTACGTCCGCCGCATCCTCGTGAACCTGACGGTGAGCCGGGCGAGACGATGGCGGGTTCTGCGTGAGGTGCACATGCCGAGCCCGCCAGAGGTCCCCTCGGCGTCGGAGACGGCCACGGTCGAGCTCCGGGGCGTCCTCATCGACGAGTTGCGCCGTCTCGGTCCGCGCCAGCGAGCGGTGCTCGTCCTCCGCTACTGGGAGGACATGTCAGAGGCCGACACGGCGAAGATGCTCGGATGTTCGGTCGGCACGGTCAAGAGTCAGGCCGCGCGGGGGCTCGCGCGGTTGCGTGAGCGGATGGGCTCATCCGCCCACACGGCGGTATCAAGGGGGTGAACCATGGATCTGGAGAATGAGCTGCGGAAGGCCATGGCGGACCATGTCACGGAGGTGTCCGCGCCGGAGACGCTCGCCGCGGACGCCAGGCGCCGCCATCACCGGACGGTACGACGCCGCACGGCGTTCGCCGTCGGTGCCGCCGGGGTGATCGTCGCGGCCGGGATGATCCCGGCCTACCACACGATCCGCCCGCAGACCGTCGGTGCGGACGGTCCGGACGGCCGGAGGCACGGGCAGCAGACGACCCGCACGCTGTCCGCGTCGCCGACACCCTCGGTGGACGCCCGCTCGGGCTCACCTGGTGCCGGATCGAAGGGTTCACACCCGGCCGGGAGGCCGAAGCGCCCGTCCGGCGCCCAGGACCCTGGCCTGGGCGCGGTCAAAGCGCTGCTCAGCTACCTTCCCCACGGCCTCACCGCCAAGCCGTGCACGAGCACGCACACGGGGGCGAAGGAGACCAAGACCTGCCGCTGGAGCGGTTCCGGCGGCTGGATCGAGGTGCGCCTCATCCGCGACGGCGGGCTCAAGAATCCGTCCGACCTGGGACTGGCGCCGCCGGTGGCCAAGGCGTTCCGCGTGCACGGCCATCCGGGTCTGCGCACGGACGGCCCGGCGGTGCCCAGCCAGATCATGTGGATCGAACGGCACGGCCTGGGGGTCTGGGTCGGTGTCAGCCCGTCGCTCGGCGGCAGCATGACGCGTATCGCCGAAGGGGTGAACGTCACCTGAGGGGAGCCGGGACGCGCCGCCCTCCACCCCATGCGTCCCGGCACTCACAAGAAGAGGCCGTCCCGTCGTTCGACGACGGGACGGCCTCTTCTCACGTACG
Organism: Actinoallomurus oryzae; assembly: GCF_039541955.1. Taxonomy (NCBI): domain Bacteria; kingdom Bacillati; phylum Actinomycetota; class Actinomycetes; order Streptosporangiales; family Thermomonosporaceae; genus Actinoallomurus; species Actinoallomurus oryzae. Next base: position 167,298 of record NZ_BAABHF010000009.1, on the reverse strand, counting down.
GATCCGAGGGCCGCGCTCAGTGGGCCTCGGCGAGCAGCTTGCCCACGCGGCCCACGCCCTCGGCGAGGTCCTCGTCGCTCAGCGCGTAGGACAGGCGGAAGTAGCCCGGCGTGCCGAACGCCTCACCCGGCACCACCGCCACCTCGGCCTCCTCCAGGATCACCGCCGCCAGCTCCACGGACGTCTGCGGGCGCTTGCCGCGGATCTCCTTGCCCAGCAGCTGCTTGACCGACGGGTAGACGTAGAAGGCGCCCTGCGGCTCGGGGCACACCACGCCGGGGATGTCGTTGAGCATCCGGACGATGGTCTGCCGGCGCCGGTCGAACGCCTCGCGCATCCGCGCGACGGCCGTCAGGTCGCCGCTCACGGCCGCGAGCGCCGCGGCCTGGGAGACGTTCGCGACGTTGGACGTCGCGTGCGACTGGAGGTTCGTGGCGGCCTTCACGACGTCCTTGGGGCCGATCATCCAGCCGACCCGCCAGCCGGTCATGGCGTACGTCTTGGCCACGCCGTTGAGGATCAGCGTGCGGTCGGCCAGCTCGGGCACGACCACGGGCATCGAGGAGAACTCCGCGTCGCCGTACACGAGGTGCTCGTAGATCTCGTCCGTGATCACCCACAGGCCGTGCTCGGCCGCCCAGCGACCGATCTCGGCGACCTGCTCGCGGCCGTAGACGGCCCCGGTCGGGTTGGACGGGGAGACGAACAGCAGCACCTTCGTACGGTCCGTACGGGCGGCCTCCAGCTGGTCCACGGTCACGAGGTAGCCGGTGGTCTCGTCGGCGACCACGTCGACCGGCACGCCGCCGGCCAGCTTGATCGACTCGGGGTACGTCGTCCAGTACGGGGTGGGGACCAGCACCTCATCGCCCGGGTCGAGCAGCGCGGCGAACGCCTCGTACACCGCCTGCTTGCCGCCGTTGGTGATGAGCACCTGGGACGCGTCGGCCTCGTAGCCGGAGTCGCGCTTGGTCTTCTCCGCGACCGCGGCCTTGAGCTCGGGCAGCCCGCCCGCGGGCGTGTACTTGTGGAAGCGGGGCGTACGGCACGCCTCGACGGCGGCCTCGACGATGTAGTCGGGCGTCGGGAAGTCCGGCTCGCCGGCGCCGAATCCGATGACCGGGCGCCCCGCGGCCTTCAGCGCCTTCGCCTTGGCGTCCACGGCGAGTGTCGCGGATTCGGAGATCGCGGCGATCCGGGCGGAGATTCGAGTGCTCATGAGGCCTCCTTCGTCGGAGGTGCGACCAGGGGCGCTGTGTTCATTGACTCACTCGCAAGCTCGCTCATAGTGCCTATCGTCGCAGACGGCGCGGGGAGATCTCAGCCGGATATAGGCTGAGTCCGGAGCCGAGCCGGGCGCGCTGCGGCGTTTGGTTCGACGCGGAGGTGGTTTGACACGTAGACTGCAGCACTTAGTGACGTCGCTCAGGGCTCTGACGCGCCCTGGATGCGGTGCCACTGCGAAGGGCAGTAGCTCAATTGGCCAGAGTCCCGGTCTCCAAAACCGGTGGTTGGGGGTTCGAGTCCCTCCTGCCCTGCGGATTGCGGTTCGCGACTAACCTGAAGTATGCGGACGTAGTGATGCGCACGCCCACAGCGGAGTTTGCGACACGACCGACGAGGGGATGCGTCGACATCGATGGCGACTGACACGCGCGGCGACGCCGCGACCAAGGACAAGGAGAAGAAGCCGCGCCGGAAGCGGACTTCTCCTCTGCTGTTCTACCGCCAGGTGGTCGCCGAGCTTCGCAAGGTCATCTGGCCGACGCGCCACGAGCTTGTCACGTACACGACCGTTTCGCTGATCTTTGTGATCATTGTGCTGGCGATCGTGTTCGGTCTGGACAACCTGTTCTCGTGGCTGACCCTGAAGGCGTTCGGCTGACTCGGCTGATCACGCGTCACATCCGGCAAGACATTACGTATCGAGAGAAAGAGTGATCGTGTCCGAGTCCCCTGAGCTCCACGACGAGGCCGTCAAGGAGGCCGAGTCCGTGGAGACGGCGGCTACGACCGAGGCTGAAGACGTCGCCGCGGAGTCCGCCGAGACGCCGGAAGGCGCCTCGGCCGATGACGCCGCCGCCGAGACGACGGCGGACGAGTCTCCGGAGGAGCCGTCCGACCCGGTCGGCGACTTCATGACGCAGCTGCGGCGCCTGCCGGGCGAGTGGTACGTCGTTCACTCGTACGCGGGATATGAAAACCGCGTCAAGACCAACATCGAGCAGCGCACCCAGTCGCTCAACATGGAGGACTTCATCTTCCAGGTCGAGGTGCCGCAGCACGAGGTCACCGAGGTCAAGGGCGGCAAGCGCCAGAAGGTCAGCGAGAAGGTCCTGCCGGGCTACATCCTGGTCCGCATGGACCTCACCGACGAGTCCTGGGCCGCCGTACGCAACACGCCCGGGGTGACGGGCTTCGTAGGACTTTCCAACACTCCGTCGCCGTTGCACCTCAGTGAGGTCGCCACCCTGCTGGCGCCCGAGCCGGAGGAGCAGGTCAAGGCCAAGGAGACCGCCAAGACCACGGCCACCGTCGACTTCGAGGTCGGCGAGTCCGTGACCGTCATGGACGGCCCCTTCGCCACGCTGCCCGCGACGGTCAACGAGATCAACGCCGAGGCGCAGAAGCTCAAGGTGCTGGTCTCGATCTTCGGTCGGGAGACCCCGGTCGAGCTGTCGTTCAACCAGGTCTCCAAGATCTGACCACTCCTCGTCGGCGAGGAGCCCGCGAGAGCGGGGTCCTCGCCTGCCGAGGAGGTAAGGGCCCCAACGCGGCGGTCGACGTTCCAGCCGCCGTGTTGCCCGCGAATGCGGGAGTCGGGGCCGAAACCACACAGGAACGCTAGGGGTGAGGCATGCCTCCCAGGAAGAAACTCGCCGCGATCGTCAAGGTCCAGCTGCAGGCCGGCCAGGCGACCCCCGCGCCGCCCGTCGGTACCGCCCTCGGTCCGCACGGCGTCAACATCATGGACTTCTGCAAGCAGTACAACGCTGCCACGGAGTCCCAGCGCGGCAACGTCATCCCCGTAGAGATCAGCATCTACGAGGACCGCACGTTCACCTTCATTACCAAGACGCCGCCGGCCGCCCAGCTCATCAAGAAGGCCGCCGGGGTCGAGAAGGGCAGCGGCGAGCCGCACAAGACCAAGGTCGGCAGCATCACCCGCGACCAGCTCCGGGAGATCGCCCAGACCAAGATGCCCGACCTGAACGCCGGCTCCCTCGAGCAGGCCGAGAAGATCGTCGCCGGCACCGCCCGTTCCATGGGCATCAACGTCGGCGACTGATTCTCCCAACTCACATCATTTCCGTGGGAGGGCTCGCGCGGCCCGTACCACGCACTCCAGCAAGGAGACGCACATGAAGCGCAGCAAGGCCTACCGCGAGGCCGACGCCAAGATCGACAAGGACGCTCTGTACAGCCCGGCCGAGGCCGTCAAGCTGGCCAAGCAGACCTCGCCCACCAAGTTCGACGCGACCGTCGAGGTCGCGCTCCGGCTGGGCGTCGACCCGCGCAAGGCCGACCAGATGGTCCGCGGCACCGTCAACCTGCCGCACGGCACCGGCAAGACGGCGCGCGTGCTGGTCATCGCCGGTGGCGCGAAGGCCGACGAGGCCCGTGAGGCCGGCGCCGACTACGTCGGCACGGACGACATGATCGAGCGGATCCAGGGCGGCTTCCTGGACTTCGACGCGGTCGTCGCAACCCCGGACATGATGGGCAAGGTCGGCCGGCTCGGCCGCGTGCTCGGCCCGCGCGGTCTCATGCCGAACCCCAAGACCGGCACCGTCACCACCGACGTGGCCAAGGCGGTCTCCGAGATCAAGGGCGGCAAGATCGAGTTCCGCGTCGACCGGCACGGCAACCTCCACTTCATCATCGGCAAGTCCTCCTTCGACGAGCGCCAGCTCGTGGAGAACTACGCCGCGGCGCTGGAGGAGATCCTGCGGCTCAAGCCGTCGGCCGCCAAGGGGCGCTACATCAAGAAGGGCACCCTGAGCACCACGATGGGACCGGGCGTCCCGCTCGACCCGAGCCAGACCCGCAACCTCACCGCGGAGCTCGAGGGCGCGGCGAGCTGACATTCCGCACGTCAGGGGCGTCTCCCATCGGGAGGCGCCCCTTTTCGCGTCCGGGACCGCCGCGACCGCGAATCGGCCTTGGGGTGCCCGGCCGTACGACTTGGGGAGCATGCGGGGATAAACCATTTGGTCCCTGTGGGGGATGTCCTACGAATCGTTGGGGACAAGACTCGTAATCGGCCGGAGACAGAACGGTTCGCGGACCGAGATCCGCGTCCGGTAGCCATACGCGAGACGCAGGAGGAACCCAATGGTTCGTCGATACGCCCTGGGGACGGCGGCGGGAGCCGCGCTCATCGTCTCCCTGACCGCGTGCCAGGGAAGCGGCGACGACAAGCAGAGCGCCCAGGTCCCGGCGGCTCAGGCCATCGCCCTGGCGTCGCAGAAGACGGCCACCGTCGACTCGTACAAGGTCGCGGTCACGGCCGCCGGCACCGGCGAGGCGGCGGCCAAGATGCACGGCACCATCCAGATCCGCCTCAAGCCGCAGCTCCAGGCCACCGGCACGCTCGACTCGGCCACCGTGAAGGGCCAGTCGCTGCCGGGCGGCGAGCGCGCCATCCTCCTCGGGGACGCCTTCTACGCCAAGGTTCCGCAGCAGTTGTCGCAGTTCACCGGCGGCAAGCCGTGGGTGAAGTTCTCCGTCTCCCAGGCGAGCAGGCAGGCGGGGGTCAACCTCGACAGCATCGTCAAGCGGGCCAACCCGGCCGAGCAGACGAAGATCTTCACCGGCTCCAAGGACGCCCGCCGGGTCGGTACCGAGAGCATCGACGGCGTGAAGACCACCCACTACGAGGGCACGGTCACCCCGGAGCAGGTCGGGCAGCTCGACGCGCGGGCGCAGCAGGCGTTCAAGCAGTTCTACCAGCGGTCCGGCGCGAACAAGGTGACGTTCGACCTGTGGGTGGGCAAGGACAGCCTGCCGCGCAAGCTCGTCACCAAGGTCACGACCGACAAGGGCAACGCGTCCTCGACCATGATCTTCAGCGACTACAACAAGTCGTTCTCGGTCAGCGCGCCTCCGGCGAGCGAGGTGACCGACGGCAGCCAGCTCAAGAACGCTTTGGGCTCCCAGATCCACTAATAGTCCGGCTGACCAGCATATTCGTCGCTTAAACGGAATGTCCCGTGACCTAAGTCACGGGACATTCCGTTTAAAGGGCCCTTGCTCAGGTACGGAACCGACACGCCGGAAGGCGGGCCACCGGAATGGCCGACCGTCAACCTGGGAGGAAACTCGCGATGACAGCAAGGGCCAGTCGATATGTGGCAGGCGCCGCCGCCGGGCTGGCGCTGACGGTGTCCCTCACCGGCTGCCGTACGGACGGGGGCGGCAGCGACGCGTCGGACAGCGGCAAGCCGGGCAGCGGCAAGTCGAGCGTGCACCTCACGGCGGCGCAGGAGGCTCTCGGGAAGGCCGCGGACAAGACGGCGGACCTGAAGTCGTTCCGTGCGACCCTGTCGACCTCCAGCGTCGTGAGCGGGCGGCAGACCGACCTCAAGGGCGATCTGGCGTTCCGGCTGAAGCCGGATCCGGCGATGAAGCTCGACGTACCCGCGATCAACACTTCGGGCAAGACCACCGACGGCTTCCAGGAGGTCTTCACCGGCGACACGATCTACCTGAAGATCCCCGCCCTGGCCAAGCGGGCCGGCAAGCCGTGGGTGAGCTTCACGACCGCCGAGGTGAGCAAGGCGACCGGCGTCGACGTCAAGGGCCTGCAGAGCCAGGGGCGCCAGGCCGACCCGGCGCTGAACGCCAAGATGCTCACCGCGTCCAAGGACGTGCGCAAGGTCGGTACGGAGACGGTCGGCGGTGTCTCCACGACGCATTACCAGGGCACGTTCGCGCTCAGCGACGCGCTGTCCAAGCTCGGCACCGAACAGCGCGAAGAGGCCCAGAAGATCTTCAACCAGGCCGGCCTCGACAAGCTGAACTTCAGCCTGTGGATCGACGGGCGGCAGCTGCCCCGCAAGATCACGCTGACCACGCCGCCCGGGGCGAAGCTGAAGCTCGACACCGCGATGAACTACGTCGACTTCAACAAGCCCGTCTCGATCAAGGCCCCGGCCAAGAGCCAGGTCGTGGACGGCCTCAAGCTCAAGGGCGCCGGCTCGAACGTCCCCGGCTGACGCCCGGCTGAGCGGGCCACGCGGCCGCCCGGATGGTGCTCCGGGCGGCCGCGTACTCATGTGACGGGGGAGTTTCTGGTGAAATGTGAACCTTTCTGGGGCGTACGACGTCTGATGTTGGCGTGGTCCCTGCCGGGGGTCGCGCCATGATCAGGAGAGGATGTCCCATGACACCAAAGGCCGGTCGATACGTGGCCGGGGCCGCGACGGGCCTGGCGATCGCACTGTCGCTGACCGCCTGCAAGGGCGCGAGCCAGGACAAGGCGTCCGGCGGCGAGCCGACGAGCGGCGCCGCCCACCTGACCGCCGCCCAGAACGTCCTGGCCAAGGTGTCGGAGCGGACGAGCGGGGTGACGTCGTACCGGGGGACGATGTCCATGGCGATGAGCGCGTCCGGCCAGCAGGTTGACTTCAAGGGAAACATGGCGTGCCGGCTCAAGCCGTCGAAGGCCATGAAGCTCATCATGACGATGCGCGGGATCGGCCAGAGTACGGCACGCGTCACCGAGATCGTGACCGGCGACAAGCTGTACATGAAGATGCCCGAGCTCCAGGCGAGGACCGGAAAGCCGTGGGTCGGCATAAAGCGCAGCGACCTGCACAAGGAGAGCGGCGCCGATCTGCAGTCGATGCAGCAGAGCGACCAGGGCGACCCGGCGCTGAACACCAAGCTGCTCACCGCATCCAAGGATGTCCGCCAGGTCGGTCCGGAGACGGTCGGTGGGGTACGGACCACCCACTACAAGGGCACGTACAGCATGACCGACGCCTTGGCGAAGCTGAGTGGCGACCAGCGCGCTCAGGCGCAGAAGTCCTTCGCCGAGGCCGGCTTCGACAAGATCAACTTTGACATGTGGGTCGACGGACGGCAGCTGCCTCGCAGGGTCACCATCGCGACGCCGTCCGACGCCAAGGTGGGCATGAAGATGACCCTCAACTACACGGCCTTCAACGTGCCGGTCTCGGTCACGGTTCCGCCGAAGAGCCAGGTCGCGGACGGGGCCGGTCTCCTGGGTGGCGGGCAGAACGTCCCCGGCTGACGCCCGGCTTCGCGAAGTCACGCGGTCGCCCGGATCTCCCTCCGGGCGGCCGCGTGTCGTATTCCCGGGCTCTTCGGCGAGACGTCAACCCCTCCGGGGTGTACGGCGTCTGATCATCAGCACGACCCCACGCCGGGGACATGCCGTTCATCGCGAGGAGACCCCTTCCCATGACGCCGAAGGCCGCTCGATACGTGGCCGGAGCCGCGATCGTCCTGTCGCTGACCGCGTGCGAGGACGCGAGCCGGGACACGGCGGCCGTCGGCCCGACGCCGTCGGACGGCGGCGCCCGTCCGACGGCCGCCCAGAAGGCCCTGGCCGCGATGGTGGACCGGGCGAGCCGGGTGACGTCGGTTCGGGGCACGATGGCCAACACGTCCGGCACGCCGGGCGAGCAGAACGAGGCCAGAGGTTCGTTCGTCTACCGGATCAAGCCGACGGTGGCGATGAGGTTCTACGCTCCCGCGGCGCGGATCGGTGGCCGGAACACCGGGGGCTTCACCGAGATCGTGGTGGGCGGCAGGTACTACATGCGCATGCCGGATTTCACGTCGAAGACGGACAAGCCGTGGGCGAGCGTCAGGCTCAGCGAACTGAGCACCGGCCAGGGGGTGCAGGCGCTGGCACAGGGCGACCCGGCGCACGATGTGCGGATGTTCACCGCCTCCAAGGACGCTCGCCAGGTCGGCCGGGAGACAGTGGGCGGCGTGCGGACCACCCACTACCAGGGCACGTTCGGCCTGGCGGCGGGCGTGGCGAAACTCGGTGCCGAGCAGGGCGCCGAGGAACGCAAGGCCTTCGCGCGGGCCGGCGTCGACACGATGGTCTTCGACGTATGGGTCGACGGACGGCGGCTGCCGCGCAAGGTCGTCGTGGCGACGCCGCCCGGCGCCAAGCTGCCCGTGACGTCGACGACGTACTACACGGCCTTCAACGTGCCGGTCCGGGTGACGGCTCCGCCGAAGAGCCGGGTGGAGGACGACCCGGCCCTCTTCGGCGCCGGGAACGACACCCCCGGCTGACGCCCGCTTCCTCCCCACGCTCGGAATCGATTTGGACTCCCGGTTCCGGGCGCGTACTCTTTTGTCTGCCGAAGACCGCCGGTCGTCACCCGCATGGGTGGCCGAAGGTCCCGCACAGCGGGTGGCCAGCGCAGGTGATGACGAGAGCTTTCGACCGCGACGTCCGTCGCGTTCGGCCCCGTGCGCCTGCGCCGGGGCCTTTCCTGTTCCTGGGCCTTCCTCACCGGCGTACATCTGGAAGGAGGGCCATGGCGAGAGCGGACAAGACGGCGGCCGTCGCCGAGCTCCGATCTGCATTCGAGAGCTCGAGCGGCGCCGTGCTGACCGAGTACCGCGGGCTCACCGTGGCGCAGCTCAGCGAGCTGCGCCGGTCCCTCGGAGACAACGCACGGTTCGCCGTGGTGAAGAACACGCTGACCAAGATCGCGGCGCGCGAGGCCGGCGTCGCCGAGGAGCTGGAGCAGCTGCTTCAGGGTCCGTCGGCGATCGCGTTCGTGCGCGGTGACGTGGTCGAGGCCGCCAAGGGCCTGCGTGACTTCTCCAAGGCCAACCCGGACCTGGTGATCAAGGGTGGTGTCGTCGACGGCAAGCCGATGACGCCCGACGAGATCACCAAGCTCGCCTCCCTCGAGTCGCGCGAGGTGCTCCTCGCGAAGCTCGCGGGCGCGATGAAGGCGTCGATGGGCAATGCCGCCGCCGCCTTCAACGCCCTGCCGGTCAAGGCCGCCCAGCTGGCCGACGCCCTGCGGGCCAAGCGCGAGAGCGAGGGCGAGGCGCCGGCCGAGGCACCCGCCGCAGCGTCCGACGAGGGTTGATCCCGCGGTCGTAACAGACCTTTGAGTACGTGGCCCGGGCAGCGACCGGGCCTACAGGACAGGAGACATCATGGCGAAGCTCAGCACCGACGAGCTGCTCGACGCGTTCAAGGAGATGACGCTTCTCGAGCTGTCGGAGTTCGTGAAGCAGTTCGAGGACACCTTCGACGTCAAGGCCGCCGCCCCCGTCGCGGTCGCCGCCCCCGGTGCCGCCGCTCCGGGCGCCCCGGCCGAGGAGGCCGAGGTTAAGGACGAGTTCGACGTCGTCCTCGAGGCCGCCGGCGACAAGAAGATCCAGGTCATCAAGGAGGTCCGCGCCCTCACGAGCCTGGGCCTGAAGGAGGCCAAGGACCTGGTCGACGGCGCGCCGAAGCCGCTGCTGGAGAAGGTCAACAAGGAGACGGCCGACAAGGCCAAGGAGGCCCTGGAGAAGGCCGGCGCCACCGTGACGGTCAAGTAGTCGTCTGCTTCACCGCTCTTTGGGGCGGCCACCCGGAAACGGGTGGCCGCCCTTTCTCATGCCCGCGTCTCTTGCGCCGGTCACTTGCATCGAGCCGGCGCGGGCGTACGGGCGCCGGTCGCCCTCTCATCCGGGTCGCGAGCGCGTCGCCGTTCCGCGTTGAGACACCCTTCACAAGGGGCTTGTTGGACCGCTAGTCTCATAAGGATCCAGTAACGATCTGCTTACGAGGCCCTCGCCGTGACACCGGTATCGGCCATGGCCCCTTCCAATGGTGGAAGGGACGACTACGGTAGTTGCACGCTTTACACGGAACCGGCCGCCACCTTGCGGTGGCGCTACGTCATACGGCACCGTGACTCAGCGGTAACTCGCTCGTTGGACCGGATACCCCCCGGCCGGACGAAAGGTGACGAGTGGGCGTCGAAATCAGAGTCGATGGTCTGACCAAGTCCTTCGGGCGTCAGGTCATCTGGGAGGACGTGACGCTGACCCTGCCCGCCGGAGAGATCTCGGTGATGCTCGGGCCCTCCGGTACGGGTAAGTCGGTCTTCCTCAAGACGCTCGTCGGGCTGCTCAAGCCCGACCGCGGTCACTGCTGGATCGGCGACCGTGACATGCCCCATCTCCGCGAACACGACCTGTACGAGACGCGCAAGCTGTTCGGCGTCCTGTTCCAGGACGGCGCGCTGTTCGGCTCGATGAACCTCTTCGACAACATCGCCTTCCCCCTGCGCGAGCACACGAGGAAGAGCGAGTCGGCGATCAAGAAGATCGTCATGGAGAAGATGGAGATGGTCGGCCTCCTCGGGGCCGAGCGCAAGCTCCCCGGCGAGATCTCCGGCGGTATGCGCAAGCGCGCCGGGCTGGCCCGCGCCCTCGTGCTCGAACCCGAGATCATCCTCTGCGACGAGCCCGACTCCGGTCTCGACCCGGTCCGTACGGCCTACCTCAACCAGCTCATCGTCGACCTCAACGCCGAGACCAACGCGACGTTCCTCATCGTCACGCACGACATCAACACCGCCCGGACCGTTCCCGACAACATCGGCCTGCTGTTCCGGCGCGAGCTGGTGATGTTCGGCCCGCGCGAGATGCTGCTGTCGAGTGAGGAGCCGGTCGTCCGGCAGTTCCTCAACGCCCGCAAGGTCGGCCCCATCGGCATGTCCGAGGAGAAGGACGTGTCCGAGCTGGAGGCCGAGGCCCGCATGGGGCACGACCCCGGCGTCCTGCCGCCCATCCCGCCGCAGCTCATGCCCGCCGACGGCCGCCTGCGCGCGGCCCAGCGCGCACCGGGCGAGTGGCTGCGCGCCCACGGCGTCGCTCCGCCGGAGGGTTCGTTCGTCGACGACCAGGGCCGCAACTGGCTGGAGGAGTGGCCGCGGTACGTCGCCGAGCGCACCCCCGTCGCCGGGAGCGCCGGAAGCGGCGCCGGAGGTGGCCGCCCATGACCGAGCGAAGCGAGGGAATCGAGAACGCGCCCCTGTGGTCACGCCCTCCGACGAAGGAGGACTCATGACACAGGCCCCCGAGCGCACCGAACCCGAGACGAGACCCAGCCGCCTCGCCCCGGTCGCCGACGGCGCCGTCAACGTCATCTTCCGCGAGCCCGGGCGCTTCTTCGCGATGTCGCTCGACACCGTGCGCGCGGCGTTCAAGTGGCCGTTCCAGTGGCAGGAGTTCCTGCAGCAGGCCTGGTTCATCGTCAGCGTCACCGTGGCGCCGACGATCATGGTCGCCATCCCGTTCGGCGCGATCCTGTCGCTCCAGGTCGGCAACCTCATCCGCCAGCTCGGCGCGCAGTCGCAGACCGGTTCGACCGCCGTGCTCGCGATCGTCCGCGAGGCCAGCCCGATCGTGACCGCGCTGCTCATCGCCGCCGCGGCCGGCTCGGCGATCTGCGCCGACCTCGGCGCACGGAAGATCCGCGAAGAGATCGACGCCATGGAGGTGCTCGGCATCAACCCGCTGCACCGGCTCGTGGTGCCGCGCGTGCTCGCCTGCGCCTTCGTCGGGCTGTTCCTCAACGGCATCGTGTCGGTCGTCGGCATCGCCGGCGGCTACATCTTCAACGTCATGCTCCAGGGCGGCACGCCCGGCGCGTACATGGCGTCCTTCAGCGGCCTCGCCCAGCTGCCCGACCTCTACCAGGCCGAGGTCAAGGCGGTGGTCTTCGGTGTCACCGCCGCGCTGGTCGCCTCGTACAAGGGCCTGACCGCCTCCGGCGGCCCCAAGGGCGTCGGTGACGCCGTGAACCAGACCGTCGTCATCGCGGCCATGGCACTGTTCGTGGAGAACTTCGTGCTCAGCGCGCTGTACTTCCAGCTCGTGCCGCAGAAGGGAATGTGATGGTCGCGGGACGCGCTGGCCTCAGCACACGCGGCGGCTTCCGTACGGCCAAGCGTGTCGTCGACGCGCCGCTGGAGCGCCTCGAGGACTTCGGCCGCCAGATGGCCTTCTACGTCCGGGTGTTCGCCTGGGTCTGGCGGGTGATCGTCCGCTACAAGAAGGAGGTCATCCGCCTCCTGGCCGAGGTCAGCCTGGGCACCGGCGGCCTGGCGGTCATGGGCGGCAGCGTGGCGATCGTCGCGTTCATGACGTTCTTCACCGGCACCGAGGTCGGCCTGCAGGGTTACAACGCCCTCAACCAGATCGGCAGCGCGGCCTTCAGCGGCTTCGTCTCCGCCTACTTCAACACCCGCGAGCTCGCGCCGACGGTCTCCGCGCTGGCTCTGTCGGCCACGGTCGGCTGCGGCTTCACCGCCCAGCTCGGCGCGATGCGGATCAGCGACGAGATCGACGCCCTGGAGGTCATGGGCGTGCCGTCGCTGCCGTTCCTGGTGACCACGCGCATGGTGGCCGGCATGCTCGCGGTCATCCCGCTGTACGTCATCGGCCTGCTGGCCTCGTTCTTCGCCACACGGATCATCGTGACGGTGGCGTTCGGGCAGTCAAGCGGCACCTATGACCACTACTTCTACCTGTTCCTCCCGCCGCACGACGTCTTGTGGTCGTTCGGCAAGGTCCTCGTCTTCGCGATGCTCGTGATGCTCATCCACTGCTACTACGGCTACAACGCCAGCGGCGGCCCGGCCGGCGTCGGCGTCGCGGTCGGGCGCGCGGTGCGTACGAGCCTCGTGGTCGTGAACGTCGTGGACCTGCTCATGGGGATGGCCATCTGGGGCACCACGACGACGGTCCGGATAGCCGGTTAGAGGACGAGAAGGTGACAACCGCGATGATGACGGGTGAGGGCACATGACCGCCGGCTCATGGTCTGAACGCCTGCGCTACCGCCTGTACGGCCTGGTGTTCATGATCATCGTCATCGTGCTCGTTCTGCTGATGCTCGCCCAGTACAACCAGGCCTTCAAGTCCGTCTACCACGTCACCGTCAACAGCGACCGGGCCGGCCTGCAGCTCGTGCCGCACTCCGACGTCAAGGTGCGCGGCCTGATCGTCGGTGAGGTCCGCAGCATCCACTCGACGGCCACCGGCGCCGCGATCGACCTCGCGCTCGATCCGGGCAAGGCGGCGCTGATCCCGGACAACTCCTCGGCGCGCATGCTGCCCAAGACGGTGTTCGGCGAGAAGTACGTCGACCTGGTGCCGCCCACCGCCAACGCGGGGCCGCACCTGAAGGACGGCGACACCATCGCCCAGGACAAGTCCACCACCGCCATCGAGGTGAACCAGGTCCTCGACGACATCATGCCGCTGCTGAACGCGGTGAAGCCCGAGAAGCTCAACGCGACGCTCAACGCCCTGGCCACGGCACTGCAGGGCCGCGGCGAGGAGATCGGGCAGACGATCGACCTGGCCGACGGCTACCTCAGGAAGCTCAACCCCCATCTGCCGACCATCGTGCACGACCTGCGGGCGCTGTCCACGGTCAGCGACAACCTCAACGGCGCCGCGCCCGACCTGCTGTCGATCATGCAGAATCTCCAGGTCACCAACAAGACGATCGTCGACAAGCAGCCCCAGCTGGTCTCCCTGCTGGACAAGGGCATCGACCTGACCGGCAAGCTCATCCCGTTCGCGGAGGAGAACGAGCCGCGCCTGGTGGGCGCGCAGCTGGCGAACCGCCAGGCGCTCGCCCTCATCGCCAAGTCCTCCCCGGCCATCCCGTGCGTCTTCAAGGGCATGGCCAAGATCCAGCCCCGCCTGGTCGAGGCGATGGGCGGCGGCCAGCCCGGCGTGCACGTCACGCTGGAGCTGAGCAAGCCGCGGCCGGCGTACAAGCCGGTCCTGGACGCGCCGGAGAACAAGGACCAGCGCAACGCCCGCTGTTACGGCGTGCCCAACCCCAAGGTGCCGTTCCCGCAGTACCAGACCCTGGACGGCACCCAGGACGACACGTGGTGGAAGGGCCCGGCCGGCCGCTCGCTGTCCAGCGTCCTGATCAAGCCCGGCTCCTCCACCGATGACGACTCCATGCTGAAGAGCCTCATGGCACCGGCGATGGGCACCTCCGCGAACCAGGTCTCCGACCTCGCCTCGCTGCTGTACGCCCCGGCCGCCAGCGGAATGGTGGTGACGCTGAAGTGAAGACGACGTCGGCGGCCATCAAGCTGCTCATCTTCGCGGTGATCGCGACGCTGTTCACCGGCATCCTCGCGGTCACGATCTCCAACACCCAGTTCGTGGACACGACGAAGTATCGGCTGATCTTCACCGACGCGGCCGGGGTGCTCCCGGGCGACGAGGTGCGCATCGCCGGCGTACGCGTCGGGCAGGTCGACTCGGTCAAGCTCTACCGCGGCACCCTCGCGCAGGTGACGGTCTCGGTGCTCAAGTCCGAGCCGCTGCCGCGCAGCACCCAGGCTCAGCTGCGCTACCGCAACCTCATGGGCCAGCGCTACGTCTCCCTGACGCAGGGCTCGGGCCAGGGCGGCACCCTGCCGGCGAACGGCGTCATCCCCAAGGAGCAGACCCAGCCGGCGCTCGACCTGACCGCGCTGTTCAACGGCTTCCGCCCGCTCCTGCGCGCCATCCGGCCACAGGACGTCAACCAGCTCTCGTACGAGATCATCCAGGTGCTCCAGGGCGAGGGCGGCACGGTCAACGGCCTGCTCGCGCACGTCTCGTCGCTGACCCAGACCCTGGGCAACCGCGACCAGGTCATCGGCCGGGTCATCGACAACCTCGACCGCGTGATCAGCACGATCGACTCGCGCGACGAGGAGGTCTCCTCGCTGATCACCAACCTGAAGAGCCTCGTCTCGGGCCTGTCAGGCGACCGTAAGGCGATCGGTGACTCGCTCGTCAGCGTCAACCAGCTCATCGGCGCGACCAACGGCCTGCTCAGCCAGGCGCGGCCTCCGCTCAAGAACGACATCACCCAGCTCGGGCAGCTGTCGAAGGTCCTCGCGGCCAACGGCAACGACCTGGACAAGGCGTTCGCGGCACTGCCGACCAACTTCACGCTGCTCGACCGGGCGGCGTCCTACGGATCCTTCTTCAACTTCTACCTCTGCAGTCTGGACGCCCGGATCGGGCTGCCCGGAAAGGTCACTGTCAACACGCCGCAGATCGTGAACGACAACGCCCGGTGTAAAGAATGAGAAAGTTCATCTTCGGGTCGAGAGGGGAGTACGGCCATGAAACGGTCGTTCCGGGATCGGGATCCCCTGCGGATGGGTCTGCTCGGCGTGACCTCGGTGACGCTGCTCGTGGCCCTCTCGTTCAACCTGTCGCGCTTCGAGGGCGGGACGAAGTACCAGGCCGCGTTCACGGAGGCCAGCGGGCTGAAGCCGTCGGAGGACGTCCGCATCGCGGGCGTGAAGGTCGGCAAGGTCCTGAGCGTGGGCCTGGAGGGCGACCACGTGAAGGTCGCCTTCACGGTGGACCCCAAGGTGCGCTTCGGCACCACCTCACGCGCGGCGATCAAGCTGAGCACGATCCTGGGCTCGCACTACCTGGAGATCCAGCCGAGCGGTTCGGGACGACAGTCGGCGCACTCGGAGATCCCCACCTCGCGCACGACGCCGTCGTACGAGGTCGTGCCGGCGTTGCAGGACCTCAGCGGGCAGGTGCAGAAGATCGACGTGCCGCAGCTCGGCAAGGCGTTCGACACGCTGTCGGACACGCTGCAGGGCTCCCCGGACAACGTCCGCGGAGCGCTGGACGGGCTGCGGAAGATCTCCCGGGCGGTGGCCTCGCGCGACGAGTCGCTGAGCGACCTGCTCCAGCACACCAACAACGTCACCAAGCTGCTGGCCGACCGCAGCGGGGACCTGGCGGCGCTGGTCTCGGACGGCTCGCGGCTGCTGCAGGAGATCGACGACCGGCGCGCGGTGGTCCGCTCGCTGCTGTCCGGCACGGTGAGCCTCTCCCAGCAGATCACCGGCACGATCGAGGAGAACCGCGCCACGCTGAACCCCGCCCTGACCCAGCTCCACAAGGTCGTCGACATCCTGCTGCGCAACCAGGACAACCTCGACCGGGCGGTGAAGGTCATCGGGCCGTTCGTCACGACGTCGGCGGACGCCACGTCCGCCGGCCGGTGGTTCGACGGATACCTCCAGAACCTCGTCCCACTGCCGGCGAGCGTCAAGGGCCCCTCAGGCGGCTCGTCGACCAAGTCCCCCGGGACGGACACGCTGCCGATCATTCCGTGAGCGCAAGGACAAAGGTGGGAAGGGAGGCCCGCAGATGAGGCGAGGTGCCATCCGCCGCGCGGCCCCGCGGGCCCTCGCGCTCGCGCTCGCCCTCGGCACCGCGGTGTCGGGGTGCACGTTCAAGGGCGTGTCGTCGATGCCGCTGCCGGGCGGTGTCGACACCGGCTCCCGGCCGTACGACGTGAAGATGGTCTTCGAGAACGTCCTGGACCTGGTGCCGCAGTCGCAGTGCCGGGTCAACGACGTCCCGGTCGGCATGGTCACCAAGATCGACCTGGTCGACTGGAAGGCCGTCGTGACGTGCCGGCTCCGCCGTACGGTCGACCTGCCCGCCAACGCGGTCGCCACCATCTCCCAGACCAGCCTGCTCGGGGAGAAGTTCGTCGCGCTGTCCGCCCCGCAGGGGCAGACACCGCAGGGACGCCTCGCGGCGGGGGCCGAGATCCCCCTCGACCGCACCTCGCGCAGCACCGAGGTCGAGGAGGTGCTGTCGGCGATGTCGATGCTCGTCACCGGCGGCGGCCTCGAACAGATCTCCACGATCAACCATGAGCTGAACGCCGCCCTGCAGGGCCACACCACGCAGTTGCGCGACGTGCTGAACCAGCTCAACACCTTCGTCGGCACGCTCGACCGGCAGAAGAACCAGATCGTCACGACGATCGACAAGGTCGACCAGCTGGCCGCCACGCTCGCCAAGCACAACAAGACCATCGCCGACACCATCGACAGCACCGGCCCGGCCGTGAAGATCCTGGCCTCCCAGCGCAAGGACCTCACCAAGCTGCTGGTCAACATGGACAAGCTGGGTACGGTCGCGACCCGCGTCATCAACCGGTCGCAGGGCGACACCGTGGCCAACCTCAAGGCCCTGCAGACCATCCTCACCAACACCAACAAGGCCAGCGAGACGATCCCCAAGATCCTCGGCGGCCTGTTCACCTTCCCGTTCCCGCAGACGGTCAGCCAGGCGCTCAAGGGCGACTACGGCAACCTGATGGTCTCCATGGATCTCAACGTCGCCGACCTCGCGCACAACCTCCTCGCCGGTACGCCGCTCGCAGGCATCTCCAAGGCCGCGGACAAGCTGCAGAACATCCTGCCGCCGCCGCGCACGGGCCTGCCCGACACGCCGCTGGGCGTGCTGCCGGGGCTCACGACGAACGGAGCGGGCCAGAACAGCGGATCCGCGACCCCCGGGTCCTCCAAATCTCCGGGAACCCCCGGCTCGAACGGTGGTTCCGGGGGGATCGGCGACATCCTGCCGCCGCTCGGCATGAGCGGCCCGCCCGGTGACGACCTCGGTGCGCTGCTCCAGGGAGGCACCGCATGATCATCAAGCGCGGCGTCAAGATCCAGCTGCTGGTGTTCGCGGTCATCACGGCGCTGACCATGGCGTACACCCTGGTCAACATCATCGGCATCGGGCAGGGCGTGCTCGACCTGCGGTACCGCGTGTACGTCAATCTCGCCGACTCGGGCGGCATCTTCTCCGGCGCCGAGGTCACGTACCGCGGTGTCACGGTCGGGCGCGTGGGCCCGCTGCGGCTGACCAAGGACGGCGTACGCGTCGAGCTGCGCATCGACCGGGGCAGGAAGGTGCCCGCCAACAACGTCCAGGCCTACGTCCTCAACCGGTCCGGCGTCGGCGAGCAGTACGTCGACCTGCGTCCGGCCGGCAACGGCCCGTCGCTGAAGGACGGCTCGGTCATCCCGGTCTCGCACACGCACCTGCCGGTGCAGACGTACGAGCTGCTGCGCAACGTCGACGCGCTGGTCCGTACGGTCAACCCCCAGGACCTCGGCACGGTCATCGACGAGCTCGACAAGGGCCTGTCGGGCACCGGTCCGGACCTGCAGTCGCTGCTCGACTCGAACAAGCGGATCCTCGAAGCGCTCAACGCGAGCTACCCCGAGACGATCCAGCTGCTCAACAACGGCCGTACCGTCCTGGACACGCAGGTGGACGAGGGGCCGACGTTCCGGCAGTTCTCCCACGACCTCGCGTCGCTGACCGGTGAGCTCAAGCACGACGACGGCACGGTGCGCTCGGTGCTGAACACCACGCCCGGCACGCTCGACCAGGGGAACGACCTGTTCGAACGCATCCAGCCGACGCTGCCCACGCTGCTGGCCAACGGCTCGGTGATCGGCCAGGTGCTGACCTCACGCTCCACCCAGTTGCGGCAGATGCTGGTCACGTACCCGCTGATCGTGGGCGGCGCGTTCACCGTGGCGCCCGGCGACGGCACCGTGCACTTCGGCATGGAGCTGAACCTCAACGCGCCTCCCGTGTGCACCAAGGGGTACGAGAACACGCGGGTGCGGTACCCGCAGGACACACGCCCGGCGAGCGTCAACCCCAAGGCCTCCTGCAAGCTGCCGAAGAACTCGTCCAC
Source organism: Actinoallomurus oryzae (assembly GCF_039541955.1). NCBI lineage: Bacteria > Bacillati > Actinomycetota > Actinomycetes > Streptosporangiales > Thermomonosporaceae > Actinoallomurus > Actinoallomurus oryzae. The sequence goes on along the minus strand of NZ_BAABHF010000009.1, from coordinate 148,721 downwards.
GGCCGTACGCGGCTCGCGCAACGCTCCGCCCGCGGGGCCGTACCCCAAGCTCCCGGCCGGCGCCACCGCGGGCGCGGGCTTCCCGTACGAGCGGACCTATTCGGGCGGGTCGTCGTCTTCGTCGTCGTCCTCGGACGCGGCCAAGCAGGCCTCGGCGCAGCAGTCGCCGGGCGCGGCGAACGGTGCGCAGTCCGCATCGCGGCTTCAGACGCTCTTCGTCACCGGCTACGATCCCCGGACTCGCGTTTACGTGGGACCCGACGGAAAGCAGTACCGGTTGGGCAAGGTCAGTCAACTGACGGGAGACGCTTCATGGCAGACGCTTCTGCTGAGCCCGATCGTCGGCTGAGCGCCGGCCGTGGCCGGCTGGGGGCGATGCTCGACCGGCGGTTCCGCGGAGGCCGTCTGGGAGCGGCCTTCGCGGCACTGGGACTGATCTTCATCGCGCTGACGGTGTGGGCGGGCTTCCTCGCCAAGAGCACGTACGCCGCCGACACCCGCAAGTCCGACATCGCCGCCGCCCAGGAGGTCGCACGCCGGGTCGTCATCCACTTCTACGAGATCAGCTACCAGACCTTCGACCAGGACACCCAGCGGGTGTACGCGGACCTGGACAGCGCGTTCAAGGCGCAGGCGGTCCAGCAGATCGGGTCGACCTGGAAGCAGACCGTGGTGAGCAACCAGCTGATCTCCAACGCGGCCTTGTACGCCTCGGGCGTGGTGAACATCAGCTCCAAGTCGGCCGAGGTCCTGGTCACCGTGACGCGCACCGCCCGGTCCAGCCAGGCGAAGACCCCGGTGTCGTCGCGGGTGAGCGCGCAGGTTCAGCTCACCAAGCGGGGTGACGACTGGAAGGTCTCGGGGATGGGCGGTCTGCAGTGACGGTGGAGACGGACAGCGAGAGCCGCCGGGCGGCGCGCCGGGCCGAGCGTGACGACCGGCGGAAGCGTGATCGGGAGCGGCAGCAGGAGCGGAAGCGCGAGCCGGAGGGCCCGGCCGCCGAGAAGACCGCGGCGGCGGACCGCCGGTCCCCGGCGACGCCGCTGCTGACGCTGCTGGGCTGCGCGTGCCTGGTGATGGCGGTGTGCTGCCTGTACCTGTGGCACCAGGAGATCCACGACCGTGCCCTCGCCCGCGCCCGCGACGACGCCCGCGCGGCCGCCCAGTCCGAGGCGAAGGACCTGCTGTCCTACAACTACAAGACACTCGACTACGACCTGAACAAGGCGAAGTCGGAGATGACCCCGGGGATGGCCAAGTCGTTCGGCGACTACTGGCAGATCCTCCGTCCGTCGGTGGAGAAGAGCCAGACCCAGGCCCTGACCCAGATCCAGGTGACGGCGGTGACCGACGCGACTCCGACGAGGGTCGAGGTGGTCATGTTCGTGAAGATGATCTCGGTCAACGCCGCGCACAAGGAGCCCCAGGTGGACACGGCCTGGCCCCGGCTCCAGATGCAGAAGATCGGCAAGAAGTGGCTGATCGACGGCCCGAGGATGACCACCCCGCCCCCGGCGTCGGCCTCCCCGACCCCGGCCCCGTCGGCGTCGAAGAAGCCGTCCTCCAAGACGTCGCCGAAGGTTTCGAAGAAGCCGTAGTCCGGACGTCCTCGGCCCGGTCGTCGCCGGCAGGGCCGCAGGAGGGCGACGTACAGCGGCTGAGGGGCGCCGAGGGCTTCCCGGGTCCCACGGATGCCCTCGAAGGCCCGTCACGGGCCTCTGCGGGCCTGTGAGGCCGTACCGGGATGCGTCGGGGGCGCCGCGGCGCCCCCGACGCGAGGTGGGCCGGGCCGTCGGGTCCCGGTCCTGATCACTCCTCGCCGGAGAACCGCTCCCACGCGGATTGCCGAGTGATGCCGAGGGCCTGTCCGATCCGCGCCCAGGTAACGCCCCGGCGGCGCAGCTCCCGTACCCACGAGCGCAGGTCGGCCTCGACCTGATCGGCGGCCGCGGCGACCCGCGGGATGTGGTCGAGCATCTGTTCGTCGGTCAGGGAGCCCCAGAGCGGCAGCCGCGGCTTGACCGGGGCGTCGCGGTACTCCTCGATGACCGCCTCGGCCAGGGCCACGCACTCGTTGCAGATGTGCACTCCAGGACCGGCGACCATCTTGTCGACCTCGGTGTGGGCCTTGCCACAGAACGTGCACAGGACCGGCTCGGCCGGCGGAACGGGCATCGCCATGAGAGACCTCCGTTTGTCAGGGTGTCCCTGACGAAGGTAGATCGTCAGGGGCGCCCTGACAAGTGGTCGGGAAAAGCTGTGCGGCGGGGCCGTGAGGGGGTGGGGGCGGGTGGCCTTCGGATGACCGTTCGATGGCCGGGGCGAGGCCTCCCCGTGGCCTCCGTGACACCCGCGCGAAGCCCGTCTGCGCCGGGGCGGAGCGACATCTCCGCACATGTCCACCCAGTGAGATGAGGAGGCCTGGCGAACGTCGGCTAAACTATGGTCTTCGTCACGCCTGATGAGCGGGCGAAATGTCCATGTCTAGTCTTGACGTGGGGCCGCTGACGAGCGATGCTGCGGAGCAACTGTGATGCATACTGCGGCGCTCTGCTTGCCAGCGGTGTAGCCCTCGGCTACACTGCCCCTTTGCGCTGCCCTCTGACTATCCACAACCTGAGAGACCGTGAAGAGTCCACCTCGCACGGCTTTTTGGGACGTGGATCGTCTGGCGTGCGCGTCGTCAGTCCGCCGCGAGCCCTCGGAAGGACCACTCTTGGCAGCCTCGCGCAACGCCTCGACTACCGCAACCGGTCCGAACCGCGTTTCCTTCGCGCGTATCAAGGAGCCTCTGGGAGTCCCGGATCTCCTCGCGCTGCAAACCGAGTCCTTTGACTGGTTGCTCGGTAACGAGAGGTGGAAGGCCCGGGTCGATGCGGCCCAGCAGGCCGGTCGTAAGGATGTCCCGACCCAGTCGGGACTTGAGGAGATCTTCGAAGAGATCAGTCCCATCGAAGACTTCTCCGGCACCATGTCCCTCTCGTTCCGCGATCACCGGTTCGAGCCGCCGAAGTACTCCGTTGAGGAGTGCAAAGACAAGGACATGACCTTCTCCGCCCCGATGTTCGTCACGGCGGAGTTCATCAACAACTCCACGGGGGAGATCAAGAGCCAGACGGTGTTCATGGGTGACTTCCCGCTCATGACGCCGAAGGGCACTTTCATCATCAACGGCACCGAGCGTGTCGTCGTCTCTCAGCTCGTCCGCTCGTCCGGCGTCTACTTCGACCGGACCCTGGACAAGACGTCCGACAAGGACATCTTCGGCTGCAAGGTGATCCCCTCCCGGGGTGCATGGCTCGAGTTCGAAGTCGACAAGCGTGACAATGTCGGCGTCCGTATCGACCGCAAGCGCAAGCAGAGCGTCACCGTTCTGCTCAAGGCGCTGGGCTGGGACGACGCCCGCATTCTCGAGCGCTGGGGCGACTACGAGTCGATGCGGATCACCCTGGAGAAGGACCACACCACCGGGCAGGACGACGCGCTGCTCGACATCTACCGCAAGCTGCGTCCGGGCGAGCCTCCGACCAAGGAGTCCGCGCAGACGCTGCTCGAGAACCTCTACTTCAACCCGAAGCGGTACGACCTCGCGAAGGTCGGCCGATACAAGGTCAACAAGAAGCTCGGCCTCGACCTGGACCTCACGCAGGGCACCCTGACCGAGGACGACATCGTCACCACCGTCGACTACCTCGTGCGGCTGCACGCCGGCGAGGAGGAGATGACGGGCCCGGCGGGCCGCGACGTGCCCGTCGAGACCGACGACATCGACCACTTCGGCAACCGCCGTATCCGCTCGGTCGGCGAGCTCATCCAGAACCAGGTCCGCCTGGGCCTGGCCCGCATGGAGCGCGTCGTCCGCGAGCGCATGACCACGCAGGACGTCGAGGCCATCACGCCGCAGACCCTGATCAACATCCGCCCGGTCGTGGCGTCGATCAAGGAGTTCTTCGGCACCTCGCAGCTGTCGCAGTTCATGGACCAGACCAACCCGCTCGCGGGCCTGACGCACAAGCGTCGCCTCAACGCGCTGGGCCCCGGCGGTCTGTCCCGTGAGCGCGCCGGCATGGAGGTCCGTGACGTCCACCCGTCGCACTACGGCCGCATGTGCCCGATCGAGACGCCGGAAGGGCCGAACATCGGCCTGATCGGCTCGCTGAGCTCGTACGGCCGGGTCAACTCCTTCGGCTTCATCGAGACGCCGTACCGCAAGGTCGTCGACGGCCGGGTCACCGAGCAGATCGACTACCTCACCGCGGACGAGGAGGACCGGCACGTCGTCGCCCAGGCGAACACGCCGATCGACGACGACGGCAACTTCGCCGAGAGCCGCGTCCTGGTGCGCCGGAAGGGCGGCGAGATCGAGTTCATCTCGCCGGCCGACGTGGACTACATCGACGTCTCGCCGCGCCAGATGGTGTCGGTCGCGACGGCCATGATCCCGTTCCTCGAGCACGACGACGCCAACCGCGCGCTGATGGGTTCGAACATGCAGCGCCAGTCGGTGCCGCTCCTGCGCAGCGAGGCTCCGCTGGTCGGCACGGGCATGGAGTACCGCGCGGCGACCGACGCCGGCGACGTCATCACGGCCGAGAAGGCCGGCGTCGTCGAGGAGGTCTCGGCCGACTACATCACGGTGATGAACGACGACGGCACGCGTACGACGTACCGTGTCGCCAAGTTCAAGCGCTCCAACCAGGGCACGTGCTTCAACCAGAAGCCGATCGTGAACGAGGGCCAGCGGGTCGAGGTCGGCACCGTCATCGCCGACGGTCCCTGCACGGACAACGGCGAGATGGCGCTCGGCAAGAACCTCCTGGTGGCGTTCATGCCGTGGGAGGGCCACAACTACGAAGACGCGATCATCCTCTCCCAGCGTCTGGTGCAGGACGACGTCCTGTCCTCGATCCACATCGAGGAGCACGAGGTCGACGCCCGCGACACCAAGCTGGGCCCGGAGGAGATCACCCGGGACATCCCGAACGTCTCCGAAGAGGTCCTGTCCGACCTGGACGAGCGCGGCATCATCCGCATCGGTGCCGAGGTCACCACGGGCGACATCCTGGTCGGCAAGGTCACGCCCAAGGGCGAGACCGAGCTGACCCCGGAGGAGCGCCTCCTGCGTGCGATCTTCGGTGAGAAGGCCCGTGAGGTCCGCGACACCTCGCTGAAGGTCCCGCACGGTGAGTCCGGCAAGGTCATCGGTGTCCGCGTGTTCAGCCGCGAAGAGGGCGACGAGCTCCCGCCCGGCGTGAACGAGCTGGTCCGCGTGTACGTGGCCCAGAAGCGCAAGATCACCGACGGGGACAAGCTCGCCGGTCGTCACGGCAACAAGGGCGTCATCTCCAAGGTGCTGCCGGTCGAGGACATGCCGTTCCTGGAGGACGGCACCCCGGTCGACATCGTCCTCAACCCGCTCGGTGTGCCCGGCCGAATGAACGTCGGCCAGGTGCTGGAGACCCACCTCGGGTGGGTGGCCAGCCGTGGCTGGAAGGTCGACGGGGACGACGCCGAGTGGAAGCGCCAGCTGAAGGCCATCGGGGCGGACAGTGCCGAGCCCGGCACCAACGTCGCCACGCCGGTCTTCGACGGTGCCCGCGAGGAGGAGATCACCGAGCTGCTCGACAGCACCCTGCCGAACCGCGACGGCGAGCGCATGGTGCAGAAGACCGGCAAGGCGCGGCTGTTCGACGGCCGCACCGGTGAGCCCTTCAAGGACCCGATCGCCGTTGGTTACATCTACATCCTGAAGCTGCTCCACCTGGTCGACGACAAGATCCACGCGCGTTCGACCGGCCCGTACTCCATGATCACCCAGCAGCCGCTCGGCGGTAAGGCCCAGTTCGGTGGCCAGCGCTTCGGTGAGATGGAGGTCTGGGCGCTGGAGGCGTACGGCGCCGCCTACGCCCTCCAGGAGCTGCTCACCATCAAGTCCGACGACGTCCTCGGCCGGGTGAAGGTCTACGAGGCCATCGTCAAGGGCGAGAACATCCCTGAGCCGGGCATCCCTGAGTCCTTCAAGGTGCTGATCAAGGAGATGCAGTCGCTGTGCCTGAACGTCGAGGTGCTCTCCAGCGACGGCATGTCCATTGAGATGCGTGACACCGACGAGGACGTCTTCCGCGCAGCGGAGGAGCTCGGCATCGACCTGTCCCGGCGTGAGCCGAGCAGTGTCGAAGAGGTCTAGCGAGCGGACGGCCGGGCCGGCGCGTGGAGCGCGGGCCCGGCGGCCGCGACCTGGGAACGGCATACGACAGCAGGGGACTGGTTAACAAAGTGCTCGACGTCAACTTCTTCGACGAGCTGCGGATCGGCCTGGCGACGGCGGACGACATCCGGCAGTGGTCACACGGTGAGGTCAAGAAGCCGGAGACCATCAACTACCGGACTCTGAAGCCGGAGAAGGACGGGCTCTTCTGCGAAAAGATCTTTGGTCCGACCCGCGACTGGGAGTGCTACTGCGGGAAGTACAAGCGTGTCCGCTTCAAGGGCATCATCTGTGAGCGCTGTGGCGTCGAGGTGACCCGCGCCAAGGTGCGTCGTGAGCGGATGGGCCACATCGAGCTGGCCGCGCCGGTCACGCACATCTGGTACTTCAAGGGTGTGCCCAGCCGGCTGGGGTACCTCCTGGACCTGGCGCCCAAGGACCTTGAGAAGATCATTTATTTTGCGGCCTACATGATCACGTGGGTCGACACCGACTCGCGCGAGCGTGACCTGCCCTCGCTCGAGGCCAAGATCTCCGTGGAGCGGCAGCAGATCGAGCAGCGCCGCGACGCCGAGATCGAGGCCCGGCAGAAGAAGCTGGAGCAGGACCTCGCCGAGCTCGAGGCCGCGGGGGCAAAGGGCGACCAGCGCCGCAAGGTGCGTGAGGCCGCCGAGCGTGAGATCAAGCAGATCCGCGACCGGGCCCAGCGCGAGCTGGACCGTCTCGACGAGGTCTGGAACCGCTTCCGCAACCTCAAGGTCCAAGACCTTGAGGGCGACGAGCTGCTCTACCGTGAAATGCGCGACCGGTTCGGCCGCTACTTCGAGGGCGGCATGGGCGCGGCCGCGATCCAGAAGCGTCTGGAGAACTTCGACCTCGACGCCGAGGCGGAGCGGCTGCGGGAGATCATCCGCAGCGGCAAGGGCCAGAAGAAGGCCCGCGCCCTCAAGCGCCTCAAGGTCGTCTCCGCGTTCCTCAACACCCGCAACAGCCCGCGGGGCATGGTGCTGGACTGCATTCCGGTCATCCCGCCGGACCTGCGCCCGATGGTGCAGCTCGACGGTGGCCGGTTCGCCACGAGCGACCTCAACGACCTGTACCGCCGGGTCATCAACCGGAACAACCGGCTGAAGAGGCTGCTCGACCTCGGCGCGCCCGAGATCATCGTCAACAACGAGAAGCGGATGCTCCAGGAGGCCGTCGACGCGCTGTTCGACAACGGCCGCCGCGGCCGGCCCGTCACCGGGCCCGGCAACCGTCCGCTCAAGTCGCTGTCCGACATGCTCAAGGGCAAGCAGGGCCGGTTCCGGCAGAACCTCCTGGGCAAGCGCGTCGACTACTCCGGCCGTTCGGTCATCGTCGTCGGCCCGCAGCTGCGGCTGCACCAGTGCGGTCTGCCCAAGCAGATGGCGCTGGAGCTGTTCAAGCCCTTCGTCATGAAGCGGCTGGTCGACCTCAACCACGCACAGAACATCAAGAGCGCCAAGCGCATGGTCGAGCGTGCCCGCCCGGCCGTGTGGGACGTGCTCGAAGAGGTCATCACCGAGCACCCGGTGCTGCTCAACCGGGCGCCGACGCTGCACCGCCTGGGCATCCAGGCCTTCGAGCCGCAGCTGGTCGAGGGCAAGGCCATCCAGATCCACCCGCTCGTCTGCACCGCGTTCAACGCGGACTTCGACGGTGACCAGATGGCCGTGCACCTGCCGCTGGCGGCCGAGGCCCAGGCCGAGGCGCGCATCCTGATGCTCTCGACCAACAACATCCTCAAGCCGTCCGACGGCAAGCCGGTCACCATGCCGACCCAGGACATGGTCATCGGCCTGTTCTGGCTGACCACGGAGAAGGACGGTGCGGACGGCCAGGGCCGTACGTTCACCACCCTGTCCGAGGCGATCATGGCCTACGACCGGGGCGAGCTCGACCTGCAGGCCCGGATCCAGGTCCGGGTCAAGGACGTCCCGCCGCCGCGCGGCTGGACGGCGCCGGAGGGTTACGAGGAGGGGCAGCCGTACCGCCTCGAGACCACGCTCGGCCGCCTGCTGTTCAACGAGGCGCTGCCGGCCGACTTCCCGTTCGTGAACTACGAGGTCGGCAAGAAGCAGCTCTCGACGATCGTGAACGAGCTGGCCGAGACGTACCCGAAGGTCGACGTGGCCAACGCGCTCGACGCGCTGAAGGACACCGGCTTCCGGTGGGCGACCCGCTCCGGCGTCACCATCGCCATCGACGACGTCATCGCCCCGCCGAACAAGGCGGACATCATGGCGTCGTACGAGCGGCAGGCCGACAAGGTGCAGCGGGAGTACGACCGCGGTCTGATCACCGACGACGAGCGCCGTCAGGAGCTCATCGAGATCTGGACCAAGGCCACGGTCGACGTCGCCAAGGACATGGAGGCGGCGTTCCCCGCCACCAACCCGATCTGGATGATGATCAACTCCGGTGCCCGCGGTAACCCGCTGCAGCTCCGGCAGATCGCCGGTATGCGCGGTCTGGTCTCCAACCCCAAGGGTGAGACCATCCCGCGGCCGATCAAGTCCTCCTTCCGCGAGGGCCTGTCCGTGGTCGAGTACTTCATCGCCACGCACGGTGCCCGGAAGGGTCTGGCCGACACCGCTCTGCGTACCGCCGACTCGGGCTACCTCACCCGTCGTCTGGTCGACGTCGCGCAGGACGTCATCGTCCGCGAGGACGACTGCGGCACCGACCGTACGATCAAGTTCGCGATCGCGACCAAGGGCGCCGACGGCTCCCTGACCAAGGTGGCGAACTCCGAGAACAGCCTCGTCGGACGCAACATCGCCGAGGACATCGAGGTCGACGGCACGCTGATCTACCCGGCGGGCACCGACCTCAACGACACGGTGCTCAACCGTCTCATCGAGGTCGGCATCTCGGAGGTCCGCACGCGGAGCGCGCTGGTCTGCGAGTCCAAGATCGGTGTCTGCGCGATGTGCTACGGCCGTTCGCTGGCCACCGGCAAGCTCGTGGACGTCGGCGAGGCGGTCGGCATCATCGCCGCCCAGTCGATCGGCGAGCCCGGCACCCAGCTGACGATGCGTACCTTCCACACCGGTGGTGTGGCGGGTGTCGACATCACGCACGGTCTGCCGCGTGTCCAGGAGCTGTTCGAGGCGCGCATCCCCAAGGGTGTCGCCCCGATCAGCGAGGTGGCCGGCCGGATCCGCATCGACGAGACCGAGAAGACCCGCAAGATCGTGGTCATCCCGGACGACGGTGGCGAGGAGATCGCCTACCCGGTGCCGATGCGGTCGCGGCTGAGCGTCAAGGACGGCGACCACGTCGACGTCGGCCAGCAGCTCATCGCGGGTGCCATCAACCCGCACGAGGTGCTGCGCATCCTCGGCCCGCGCGCGGTCCAGCTGCACCTGGTCGACCAGGTGCAGGAGGTCTACCGGTCCCAGGGTGTGTCGATCCACGACAAGCACATCGAGATCATCGTTCGGCAGATGCTGAAGCGGGTCCAGGTGCTGGAGTCCGGCGACACCGACATGCTGCCTGGTGTCGAGCTGGTCGAGCGGCCGCGGTTCGAGGAGCTCAACCGCGCCGTCGTCGCCGAGGGCGGTCAGCCCGCCGTCGGCCGTCCCCAGCTCATGGGCATCACGAAGGCGTCGCTGGCCACCGAGTCGTGGCTGTCGGCGGCCTCCTTCCAGGAGACGACGCGGGTCCTCACGGACGCGGCGATCCACGCCAAGTCCGACCCGCTGGTCGGCCTGAAGGAGAACGTCATCATCGGAAAGCTGATCCCGGCCGGTACGGGCATGCCGCAGTACCGCAACATCCGGGTGGAGCCGACCGAGGAGGCCAAGGCGGCCGTCTACTCCGTCGGGTCCTACGACGAGGGCGCCGAGTACGCCTTCGGCCAGGGCTCCGGCGAGGCGGTCCCGCTGGAGGAGTACGACTTCGGTCAGTACAACCGCTAGGTGGTGATCCGGGTGCCGTCCGCCGGCACCCGAGGTCGCTGATGGTTCATGCAGTTCAGAGGCCGTTTCCGAGCACATCGGAGACGGCCTCTGGGCTTTCGGAAGCCTGACCGGCGACGATCCGCCCGATCTGGACGAGCGCGGGATTGTCGATCGACCAATAGTCGCTGTGGGCCTTCCGGCTCAGGCCGCCGAAGTACCAGGGCCCGCGCGTGCCCGGAGCCGATCGGAACGCCCGGCCTCCGAAGCGCCGGCCGGCCGGCTGCGGACCGTGGACGCGGAGGGCCCGGATGAAGTCCCAACGGGCAATCGTCGCATGGACCCGGTAGCCCGCGTCACGCGGCGGAACGGCGGCCAGGCGCAGGTCGCCGGCCCGGCCGACGCCGACTCCGGGGCTGGCGGCGAACACGAGGTCGTCGGCGTTGAGTACACCGTCCCGCGCGGCGTGTCCGATGACGACGCTTCCGTAGCTGTATCCGATTACCGTCTGGTGCGAACGCGGCCCCTGGTGGGTGACGCGCAGGCCGTCCTGGAACCGGTGCAGGCCGGGCGCTGCCGCGTCCGCGAACCGGCGGCTCACCGCACTGCCGAGCGTCTGCGGCGCCGGATAACCGATCCAGACGACCACGGCGGTCGAGGGGGAGCCGGCCCGCGACGCGGAGAGCGCGATCGCGTCGCCCACACGCACGTGGATCCCGGCGGAGCCGAGACGCGACTTCGCGCCTGGCACGTACGTCGCGACGTTCGCGGCGGTGTCGGGGTTCCCGAATGCGATCACCACCCGCCCGGTGCCCTCCGGGTCGAGCGACAGCAGGTACGGGCGGGGGTGTTCGGCGCTCGGCGGCGATGCCAGCCGGTCCCGTACGGCACGGATCCCGTCCAGCCGGTCGGCCAGGTCCCGCAGACGCCTGGCCGCCGCGCCATCGTGCGGTGCGTCGGCCCTGGCCCGTTCGTGCTCCTGGACCAGACGGGTCTCCAGGTCGCGCAGCACCGCGCGGTTCGCCTGGTCCCTGACCACGGCGGGGATGCCGTCCGCGGTGCCGATGTGGACGGGATGCGCGGCGAGCAGTGGTCCGCGCTGGTCCGGCGGCACCGTGTCCCACCATTTCTTGACGTCGGTGGGGAGCGGGTTCCGGCCCGAGCCGAGCGGGCCGGGGACGTCGTGCCGCGCCGTGCTCGCGGCGTCGGCCGGTGCGGGATGCGCCTGCGGCGAGGCGCCGGACTCGTGCGGACGTTGCCCGACGAACGTCAGGCCGACGTTCAACGTCGCCTTCACGATCTCCCGGTCCAGCGCCGGGCTCGCCCGGTGGAAGTAGTCGATGTCCAGTTCGGCCCGGCGGCGTAGGTAGGAGTCGGACTGGGGGACGAGACGGACGCTCTCGTTGCCGAACATGCTGATCAGGCCCGGCCGGCTGCTCGTGTAGGCCGTGTACCACTCCGCGAATCGAACGGGCCCCAGGACACGGGCCATGGCGTCGATGTCGCCCGCCAGCAACGGTCGCGGCCCGACGAGCGACATGTCTCCCCTGAGAATGTTCACGAGCTGGGGCAACTCGTCGATCGTGAATTTGCGGAGCACCTTGCCGACCGCCGTGGCCCGCGAGTCGCCGGATCCCATGCTGGCGTCCGTGCCCGTGGAGCTGGGCATGGTGCGGAGCTTGAGGATGCGGAAGGGAGCACCGCCCTTGCCGACTCTCCACTGGGAGAAGAGGGGCGACCTCCGGTCCTCAAGGTATTTCATTGACGCGCCGATGGAGACCACGATCCCGGCGACCGGAATCAGCATCGTGGCCACCTTGATGTCCTGCCACCTCCTCCCGGCGCTGTTCAACCAATCCGGCCCCATCCGGGACGACCGCGCCGCCAGTGCGGTGCGCCCGGCACGGAGGGCCGTCCGGACGCCTTCGGCGCCGGCACCGACGAAGGCCATGCCGAACCCGGCCTCGGCCGCGTGCCGCCAGTCCCAGTCGTCGCCGCCGGCCCATCCGGCGGTCGCCGTCGCCAGGGTCGCCACGCTCCCGCCGGTGCCGAAACGGGGGAGGATGCCCTTCCAACCGGGGGACTCCACCGCGTCGGCCAGGGCGGTCAGCGACGGTGCCCGGCGCAGCAGCGCCGGCAGGCTCGCGTTCGCGCCACCCGCCAGGCCGCCCGCGATCGCGCCCTGCCACAGCGCGTCGGCCAGTTCGCTCAATTTGAACGAACCGGGACGGAACAACTGGTCGACCACGTCGAGGCCACCGGAGAACGCCATGCCGAGTGCCGCCTCGCGGATGATCCGCAGCACGATCGCCAGGCCGATGCCCTCCAGCTGGATCAGCCGCGCCAGCGCCGCTTCCGACAGCGGGCCCAGTACGCTCGCCGCGGCCACCAATCCCAGCACGAACGCGGCCGAGGCCGCGAAGTGCCAACGTGCCTTGACGATCGCGTCGACCGCCGTCTGGCAGTAGGCGGCGAGCCGCTCGCAGCGGTGCGCCACATCCTCCAGGAGCCCGTGCTCTCCGTGCACCACCCGGACGGCCGACCCGAACGCGTCCGTGGCGGCCCCGGTCCCGCTGCCCGTCACCCGCCCGGCGTGCGCGCCGACGTCCACGGCCGTCTGGTGGACGACGTGCGCCATCGTGGTCGCGGCGTCCCGCAGCGCCTCCACACCGTGAAGGTCGCCGTCCGGCCACGCGCAGCCGAGCCCCACCGCCTCGAAGAACCACGCCGTCTGCCGGACGAAACTCGGCTCCCGCACCGTGGACGGCGAATCCTCGGCGACCTCCGGCAGCCGGTACTCCCGCGGGTACGCCGACGTTCCGGGCGACGGCGGACGTGGCGTTGGCCGGACGCCCAGGTCGTCCAGGATCGCGCCGTCCGCCTCGGCGTACCGGCCACCGGCGTCGACCAGGCCGGCTCCTATCCCCTCCAGCAGGTTCACGGCGGCGGCCAGGTCCCTCAGCAGGCCGTCGCGTCGTCCCACGAACCCGGGGTTCCGCCCGTCGCCCTCGAACAGGGCCCGACCCAGATCGTCACTTCCGAAGGGCCGTGTCGCCATGGCCCGGCAGAAAGCGTCAAGGCCGTCGCCCAGATCCTCCGAGACTTCGGCGATCCCCTTTCCCGCGCCCATCCACACCTCGGGCACGACGCGGAAGCCCGACATCAGCAGGGAGGGAGCGCGCCGCCGGCGACGGGCGCGTCATGTCGCTCTATCCGCTCAGCGGACACCATCGGAACCGTCCTCCAACGACAGGCACGGACAGGTCGCTCAGGGAACCCTAGTGATGATCTTCGCCTTGCGTCATCCGGATCCGGCGGGTGAGCCGGACCGAGGTCGCCTCACCTTTCGCCGGGCGCGGGGCTCGGTGAGACCGCTGCACGCCGATACGACACCACACCACGTCAGCGGCCCTGAGCGATGAGGAGAAGAAGCAGCACGAATTCTCGCCGGCCCGGTGTTCCCGAAGGTCAGACGGCGTGATTTGCGATTAGGCCGGTCATCACGGCAGGCTGGGGCGAAGGGTATACCGGCGGAGATTACCGTCGGCTTGTGGTCGATGACTCGGAGGTCCCCATGCGCCACGTGCCTTCGAGTGAAGTCATGCACTGCGGGCGGCACACCGCCGGCGGCATCGGCGCTGAAGGAGCCCGACGATGACCGAGCAGAACGGTGGCCAGGGATCCCACTGGCCGCTGCCTGACGAGCAGTCCCCCAAGCCCGAGGCATCCGGCGACAGACGCGACGAGGCACCGGCCGGCCAGGACGCCACCCCGGGCACATCATCCACGCCGTCGCAGGACGCGGAGAGCGTCTCCCCGGTCGCCGACGTTCCGCAGGACGTCCTCGAGTCGGGCCGCACCGTGGTCTTCGGCCAGCACCGGCGGCCGGCCAAGCCGGAGGCCTCATCCGACCCCGGCACGCCCGTCGCGGGCGGTGAGAGCAGCGGGTCGAGCGAGTCGGCGCCGCCGCCGTTCGGCCAGCCGGGCGGGTACCCCGACCCGGGCACCCCGCCGCCGTTCGCCGCGCCGGGCGAGCAGGGACCGCCCGCGTACGGCGGCCAGCAGCCCTACGGCGGCCCGCCGTCCTATCCGCAGCCGCAGCAGCCGTACGGTCAACAGCCCTACGGCCAGCCGAGCCAGCCCGGTCAACCGGGCCAGCCGGGACAACCTTCCTACGACCAGCCGCCGTCGTACGGCCAGCAGCCCTACGGGCAGCAGCAGTCTCCGTACGGTCAGCCCTCCTACGGGCAGCCGGGCGACCAGCCCGCGTCTCCGTACGGCCAGCAGCCCGGCGCGCCGTACGGGCAGCCTCCGGACTCCGCAGGCGGGACGCCGCCCGGCCCGCCGCCGTATGGATCGGAGTCCTACGGGCAGCCGGGCGGCCAGGCGGGCGGCCCGCCACCCTATGGCCAGCAGCAGCAGTCTCCGTACGGCCAGCAGCCGCAGTACGGCCAGCAGCAGCCCTACGGGCAGCCCGGCCAGCCCGCGTACGGCGGCCAGCCCTACGGGGAGCAGGGCCCGTACGGACAGCCCGGTTACCCCGCGCCGTACGGCGGGCAGTACGGCCAGCCGGGACAGCCCGGTCAGCCGGGACAGTTCGGCGGTCAGCCGGGCGCACCCGCGTACGGTGACAAGCCCGCCGAGGACGACACGGCCGAGCGCACCACGGTCTCGCCGCCGAGCCCGGGCGAGTCCGGCTCCCCGTCGAACGAGGGCCTTATCGGTGCGCCCGCCACGACGGCGTTCTCCCCGGGCCAGGAGACCGGCTCCGAACCGCAGCCTCCGTCGTCGTTCGGCGGCACCCCGCTGGGTGAGGACGAGGGCTCCAAGCCGCCCTCCACGATGCTGGACACGCCGCTGTCGCAGGTCTCGGGAACGGGCGAGCACCCCACGCCGTCCGGCGACGTTCCCGCGTACGGATCGTCCCCGGTCGAGGACGTCGTGCCCGGCTTCGGGCCGTCGCAGGACAACGCGGCCGGCGAACCGCAGGACGACCACGACGAGCAGGGCGGAGCCGAGCGCACCATGCTGGTGCCGCCGCCGGACTCGGGCACCGAGACCCCGGGTCACTCCGGTCAGGACGTGCCGGCGTACGGCCACCCCGACCAGGGCGCCGCGTCCGGTGGCGAGAAGACGACCGCCTTCGGGCAGACCTCACCCGCGTCGTCCCCCTACGAGCCCTCATCGCCGTACGACTCGTCGCCGTACGCGCCCCCGCCGCCGGGCGGAGAGCAGGGCTCGTCCTGGGCGGCGCCCGGCGGCGAACAGCAGGGCGGCTTCCCGCAGTACGGCCAGCAGAACCAGCCGGGCCAGGACACGTCCGGCCCGCAGTCCTTCGGCGACCAGAGCCAGCAGGGCCAGCCGCAGCAGGGCTACGGCCAGGCCGCCTACGGTCAGCAGCAGTACGGCCAGCAGGGCTACGGCCAGCAACAGGGCTACGGTCAGCAGCCGTACGGCGGGCAGCAGGGCCAGCCGCAGGAGGGACAGTCCCAGCAGGCCTACGGGCAGCAGGGGCAGTCTCAGCAGGGCCAGTCCCAGCAGGCCTACGGGCAGCAGGGCTACGGGCAGGGTTACGGCCAGCAGCAGTACGGTCAGCAGCCGTACGGCCAGGTCGCCCAGGGCGGCGGCTACCCGGGCTACGGCCAGTCGCAGTCGCCCGCCTCCGACGGCGCGTCCAAGCAGAAGCTGTGGATCGCACTCGGCGCCGGTGCGGTGGTGCTGGTCATCCTGCTCATCATCTTGTTCGTGGTGCTCTGACGCACACCGGAGCGCCGTCTTCCCAAACCCCGGATGACTGAGACAGAATGCCGACGGGAACAAACCGTCGGCATTCTCTCGTTGTATCGACGTCTCACCGCGCCACGCCGATGTGGTAGGGCACTTGTTTTGACCCATGCGCGGGTGTTGGGTAGTCTCTCCCTTCGTGCCCGCGGTTCGCGGGTCCAACGTGCGTGCACACCGATCTCGGTGCCTCACCGTAGCGATCATCGCCTGGTGACCGGCCTGAAGTCAGCGTGCGGCGCGGATTCGACTCCCTGAGTTCACCTGGCCCTCCGGGCTGAGTGCAGGAGGGTGTGTGCGACACGCCCGACCGCGGGGGTCGGAGGCAAAAGCAAAACGGCAGGTCGTTCCCGTTCATCGGGCCGCGACCGGCCGGCCGCGCGAGAGCACGGCAAACCCAGCAATCGGCTTGGTACGAGGAAGACGGAGACGCGGTGCCCACGATCCAGCAGCTGGTCCGCAAGGGCCGCCAGGACAAGGTGACCAAGAACAAGACGCCGGCGCTCAAGGGAAGCCCGCAGCGCCGCGGCGTCTGCACGCGCGTCTACACGACGACGCCCAAGAAGCCCAACTCCGCGCTGCGCAAGGTCGCCCGTGTCCGGCTGACGAGCGGGATCGAGGTCACGGCCTACATCCCCGGCGTCGGGCACAACCTGCAGGAGCACTCGATCGTGCTCGTGCGCGGCGGCCGTGTGAAGGACCTTCCGGGTGTTCGGTACAAGATCATCCGCGGGTCGCTCGACACCCAGGGTGTTCGGAACCGGAAGCAGGCTCGCAGCCGCTACGGCGCGAAGAAGGAGAAGAGCTGAGATGCCTCGCAAGGGCCCCGCAGGCAAGCGCCAGCTGATCGCTGACCCGGTGTACAACTCGCCGCTGGTCACCTCGCTGGTCAACAAGGTCCTGCTCGACGGCAAGCGGTCGATCGCTCAGAGCATCGTGTACGACGCCCTGGAGGGCTGCCGCGAGAAGACCGGCAACGACCCGGTCGTGACGCTCAAGCGCGCGCTGGACAACGTCAAGCCGACCCTCGAGGTCCGCAGCCGGCGTGTCGGTGGCGCCACCTACCAGGTGCCCGTCGAGGTGCGCCCGGCGCGCAGCACCACCCTCGCGCTCCGCTGGCTCGTGCTGTACGCCCGTCAGCGGCGTGAGAAGACCATGACCGAGCGGCTGATGAACGAGCTGCTCGACGCGAGCAACGGCCTCGGCGCGAGCGTGAAGAAGCGCGAGGACACGCACAAGATGGCGGAGTCCAACAAGGCCTTCGCCCATTACCGCTGGTAATCCAGCACCACGTACGAGACTAACGAGGGCGCGAAAGTGGCTACTAAGACCGGCGTAGACCTGGCCAAGGTCCGAAACATCGGGATCATGGCCCACATCGACGCGGGTAAGACCACAACCACCGAGCGGATCCTGTACTACACCGGCGTCAACTACAAGATCGGTGAGGTCCATGAGGGCGCAGCCACCATGGACTGGATGGAACAGGAGCAGGAGCGCGGCATCACGATCACGTCCGCCGCGACGACCTGCCACTGGACGGTTGACGACGTCGATCACACCATCAACATCATCGACACGCCCGGGCACGTCGACTTCACCGTCGAGGTGGAGCGTTCACTGCGCGTCCTCGACGGCGCGGTCGCGGTGTTCGACGGTGTGGCCGGTGTCGAGCCGCAGTCCGAGACGGTGTGGCGCCAGGCCGACCGTTACAACGTGCCGCGGATCTGCTTCGTCAACAAGCTCGACCGCGTCGGCGCGGAGTTCCACCGCTGCGTCGACATGATCGTCGACCGGCTCAACGCCACGCCGTTGGTGCTGCAGATCCCGATCGGTGCCGAGGCCGACTTCAAGGGCGTCGTCGACCTGGTCCGCATGAAGGCGCTCGTGTGGAGCGCCGAGGCGGCCAAGGGCGAGATGTACGACGTCATCGAGATCCCCGACACGCACGCCGACGCCGCCCGCGAGTGGCATGACAAGCTGGTCGAGACGCTCGCCGAGGCCGACGACGAGATCATGGAGCTCTACCTCGAGGGCAACGAGCCCACGACGGCGCAGCTCATCCCGGCGATCCGGCGGGCCACGATCGCCGGCGCGCTGACCCCGGTCACGTGCGGCACCGCCTTCAAGAACAAGGGCGTCCAGCCGCTGCTCGACGCGATCGTCAACTACCTCCCCTCGCCGCTCGACGTCGAGGCCATCCAGGGCCACGACTACCGCGACGAAGAGAAGGCCATCGAGCGCAAGCCGAGCGAGGACGAGCCGTTCGCGGCGCTGGCGTTCAAGATCATGAGCGACCCGCACCTGGGCAAGCTGACCTTCATCCGCGTCTACTCGGGCGTGCTGGAGGCCGGCAGCTCGGTCCTGAACAGCGTGAAGGACCGCAAGGAGCGCGTCGGCAAGATCTATCGCATGCACGCGAACAAGCGCGAGGAGATCGACCGCGTGGGCGCGGGCGACATCGTCGCGGTGATGGGTCTCAAGCAGACCACCACCGGCGAGACGCTCTCCGACGACAAGAACCCGGTGATCCTGGAGTCGATGAGCTTCCCGGCGCCGGTCATCAACGTCGCCATCGAGCCCAAGACCAAGGCCGACCAGCAGAAGCTGGGCACCGCGATCCAGCGGCTCGCCGAGGAGGACCCGTCCTTCCAGGTGCGGACCGACGAGGAGACCGGGCAGACCATCATCTCCGGCATGGGCGAGCTGCACCTCGAGGTGCTGGTCGACCGCATGAAGCGGGAGTTCAAGGTCGAGGCCAACGTCGGCCGGCCGCAGGTGGCGTACCGCGAGACCATCCGCCGCAAGGTGGAGAAGGTCGAGTACACCCACAAGAAGCAGACGGGCGGTTCCGGCCAGTTCGGCCGCGTCATCATCGACGTCGAGCCGCTCGGCGGCGGCAGCGATGGCTACGAGTTCGAGAACAAGGTCACCGGTGGCCGCATCCCGCGGGAGTACATCCCGTCGGTGGACGCGGGTTGCCAGGAGGCGGCCGAGTTCGGTGTGCTCGCCGGATACCCGCTGGTCGGTGTCAAGGTCACGCTTCAGGACGGCGCCTACCACGACGTCGACTCCTCCGAGCTGGCCTTCAAGATCGCCGGTTCCATGGCGTTCAAGGAGGCGGCCCGCAAGGCCGACCCCGCGCTGCTGGAGCCGATGATGGCCGTCGAGGTCACCACTCCTGAGGACTACATGGGTGACGTCATCGGCGACCTGAACGGCCGCCGTGGCCAGATTCAGGAGATGGGCGAGCGTAGCGGGGTCAAGGTCATCAAGGCCGTCGTGCCGCTGTCCGAGATGTTCGGATACGTCGGTGACCTGCGCAGCAAGACCCAGGGGCGCGCCGTCTTCACCATGCAGTTCGACTCCTACGCTGAGGTTCCGACGAACGTCGCGCAGGAGATCATCGCCAAGGCGCGCGGCGAATAACGCGTCGAGGCACAAGACCAACCACTGAAGCTACAGACGGTCGCGAAAGACGGCCGAGGATCGCAACAAGGAGACACCGGTGGCCAAGGCCAAGTTCGAGCGGACGAAGCCGCACGTAAACATCGGCACCATTGGGCACATCGACCATGGTAAGACCACGCTTACCGCGGCGATTACCAAGGTGCTCCACGACAAGCACCCCGACCTGAACCCCTTCACGCCGTTCGACGAGATCGACAAGGCGCCGGAGGAGCGGGAGCGGGGCATCACGATCTCGATCGCTCACGTCGAGTACCAGACCGAGAAGCGTCACTACGCCCACGTCGACTGCCCGGGCCACGCCGACTACATCAAGAACATGATCACCGGCGCTGCCCAGATGGACGGTGCGATCCTGGTCGTGGCGGCGACCGACGGTCCGATGCCGCAGACCAAGGAGCACGTGCTCCTGGCCCGTCAGGTCGGCGTCCCGTACATCGTCGTGGCGCTCAACAAGGCCGACATGGTCGACGACGAGGAGATCCTCGAGCTCGTCGAGCTGGAGGTCCGCGAGCTGCTGTCGGAGTACGAGTTCCCGGGCGACGACGTCCCGGTGATCCGTGTCTCCGCGCTCAAGGCCCTCGAGGGCGACGCCGAGTGGGGCGAGAAGATCGTCGAGCTCATGGACGCCTGCGACGAGAACATCCCCGAGCCGCAGCGTGAGACGGACAAGCCGTTCCTGATGCCGATCGAGGACGTCTTCTCGATCACCGGTCGCGGCACGGTCGTCACCGGCCGCATCGAGCGTGGTGTCGTCAACGTCAACGAGACCGTCGACATCATCGGCATCAAGGACACCGCCACCACGACCACGGTCACCGGTGTCGAGATGTTCCGCAAGCTCCTCGACCAGGGCCAGGCGGGCGACAACGTCGGCCTGCTCCTGCGCGGCATCAAGCGTGAAGAGGTCGAGCGCGGTCAGTGTGTCATCAAGCCGGGCACCAACACCCCGCACACCGAGTTCGAGGCGCAGGTCTACATCCTGTCCAAGGACGAGGGTGGCCGCCACACGCCGTTCTTCAACAACTACCGTCCGCAGTTCTACTTCCGGACCACGGACGTGACCGGCGTCGTGCACCTGCCCGAGGGCACCGAAATGGTCATGCCGGGCGACAACACCGAGATGCGTGTCGAGCTCATCCAGCCCATCGCGATGGAGGAAGGCCTCAAGTTCGCGATCCGCGAGGGTGGCCGTACCGTCGGTGCGGGCCGTGTGACCAAGATCATCAAGTAGTACCCGCGGCGCGGCGGTCGGGGCACCTGGAGACAGGCCCGGCCGCCGCACCACGACTCCCGACGGTTTCGATCTGAGGGAGATCTCCGTGGGGGACGCGCGAGCGGCCCTTGCGGTCTGTAACCCAGCGGCACCTAGGAAGCAAAGGACACCGAGGCCACCATGGCGGGACAGAAGATCCGCATCCGGCTCAAGGCCTACGACCACGAGGTCATCGACACTTCGGCGCGCAAGATCGTCGAGACGGTGACGCGCACGGGCGCGAAGGTCGCCGGCCCGGTGCCGCTGCCGACCGAGAAGAACGTGTACTGCGTCATCCGCTCGCCGCACAAGTACAAGGACAGCCGCGAGCACTTCGAGATGCGCACGCACAAGCGCCTGATCGACATCATCGATCCGACGCCCAAGACGGTCGACTCGCTCATGCGGCTCGACCTTCCGGCCGGCGTCGACATCGAGATCAAGCTCTAAGGGCATCCAGAGATGAGCAAGCAGAGAAAGGGCGTTCTGGGCGAGAAGCTCGGTATGACCCAGGTCTTCGACGATGAGGGCCGGATCGTTCCGGTAACCGTCGTCCAGGCTGGGCCGTGCGTCGTCACCCGAGTGCGCACGCCGGAATCCGACGGTTACTCCGCCGTCCAGCTCGGCTACGGCCAGATCGACCCGCGCAAGGTCAACAAGCCGATGACCGGCCACTACGAGAAGGCCGGCGTGACGCCGCGCCGTCACCTCGTGGAGCTGCGCACGGACGACGCCGCCGAGTACGAGCTCGGCCAGGAGATCACCGTCGAGGTCTTCGAGGCCGGACAGCGGATCGACGTCACCGGCCGGAGCAAGGGCAAGGGCACCGCGGGTGTCATGAAGCGCCACGGCTTCAAGGGCCTCGGCGCCTCGCACGGCACCCAGCGCAAGCACCGCTCGCCCGGCTCGATCGGTGGCTGCGCCACGCCGGGCCGTGTGTTCAAGGGCCTGCGCATGGCCGGGCGGCACGGCAACGCCCGTACGACCGTGCAGAACCTCACCGTGCACTCCATCGACGCCGACAAGGGGCTGCTCCTCATCAAGGGCGCGGTCCCCGGACCGAACGGCGGCCTCGTCCTGGTGCGCAGCGCCGCGAAGGGGGCGAACTAAATGGCCACCAAGCTGGACATCGAGCTCGCTCCGGAGATCTTCGACGCGAAGGTCAACGTGCCGCTGATCCACCAGGTCGTCGTGGCGCAGCTCGCCGCGGCCCGGCAGGGCACGCACAAGACCAAGACTCGCGGTGAGGTCTCCGGTGGCGGCAAGAAGCCGTACCGGCAGAAGGGCACCGGCCGCGCCCGTCAGGGCTCGACCCGCGCCCCGCAGTTCGCCGGCGGTGGCACCGTCCACGGCCCGCAGCCGCGCTCGTACGCGCAGAAGACGCCGAAGAAGATGAAGGCCGCCGCGCTGCGCGGCGCGCTGTCGGACCGCGCTCGCTACGGCCGCGTGCACGTGGTGTCGGGTCTGGTCGAGGGCGAGACGCCCAAGACCAAGGCCACGCTCGCCTCGCTGCGTTCGGTGACCGAGGCGGCCAAGGTGCTGGTGGTCCTCGACCGCGAGGACGACCTGACCTGGCTGAGCCTGCGCAACGTGCCCGAGGTGCACGTGCTCATGGCCGACCAGCTCAACACCTACGACGTGCTCTGCAACGACGACATCGTCTTCACCGAGCCCGCGTACCAGGCCTTCGTGGACCACGCCAGTGGGAAGGAGAAGGCCAAGTGAGCAGGATCGCCGACCCGCGCGACATCCTCATCGCGCCCGTGATCTCTGAGAAGAGCTACGGGCTGCTCGACGAGGGCAAGTACACGTTCGAGGTTCGCCCGGACGCCAACAAGACCCAGATCCGGCAGGCCGTCGAGGCCGTCTTCGGGGTCAAGGTGACCGGCGTGAACACCATCAACCGGCAGGGCAAGCGCAAGCGCACCCGGTTCGGTTACGGCAAGCGCAAGGACACCAAGCGGGCCATCGTGAGCCTGGCCGAGGGTGAGCGGATCGAAATCTTCGGAGGCTCGATCTCATGACCCTCTCCTCCGCGGCGCACCGCTCCTGCGAGGGAGCGCACGCGCGCGACCTCCGGACGCCGGGCTCCGCGGAGGGCCGGTCCGGATCGGTTCACCGTCCGAAGACAGACAAGGGATGAACGAAAAAGATGGGCATCCGTAAGTACAAGCCGACGACCCCCGGTCGCCGCGGTTCGAGTGTGGCCGACTTCGTCGAGGTCACCCGGGCCGAGCCGGAGAAGTCGCTGGTGCGTCCGCTCCCCAAGAAGGGTGGCCGTAACGTCCACGGCCGCATCACCACGCGGCACCAGGGCGGCGGGCACAAGCGGGCGTACCGGGTCATCGACTTCCGGCGCGCCGACAAGGACGGTGTGCCGGCGAAGGTCGCGCACATCGAGTACGACCCGAACCGCACCGCGCGCATCGCGCTGCTGCACTACGCCGACGGGGAGAAGCGCTACATCCTCTGCCCGACCGGTGTGAAGCAGGGCGACCGCGTCGAGAACGGTCCGTCCGCCGACATCAAGCCGGGCAACTGCCTGCCGCTGCGCAACGTCCCGACCGGTACGGTCGTGCACGCCATCGAGCTGCGCCCCGGCGGCGGCGCGAAGCTGGCCCGCTCGGCCGGCTCCGGCGCCCAGCTGCTGGCCAAGGAGGGCAAGTACGCCACGCTGCGCATGCCCTCGGGCGAAATGCGGATGGTGGACCTGCGCTGCCGCGCCACGGTCGGTGAGGTGGGCAACTCCGAGCAGTCCAACATCAACTGGGGCAAGGCCGGCCGCATGCGGTGGAAGGGCAAGCGCCCGACCGTCCGCGGCGTCGCGATGAACCCGATCGACCACCCGCACGGTGGTGGTGAGGGCAAGACCTCCGGTGGTCGCCACCCCTCCAGCCCGTGGGGCCAGCCAGAGGGTCGCACCCGGAGGGCGAACAAGCCGTCCGACCGGCTCATCGTCCGTCGTCGCAGCAAGAAGAAGCGGTAGGAGCCGAAGCCATGCCACGTAGCCTTAAGAAGGGTCCCTTCGTCGACGACCACCTGATCAAGAAGGTGGACGTGCAGAACGAGAAGGGCACCAAGAACGTCATCAAGACGTGGTCGCGTCGCTCCATGATCGTGCCCGACATGCTCGGTCACACGATCGCCGTGCACGACGGCCGCAAGCACGTTCCCGTATTCATCACCGAGGCCATGATCGGTCACAAGCTCGGGGAGTTCGCCCCGACGCGGACCTTCAAGGGCCACGTCAAGGAAGACCGCCGCAGCCGGCGGGGCTGACAAGAAGTATCGAGAGCGAGGAAACAGCGATGGAAGCCAGGGCCCAGGCGCGGTACGCCCGCGTCACGCCCAGAAAGGCCCGCCGCGTGGTGGACCTCATCCGCGGCATGCAGGCCGCGGAGGCTCAGGCGGTGCTGAAGTTCGCCCCTCAGGCTGCGAGCGAGCCGGTGTACAAGGTGCTCTCGAGCGCCATCGCCAACGCCGAGCACAACCAGAAGCTCGACGCCGACACGCTCTTCGTGAGCCGGGCGTGGGTGGACGAGGGACCGACGTTGAAGCGCTACCGCCCGCGTTCGATGGGCCGTGCGTACCGCATCAACAAGCGGACCAGCCACATCACGGTCGTGGTCGAGGCGCGTCCCGAGGGTGACAAGGGCGGCAAGCGTTCGGGCAACGGCCGCAAGCAGACGAGGAGGACCCGCTAGTGGGGCAGAAGGTCAACCCGCACGGGTTCCGACTGGGCATCACCACCGACTTCAAGAGCCGGTGGTACGCCGACAAGCTGTACAAGGACTACGTCAAGGAAGACGTGTCGATCCGCCGGATGCTGACCCGCGGCATGGACCGGGCCGGCATCTCCAAGGTGGAGATCGAGCGCACCCGTGACCGCGTCCGCGTCGACATCCACACCGCGCGTCCGGGCATCGTGATCGGCCGCCGGGGTGCCGAGGCCGACCGCATCCGCGGCGACCTGGAGAAGCTGACCGGCAAGCAGGTCCAGCTCAACATCCTCGAGGTCAAGAACCCCGAGATCGACGCGCAGCTCGTCGCGCAGGGCGTCGCCGAGCAGCTGTCCAGCCGAGTCGCGTTCCGTCGTGCCATGCGTAAGGCGATCCAGAGCGCCATGAAGAGCGGCGCCAAGGGGATCAAGGTGCAGTGCGGCGGCCGCCTGGGCGGTGCCGAGATGTCCCGCTCGGAGTTCTACCGCGAGGGCCAGGTGCCCCTGCACACGCTCCGCGCCGACATCGACTACGGCTTCTATGAGGCCCGTACGACCTTCGGCCGCATCGGCGTGAAGGTCTGGATCTACAAGGGCGAGGCGCCGACGAGCCGCGCCGAGCGCGAGGCGCAGGCCGCGAAGGAGCGCGCCGCCGGTGGCGGCGGCCGTCGCGAGCGGCCGCAGCGTCGTGGCGGCGGCCGTGGTGGCCGCGGCGGAGACCGTGGCGGCGACCGCGGCGGCCGGCAGCAGCAGGCCGCGACGAGCGCGCCCGCCGAGCAGCAGGCGACTGAGACGGCGGCGCCGTCCAGCGCGGGTGAGGGGAGCTGAATTACCAATGCTGATCCCTCGCAGGGTCAAGCACCGCAAGCAGCACCACCCGAAGCGACGGGGCATGGCCAAGGGCGGCACGAAGGTCGTCTTCGGTGAGTTCGGCATCCAGGCCGTCGAGGGCGCGTACGTGACCAACCGGCAGATCGAGGCCGCACGTATCGCCATGACCCGGCACATCAAGCGTGGCGGAAAGGTGTGGATCAACATCTACCCCGACCGTCCGCTGACCAAGAAGCCCGCCGAGACCCGCATGGGTTCCGGTAAGGGCTCGCCGGAGTGGTGGGTCGCGAACGTCAAGCCGGGCCGGGTCATGTTCGAGCTCGCCGGTGTCCCGGAGCCGCTGGCTCGCGAGGCCCTCCGCCGCGCGATGCACAAGCTCCCGATGAAGTGCAAGTTCGTCAAGCGCGAGGTCGGTGAGGCCTGATGTCTATGCACAAGCTCCCGATGCTGTGCTCATTGACCTGCAAGTTCGTCAAGCGCGAAGTGGGTGAGGCGTGATGGCTCAGGGCCTTACCGCCGAAGATCTGCGGTCCCAGCCGGAGGCCGAGCTGGTCACCAAGCTGAAGGAGGCCAAGGAGGAGCTGTTCAACCTCCGCTTCCAGGCGGCGACGGGCCAGCTTGAGACCCACGGTCGGCTGCGCGAAGTGAAGCGGGAGATCGCCCGCATTTACACCGTGATGCGGGAGCGGGAGCTCGGCATCGTCGTGTTCGCCGAGGAGCCCGTGGAGGAGTCCACCGATGAGTGACGAGAAGACGCAGCAGACGCGGAGCTACCGCAAGATCCGCGAGGGTCTGGTGGTCAGCGACAAGATGGACAAGACCGTTGTGGTCGCCGTCGAGGACCGCGTCAAGCACGCCCTGTACGGCAAGATCATCCGCCGTACGACGAAGTACAAGGCGCACGACGAGTCCAACGCGTGTGGCGTCGGCGACCGGGTCCGGCTGATGGAGACCCGCCCGCTGTCGGCCACGAAGCGTTGGCGTGTCGTGGAGATCCTTGAGAAGGCCAAGTAAGGGGTTCCGCCCCCGAGGTGGTCCCCGGTGAATGGCAGTCGCCGCCGAGCGACTGAAGGATCGAATCCGCCAGGCTCGAAAGAGAACCGGCGAGAATAACAGGAGTTGACGTGATCCAGCAGGAGTCGCGACTCAAGGTCGCCGACAACACGGGTGCCAAGGAGATCCTTTGCATCCGGGTTCTCGGTGGCTCGGGTCGGCGCTATGCGGGCATCGGCGACATCATCGTCGCGACCGTGAAGGACGCCCTTCCCGGTGCCGGCGTGAAGAAGGGTGATGTCGTTAAGGCCGTCGTCGTGCGCACCCGCAAGGAGCGCCGCCGTCCCGACGGCTCCTACATCCGCTTCGACGAGAACGCGGCTGTGCTCATCAGGGACGGCGGAGACCCGCGCGGTACGCGTATCTTCGGGCCGGTCGGCCGGGAGCTGCGCGACAAGAGGTTCATGCGCATCATCTCGCTCGCGCCGGAGGTGCTCTGATGAAGATCAAGAAGGGTGATGACGTCATCGTCATCGCCGGCAAGGACAAGGGCGCGACCGGCAAGGTCATCGCCGCCGACCCGAATCGCGAGCGCGTGATCGTCGAGGGCGTCAACCTGGTTAAGCGTCACACCAAGGAGACCAACCAGGGACCGCGCGGCGCCAAGGACGGCGGGGTCGTCACCAAGGAGGCCTCGATCCACGTCAGCAACGTGGCGCTGGTCGAGGACGGCAAGCCCACCCGCGTCGGTTACCGATTCGACGAAGACGGCACGAAGGTTCGCATCTCGCGCCGTACCGGTAAGGACATCTGATGACCGCCGACACGACCACCCAGGAGACCGTGCAGCCGCGGCTCAAGCAGCGCTACCGCGACGAGATCGCCAAGGCGATGCGCGACGAGTTCGGCTACGCGAACGTCATGCAGATCCCCGGGTTGACCAAGATCAAGGTCAACATGGGCGTCGGTGACGCCGCCCGCGACTCGAAGGTCATCGAGGGCGCGGTGCGCGACCTGACGACCATCACCGGGCAGAAGCCGGCCGTGGCCCGTGCGAAGAAGTCGATCGCGCAGTTCAAGCTGCGCGAGGGCATGCCGATCGGCGCTCACGTCACGCTCCGCGGTGACCGCATGTGGGAGTTCCTCGACCGGCTGCTGTCGCTGGCCCTGCCGCGCATCCGTGACTTCCGTGGCCTGTCGCCGAAGCACTTCGACGGCAACGGCAACTACACCTTCGGGCTCACCGAGCAGGTGATGTTCCACGAGATCGACCCGGACAAGGTCGACCGGCAGCGCGGTATGGACATCACGATCGTGACCACCGCCAAGACCGACGAGGAGGGTCGGGCGCTTCTTCGGCACCTGGGCTTCCCCTTCAAGGAGAACTGACAGATGGCGAAGAAGGCTCTGATCGCCAAGGCGAACCGGAAGCCCAAGCACTCGGTGCGCGCCTACACTCGGTGCTCGCGCTGTGGGCGTCCGCGCGCGGTCTTCCGCAAGTTCGGCCTGTGCCGGATCTGCTTCCGGGAGATGGCGCACCGCGGCGAGCTGCCCGGCATCACCAAGTCCAGCTGGTAAGCCGGACTGCATTCAAGACAACAGGCGATAATGACCAACCGGGTGCCTGAGCAAGGCACCCACGACCACGTCGAAGGTCCGCGCGGACGATGCGCGGAAACCGCGGCGAGGAGGGCCCAGTAGGCCATGACGATGACCGACCCGATCGCAGACATGCTGACACGTCTGCGGAACGCGAATTCGGCGTACCACGACACCGTGGCCATGCCGTACTCGAAGATCAAGGCGCACATCGCCGAGATCCTCCAGCAGGAGGGCTACATCTCGGGGTGGAGCGTCGAGGACGCCGAGGTCGGCAAGAAGCTGGTGGTCGACCTCAAGTTCGGCCCGAGCCGTGAGCGTTCGATCGCCGGGCTCAAGCGGGTTTCCAAGCCGGGCCTGCGGGTCTACGCGAAGAAGGACAACCTGCCCAAGGTCCTCGGTGGTCTCGGCGTCGCGATCATCTCGACGTCCTCGGGCCTGATGACCGACCGGCAGGCCGGCAAGAGCGGTGTGGGCGGGGAAGTCCTCGCCTACGTCTGGTAAGAGGGGAGGGAAAACAGCATGTCGCGCATTGGACGTCTGCCCATCCCCGTCCCCAGCGGCGTCGACATCAAGGTCGACGGCCAGGACGTCACGGTCAAGGGCCCCAAGGGCGAGCTCAAGCACAAGGTTGCCCGGCCGATCGAGGTCGTCCAGGAGGACGGTCAGATCAAGGTCGGTCGCCCCAGCGACGAGGGACCGGTCCGTGCCCTGCACGGCCTGACCCGGACGCTGATCCACAACATGGTCATCGGCGTGACCGAGGGCTACAGCAAGACGCTGGAGATCGTCGGCGTCGGTTACCGCGTTCAGGCCAAGGGCAGCAACCTCGAGTTCTCCCTCGGCTTCAGCCACCCGATCACGGTGGAGCCGCCGGCCGGCATCACCTTCCGTGTCGAGCGGCCGACCCAGTTCGTGGTCGAGGGCATCGACAAGCAGAAGGTCGGCGAGGTCGCCGCGAACATCCGCAAGCTGCGCAAGCCGGACCCGTACAAGGGCAAGGGCGTGCGCTACCAAGGCGAGCAGATCCGCCGCAAGGTCGGAAAGGCTGGTAAGTAGTCGTGCCTGTGAGCAAGACCCAGGTCCGCAAGCGGACCTCGGCGCGCGCGGCGTCCCGAGCCCGTCGGCACCTGCGCGTCCGGAAGAAGATCCAGGGCAGCGCCGAGCGGCCGCGGCTGGTCGTGACCAAGTCGGCGAAGCACATGTCCGCGCAGATCATCGACGACATCGCCGGCCACACGCTGGTGTCGGCGTCGACGCTCGACTCCACGCTCCGTACGAGCGAGGGCGACAAGACGGCCAAGGCGCGCAAGGTCGGCGAACTGCTGGCGGAGCGGGCCAAGGAGGCCGGCATCGGCGCCGTCGTCTTCGACCGCGCCGGGCACCGGTACCACGGTCGCATCGCGGCTCTGGCCGACGGTGCCCGCGAGGGTGGGCTGGAGCTCTGATGGCCCGCTCACTGCAACCGACGGACGAGAAGAGGAACCACTAATGGCAGCACCACGTCGTGGCGGCGGCGAGCGGCGCGACCGGCGTGATGATCGCCGGGGTGGCGCCGACAAGGGCCAGTCGTACATCGAGCGTGTCGTAGCGATCAACCGTGTCGCCAAGGTCGTCAAGGGCGGCCGGCGTTTCAGCTTCACCGCGCTGGTCGTGGTGGGCGACGGCAACGGCACCGTGGGTGTCGGCTACGGCAAGGCCAAGGAGGTGCCCGCGGCGATCGCCAAGGGTGTCGAGGAGGCCAAGAAGCACTTCTTCAAGGTGCCGCGGATCCAGGGCACCATTCCGCACACCAGCCAGGGTGAGGAGGCGGCGGGCGTCGTCCTGCTGAAGCCGGCCAGCCCCGGTACCGGTGTCATCGCGGGTGGCCCGGTCCGCGCCGTGCTGGAGTGCGCGGGCATCCACGACGTCCTGTCCAAGTCGCTGGGCTCGTCCAACGCCATCAACATCGTCCACGCGACGGTGGCGGCGCTGAAGCAGCTCAGCCGGCCGGAGGAGATCGCGGCCAAGCGCGGCCTGCCGATCGAGGACGTCGCTCCCGCCGCCATGCTGAAGGCCCGTGCCGCCGGCACCGAGGCCCGGCAGGAGGTCGCGGCGTCATGAGTAACCTGAAGATCACGCAGGTCAAGTCGCGGATCGGTGGCAAGCAGTACCAGCGCGACACCCTGCGCACCCTCGGGCTCAAGCGGATCGGCCAGAGCGTCGTCCGCGAGGACCGCCCCGAGGTGCTCGGGATGATCCAGACCGTGCGCCATCTGGTCACGGTCGAGGAGGTTGACTGATCATGGGAGCCGAGACTCCGCTGCGGCCGCACCACCTGCGGCCCGCTCCGGGTGCTCACAAGGCCAAGACCCGTAAGGGTCGTGGCGAGGCGTCCAAGGGCAAGACCGCCGGGCGCGGCACCAAGGGCACCAAGGCCCGCAGCACGGTGCCGGCCGGGTTCGAGGGCGGCCAGATGCCCCTGATCCGGCGGGTGCCGAAGCTCAAGGGCTTCAAGAACCCGTTCCGTGTCGAATACCAGGTCGTCAACCTGGGCCGGCTCGCCGAGCTCTACCCTGAGGGTGGAGAGGTGACGCCCGACGACCTCGCCGCCAAGGGCGCGGTGCGCTCGGGCCGTCCGGTAAAGATTCTTGGTACTGGTGACATCTCTGTAACGGTGCAGGTCAAGGCTCACGCTTTTTCCGGCTCCGCCAAGGAAAAGATCACAGGTGCCGGGGGCACCGCCGAAACACTGTGAGACCAAGCCCTTGTGGGAATCGCCCCCGCCGAGGCCCGGCGGGGGCGTCAGCCCATGCAAGGGCTGTTAGAGTGCGAGCGGCGGCTATCGCCGCCTACCATCGACCGGGGCCCATCCGCGGCCCTGATTGTGCCTCATGGCCGGAATTCGCGCAGGAGGAATGGTGCTGACCGCGTTCACTCGGGCGTTCCGAACACCCGACCTGCGCAAGAAGCTTGTCTTCACGCTCTTCATCATCGCCGTGTTCCGGCTGGGGTCCACGCTGCCGGCACCGGGCGTGAACACGGGCGCCGTCCATCGTTGTGTCGATGTGGCGACCAAGGGTGCCAACGGCAATATTTACGGCTTGGTCAACCTCTTCAGCGGCGGCGCGCTGCTCAAGCTGTCGATCTTCGCGCTGGGCATCATGCCCTACATCACCGCGAGCATCATCTTGCAGCTGCTGACCGTGGTGATCCCGCGTCTGGAGTCGCTCCGCAAGGAGGGACAGTCCGGCACCACGAAGATCACGCAGTACACGCGTTACCTGACGATCGGGCTGGCGGTCCTCCAGGGCACCGGCATCGTCGCGATGGCGAGCACCGGCAACCTGCTGCAGGGCTGCACCGAGGACCTGCTCTGGAACAAGAACTGGTTCACCATCGTCACGCTGGTCATCGTGATCACGGCGGGCACGTCGGTGATCATGTGGCTGGGTGAGCTGGTGACCGACAAGGGCATCGGCAACGGCATGTCGATCCTGATCTTCACCCAGGTCGTCGCGGTCTTCCCGAGCGAGTTCTGGAACATCTACAAGACCAAGCACGGCTTCGTCTTCGCGATCGTCATCCTCGTCGGTATCGCGATCGTCGCCGGCGTGGTCTTCGTCGAGCAGGCGCAGCGCCGCATCCCGGTGCAGTACGCCAAGCGGATGGTCGGCCGCCGGATGTACGGCGGCACGTCGACCTACATCCCGCTCAAGGTCAACCAGGCCGGTGTCATCCCGGTCATCTTCGCCTCGTCGCTGCTGTACCTCCCACAGCTCGTGGTGCAGATGTGGCACAGCACCAACCCGGTGAGCACCTTCATCTCGAAGTACCTCGTCAAGGGCGATCACCCGATCTACATGGGGCTGTACTTCGTCCTGATCATCTTCTTCACGTACTTCTACGTCGCGATCACCTTCAACCCGACCGAGGTGGCCGACAACATGAAGAAGTACGGCGGGTTCATCCCCGGCATCCGCCCGGGCCGGCCGACCGCCGAGTACCTCGACTACGTGCTCACACGCGTCACGGCGCCGGGCGCCCTCTACCTCGGGCTCATCTCTTTGATCCCGATGATCGCGTTCGGTCTCATCGGCGCCAGCCAGAACTTCCCGTTCGGCGGCACGAGTATCCTGATCATGGTCGGTGTCGGGCTGGACACGGTCAAGCAGATCGAGAGCCAACTCCAGCAACGTAACTACGAGGGCTTCCTGCGGTAGTGCGCATCGTGCTCGTGGGTCCCCCCGGAGCGGGCAAGGGGACGCAGGCCCAATTCATCGCATCGCACCTGTCAATCCCGAAAATCTCGACAGGTGACATCTTCCGCGCGAACGTGAGCGGAAACACCCCCCTCGGCCGTAAGGCCAAGGAGTACATGGACCGGGGTGATCTCGTCCCGGACGAGGTCACCATCGCCATGGTGCGTGACCGGTTGGGCGAGGAGGACGCCCAGGAGGGCTTCCTGCTCGACGGCTTCCCGCGCAACGTTCCGCAGGCGGAGACGCTCAAGAAGATCCTCTCCGAGACCGACCGCAGGCTCGACCTCGTGCTCGAGCTCGTGGTCGACGACGACGAGGTCGTACGCCGGCTGTCGGGCCGCCGCACGTGCCGTAAGTGCGGGCGGATCTGGCACCTCGCCTTCGACCCGCCCACCAAGGACGGCGTCTGCGACGTCTGCGGCGGTGAGCTCTTCCAGCGCGACGACGACCGCGAGGAGACCATCCGGCACCGCCTGGAGGTCTACCAGGAACAGACGGCGCCTCTCGCGTCGTTCTACGCCGATGAGGGCATTCTGGTGGGTATCGACGCCACCGGGCCCGTCGAGGAGGTCACGGAGCGGGCCCTCGCCGCGCTCCGCCGCTTCGCCGCCTGATCTCGCGGTCGTGGCACGGCGCCTGAGCGCCTGCCGCGTCCGCCTGGGCGGTGGGCGCAGGCCCGCAGGAGTGGAGCCGTCCTCGTAGGCCAACCCCCGGACCACGTGCGGAGCGAAGAGTGTGGAAGAAGCGTAAGCCGGCCATCCAGATCAAGTCGCGCGACGAACTCGCCGTGATGCGGGAGGCCGGCCTCGTCGTCGGCCGCACCTTGCGCCGCCTCACCGAGGAGGTGCGCCCGGGGATCACCACGGCCGACCTCGACGCCATCGCCGAGGAGTCCATCCGCTCCGCGGGCGCGACGCCGTCGTTCAAGGGCTATCAGGGTTTCCCCGCCACGATCTGCACCTCGGTGAACGAGGAGATCGTCCACGGCATCCCCAGCGCCGACAAGGTCCTGCGCGACGGCGACATCATCTCCATCGACTGCGGTGCCATCGTCGACGGCTGGCACGGCGACTCGGCTGTGACGGTGCCGGTCGGGGAGATCACGCCGGACCTCCAGCGGCTCCTGGAGGTCTGCGAGGAGTCGATGTGGCGCGGCATCGCCGCCGGCCTGGTCGACGCCCGCCTGAGCGACATCGGCCACGCGGTCGAGACATATGTGCGCGATCAGGGCGACTATGGCATCGTCGAAGAGTACGTCGGCCATGGGATCGGTACGCAGATGCACATGGACCCTCCGGTGCCCAACTACGGCGAGGCCGGGCACGGGCCGCGCCTGTCTTCCGGCATGTGCTTCGCGGTCGAGCCGATGGTCAACCTCGGGACGGCGGCGACCGTCCTGATGGACGACGACTGGACGGTGGTGACCGGCGACGGCGCCCGCTCGGCGCACTTCGAGCACACCTTCGCGGTCACCGAGGACGGTCCCTGGGTGCTCACCGCGCTCGACGGCGGTGCGTCCCACGGTTTCCTCGGCCGGGACGAGAGGATCAAGGATGGCGCTCAACCCTGAGATGCGGGCCTCCGACGCCGACCGCGACCGGGTCGCGGCGGCGCTACGGGAACACTGCGCTCAGGGGCGCATCGACGTCGAGGAGCTGAACGAGCGCCTCGAGGGCGTCTACTCCTCCAGGACTCTGGGAGACCTGGAGAAGGTCACCGCGGACCTGCCCGAAGAGGACCTGTACGAGCTGCCCGTGCCGTCCTGGCGGCGGTCGACCCCGGCCCGGCGCATGGGCGGCGGTCTGTCCCGCGGGAGCCTGCGGGCGGGCTGGGCCACGTACGCCGCGGTGAACCTCGTGTGCTTCGTGGTCTGGCTGCTCACGGCGGTGTCGTCGGGTGCCTGGTACCCCTGGTGGCTCTGGGTGGCCGGGCCCTGGGGCGCGGTGATGCTGGCCGGGCAGGCTTTCGGCACGCGCGGCGACCGTCGCTGACCTTGTCCCGGGGGGCTCGGGCGCTCTCTCAGACGGGTTCGGGCGTCTCCTCCACCGGCCGGAAGTGGGTGACGGCGCTCATGCCGTCGATGAGGTGCAGCGCCAGGCCGGGCGGCGCGTCGGACAGCGCGGGCCTGCCGCCGGGGTCGATGTGCAGCTGCCGGTACGTGCTCGGGCAGGTCGTGGCGACCGTACCGGCGAAGGCGCGTACCGAGCCCGCGTGCACGTGCCCGGCGATGACGCGGACGACCTGCGGATGGCGCGCGATCACGTCGGCGAGGCGCTCGGGCCGCGCGTGCCCCATGGCGTCGATCCAGCCGACCCCGATCTCGTACGGCGGGTGGTGCATCGCCACGACCGACGGGGTCCCGGGCTCCTCGGCGAGGGCGGCGTCCAGCCACTCCGGATCCGACAGCGCGCCGCCGTCCTGGCCCGAAACGGTCGAATCACAGCACAGCAGCCGGACGCCGGCCATGGTCACCGCGTAGTTCGCCGCCGGGATCGCGGGGAAGGCGGCCAGCAGCGCGGCGACGTCGTCGTGGTTGCCGGGCAGCGGATGCGCGGGGATCGGCAGGCGGGCGAGCTCGTCGCGGAGGAGCGCGTACTCCTCGGGGCGGCCGTGGTCCGTCAGGTCGCCGGTGAGGACCACCGCGTCGGGCGGCGTGGCGAGGGCGAGCAGCGTGGCCAGGGCGGTGCGCAGCGAGCGTACGCGGGCGGGGTCGTCGACGGTCAGGTGGAGATCGCTGAGTTGCGCGAGGATCGTCATGGCTCCCCAGCCGACCACGAGCGCGTGGGGAATCACCATGGCCACTCGTGCGTTGAGATTTCGCGAGGAGTGGCATGGCCACGATGCCGGCTCGGCGGACCACCACCGGGCCGGTCTGGTGAGGAATCGCGCCGATTTCACATTCTCGCGGCTGGTGACGTACACTTCTTTGTCGGTCCTGTGTCGGCTCATGTCCGCATGCTCTGCATGCTTCGGGGCGCCGCGAGGGCCGTTCTCCTGACGAACCGATCAGTGAAGCGCGGAGGACATGCCCAAAAAAGAAGGGGCCATCGAGATCGAAGGCACCGTCGTCGAGTCTCTCCCGAACGCCATGTTCCGGGTGGAGCTGGACAACGGGCACAAGGTTCTCGCTCACATCAGCGGGAAGATGCGGATGCACTACATCCGGATCCTTCCCGATGACCGTGTGGTCGTTGAACTGAGTCCGTACGACCTCACCCGCGGCCGGATCGTCTACCGCTACAAGTAAAACCACCCACTGGGGTTGCCTTCCCCGCGTCTGGCAGCGCGGGGGTGACCCTGCCATGAGGAGACCCAGTGAAGGTCAAGCCGAGCGTCAAGAAGATCTGCAGCAAGTGCCGCGTCATCCGCCGGCACGGCCGGGTCATGGTCATCTGTGACGACCCGCGCCACAAGCAGCGCCAGGGCTGACCGGGAGCGACCCCGACGAGCGAGCGGAGTGAGTGCCCGAGGTACGAGGGCACTCGCGAAGCGAGCGAGGAGGGCGAGCGACCCAGAAGACACAGCTCGACAACATCATCGCTCCGCGGCTCCCCTTTCAGGGAGCGACCCCCGGTCGGAGGCCGGGGCCTCACCCGGGCAGGTGAGGGTGCGGAGCGCAGACCTCCGTGAAACAGAAGGGAACTGCCCGAGATGGCACGCCTCCTCGGCGTCGACCTCCCGCGCGAAAAGCGTCTCGAGGTCGCTCTTACCTACATCTTCGGCATCGGCCGCACCCGCGCGCTCGAGACCCTCAAGGAGACCGGCATCAGCGGTGACCGCCGGGTCCACGAGCTCGGCGACGACGAGCTGGTGCAGCTCCGCGACTGGATCGACGCGAACTACAAGATCGAGGGTGACCTCCGCCGCGAGATTCAGGCGGACATCCGTCGCAAGATCGAGATCGGGTGCTACCAGGGCATCCGTCACCGCCGCGGGCTGCCGGTCCACGGCCAGCGCACGCAGACCAACGCCCGTACGCGCAAGGGCAAGAAGAAGACCGTGGCCGGCAAGAAGAAGGCCGGCAAGAAGTAGTCCGCCGCCCGGCCACGTGCCGGACCGTCGGATCGACGACCTCCAGGAGACTTGAGAGCAGATGCCGCCTAAGAGCCGCACCGGCGCCAAGAAGGTGCGCCGCAAGGAAAAGAAGAACGTCGCTCACGGGCACGCCCACATCAAGAGCACGTTCAACAACACCATCGTCACGATCACGGACCCGATGGGCGCCGTGATCTCCTGGGCCAGCGCCGGCCACGTGGGCTTCAAGGGCTCGCGTAAGTCGACGCCGTTCGCCGCTCAGATGGCCGCTGAGGCCGCCGCGCGCCGCGCCATGGAGCACGGCATGCGCAAGGTCGACGTCTTCGTGAAGGGCCCGGGCTCGGGCCGCGAGACCGCGATCCGGTCGCTGCAGGCGACCGGCCTCGAGGTCGGTTCCATCCAGGACGTCACCCCGGTCCCGCACAACGGCTGCCGGCCGCCCAAGCGCCGCCGCGTCTGAGTTAGGAAGAGAGAGATGGCTCGATACACCGGCGCGGACTGCAAGCTGTGCCGCCGCGAGAAGATGAAGCTGTTCCTCAAGGGCAGCAAGTGCGACGGGCCGAAGTGCCCGATCGAGATCCGGCCCTACCCGCCGGGTGAGCACGGCCGTGGCCGTCCCAAGGAGAGCGAGCACATGCTCCAGCTCCGGGAGAAGCAGAAGGCCCGTCGCATCTACGGGGTCCTCGAGGCCCAGTTCGTCAACTACTACAAAGAGGCGAACCGCCGCCAGGGCAAGACGGGTGAGAACCTCCTGTCCCTGCTCGAGCGCCGCCTCGACAACGTGATCTACCGTGCCGGCTACGCCAAGAGCCGTGACATGGCCCGCCAGCTGGTGCGCCACGGTCACTTCCTGGTCAACGGCAAGAAGGTCGACATCCCGTCGTACCGCGTCAGCGAGCGGGACATCATCGAGGTGAAGCAGAAGAGCCTCGAGCAGACCCCGTTCGTGGTCGCGCGCGCCGAGGCCGGCGAGCGTCCGGTCCCGGCATGGATCGAGGTCGCGCCCGAGAAGATGCGCATCCTCGTGCACTCGCTCCCGGTCCGCCAGCACATCGACGCGCCGGTCCAGGAGCAGCTCATCGTCGAGTGGTACGCCAAGCGCTGACGTACGGCTCGGGCGGGCGTGCGCCGCTGTGGCGTACGCCCGCCGAACGCAAGGTCGCGGCAGTCAAATAGCGGGCGCCGCGGAAAGGATGTTCTGAAATGCTCATCGCACAGCGACCGACCCTCACCGAGGAGCAGGTCGACGAGTTCCGGTCGCGGTTCACCATCGAGCCGCTGGAGCCGGGCTTCGGCTACACCATCGGCAACTCGCTCCGCCGTACGCTCCTGTCCTCGATCCCGGGTGCCGCGGTCACCAGCATCCGCATCGAGGGCGTGCTGCACGAGTTCTCCACGATCCCGGGGGTCAAGGAGGATGTCACCGACATCATCCTGAACCTCAAGGAGCTCGTCGTCTCCTCCGAGCACGACGAGCCGGTCGTGATGTACCTCCGCAAGCAGGGCCCCGGTGACGTCACCGCCGCCGACATCGCGCCGCCGGCCGGTGTCGAGGTGCACAACCCCGAGCTGCACATCGCCACGCTGAACAACAAGGCGAAGCTGGAGATGGAGCTCACCGTCGAGCGTGGCCGAGGCTACGTCTCCGCGGCGCAGAACAAGCAGCCGGGCCAGGAGATCGGCCGGGTGCCGATCGACTCGATCTACTCGCCGGTCCTGAAGGTCACCTACAAGGTCGAGGCGACGCGTGTCGAGCAGCGCACCGACTTCGACCGGCTGATCGTCGACGTCGAGACCAAGCCCGCGATGCTGCCGCGTGACGCGGTGGCGAGCGCCGGCAAGACGCTCGTCGAGCTGTTCGGGCTGGCGCGCGAGCTCAACGTCGAGGCCGAGGGCATCGACATGGGCCCGTCCCCGACGGACGCCGCGCTCGCCGCGGACCTGGCGCTGCCGATCGAGGAGCTCAACCTCACGGTCCGGTCCTACAACTGCCTCAAGCGCGAGGGCATCCACACCGTGGGTGAGCTCGTGGCGCGCAGCGAGCAGGACCTGCTCGATATAAGGAATTTCGGCGCCAAGTCGATCGAAGAGGTCAAGCAGAAGCTCAACGACATGGGCCTCACGCTGAAGGACTCCCCGCCCGGGTTCGACCCGACCGCGGCGGCCGACTCCTACGGCGACGAGGACCAGAGCTACGCCGAGACCGAGCAGTACTGAGCGTGAGGCGACGAGCGAGCGGAGTGGCCGGTGAGGTACGAGCCGGCCGCGAAGTGAGTGAGGAGCCGAGCGCGACCGAGCAGGACTGACATAGAGATGTGGGCGGTCCGTTCCGGGCCGCCCACACCGCGATACACAGCGGGAAGAACTCCCGCTGGACCGACGCCGGTACCTCGTACGGCCGGCGCGGGTTGAACAAGGAGAGAAGCACTCATGCCCCAGCCCACCAAGGGCCCTCGTCTCGGCGGCAGCCCCGCGCACCAGCGGCTGATCCTGGCGAACCTCGCCACCGCCCTGTTCGAGCACGGCCGTATCACGACGACCGAGGCCAAGGCCCGGCGGCTGCGGCCGCTGGCGGAGAAGCTCATCACCAAGGCCAAGCGCGGTGACCTCGCCGCGCGGCGCCAGGTCCTCACCGTCGTGCGGGACAAGAGCGTCGTCCACACGCTGTTCACCGAGATCGGCCCGCGCTTCGAGAACCGCCCCGGCGGTTACACGCGGATCACCAAGCTCGGCCCGCGTAAGGGCGACAGCGCTCCGATGGCCCTGATCGAGCTGGTCGACGAGCCGATGGCGGCCGTGACCACCGGGCGTCCGGCGCAGGCCGCCGCGCCCGCCGAGACCGAGGAGCCGGCCGCCGAGGCCGAGACCGCGGCCGAGGAGCCGGCCGAGGAGCCGGCCGCCGCCGAGGCCGAGGAAGCGCAGGACAGCGCTTCGGCCGAGGAAGCAGACGAGGCCGAGGACAAGAAGTAACTCACGCTTGGTCACGAGCCCGCCGTGCCCTACGGGACGGCGGGCTCGATCTTTGGGAGAGTTGTGGAATGGCCAGGACACGGAGAGCATGGACACGGGGTCGCCGCCGAACGGCGGGGCCCGGAGGGCAACCGACATGGACGAACGGCCGCCTGAGCCATCTCCCGATGCCATGACCGCTCTCGTACGACTCCGGCTCGACATCGGTTACGACGGGTCGGACTTCGCGGGCTGGGCCCGCCAGCCCAACCAGCGGACGGTTCAGGGTGTCATCGAAGAGGCTCTGGGACGCGTGCTCCGCCTGGACCCGCCGCCGGTGCTGACCGTGGCGGGCCGTACGGACGCCGGGGTGCACGCCCGCGGTCAGGTGGCGCACGTCGTCGTCCCGGTCGCGGCCTACTATCCGGTCACCGGGACCCTGCCGCGCCGCCTCGCGGGCGTGCTGCCCGCCGACATCCGGATCTGGCGCATCGGCCAGGCGCCGGAGGGCTTCGACGCGCGGTTCTCGGCGCTGTCGCGGCGCTACGCCTACCGGGTGTGCGACAACCCGATCGGCGTCGACCCGATGCGCCGGCACGAGGTGCTGTGGCACCCGCGGCCGCTCGACCTCGACCGGATGAACGCCGCGGCGGCGCTGCTGCTCGGCGAGAACGACTTCGCGGCGTACTGCCGTCGCCGTGAGGGCGCCACGACCATCCGGCGGCTGTTGCGCTGCGACTGGGCCCGCGAGGCCGGGAACATCGCCGTCGCGACCATCGAGGCGGACGCCTTCTGCCACTCGATGGTGCGGGCGCTGGTCGGCGCGCTGATCTCGGTCGGCGACAGCCGCCGTCCCATCGAGTGGCCGGCCGAGGTGCTCGCCGGCGGACGGCGCGACTCCGCCGTGCAGGTGCTCCCGCCGTACGGTCTGTCGCTGGAAGAGGTGACCTACCCGGACGCCGCGCACCTGGCCGACCGTGCCCAGGAGACGCGTCGCATCCGGGTCCTCGGCGGGAGCGCCCCCGAGGAACGCCACGCCAGCTGACCTGTCTCAGGACTCGCCGCCCGGTCGGGCGGCCGGTGGTTCCCAGGCCCGCAGCCGAGCCTGGGAGCACCCCGGCGGTCAGTGCTTGTCGTCGCGCCGTTCGATGGGACGGGCGGTCGAGTCGCGGAACGCGGTGCCGACCTTCTTCAGCGTGTCGTCGTCGGCGGCCGGCTTGTGACCGTCGGCGTACGTCGCGTACGCGTAGCTGATGTAGCGCCCGCGCACCGTGCTCGCGGCGAAGCCGCCGGCGTGGTCGATCTTCGGGGCGCCGGTGGCCTTCATGCCGCGGAACCACTCGTAGTGCGCCGGGTCCTGGACCTTCAGGACGGCCTTGGCGGCGGCGTCGGTCGGCATCACCGCGATGCCGGTCGTCACGGCCACCTTCTTGTCAGCCGAGACGAACGTCGCGCGGACGACCCGGCGGCAGTGCTGGCGGGTCAGCTCGGTGGCGAACGGCCCGTTGGCGGCCAGGGAGCAATGGTCGTTGATGACCGCCTTGGCCCGGGTGAACTTCTGTTTCGCCAGGGTCAGCGTCTTGGCCGGGAAGACCTCGTGGACGGTCAGCGGCTTGGGATCGGTCTTCTCGTCGCGGATGTCGACCGGCACGTGCTTGGGCTTGTGCTTGGCCTTGGTCTTCGACGGGGTCGGCGTGGGCGTCGGCCGCACCTGCGTCGGGGTCGGCGGCTGCGGGTCGGCGACCTTGTGCTCCTTCGCCGTACCGCCGGAGAGCTGCGTGACGGCCAGCGCACCGCCGCCCCCGAGTACGAGGGCGGCCACGAGTCCACCGGCCACGAGCAGCGCTCTACGGGCCCCTGAGACCCCTCCGGTGCCGCCGCCCTGGGGCGGGGGCCCGCCGGGACCGCCGGGGAACGAACCCCCGGGGCCGAGCCTGGGGATCGGACCGGTCGTGGTGGCGTGCGGGTCGTGCGGCGGCGGGTCGGGCGGCGCCTGCGGCGGCGTGCCGGGCGGCAGGATCGCGTCGGGTTCGAGCTCGGGACCCGGGGCGCTGGTCGTCGCCCCGTTCGTGGGGATCTTCAGGATGGCCACTGTTCGCTGTCCGGTCGCACCGGTAGCGGCCTCTGCCGAGGCCCCGGACGGCGGGACGTCGTCGGCCACGGTCCGTTCCGCCTCGGGGAGGTCGCCCGGAGCGGCCTCCTGCGCGGCGTTCGGCTCGTCGGTGACGGTGCGCTCGGCCTCCGGGACGGGTGGCTGCTGCGGAGGCGTCCGGCCGGTCTCGCCCGCGCCGCCGGCGAACCCCGGCGGCGGAGTGGTGTCGTACGGAGCGCCGCCGGTGTCGCCCGGGAAACCGGGCGGCGGCGTGGCGCCGTACGGGGTGCCTGATCCGGCGGGGCCGCTCGCGTCGCCTGGGACGCCGGGCGGCGGTGTGGTGCCGTACGGGCCGCTCGTGGGCGCCGAGCCGGGGAAGCCGTTCGGCGGTGGTGTGGAGGGGGTGGTGTGCCCGTCGTTCGATGCGGCGCCGTTCGTGGTGTTCTGCGGGGATGAGTCCTGCGCCGGGTGCGAGGTCGGGGTGGGCTGGTGGGCGTCCGGCGTGGGGGCGCCGGGGCGCGGGAAGGGCGGGGTCATGGTCTCCTCGGCGTCGGATGCCACCGACGATCCGGAGAAGCCCGGCATGCCCGGTCGTGTGTCGGCGGTCTGGAAAACGACTGACGGCCTCTTGGCGGCCGAGCCCTGTCCGAAGTGTGGCGGAGCGTCTGTCGGCGGTTGCGGCGGAAGCTTCGCTTCCTCCTCGTCGGGAGGAAGGAAAGTCTCGTCATGGCCAGACATGAGTCACCAGAGTATTAGGTGAGGGCAAACCTTATGCCGGTTTGCCCTCCATTGACCGATAGTTCAGGGCCGTGCGCAGATTGCTGCCGTACGTCGTGTACTTCACGAACGACTTCACGGCCGAGTAGTCGCTCGTGGCGATCTTCTTGCCGCTCGGGTACTGCACCCAGCTCATGATCAGGTAGTGGCCGTTCACCTCGGTGGTGGTCAGGGACAGGCCCTGGCCGATCTTCTTGGTGGTGCCGGTGCCCGGCAGCGCGAGGACGAACGCGTCCTTCGACTTCGACGCGGTCTGAGCCGACGTGGCCGCGGCCTGGGTCCTGAGGTTGATCACACCGATCGTGCCGATCAGCTTGCCGTTGCTGAAGGTCGCCCGCAGCACCTGGTTGCAGCCGCCCCTGGCGAGCGCCTTGCGGAACTTCGTGCCGTGCGTCGGCGGTGAGCACTTGCGCTCCGAGCGCCGTGCCGTCATGAGGTAGCGGCGGCCTCCGGCCTTGAACGACCGGTCCTTGAAGATCTCGTTCAGCGTGAGGAGCTTGGGGTCGGTCGCGCGGCTCTGGAGGCGGTCGCCGCGCCCGGTCTCGGTCGGAGACGGCGTGGGGGTCGGCGTCGGCGTGGCGGGAGGCGCCGAGGACGGAGCCGCCTCCGTCTTGGGCTTGTCGTCGCCTCCGGACGTGATCGCGAAGGCCGCGCCGCCGGCGACCACGATGACGCCCACCGCGATCGCCGCGCCGATGAGCAGCCGCTTGCGGCCGGAGCCCGAACCCGAGCCGAAGTCATCGCCCGGACCGTAGTCGCCCGGACCGCCGCCGTAGGGTTCGGCGCCCTTGTCGTAGGAGTCGTAGGAGGGGTTCGGCTCGAAGGCGTTGCCGTACGACGGGGGACGCTCGTCGCCGAACGAGGGGTCGTCGCCGAACGAGCCGCTGTAGCCACCCGCGCCACCGGCGCCGCCGCCCGGCCCGAAGCCTCCGTCTCGTGGGCCGCCGAAGGAGGGCGGACCGCCGTGTCCTGCCTGGTCGTCGCCCGGGCCGTACGGCGACGACGGCGGCTGGGAGGGGCCCCAGCCGCCGGGTTGCTGCTGATCACCCGGATAAGACATGAATGCGACCCTACCTGCTCGTATCAGGTGATCAGGGGTTTACCGGAAGCCGAAGTCCTGCGTCCACCACGGCCCTCCGGAGCCGTACTCGACGCCGATTCCGACCGCCTTCAGGCTGCAGTTCAGGATGTTCGCCCGGTGTCCGGGGCTCTTCATCCAGCCCGCCACGACCGCCTGGGCTGTGGCGTATCCCATGGCGATGTTCTCGGCGCCGGGCCGGCTGTAGCCGGCCGCCTTGATCCGGTCCCACGGGGTCCTGCCGTCCGGTGAGTTGTGCTCGAAGTAGCGCCGTACGCGCATGTCCTTCGAGTGGGCCCGCGCCGCGGTGCGCAGGTGCGCGTCGACGTGGAGCGCGGAGCAGCCGTGCTTGGCCCGCTGCCGGTTCGTCAGCTGTACGGCGAGGTTCTCGGCCGCGACGTTCTTGGCCGGGGCGCCCGCGGAGCCGGCGTTCACCGTGGCCGAGGGCTTCTTCTTCGGCTTGACGACCTTGGCGGCGGGACGGTGGCTGGGCGTGTGCTTACGGGAGGGGGTGTGCGAGGGGGCCGGGGTGGTCGGCCGGACGGCCGAGCCCTCCGGGCTGGGGACCACGGCCGCGTCCTGCGCGGGCTGGTCGCCGGTTACGGAGTGCGCCGTCATGTAGCGGTTCGCCGCGAAGCCTGTCGCGACGAAGAACGCGATCGCCAGGATCACGAACGCCTGGACCTTGCGCTTGATGGGGATCGAACGCTTGGCGGACAGGGGGTCCTCCAGGGGGCTGCGGAGGTGCAGCACTATAGAGGTGCTAACCACCATCGAGCGCGCCGTTCTGGAGTAATTCCTGCAGTATGCTGTAAAAAGGACGAACGCATGATCGTCCGAAGCGATGGCAGGAGGCGGCGGAAGCCGCCCGCTTTGACCCGCACGTCAGTGGGCCGGTATCCTGCCAGTTCGTTGTGTGCGTCAGCGTGCCCGTTCTTCGGGTCGCTTGACCATGCGGGCCAGTGACGGACGTCGCCCGTCCCGCCGGCCCGGTCTCTGTTGTCAGACACGAAACGAAGGCTTACGACCGTGCGCACCTACACCCCTAAGCCCGCTGACGTCGAACGTCAGTGGCACGTCATCGACGCGACCGATGTCGTGCTGGGTCGGCTGGCCAGCCAGGTCGCGACGTTGCTTCGGGGTAAGCACAAGCCGATCTACGCGCCACACCTCGACACCGGCGACTTCGTGATCATCGTCAACGCCGACAAGGTGGCGCTGTCGGGTAAGAAGCTGGAGCAGAAGAAGGCCTACCGCCACTCGGGCTACCCCGGTGGTCTCCGCTCCGTGACCTACTCCGACCTGATGGCGAAGCACCCCGAGCGCGCCGTCGAAAAGGCGATCAAGGGCATGCTGCCCAAGAACTCGCTCGGCCGGAAGATGTTCGGGAAGCTCAAGGTCTACGCCGGTCCCGAGCACCCGCACCAGGCGCAGCAGCCGGTGCCCTACGACATCAAGCAGATCGCGCAGTAGACGCGCGCCGTCGAGATCGAAATCTGAGGAGTCCCGTGGCTGAGTCCACCGGTATCGAGACGCCCCTCGAGGGCGCCGACTATGAAGAGTACGTGGGGGACTACACCTCCGAGTCCGCTGAGGTCCTCGTCGAGGAGACCCCCCGTCCGGTGCTGACCGGCCCGGCCGCGGGCACCGGCCGTCGCAAGGAGGCGATCGCGCGCGTGCGCATCGTCCCCGGCAGTGGAAAGTGGACGATCAACGGTCGTCCCCTCGACGCCTACTTCCCCAACAAGGTCCACCAGCAGGTCGTGAACGAGCCCTTCGTCACGCTCGGCCTCGAGGACCAGTTCGACGTGATCGCGCGGG
Source organism: Actinoallomurus oryzae (assembly GCF_039541955.1). Taxonomy (NCBI): domain Bacteria; kingdom Bacillati; phylum Actinomycetota; class Actinomycetes; order Streptosporangiales; family Thermomonosporaceae; genus Actinoallomurus; species Actinoallomurus oryzae. Next base: position 103,952 of record NZ_BAABHF010000009.1, on the reverse strand, counting down.
TCAACGGCGGCGGCGTGACCGGCCAGGCCGGCGCCCTGCGCCTGGGAATCGCCCGCGCGCTGCAGCTCGTCGACCCCGACAACCGCCCGCCCCTCAAGAAGGCCGGCTTCCTCACCCGTGACGCGCGGGCCAAGGAGCGGAAGAAGTACGGCCTCAAGAAGGCGCGCAAGGCTCCGCAGTACAGCAAGCGTTGATCGACCCTGTGCGGCGACCCGCCGGCCCGGTACGCCCGGGTGGAGGGCGCCGCACAGGACTTCGGCGGTTCCGTGGGTTCGCGGGACCGCCGATCGCTTTGTTCGAGGGCCGGCGGGCCGGTCCGCCACGCGCGACCTTGGGGTGTTAGCAGTGTCACGTCTGTTCGGAACCGATGGCGTCCGGGGGGTCGCGAACCGTGACCTGACCGCCCGGCTCGCGCTGGACCTGTCGGTGGCCGCCGCCCGCGTCCTCGGCGAGGCCGGTGCGTTCGAGGGCCATCGGCCCGTCGCGGTCGTGGGCCGCGACCCGCGCGCCTCGGGCGAGTTCCTCGAGGCCGCCGTCGTGGCCGGGCTCGCCTCCGCCGGCGTCGACGTCCTCCGCCTGGGCGTGCTGCCGACGCCCGCCGTCGCGTACCTCACCCAGTCGCTCGGCGCCGACCTCGGCGTCATGCTGTCGGCCTCCCACAACCCCGCGCCCGACAACGGCATCAAGTTCTTCGGCCGCGGCGGGCACAAACTCGCCGACCAGATCGAGGACCAGATCGAGGCGCACCTCGGCGAGGAGTGGTGCGGCCCGACCGGCCCCGGCGTGGGCCGCGTACGCGACGCGCAGGGTGAGGTCGAGAGCTACATCGCGCACCTGCTGTCGACGCTGCCCCGCTCGCTGGACGGCCTCCGCGTCGTGGTCGACTGTGCGCACGGCGCCGCGTCCGGGGTCTCCCCCGAGGCGATGCGCCGCGCCGGCGCCAATGTGGTCGCCATCGGCGCCTCCCCGGACGGCCTGAACATCAACGACGGCTACGGCTCCACCCACCTGGACGCGCTGTGCCGCGCCGTGGTCGAGCACGGCGCCGACGTCGGCATCGCCCACGACGGCGACGCCGACCGCTGCCTCGCGGTCACCGCCACGGGCGAGCCGATCGACGGCGACCAGATCATGGCCATCCTCGCGGTCGAACTGCGGGAGGCCGGCCGGCTGCCCGGCGACACCGTCGTCGCGACGGTCATGTCCAACCTCGGCTTCAAGATTGCCATGCGCGACGAGGGCCTCAACGTCGTCGAGACGACGGTCGGCGACCGCTACGTCCTGGAGGCCATGAAGTCCGGGGGCTACGCCTTCGGCGGCGAGCAGTCCGGCCACGTGATCATGCTGGACCACGCGACCACGGGAGACGGCCTGCTGACCGGCCTGCACCTGCTCGCCACCGTCGCGGGCCGCGGCCGCCCGCTCGACGAACTCGCCAAGGTGATGACCCGCCTCCCGCAGGTGCTCATCAACGTCAAGAACGTCGACAAGTCCCGCGCCAAGACCTCGCCGGAGCTGAGGGCGGCGGTCGAGACCGCCGAGGCGGAACTCGGCGACACGGGACGCGTCCTGATCCGCCCGAGCGGCACCGAGCCGATGGTCCGCGTCATGGTCGAGGCCACCCGCGAAGATCAGGCCCGCACCCTGGCCGAACGCCTCGCCGAGGTCGTCCGCACCGCCCTGTAGCCCGGATGGGCGGCGCACTTTCCGCCGGGTGGCTCTCCCGGTGGCGATCGCAGGTCGATGCCGCGCTCAGCACGATGCTGAGCACGTTCGAGGAGAAGTACGGCTATCCGCCGGGCACCAACGAGGTCAGATCCCCGGACACCGGCGACCGGAGTGCGGCCGCGGAGCTCGCCCGCGAGCAGCTGACCCCCGCCGATCTGGTCACCTTCTACCGATCCATCGGCGAGGTCGTCCTGGCGGACGTCGGTAACGCGTGCTTCTTCCACCCGGCCGGCCTCGTACTCGATCACCTGCGCGCCGACGGCCCCGTACCGCACGGCGGTGCGGACGACGCGCGGGGCACGGTGATCGCCTCGGACGGCGGAGGCATCATGTTCGCCGTCGACGCCGAAGGAGCCGTCCACCGCTCCCGTGCGGCGTCCACCGAGAGCGGGTTCGACGAGGTGACGGACGGTGTCCAGGAGTTCCTCGACCTGATCCGTCGTTCCGTGGTGCGTTTCGCCGACACCGGTAAGCCCGGCTATCTCTAGAGCGCACCGGAGTCCGGGTGCCGTGCTCAGGGCGCGCCATCGCGGGTCGAGCGGATCCACTCCGCGATGCTCGGTGCCTCGCTCGGGTACTTCACCGCGAACTCGCTGTCGACGATCAGGCCGTCCCACCTGTCGCCCGTTATCCGGCCCTCCTCCCGCATCTCGGTGATGCGGGCGACGGCACCCTCGACGGCCGGGGCATCGGGTTCGGCGGCGTACAGCCGGTCGGTGAGACGGCCGAGGTCGGTGGACCACAACCGGTCCAGGAGCTCGGAGGCGAGCGGCTTGCGGAAGACGCTCCTCGCGACAGCGGCATCGACCGAGGTCACAGGTGCTTGTCCGCCTCCGTGCCGAGTCGGCGATGCATGCTAGTCGGCGCCGGTGATCGAGAGGGTGCGGAGCTTCCAGCCGGCGACGGTGACGCCGAGGACGGTCAGCACGATCAGCAGGGGTACGGCGGTGGAGGTGTGCACCTCGGAGGTGACCGAGGTCGCGTTCGTCGCCAGGTCGGTGATCGTGACCGACCACTGCCGGATGGACAGCGTGCGGACGCCCGAGGCGTACCGGCCAATGAGGTTCTCCCAGACCAGGGCGTAGATCAGGCCGATCGTCACGGCGAACCGGCTCATCACCGCGAGCGCCACGAACAGCGCGCAGTACGCGATGCCGCCCACCAGCGCGCCCAGGGCGAAGCCGCTCGCCAGGCCCGCCGTCAGGCCGTTCATGATGAGGCCGGAGACGAAGATCGGCACGACGCCGAAGCCGACGACCAGGATCACCGCGACCAGGTACTTGGTGGTCGAGATGACCGGCCGGGCGATCGGCTTGGTCATGATGTACATGATCTGGCCGTCGTCGATCTCCGGGCCGATCACGCCCGTGCCGGCGAGCAGTGCCAGCAGCGGCAGCAGCGCGCCCAGCCCGAACTGCGTCAGCAGGGCCGCCGCGGTGTCGAGGTCGGCGTTGCCGGTGATCCGCAGGCCGATGCTGAGCAGCAGCAGGACGGCCGGGAGAATGAACAGGAGAAGCGCGCGGCGCCGCCCGAGCATGCCGCGAAAAGTGATGTACGCGATGGTGTTCATGCATCCTCGTTCATCGGCTGGCCGGCGTGAAACCCTGGCCTTGCAGCTGGGTGGGAACGCCGCTCCCTCCTCGGAATGTCGGTGGTGGTGTTTAGCGTCGTGGCATGCGATTTCGGCTTCAGCCCACGCCCGTTCAGGAGGTGGCGTTGCTGGAGCATTGCGCGCATGCCCGGTTTGTATGGAATCTGGCGGTGAAGCAGCATCTGCATTGGCGGCCGGGGCGGGCAAGTGCGCCGGGGTATGGCGAACAGGCCCGTCAGTTGACCGAGGCCAGGAGAGAGTTCGTGTGGCTGGCGGCGGGGTCTCAGACGGTGCAGCAGCAGGCGTTGCGGGATTTCGCTCAGGCCATGGCGAATTTCTTCGCTGGGACGCATCGGCGTCCGAGGTGGCGTAAGGCGGGCGTGCCTGCGCCGGGTGTGAACGTGCGGGCCAAAGCGGGACTCAACCGTTCCATTCACGCGGCCGGATGGGGCTTTCTGGCGAGGCGTCTGGAACAGAAGGCCGCCGGTCGGGTCGAGAAGATCGATCCCGCGTTTACGTCTCAGACCTGTCATGTTTGTGGGCATCGCGCAGCGGCGAACCGTGAGAGCCAAGCGGTCTTTCGCTGTCGGGCCTGCAAGCATATCGATCACGCGGATGTGAACGCGGCCAAGAACATCGCGGCAGGACGTGCCGTGACAGCGCGGGGAGCCCTCCAGCCATGGGGCGGGGCCGTGAACCGCGAACCTCAACCTGTTCTCTCCTCTGTGTAGGGGGATCGGGTTGGAATCCCCCGCCTTCAGGCGGGGGAGGGCGTCAAGAGGAGACCAGGTAGGAGAAGACGCTTTCGAGGGACTCGTCGGCCGGGGAGACCTCCCACAGCCGGATGCCGGCGCCACGGGCCACCTGCGGCAGCAGCAGGGTGAACCGCCGGAAGTCGACGGCCTCCACCTCCAGGCCGGCCGAGGTGAGCTCGACGCCGCGGGTCGAATCGTCGGCGATCAGCGCGGCCGCCAGGCGGCGGTCGTCGCTGGAGCGGATGGCGAACATGTGCGGCCGGTCGGTCATCAGCCGCCGGATCGCGCGGAAGTCGCCGGAGGCGGCGTGCCGTCCCGCGACGATGACCTCGATGTGGTTCGCGAGCCGCTCGACCTCCTCCAGGATGTGCGAGCTGAACAGCACCGTACGGCCCTCGGCGGCCATCTTGCGGATGAGGTCCATGAGCTGGAGCCGCTGGCGCGGGTCCATGCCGTTGAACGGCTCGTCGAGCAGCAGGACCGCCGGGTCGTGTACGAGCGCCGACGCCATCTTGACGCGCTGGCGCATCCCCTTGGAGTAGGTGCCGATGGCCCGGTCGGCCGGCGGCAGCATCTCCACCATCGCGAGGGCACGGTCGGCGGCGGCGACCGGGTCGGGCAGCTTGTGCAGCTTGGCCATCGAACGGACGAACTGCCTGCCGGTGAGGAAGTCGTAGGCGGACTCGCGTTCGGGCACCAGCCCGATGTGGCGGTAGACCGAGGGGTTCTTCCAGATCCGCTGCCCGTCGATGCCGACCTGGCCGTTGGAGGGCGCGAGGAACCCGCCCATCATGTGGATGAGCGTCGACTTGCCCGCGCCGTTCGGGCCGAGCAGGCCGGTCACCCCCGGGCCGATGGTCATCGACACGCCGTTGACCGCGACCACGTTGCCGTACCACCGGGAGACGTCCCGGAGCTCCAGGACACTCACGATGCCTTCCTCTCGTCGGTGGGCCGGCCGGTCATTGCGCACCCGCCCTGCGGAACCGCTGGTACAGGATCGCGAGTCCGCCCACGACGACGGCCACGCACACGAGCGCGAACACCGGGCCGCCGAGGCCGGACGGCGGCGGCTCCGGGGAGGACGACTTGGCCCCCAGCGCCCAGACCTGCACGTCGTCCACGAGGTTGAAGGGCGTGAACATGCCCGCCCAGCGGGCGACTCCGAACTTGGTCTGGGTTTCGGCGATGCCCTGGATCGAGCCGACCGCGGCGGTGCTGATGAGGTACACCGCCATCACCGCGGTCACTCCGAAGCCGCGGCGCGGCGTGAAGGCGGCCACGACCAGGCCGATCGCGGCGAGCACCAGAGCGAACATCAGGCAGCCCACCACGGCGCCGGCCCAGTCGAGCGTGTGGGTGCCCAGGTGCTTCTGCTTGGTGGCGAGCGCGCCGATGAACAGGATCGTGACCGGCGTGCCCAGCAGGATGAACAGCGCCGTGGTCAGCGCGCCGTACTTGGCCAGCACGTAGTCCAGGCGCGACAGCGGGCGGGAGAAGTACAGCGGCGTGACATGGAACCGCAGGTCGCGCGAGGCGAGTACCGGCGCCTGCGCCGCCAGGAAGATCGCGATCAGCGGCTGGAGGTAGACGGCGTAGGCCGAGTAGCGGATCAGGTTGACGGGCTGGCCGTTGCCGAGCGAGGAGGCCAGTGCCGTGATCGCGACACTGATGGCCGCGGGCAGCAACATGATCGTGAACAGCAGGAACGGCATGATCTTGGCCTTGGCCGGCCGCCCCAGCCCGTACGCCGCGCGCAGGTTGTGCGTGAACAGGGAGCGGACGGCGTACGCGCGGCCGAGCCGCGGGCCGTCGTAGTGCCGGTAGCCGATGTCGTGGATGACGCTCGTCATGAGGAGAACACCTCTTCGATGCGGTGACGGCGGTTCTCCATGCGTACGAGGGCCAGGCCGAGGTCGGCGACGCAGTCGCGCACGAGGTCGTACGTCGTCTCGTCGGCGATGTCGATGAGCAGGCCCCGTCCGTCGGGGTGGACGCGCAGCCCGGCCTGGGCCAGGCGGTGGCCGAGCCGGTCGCGGCCGGCGGCCTCATCGTCGAGCTCGACCGCGAGAACGCCGCTGGCCTGGGTGAACGCGGTGACCGCCTGCGACCGCAGCAGCCGGCCGCCGTCGATGATGACCAGGTGCTGGGCGACGCGTTCGAGCTCGCCGAGGAGGTGGGAGGTGACCAGGACGCTGATGCCGAACTGGGTGCCGATGCGCCGGATGAGCGCGAGCATCTCGTCCCGTCCGGCCGGGTCGAGGCCGTTGGTGGGTTCGTCGAGGAAGACGAGCTTCGGGTCGTGCACGAGGGCCTGGGCGAGCTTGACCCGCTGGCGCATGCCGGTGGAGTAACCACCGATCGGCCGGTAGCGCTCCTCGTACAGGCCGACGTGGCGGAGGGTATCGGCGGCGCGTTCGCGCGCGGCGGTGGCCGGCAGCCCGGACACGCGCGCGACGTGCACGATGAACTCGGTGGCGGAGACGTCGGGCGGGAGGCAGTCGTTCTCGGGCATGTAGCCGACCAGCTCACGGATCTTCAGCGACTCGCGGACCGTGTCGAGTCCGAGCACGCTCGCCTGCCCGCGGGTCGGGGGGATGAGCCCGAGCAGGATCTTGATGAGGGTCGACTTGCCCGCGCCGTTGGCCCCGACCAGCCCGACGACGCCGGGCTCGATGTCGATGGTCAGCTCGTCCAGGGCGAGCACGCCGGGGAACTGCTTGCCGAGCCCCCGGGTGGCGATGATGGACATGCGCCGAACTTAGTGGACCGTCGTGGTCGCGTCGTCACCCTTGGGCGGTACTCGCCACCAGCCGAAGGGATGAGAACTCCCCCCTACCGAAGCCGGATGCCCGCTGAGAACGCGCTGCACGCGGGCCGGGTCATCACCGGCCCGCCCTTCCATTCCGCGGTGCTCGCGGCAGGGGACCGGCCGTCGGCGATTGGAGAATAAAGCCGTATATTCCGGGCATAGCTTCGCCAAAAAATCCTGGACGGTGGGGATATGTCAGTACGGCGACGGGTGGGCGTGCAGGTCACCTCAATGGTCGTCTCCGTGTTCGTCGCGGCCGGATGCGCCAGCAATGTCAGGCTGTCCGGGGACGGCCCGTCGAGTTCGGCCTCGGGTAAGTCATCCAAAAAGGGCGGCAAGGGCAAGGAGGGGACGGCGCGGAAGGAGCTCGCCGGGCTCAAGGAGGGCAAACCGGACTCCATGAGCGGGTACAGCCGGGATGAGTTCGGCCCCGCCTGGAAGGACGTCGACCACAACGGCTGCGACACCCGCAACGACATCCTCTCCCGCGACCTGGACGACGTGAAGAAACGCAACGAGTGCGTCGTCATCGCCGGGACGCTGGACGACCCGTACACGGGCAAGCAGATCACCTTCGCCAAGGCGCACGCCACGATGGTGCAGATCGACCACATCTTCCCGCTGGGGCTCGCCTGGCGGATGGGTGCGGACCACTGGACCGAGGAAAAGCGGACCGAACTGGCCAACGACCGCGACAACCTCCTGGCGGTCTGGGGACGGCCCAACGAGCAGAAGAGCGACAAGGGCCCGTCGGAATGGCAGCCGCAGAAGTCCTTCCAGTGCACGTACGCGGAGAAGTTCGTCGCCGTGGCCGATGAGTATCACCTGACGGTGACGCAGGCGGACCACGACGAACTGAGCGACATGCTCGACACCTGCTGAGTTCGCCCGGAAAGGCCCTGCTCGGTGCCAGTACGGTGAGACATGGCCGTGCTGAGGGTAGCGATCCTCGGCGTTTCCTTAACCCTTCTGTGCTCCTGCGCCGCCTCGCCCGACCGGCGGCGAGAAGGCGCCGCCGCCTCACCGCCGGCGGAGAAGACCGGGCCCGCCCCGGTCTCGACCGCATGGACGCCCGTCCCCGCTCCCGGAGCGCCCGCCGACGAGGCGCTGGTCGGGATCTCCGCGACCGGCGCCGAGGACGCGTGGGCCGTCGGCCACGAGAAGGCGGCCGAGGGCGACGTCGGTGAGACGGTCCTGCTGCACTGGGACGGCGGCCGATGGCGCGAGGCGCCGGGAGCCGCCGACGACCGCCTCGCCACAGCGATCGCCGCCGTGGCGCCCAAGGACGTGTGGGTGGTCGGCGCGGACGGCCCGGGCCCTGCGTTCGCCTCGCACTGGGACGGGACGCGCTGGACCGTCCGGCGTCCTTTCGGCACACGGGAGCACGCCCTCCCGACGGACGTGAGCGCGACGGGAGGCAAGGCCTGGTTCGCCGGATCCGGGCCGATTCGTGCTCCGAAACGACGATGCCTGACCGGCCTGGTCATTCCGGAGAAACGGAGAGCGCCCCCGCCAGGCGCTCTCCGTTTCTTCTCCGTGATGGGCTCTTATGCGGCCTGCCCGTGCGTCCGCCGCGCCGTCCTCGACCGTCCCTTGCTCGAAACGCCCAGCAGACGGGCGAGGACCCGGAAGGGCAGCAGAAGTACGTTGGCCACCGTCGCGAGGACGGTACGGAGTGCTGCGATGATGCGGCTCGCCATCGGTCCCTCCCTTCACTGTCCGTTGGGGGAGGTGTATACCCGGTGAACGCGTTTTATTCGGCGAGCGACAAAAGGCTGGTGACCGTGTTCCAGTTGCGCATCGTGGCGGTGACCTTCAGGCGCCGCCCGAGCGCGACCGGCAGTTTCGCGCGGCCGATGCCGTTCGGCAGCCGGAGGTAGATCTCGCGCTCGCCGGCGCGCATCTCTTCGGGGGCGAATCGCCCCAGGTCGAAGCCGGAAAGCCAATCCTGGCGCGGTGGTTCGGCCAGAAACCAGACGGTGGACTTCGCCGGGTCGTCGACCTCCAGCGGGTTGCGCTCGACCACGTCGCGCAGCTCCTCCGCGGTCCGCAGGATCACCTCGGTCGTCAGCCCCAGCTCGGCGGCGAGCCGCTCCTCGACCGACGCCGCCACCCGCTCCGGCCGCGTCTCGGCAGCGGTGAAGACCGCGTTGCCGCTCTGCAGGTACGTCCGCACGTCGGCGTACCCGAGGCCGACCAGCAGACCGCGCAGGTCGGCCATGGAGACCTTCTTGTGGCTGCCAAGGTTCACCGCGCGCAGCAGCGCCACGTATCGCGTCACAACGTCGCTTACTACTCCATCGCGGCGGAATTCGCCAGACCGCCCCCCTGGTCAACCCCGGCTCCGGCGCTGGCGAACTCGCCGGGAAGGCCCGTACGGTGAGCAGGTGTCGGGGTCTCGACCGGCCGCGATCCGGCTGACTCTGGCGGTGACTTGAGATGCCTACGCTGGCGATCTTGATCGGGTTGCAGGCGTCGGGGAAGACGACGTTCTACCGGCAGGTGCTGTCGGCCGCGTACGTGCACGTCTCCAAGGACGATTTCCCCAATGCGCGGCGGCGGCAGGCGCGGCAGATGCGCCTGGTGGAAGAGGCGCTGACGGCGGGCCGGGACGTCGCCGTCGACAACACCAACCCTTCGCCCGAGGAGTGGGCGCCGCTGATCGGCGCCGCGCGGAGACACGGCGCCACGGTCGTGGGGTACTGGTTCGGCCCTGACCTCGCCGGTTCGCTGGAGCGCAACGCGGTGCGCGCCGGGAAAACCCGGGTGCCCGAGGTCGGCATCTATGCGACCCTCAAACGCCTGCGCCACCCGCGGCGTGCGGACGGGTTCGACGAGTTGTACGCGGTCCGGTTCGACGGCGCGGGAGGTTTCGACGTCCGGCCGTTGGCCGAGGAGGCGGAGACATGAAGGGCAAGGACCTGGAGACCCGCATGCGGTCGTTGGAGTGGTTCCACTCCCTCGCGGTGCTGCCAGGTGCCTGGATCATCATTCGGGTGGACGGGCGCAGCTTCTCCCGGTTCACCGAGAGCCGCTTCGACAAGCCGTTCGACGAGAGATTCTCCGCATTCATGATCGAGACGGCGCGGACCCTGCTGACCGAGTTCGGTGGCTGCTACGCGTACACCGAGAGCGATGAGATCTCCGTGCTGCTGAAGCCGTCGTTCGACCTGTTCGACCGTGAGGTCGAGAAGCTGGTGTCGATCTCCGCGAGCGTTGCCACCGCTGCCTTCACGCACGCCGTAGGGCAACCCGCCCACTTCGACAGTCGCGTGTGGATGGGCTCCGCCGTGCAGGACGTCGTCGACTACTTCTCCTGGCGGCAGACCGACGCGGCGCGCTGCGCGCTCAACGGCTGGTGCTATTGGACGCTGCGCCGCGAGGGCCGGTCCAGGCGGGAGGCCACCCGGATGCTGAAGAACTCCGATGTCGCCGCCAAGAACGAACTTCTTTTCGCCCGCGGGGTGAACTTCAACGACGTGCCGACGTGGCAGCGCCGTGGAGTCGGGCTGTGGTGGGAGACCTTCGAGCGGCCGGGACACGACCCGGTCCGGGGCGTCGACGTGACCGCCACCCGGCGGCGGGTCCACGTCGAAAAAGATCTCCCGATGAAGGACGACTACCGGACACTCGTTCAGCGACTGACCGCCTGACTCGGCTCCAGCCGTGACGGTTCGGCCTATCTCAATGGGCTCGGAGCACGGCGGCCATCTCTTCGAGAGAGACCGAACCCGACGATGACCTCCTGCTCGTCGCATCGGAGCTGCTACTCCACGGTCACGGACTTGGCGAGGTTGCGGGGCTGGTCGACGTCGTGGCCGCGGGCGGTGGCGAGTTCGCAGGCGAACACCTGGAGCGGCACGGTCGCCACCAGCGGCTGCAGCAGGGTCGGGACGGCCGGTACGCGGATGAGCGTGTCGGCGTACGGCACGACCGCGTCGTCCCCGTCCTCGGCGATCACGATCGTACGGGCGCCGCGAGCGCGGATCTCCTGGATGTTGGAGACGATCTTGTCGTGCAGGATCGGGCGGGCGCGCGACGGCACGATGACCACGACCGGCAGGTTCTGTTCGATCAGGGCGATCGGGCCGTGCTTCAGCTCGCCTGCGGCGAAGCCCTCCGCGTGCATGTAGGCGAGCTCCTTGAGCTTGAGCGCGCCCTCCAGCGCCACCGGGAAGCCCACGTGCCGGCCCAGGAACAGCACGCAGCGCTCACCGGCCAGCGACCGGGCCAGCTCGCGTACCGGCTCGACGGTCTCCAGGACCTGCTCCACCTTCTGCGGCATCGTGCCCAGCAGCTGGATCATCGCGAACACCTCGTCGCCCCACTTGGTCCCGCGCACCTGCGCCAGGTAGAGGGCGATCAGGTAGACGGCGACGAGCTGGGTGAGGAACGCCTTGGTCGAGGCGACGGCGATCTCCGGCCCGGCGTGTGTGTACAGCACGCCGTCGCACTCGCGCGGGATGGTCGAGCCGTTGACGTTGCAGATGCCGAGGACGCTGGCGCGCTGCTCGCGGGCGTGGCGGACCGCCATGAGCGTGTCCATCGTCTCGCCGGACTGGGAGATCGCGATGACCAGCGTCGAGCGCGTCAGGATCGGGTCGCGGTAGCGGAACTCGCTGGCCAGCTCGACCTCGCACGGGAGCTGGGTCCAGTGCTCGATGGCGTACTTGGCGATCAGCCCGGCGTGGTACGCCGTGCCGCACGCGACGATGATGATCTTGTCGATGTCGCGCAGCTCGTCGTCGGTGAGGCGCATCTCGTCGAGGCTGAGCCGGCCGTCGGTGCCGATGCGGCCGAGCAGCGTTTCGGCGACCGCGCGCGGCTGCTCGGCGATCTCCTTGAGCATGAAGTAGTCGTGGCCGCCCTTCTCCGCGGCGGACACGTCCCAGTCGACGTGGTACTCCTTCACCTCGGCCGGCCTGCCGTCGAAGCCGGTGACCGTGACGCCCGACGGCCGCAGCTCGACGACCTGGTCCTGGCCCAGCTCGATCGCGTCGCGGGTGTGCGCGATGAAGGCCGCGACGTCGCTGGCCAGGAAGTTCTCTCCGGCGCCGACGCCGACGACCAGGGGAGAGTTGCGACGGGCGCCGACCACCAGGTCCGGCTCGCCGGAGTACACGGCGACGAGCGTGAACGCGCCTTCGAGGCGCAGGCAGACCCGGCGCATCGCGTCGGCCAGGCTCGCGCCCTTGGCGACCTCCTCCTCGAGCAGGTGGGCGACGGCCTCGGTGTCGGTGTCGGAGGACAACTCGTGGCCGCGGCGTTCGAGTTCGAGGCGGAGCGCGGCGAAGTTCTCGATGATGCCGTTGTGCACGACGGCGACGGCGCCGGTGCAGTCGGTGTGCGGATGGGCGTTGCGGTCGTTCGGCGGCCCGTGGGTGGCCCAGCGGGTGTGCCCGATACCCGAAACGCCGGTCTCCGTACGCTCACCTGAACCGCCCGCGTCCGTACGGCCGGCGCTCCCGGCCTCCTCGCCGCCGGGCGGGACGGTGCCCGCGAGTGCCTCACGCAGGTTGGCCAGCTTTCCGGCGCGCTTGGTCACCGTCAGCTTGCCGTCGGCGGAGATGGCCGTGCCCGCCGAGTCATACCCGCGGTACTCCAACCGGGAGAGGCCCTCGATGACGACGTCGAGCGCCGGCTGCGAGCCGACGTACCCCACGATTCCGCACATGCGGGCCACAGTAATGGCTCCAGGTGAACGGGTAGACCACCGCCGCGCCAACTCTCCGCCCGCCCCGGCCGACGCGGGCGAGACGGTCGGCCTGACCCGGGCCTGTCGCCGAGCGTAACTCTGTCGTAACACTGTAAATGGCCGCAATTCGCTAGGGTCCACGTCATGACGAGCATCGGGGGCAATTCCCCCAGCCCGTATGTCGAGCTCGACCGTGAGGCATGGCGTGCCCTACGTGCCGGTACGCCGTTGTCCCTCACTCCCGCCGATCTGGAGGAGATCCGCGGGCTCGGCGACCCCATCGACCTCGACGAGGTCGAGGACGTCTACCTGCCGTTGTCGCGGCTGCTGCGGCTGTTCGTCGCGGGCGACGGCCGGCTGCGCGACACCGTCAGCACCTTCCTCGGCGAGCCGGTCGCCCCCACCCCGTACATCATCGGCATCGCCGGCAGTGTGGCCGTGGGCAAGTCGACGGTCTCCCGCCTGCTGCGCGTGCTCCTCGCCCGTGGCCCGGGAGACCCGAGGGTGGAGCTGGTCAGCACGGACGGTTTCCTCTATCCGAACGCCGTCCTGGCCGAACGCGGCCTGATGCAGCGCAAGGGCTTCCCGGAGTCCTACGACCGGCGCGCGCTGCTGAAGTTCGTCTCGGAGGTCAAGGCCGGCGTGCCCGAGGTGTCCATGCCGGTGTACGAGGCGCTGCGGTACGACATCGTGCCGGACGCCCGGCAGGTCGTACGGCGGCCGGACATCCTCATCGTGGAGGGGCTCAACGTGCTGCAGAGCGCCCGGCCGGGCGGCCTGGCCCTGGCGGACCTGTTCGACTTCTCCATCTACGTCGACGCGCGGGTCGACGACATCCGCCAGTGGTACATCGACCGCTTCTTCGCCCTGCGCCGTACGATCTTCACCGACGAGCGCTCCTACTTCCACCCGTACGCGCAGGTCGACGGGGACGAGGCGGCGGCGCAGGCGGAGCGTTTCTGGCGCGACATCAACGAGGTCAACCTCGTGGCCAACATCCTGCCCACCCGCGCCCGCGCCACTCTCGTCCTGAACAAGGACCGCGACCACCGCGTCCGCCGCGTACGGCTGCGGCGCATCTGACGCGGCTCAGCCCCGCCGCCGGAGCGGCGGCAGGGCGCAACACGCGCCCACGGCCGCCGCGCCGGCCAGAGCCACGCACGTGACCGTCAGAGCGTGCCCGGTCGGCGGTGCGACGCTGAGGAACAGCGTGCCGAACGTCGCGACGCCCACGACCTGGCCGAGCTGGTTCGTCATCGCGAGCAGCCCGCTGGCGTCCGCCGCGTCCGTCACGGCCACGTGGGTGAGCGCGACCACCAGCAGCGGACAGAACGCCGCACCGAGGCCGAGCCCGGCCAGGCCCATCGCGACCTCCAGCCCGGCACCGCCCGACGCGAAGACCGCGAGTCCCAGGTAGCCGATCCCGGCCACGACCAGCCCGGCCGGCGTCATCGGGCGGTGCCACCGGGCGGGTACGCGCCGCCAGTTGAGGCTGGACAGCGCGAAGCCGCCCGCTCCCGGGATGAAGTACAGCCCGGCCCGCAGCGGGCTGTACCCGAGACCGCCCTGCAGGTGCAGGGCCAGGCCGAACAGGAACCCGCTGAAGGTGCACATGCACAGGAAGATCGTGACGAGTCCCGAGCGCATGCCGGGCGCGCCCGCCACCCGGCCGGGGACCAGGGGCGAGGACGCGCGTCGCTGTGCCGCCACGAACAGGGCGAACACGACGACGCCGCCGCCGAGCATCAGCCACCCCCACAGCGGCCAGTTCTCCTCGTGGCCGAGCACGAGTGGCACCACGAACAGCAGCGTCGCCGCCGAGAGGCTCACCAGCCCCGGCAGGTCCAGGCCCCGGCCCTGCTCGCCACGGTCGCCGGGCAGCGTACGGGCGCCGGCGGCCAGCAGCACGACGCCGATCGGGACGTTCACCAGGAAGACCGGGCGCCAGCCGGTGCCGAACAGGTCGGCGCTGACGACAAGCCCGCCGGCGACCTGGCCGACGACCGTGCCACCGGCCAGCACCGCCCCGTACACGCTGAGCGCGCGGGCCCGCGCCGCGCCGGCGAAGTTGCGCTGGATCAGGCTCATGACCTGCGGCACCAACAGCGCCGCGCCCGCCCCCTGGACGAAGCGGAAACCGATGAGCGCGCCGGTGCCCCCGGCCAGGCCGCAGGCCAGCGACGCGGCCGTGAAGACCGCGAGGCCCGCCTGGAAGGCGGCGCGGTGCCCCAGCCGGTCGCCGAGGCGGGCACCGGTGATGAGCAGAACGGCATAGGCGATGGTGTAGCCGGCGATGACGAGTTGCAGCCCGGCGCCGGACGCGTGGAGATCGGTACGGATGGTCGGCGCGGCGACGTTGACGACCGAGACGTCGAGGACCGCCATGAACTGGCCGACCAGAACGATCGTGAGGAGCCGGCCGAGCCGGACCGGCGGACGTGCCGCCGGTGCGCTGAGGGTGATCTGGGCCATGCGCAGCAGCCTGCGGCCGTGCTGGTGAGAGTGCTGAGAGCCCGGTGATACTGGTGTTGACAGCACCTGGCACGCGCTCGCCGCACCGGCGAGGGTGGAGTGGTGACCGTGACGACCGCCGGCCGATCAACGTGAGCGTCCAGGTGCTGGAGGCGATCGCCCGCACCCTGCGCCTCGACCAGGCCGAGCGTGAGCATCTGTTTCGGCTCGCGGACGTCCCCGTGCCGCATCCGCGGGACGGGCACGGCCGGCTGGAGCCGCAGGTGCAGGCCGTGCTCGACGGCCTGGCCGACCTGCCGGCCGCCGTGGTCAACAGCCGGTACGACGTGCTCGCGTGGAACGCCCCGTACGTCGCGATGTGGCCGGGTATCGCCGCCGGGCACAACCACCGCAACCTGCTCTGGGCGGGGTTCATGGTCCCCGCCTGCTGTAGCACGTTCGTGAACCGCGACCAAGAACTCCCCCAGATGGTCGCGACGTTCCGCGCGTCGTACGGCCGTCACCTCGGCGAACCCGCCTGGACCGAGTTCGTCGCGCGCCTGTCCGCCGCCAGCCCGGACTTCGCCGAGCTGTGGGCCGCGCACGACGTCGGCACGCCGACGACGAGGGTCAAGGTCTTCCGGCACGCCGCGGTGGGCGAGGTACGCCTGTCGGTGGTCAACTTCGCGGTCGTGGCCACGCCGGAGACACGTATGTCGGTCTACACGCCGGTCGACGACGAGAGCCGCGAGCGCGTGGACTGGCTGATCGCGCACCCGGACGCCCCGGCCGCCGACCACACGCACGCGCCCGTCCACTGACGCCGCTCTCGCGCGACGGCCACGGACGTTAATCTGAATCGGTGATCGTCGGAGTGGGGATCGACGTCGTGGACATCGCGCGGTTCGCGGGGTCCCTCGAACGCACGCCCGGCCTCGCCGTCCGGCTGTTCACCGAGTCGGAACGGGGGCTGCACCCGCGCTCCCTCGCCGCGCGTTTCGCGGCCAAGGAGGCCCTGGCCAAGGCGCTGGGCGCGCCGCGCGGACTCAAGTGGACCGACGCCGAGGTGCGCAGGGCGTCCGACGGACGTCCCAGCCTGCACGTCGAGGGCACCGTCGCCGCCGCGGCGACGCGTCTCGGCGTCGACTCCTGGCACGTCTCGCTCAGCCACGACGGCGGTGTGGCCGTCGCGGTGGTGATCGCCGAGCACACCGACCGACGAGAGGGGACGTGAGCATGCGGTACGCGCACGAGGTGGAGAAGGTTCGCGCCGCCGAACGCGCCCTGATGGCCCGGCTGCCCGAGGGCGCGCTCATGCGCCGCGCCGCGGCCGGGCTCGCCTCCGTCAGCGCCGGGCTGCTGCGCATCGGGCGGGCGGGGGTCACCGGCCCGGGTGAAGGCGTGTACGGCGCGGAGGTCGTGCTGCTCGTCGGCAGCGGTGACAACGGCGGCGACGCACTGTACGCCGGCGAGCGGCTGGCCCGCCGCGGCGCGCGGGTCACCGCGATCCTGGCCGGCTCCAAGACCCACGAGGGCGGCCTGGCGGCGCTGCGTTCGGCGGGGGGACGCGCCGTCGAGGCGGACGACGGCGACCGGCCGGTGCGCGCGATCGAGGCCGCGGACCTGATCATCGACGGAATGCTCGGCATCGGCGGCCGTGGCGGGCTCCGTGAGCCGTACGCGACCCTGGCCGGGCACGCCTCGCGCGCCATCGCCACCATCGTGGCGTGCGACCTGCCCAGCGGCGTCGACGCCGACACCGGCGTGGTGAGCGGCGCGGCCGTCCGCGCCGACGTGACGGTGACGTTCGGCACGTACAAGCCGGGCCTCTTCGTGGATCCGGGGGCCGAGCACGCCGGCGTGGTGGAGCTGGTCGACATCGGGCTCGGTCCGTACCTGAACGACCCGGACGCGTGCCTGCCGCAGGCGGCCGACGTCGACCTGTGGATCCCCCGGCCGGAGCGGGAGTCCAACAAGTACCGCCGCGGTGTCCCCGGCGTGCTCGCGGGGAGTGAGACCTTCACCGGCGCCGCGGTGCTGTCGGTCGGCGGTGCCGTACGCGGCGGCGCCGGCATGGTGCGCTTCGCCTCGGCGCGGCACTCGGTCGAGCTCGTCCGGCACCACTGGCCGGAGGCGGTGACCAGCGTGGTCGACGACTCCCTGAGCGGCGTCGGGCGGGTCAACGCCTGGGTCGCCGGGCCCGGCATGGGTACCGACGAGCGGGCCGAGGCGCTGCTGAGCGAGGTGCTCTCCACCGAGCTGCCGGTGCTGGTCGACGCCGACGGGCTCACCGTCCTGACCCGCCGCCGCGACCTGCTGTGGCGCACCGCGCCGACCGTGCTCACTCCGCACGCCGGCGAACTCGCCCGGCTGCTGGGCACCGAGGCGGACCACGTCGAGGCCCGGCGGCTGGAGCACGTGCGCCGGGCCGCCGAGGAGCTCAACGCGACCGTGCTGCTCAAGGGCTCCACCACGGTCATCGCCGAGGTCGGCCGGCCGGTACGCGTGAACCCCACCGGCACCGCGCGCCTCGCCACCGCGGGCAGCGGCGACGTGCTGTCCGGCCTGATCGGCGTGTTCCTGGCCGGCGGGGCGTCCGCGATCGACGCGGCGGCGGCCGGCGCGTACCTCCACGGCCTCGCCGGACGGCTCGCCGCCGCCGGTCCCGAGCCCGGCTCCGACGCGGAGGCGCCGATCAGCGCCCAGGACGTCGTCGAGGCGCTCCCCGCCGCCTTCCGTACGCTCGGCGGCTGAGCTTTCCCGGCGCGCCCGTCGCCGATGGCCTGGGCAAGCGTCCGGCGCTGCCACACTTGTCGCATGAGCGTTACCACCGCGGCCTACATCGATCTTGCCGCGATCAGGCGCAACGTCGAACTGCTGCGAGAGAGCGTCTCGGGTGCCGCGCTGATGGCGGTCGTCAAGGCGGACGGGTACGGCCACGGGATCATCCCGGCCGCACGCGCCGCGCTGGCGGGCGGAGCGTCCTGGCTGGGCGTCGCCACCCTGGATGAGGCGCTGACCCTGCGGCGCGCGGGCATCGACGTGCCGGCGATGTGCTGGCTGTACGCGCCCGGCGAGCGGTTCGACGACGCCGTCGCCGGAGGCGTCGACCTGTCGGCCACCTCGGTCGGGCAGGTGGAGGAGATCACCCAGGCCGCCGCCCGGGTCGGACGGCAGGTCAGGCTGCACCTGAAGGCCGACACCGGGCTGGGCCGCAGCGGCGCGACCCCGGCCGACTGGCCCGCGCTGGTCGACGCGGCGCTGCGGGCCCAGGCCGAGGGCCTCGCGGCGGTCGTCGGGCTCTGGTCCCACCTGGCCTGCGCGGACGAGCCGGGCCACCCCTCGATCGCCGCCCAGCTCCGGGAGTTCGACGACGCGGTCGAGTTCGCCGAGAAGGCCGGCGTACGGCCCGAGGTGCGCCACATCGCGAACTCCGCCGCCACGCTGACCCTCCCCGAGGCCCGCTACGACCTCGTACGGCCCGGCATCGCGGTCTACGGCCTGGACCCGATCCCCTCACTCGGGCCCGCGGCCCGCCTGGGCCTGCGTCCGGCGATGACGCTGACCGGGCGGCTGGCGCTGGTCAAGCGGGTCGGCGCCGGGCAGGGCGTGTCGTACGGTCACCGGTACACCACCCCGGCGGAGACGACGCTCGGTCTGGTGCCGCTGGGGTATGCCGACGGCATCCCGCGGCACGGCACGAACCTCCTGGAGGTATGGGCGGCGGGCCGGCGGCGGCGCATCGCCGGCACCGTGTGCATGGACCAGTTCGTCATCGACGTCGGCGACGACGAGATCCGCGCGGGCGACGAGGTGATCCTCTTCGGGCCGGGCGACCGCGGCGAGCCCACCGCGCAGGAGTGGGCGGAGATGCTCGGCACGATCTCATATGAGATCGTCACCAGAATCGGAGCCCGGGTCCCCCGTACCTACGAAGAGGCCGAATGAACAAGAAGCGAGCCGGCCTGATCGGTGCCGCGATCGGCACCGCCGGTGCCATCGGTGTCGGCGCGGTCGTCGGAGCGCGCCGCTACGCCGTCGGACGCGAGCGGCTGCGTCCCGACCCCGACCGGTACGAACGGTTCGGTGAGCTGCGCGGTCGCCCCCAGACCGTCATGGCCAGTGACGGAGTGCCTCTCCACGTCGAGGTCGACGGGCCGGACGACGCCGCCCTCACGGTGGTCTTCAGCCACGGCTACTGCCTGACCCAGGACTCCTGGCACTTCCAGCGGCGCGACCTGGCCCGCCTCGACGACGTGCGGATGGTCTTCTGGGACCAGCGCAGCCACGGCCGTTCGGGACGCAGCGACCTCACCCACGCCACCATCGACCAGTGCGGCGACGACCTGCTCGCGGTGATCGAGGCCACCACGTCACCGGGCGCGCCGGTCGTGCTGGTCGGTCACTCCATGGGCGGCATGACGATCATGGCGCTGGCCGACCGGCACCCGGAGCTGTTCGGCTCTCGCATCGTCGGGGTGGCCCTGGTCAACACCTCCTCGGGCCAGCTGGCCGAGCTGACGCTGGGCCTGCCGGAGCTGTTCGGCAAGCTGTTCCGGCGCGCCGTGCCGGGCGTCGTGCGCGGCATCGGCAAGCGCGGCGCGCTGGTCGACCGGGGCCGCCGCATCGGCGCCGACGTGGCCTTCGTGATCACCCGTCGCATCGCGTTCGCCGACCGTGAGGTGAGCCCGTCGATCGTGGAGTTCGTCGAACGCATGATCGCCTCCACGCCCACCGACGTGATCGCGGAGTTCTACCCGACGCTCGCCGAGCTCGACAAGCTGGAGGCGCTCGGGGTGCTTCGCGACCTCCCCGCCGTGATCGTGATCGGCGACGACGACCGGCTGACCCCGCCCGCCCACGGACGGGCCATCGCCGCGGCGCTGCCGGACGCCGAACTGATCGAGGTGAGTGAGGGCGGCCACGTGGTGATGCTCGAACACCCCGAGATCGTCACCGACGCCATCGCCGAGTTGGTCGGCCGCGTCCGGCCGGCGGCCGAGGAGCGTTCGGCGTGAGCGAGCGGCGTGAGCGAACCGGCCCCGTGGTCACGGAGGGCGCATGAGCACGCCCGCCTTCCACGTCCCGACCGAGAGAGAGATGCGCGACCTGGGCCGCCGGCTGGCCGGCCTGCTGCGCGCCGGCGACCTCGTCCTGCTGTCCGGCCCGCTCGGGGCGGGCAAGACGACGCTGACGCAGGGCCTGGGCGACGGCCTGAAGGTCCGCGGCCCGATCACCTCACCGACCTTCGTGATCGCGCGCGTGCATCCGTCGCTGGCGGGCGGCCCCGCGCTCGTGCACGCCGACGCGTACCGCCTCGGCGGCCTGGACGAGCTGGACGACCTCGACCTGGACCTGCAGGACGCGATCACCGTGGTCGAGTGGGGCGGCGGCATCGCCGAGGGCCTGTCCGACGACCGCCTGGAGATCGCCATCGAACGCGGCGAGACCGACGAGCGCACGGTCACGCTGGCCGGCGTCGGCCGCCGGTGGGAGAACCTCGGCGACCACCCGCTCTGACGGGCCGCGTCGCTCGCTACGTGAGCCGGTCCTGCCACGGGTGCGAGCCGAAGCAGTGCGACAGGGCTTCGCTCAGCCAGCGCCGGCGCGCCGCGTCCAGGAGGGGCAGGACCGCGAGGAGATCGATCTCGTCTTTGCGCCGCGGGTCCTTGGCCTTGTAGAACAGCTGGATCTCGGGCGCGAGACAGGGGATGCCGTCCGGCCCGGTCGTCCCGATGTCGGCCAGGGGGCGCCGGATGGCGGGATCGCGGCGAGACACCCAGTCTTCGCCGTTCGTCTCGTCCAGCATCACCTGGAGACGCCACGGTTCGCCGGGTCCCGGGCGGCACCAGATGTCGTGGACGGCGGGCGGCAGCACCTCGGTGGGCTCCCAGGGACGCAGGACGCCCGGTGGATCGGCGGCCCAGCACTCCCAGCCGCGCAGCGCGTCGTGCAGGTGGAGCTGGTCCGGGCGCAGCATCATCACGTCGATGTCCCCGTGGTCGCGGACGCGATGGCCGACGGCGAGTTCGATGGCGTACCCGCCGGCGATCCACCACCGGCACGGCATCGCGGAGAACAGCGTGGCGACCTGGGCGGGCGTCGCGGGCTTCCAGCGCCCGTACGGCACGACGATCGACTCCATCGTTCCCCCTCGGTCACCCGCGTGACTCCTTCACCACGCTGCGCTCGCGCGTGAACGCTCACGGCGAGCCTCATACCAAATTCGGGACCCTCGATCGATCAGAATTACGATCTTGTCGTACTCTCTTCCCTTAAATCTCATCTCCCGGCAAAGCACGCGAATGGGAAATGAGGGAGGGGAGACCCGGTGAGCGGTCGTCGTCGTGCCGTCCGGCCGGCCAGACGGCGTGGCCGCCTGGTCGCCGCCGCCTGTGCGGCCGTGTCCGTCGTCGGGGTTTCCGGCGCCGTCGCCTGGGTCACCGTCGGCCGGGACCACGCCCACCAGCCGCACTCGCGGGACGCGGGTGCCGCGAGCTCGCCCATGAGCACCGGCCAGGGATCCGAACGCGACGCCGTGCCCAGTGCCTGCGACACGCTCAGCAAGAGCGTCGCCGACGAACTCGCGCCCGGCGCCGACCGCAGCGCGACCGTCGCCACCCAGTCCGACGAGCACAGCGAGTGCGCCTGGAGCCGGTACGGCTCGCGCACCCGCCAGCTGAGCGTCGAACTGCGCGCCATCGCCGCGGGCGGCGGCACGTCGGCCACCGACACCGCGATCCGCACCTTCTCCGACGAGTGGCGCGCCGACCGCGACGGCAAGGATCTGGCGGACGGCGTCAAGGTACGGGACAGCCGTGGCGTGAGCGGCGTGGGAGAACAGGCCTACGTCGTGTACACGGTCGACGCCGGCGCCGCGATCGGGGAGGCCGTCGCCAACGCCCGGCTCGCCAACGTACTGATCACCGTGCACTACTCCGGCGGCGACCACCTCAACGCCGCGGGCACCCCTCTGTCGTCCAAGTCCGCGGGCGACGGCGCCCTGGAGGCCGCACGCGACATCGTCTCCAAACTCGAGTCTCACTCGTAACTCGCAGTGGCCGGAGGGCGCTACCCTCAAGGATCGTGCTGGTCCTGGCTTTCGATACCGCGACAGCCGCGGTCACCGTCGCGCTGAGCGAGTGGGCCCCGGGCGAGACGCCGCGCCTCCGGGCCGAGTCCAAGGTCGTCGACCGCCGCAGGCACGCCGAGGTTCTCGCACCCGCGATCGGCACCGTGCTCGGCGACGCGCGGGTGAGCCGCGAGGAGCTGTCCGCCATCGCCGTCGGCGTCGGCCCCGGCCCGTACACCGGCCTGCGGGTCGGCCTGGTCACCGCGCGCTCGCTCGGCGCCGTCCTGCAGATCCCGGTGCACGGCGTCTGCACGCTCGACGCGCTCGCCTGGGAGTCCAAGCGCACCGACCCGTTCGTGGTGGCCACCGACGCGCGCCGCAAAGAGGTCTACTGGGCGCGGTACGACTCGGCGACCGTCCGCACCGACGGTCCGTCGGTCGGCAAGCCCGCCGACGCCGCGGTCCCGGGGCTGCCCGCGCTGGGCGAGGGCGCGCTGCTCTACCCGGACGTGCTCAAGGGCGAGACCCCGGCGCTGCCGTCGGCCGCCGCGATCGCCGAGCTCGTCGTCTCGCGGCTGTCCGGGGGCGAAGGTCCCGATCTCCTGCCGCCCGAGCCGCTCTACCTGCGCAAGCCCGACGCGCGTGAGCCCGGGCCCCGCAAGCGGGTGACGCCGGGATGAAGGTCCGCGAGCTGACCCTCGACGATCTGCCGGCGGTGCTGGAGCTCGAACACCTGCTGTTCACCGACGAGGCCTGGTCCGAGAAGACCTACCGCGGCGAGCTGGTCGATCGCAGCGGCACCCGCCACTACGTCGCCGTGGACGACGGCGGCGTGCTCGCGGGCTGGGCCGGCCTGTCCGCCGTGGGCGGGCAGGGCGACGTGCTGACCATCGGCGTGCGCCCGGAGCTGCAGGGCCGGGGCATCGGGTCGGCGTTGCTGACCGCGCTGCTGGAGGAGGCGGCCGTACGCGGCTGCGCGGAGATCTTCCTCGACGTGCGCGCCGACAACGACCGGGCGCGCCGGCTCTACGAGCGCTTCGGCTTCACCGCCGTCGGGATCCGCAAGCGCTACTACCAGCCCTCCGGGGTGGACGCGATCGTGATGGTGAAACAGTCGCGGCCGGCCGGCGCGCCGGCGCGGCAGGGGGTGGGGACGTGAAGGACCAGCCGTTGGTGCTGGGCATCGAGACGTCGTGTGACGAGACGGGCGTGGGCGTGGTCCGGGGCCACACGCTCCTCGCCGACGCGATCGCCTCCAGCGTCGATGAGCACGCCAGGTTCGGCGGGGTGGTGCCCGAGGTGGCCTCCCGCGCCCACCTGGAGGCGATGACGCCGACCGTGGACCGCGCGCTGAGGGAGGCCGGTGTGACGCTCGCGGACGTCGACGCGATCGCGGTAACCGCCGGCCCCGGTCTCGCCGGCGCCCTGCTCGTCGGCGTCGCGGCCGCCAAGGCGTACTCCCTGGGCCTGGGCAAGCCGCTGTACGGCGTCAACCACCTCGCCGCGCACGTGGCCGTCGACCAGCTCGAACACGGCGCGCTGCCCAAGCCCTGCGTGGCCCTGCTGGTGTCCGGCGGGCACTCCTCGCTCCTGCTCGTGCCCGACGTGGCCTCCGACGTACGCCCGCTGGGCGCGACGGTCGACGACGCCGCCGGTGAGGCGTTCGACAAGGTGGCGCGGGTGCTCGACCTCGGCTTCCCCGGCGGCCCGCACATCGACCGCGCGGCGCGCGAGGGCGACCCGGGGTCGATCGCCTTTCCGCGCGGCAAGTACGAGGACGGCACCTACGACTTCTCCTTCTCGGGGCTGAAGACCGCGGTGGCCCGCTGGGTCGAGTCGCGTGAGCGGGCCGGTGACCCGGTGCCGGTGGCCGACGTCGCGGCGGCGTTCCAGGAGGCGGTGGTCGACGTGCTGACCAAGAAGGCCATCGCCGCCTGCAAGGACAACGACGTCTCCCACCTGCTCATCGGCGGGGGCGTCGCGGCCAACTCACGGCTGCGGGCGCTGGCCCAGGAGCGCTGTGAGGCGGCCGGCATCCGGCTGCGCGTGCCGCGGCCGAAGCTGTGCACCGACAACGGCGCGATGGTCGCGGCACTCGGCGCCGAGCTCGTCGGCGCGGGCCTGGCCCCGTCGTCCCTCGACCTCCCCGCCGACTCGTCCCTGCCGATCACCGACGTGCTGGTCTGAGCCGCCGGAACCGCCGTCAGAACCGCGCGGCCGGAGCGCCGAGTTCGATCAGCGCCCGTTCGAGGAACTCCTCCAGCAGCGGGATGTCGCCCGGGGAGATCGGCCGCAGCGACTGCTCGGGCAGCAGGTCGAGCACGCTGCGCAGGTCCCAGTAGGGGTTGTGCCGGTAGCCGCCGGAGACCTGGTCGAACGAGCCCAGGAACCGGTCGGCGACCTCGACCCCGTAGCGGAGCGCGAGGTTCCATCGCATGTGGGCGACGTCGACGGCGGCCGGGCCGTGGGAGGCACTGGACCAGTCGACGACGCCGGTGAGCCGCCCGTACGCCCAGAGGGTGTTGTCGGGCAGGTAGTCGCGGTGGATGAAGTGCGGTGTGGCGCCCGGGCACGGGCCGGCCGCGATGTCGAACGCCCGCTCCCACAGCGCCGGGTGCCGCGCGTTGATCGGTGCGAGGCGTACGTCGAGGTGGTTGTACGGGCGGTAGGGCGGCATCGTGGAGGCGCCCCCGACCGCGTGCACCGACAGCAGGCCGGCGGCGAGCTGGATGAGGTATTCGGGGAGTTCTTCGCGCGCCGGTCGGGGCGGATGGCCGAGCAGCCGCGTGATCAGCAGCGTCGGCGTCTCGCAGTGGGCTCCGGAGGGGTCGGCGGCCACGAGCGACGGCGTCGGGATCTCACAGCCCGCCAGGAGCGTCAGCGCGGCGATTTCGCGCTCGGGCGAGAACTCGATGTCGATGTCCGGCCAGGACGCGGAGGCCCAGCGGCGCAGCACGAGCCGGTGCACGGTGCCGGAGCGGCTCTCCGCGAGCAGCGCGTGGTTGATGTGGGACAGGCCGCCGACGAGCGGCCGGACCATCTTCACCTCGCTGCCCGGCCCCAGGCATTCCTCGACCCAGCGCAGCGTGGCAGCGCTCAGCGGCTCTGAGAATCTGGGGAAGGTCACGGGTCCCATCCAAACGGATTCCGAACCGTATCGGGAGTGATTTTATCAATCCAAGGTGAAGTAAACGGCATGTCATTGCGGCACAACGATCTTCTTGGGCCTGCTATTAACCCAGAAAGTCGCGCAAATGCCCATGGGGGTAGCGTTCCGCGCAAAGGGCGACGAAAAGGCCGCTCCGGGACAAGGCCGGAGCGGCCGTCGCCGTCACTCCTTGGTCTCCCGGCGCGGGCGGAAGAGCGCCTCGGCCAGCGCGAGCATGGTCTCCTCGAGCGTGATGAGCCGTTTCATGAGGTCCTCGTGGACGGAGATCATGCGCTGCGTCATGTCGTGCTGGACCCCGTCGACCTTCTTGCTCACGTCCTCGTGCACACCGCCGACCTGCCGCAGCAGGTCCTCCCGGAGGATCTCCATGTGCTTCGTGAGGTCGGAGCGCGACGACTCGACGATCTTCGACAGGGTCTCCTCGGCCTCGTCGCGGTCGGGCCGTGCCCGCAGCTCGTCGACGAGCGGGTCGATCGCCTCGGCGAGGCGTTTCTCCAGCGCGTCGAAGCGGTCGGTCGGGTCGATGAACGGCCGGTCGCCGATGGCGGCGAGCTTGCGGTGCAACTCGCCGATCTCCAGCGTGACCGGCAGCTGGCCGATGCGCTGGTTGACCCCGTCGACGCGGTCGTCGACCCCTTCGATCTTGGCCTCGAGCCCCTGGAAGTGGCCCTCGATGCCCTTGATCTTGCCGGACAGGCCCTCGACGCGGCCGTCGATGCCGTCGAGGCGCCCGCCGACGCCCTCGACCCTGCCGTTCACCGCGTCGAGCCCCTGCTCGACGCGCTCGGCCATGTCGCCGAGCGACTGGTCGACCTTGCCGGCCACGGCGTTGATCTGGTGCTCGAGCTTCTCGGAGCGGTGTCCGAGGTCGGCGAGGGTCTTGTCGAGCCGGTTGAAGCGTACGGACGCGGCCTCCATCGTGCCCGCCAGCCGGTCGAGGCGCTTGGTGAGGTCGTCCATCTGCTGCGCGGCCCGCAGCGTCGCGTCGGTGATGCTCTTGCTCGAGTCGAGGACGTTCTGGATGCGGGAGAGGCCCTCGTCGACGTTCTCCGCGATGACGCCGACGTCGGCCCACAGCGAGGGCAGCTCGGCGACCGGCTTGACCTTCTCGCCGACGGACTCGATGTGCTCGGCCAGCCCCTCGGCCCACTCCGGAGGCTTGCCGTACAGCTCGTCGACCTGGCCGCGGACCGAGTCGAGCTGGGTCGTCAGGCCGCTGAGCTCGCGCTCGCGCACCTCGCGGAGCAGCCACTCGATGCCTTCGAGCCGCTGATGGATCTCGTCGAGGACCTGACCTGTCGAGCGTTGCTCGTAAACATGATCTTGAGCAGCGCGGGCCAGCAATTCCCGCATTCGGTCCGAGACCGGTTGACCTCCTGTCTGCAGGAAGTTGTGATTGGTGTCCACCCGGGGAGCTCCTTCGTTTTGCCGGGTCGCCGGCCTGCGCGCGGAAATGGCAGTGGCGTGCGTCGCGAAGGGTCACTCTAATGAGCCGACCATGGTCATCGAGCGTAAGCAAAGAAATTCAGGGAAAAGAGATCATTATCCCGGAGTAGCGGAATGCCGTTTTAGTCGCGGCGGTGACGGCCTTCGTAAGGCGCGGGCATCGCGTGAGCGTTCGTCCCGGCCGCGCCCGAGGAGCCGCGTCCGAGGAGCCGGTCCAGTTCGCCACGGCCGAGGAAGACGCCGCGGCACGCGCCGCACTCCCGCAGGGAGACGCCGGCGCGGTGAAAACCGAGCATGGCGACGCCGCACTTGGGACATTGCAGCACGGCGTCGGTCATCGTCGTTCCCCATTTCCCCCGTGCGCCCGGCCGGGCGCTCCTCCTGTCGCGCCCCCGCGGCGCGGATTGCGGCCGCTGCCAAGAGTAGTCAACCCAATACGGCAATAGTCGCAGTGTTTGCCTTAGGGTGGCGTGTCTTCTGCCGTGACCTGGTGTCGGCGGGCTTCGCAGATGAGTGCCGTTGGTGTTTCGCCGACCCGGGTGAGAACCACGACCCACTCCCGCGACCCGGACGGCCGCAGGTCACGCCGGAGGCGTTCGATGTCGACGGCGAATCCGCGCTTCTTGATCGTCAGGGTGCCGGCGTCGCGTCGCCGCAGCTCCGCCCGCAGGCGTTTGACCGAGAAGGGCAGGACGTCGTGGATCTCGTACGCGCGGGCGAACGGCGTGGGGCGCAGTGTGTCGGAGGTGACGTAAGCGATGCGCGGGTCGGCGAGCGCCCCGCCGAGCGTGGCGGCGACCTCTCCGACGAGATGGGCGCGTATGACCGCTCCGTCCGGTTCGTAGAGGTAGCGCCGCCACGGTGCGACGGGCGGCGGCCCGAGGGCCGGGTCGGCCGTCATCGTGGCCGGCTCCGCGCCCTCCCTGAGCACGGTCGCCCGGCGCAGCGTCGTGCCCCGCCGGGCCCCGGACAGGCCGCCGAGCCACAGAGCCGCCTCCTTGACCTCGCCGCCGTCGGAGATCCACTCGGCCTCGGCGCCCTCCGGCACCGCGTCGTGCGGGATGCCCGGCGCCACCTTCACGCAGCCGGCCGGCGCCGTACGGGCGAGGCCGAGCACGGTGGTCAGCGGCGGTTCGTACGCCTCCGGGTCGAACACCCGCCCACGCGACGTACGCCGCCCGGGGTCGGCGAAGACGGCGGCGTGCCGCGCGGGGTCCTGGGCGACCGCGTCACCCGCGCGTACGGACGCGGAGCCCTCCAGCCCGAAGGCCGCCACGTTCGCGCGGGCGACGGCGGCGGTCAGCGGGTCCAGGTCGACGCCCAGGCCGTGGCAGCCGGCCCGTCCGCGTGCGACCAGGTCGCCGCCGATGCCGCAGCCGAGGTCGAGCACGCTGCCGGCGCCTTCCAGGTGGGCGGCGAAGCGCCGGGCCCGGTGCCGCGCGACGCTCGCCCGCGTCGCCTGCTCCAGGCCGGCCGGCGTGAAGTACATGCGGTCGGCGTCGGCGCCGAACTTGGCGCGCGCCCGCTGCCGCAGGCGTACCTGGGTCAGCGCGGCCCCGACCAGCTCAGGGGGATGGCGGGCGCGCAGCCGCGAGGCCGTCGCCAGCAGCGCCCCCTCGCTCACGTCGGCCGCGCCCGTCTCGCCGAGCAGGGCCTGGCCGCCGGGGGTCAGCAGGCCTTCGAAAGCGGCGATGTCCACCCGACGAAGGTAGCGACGCCCGGTCGCCGTACGACACCGGCCGCGGGCGCCGGAGAGTCACACGATGCGCTGGACGTGTCATCGGGGCAGGTCACGGGCGGCGGACTCCGTAGGTGCGGGCCCGTGTTGACGGGTACCCGAGCACGGCATAATCTCCATGACTGGCACTCTCATCAGTAGAGTGCCAATCAAGCGACAGGCTGGTCTGGCACCCGCGACGGCAGGCCACCGTGGTCGCGTCTCCATCATGCGGCTGGCCGCTTCGGTCGGCCGAGGATACGCAATCGAAGGGGAAGGTCAGATCGTGTCGACCGCCACCAAGGTTGTTCTCAAGCCGCTCGAGGACCGCATCGTCGTCCAGCCCCTCGAGGCCGAGCAGACAACTGCGTCAGGTCTGGTTATTCCGGACACCGCCAAGGAGAAGCCGCAGGAGGGCACCGTCCTCGCCGTGGGCCCGGGCCGCTTCGACGACAAGGGCGAGAAGCGCGTGCCGCTCGACGTCAACGTCGGGGATGTCGTGCTCTACAGCAAGTACGGCGGCACCGAGGTCAAGTACAACAACGAGGACTACCTCGTGCTGTCCGCTCGCGACGTGCTCGCCGTCGTCGAGAAGTAACAACTGAAGACAGATGCACCGCCCCGGTCGGCCCCTGCGGGCGGCCGGGGCTGTGTGCTTCTAGCGCATATCTGACGTACATCCCTTACTTGGAGCTTCTCTCATGCCGAAGATCCTGGACTTCGACGAGGACGCGCGGCGCTCGCTGGAGCGCGGTGTCAACGCCCTCGCCGACGCCGTGAAGGTGACGATCGGCCCGCGTGGCCGCAACGTCGTCAT
Source organism: Actinoallomurus oryzae (assembly GCF_039541955.1). NCBI lineage: Bacteria > Bacillati > Actinomycetota > Actinomycetes > Streptosporangiales > Thermomonosporaceae > Actinoallomurus > Actinoallomurus oryzae. Next base: position 74,699 of record NZ_BAABHF010000009.1, on the reverse strand, counting down.
CGACAAGAAGTGGGGCGCCCCCACGATCACCAACGACGGTGTGACCATCGCACGCGAGGTCGACCTGGAGGACCCGTTCGAGAACCTCGGGGCCCAGCTCGCCAAGGAGGTCGCCACCAAGACCAACGACATCGCGGGTGACGGCACCACCACCGCGACGGTCCTGGCCCAGGCCATGGTCCACGAGGGCCTGCGCAACGTCGCCGCCGGCGCCTCGCCGATCGGCCTCAAGCGCGGCATCGACGCCGCCGCCGCGTACGTCTCCGACGAGCTGCTCAAGTCGGCCCGCGAGGTCGACGACAAGGAGTCGATCGCGCACGTCGCCACCATCTCCGCCCAGGACGCCAAGATCGGTGAGCTGATCGCCGAGGCGTTCGACAAGGTGGGCAAGGACGGCGTCATCACGGTCGAGGAGGCCCACACGATGGGCCTGGAGCTGGAGTTCACCGAGGGGCTCCAGTTCGACAAGGGGTACCTGTCGCCGTACATGGTGACCGACCCCGAGCGCATGGAGGCGGTCCTCGAGGACGCCTACATCCTCATCCACGACGGCAAGATCTCCAACGTCAACGACTTCCTGCCCCTGGCGGAGAAGGTCGCCCAGACGCGTAAGCCGCTGCTGGTCGTCGCCGAGGACGTCGAGGGCGAGGCCCTGGCGCTCCTGGTGCAGAACAAGATCCGCGGCACCTTCGTCAGCGTCGCCGTCAAGGCCCCCGGCTTCGGCGACCGCCGCAAGGCCATGCTCGAGGACATCGCCGTGCTCACCGGCGGCCAGGTCATCACCGAGGCCGTCGGCCTCAAGCTGGACGGCGTCGAGCTCGACATGCTCGGCACGGCCCGCCGCGTCACGGTGAAGAAGGACGCCACCACGATCGTCGACGGCGCGGGCGAGGCCTCCGCCATCGAGGACCGGGTCCGCCAGATCCGCCAGGAGATCGAGAACAGCGACTCCGACTGGGACCGCGAGAAGCTCCAGGAGCGGCTCGCCAAGCTCGCCGGCGGTGTGAGCGTGCTGCGCGTCGGCGCGGCCACCGAGGTGGAGCTGAAGGAGAAGAAGCACCGTCTCGAGGACGCCATCTCCGCGACCCGCGCGGCCATCGAGGAGGGCATCGTCTCCGGCGGCGGCAGCGCGCTGGTGCACGTCGCCAAGGGCGGCTTCGACGCGCTCGGCCTGTCGGGCGACGAGGCCACGGGCGCGGAGTCCGTACGCAAGGCGCTCGTCGAGCCGCTGCGCTGGATCGCCGAGAACGGCGGCAACGAGGGCTACGTCGTCGTCTCCAAGGTCCAGGCGCTGTCGGCCGGGCACGGCTTCAACGCCGCCACCGGCGAGTTCGGCGACCTGATCGCGCAGGGCGTCATCGACCCGGTGAAGGTGACCCGTTCGGCGGTCACCAACGCCGCGTCGATCGCGGGCATGCTCCTCACCACCGAGGCGCTGGTCGCGGACAAGCCGGAGGAAGAGCCCGACGCCGCGGCCGGAGGTCACGGCCACGGCCACGGTCACTGATACCGGCCGGTCTTTTCCGGGCCCTCGCCGCACCGTGCGGCGAGGGCCTTTCTTTGTCTTCGGCGGCCCCGCGTAGGCTGGACTTGCGAGGGATGCCAATAATTTCCCGAAAGCCTGCTGCTCTCGGAATGTGTGTTGCAAATGACGCACAACGCTGACAGTGAGCTTGTGTGCGGCTACAATGAGTGAGAAATGGCCGCTCGATCGTGCACTGTGACCATTCCGTTGTCATCAACGAGGCAGACAGGCGCGATCTCGATGGGCATCATGCTCTCGTGACCGAGGGAGCAATCGCCGGGGCCACGTATCGGGGTGCTGCCGACGATCTACGGTTGAGCCGTCCGGCCAAAGGGGATGAAAGCGATCTCCGCGACTTGACGAATCTCGCCGTACAGGGAGACCCGGCGGCGGTCGAGTCTCTGATCGGGCGTGTGCGCCCGATGATCGTCCGTTACTGCCGTGCGCGACTCGGCCGGGTGTCCGGGCAATACCACATCGCCGATGACGTGGCGCAGGAGGTGTGCATCGCCGTGCTCGGGGCCCTGCCCCGTTACCGTGACATGGGCCGGCCATTCGCCTCCTTCGTCTTCGGCATCGCCTCACACAAGATCGCCGACGCGTTGCGCAGCGCCATCCGTGCGGCCGTGCCGACCGAGGACCTGCCCGACGGGCCCGACGAGGGTCCGGGGCCGGAGGAGACGGTCGTGCGCTACATCGAGGCCGAGCGCGCTCGCGACCTGCTCGACCGCTTGCCGGAACACCAGCGCGAACTGGTTCTTCTGCGGGTGGTGGCCGGTCTCTCCGCGGAGGAGACCGGTAATGTACTCGGTATGTCAGCGGGGGCCGTACGCGTCGCGCAACACCGGGCCATCGCCCGGCTTCGAGCGATGGCAAGTGAGGAGTCGATCGCTTGACACGTGGTCGTGCCACCACCCCCGATCCGTTCGACATCAGTGCCGTGAGCAGCAGCGACGAGCTCTTCGACGCGCTCTCCACCCGCCGCCTCGCCGACGTCCGCCGCTCCTCCTCCGACGATCCGGCGGCCGCCCTGCTGGCGGCGCTGGTCGCCGACGTCGACGCGGGTGCTCCGCCGCTGCCCGCCCCGCCGTCCCGCGTGCCGTGCGGCCTCCAGGGGCAGTACCGCCGGGGCGTCCGCGTGTTCGTGACCTTCGGTGTGGCCGCGATGGTGCTGACGTCGGCCGGTGCCGCCGCCGCGGGCGGGGGCAAGGATCTCGGCGCGATGGGCGGCACCCACGGATCGGCCGGAGTCAACGGCGCGGAACGTTCCAACGAGAACGCCCAGCGCCACGACCCGGTGGCCGACACGAACACCATGCTGACCGGTCGCCGCATGCCGACGCGGCGCCCGCCGGACAAGCGCCCGCGCGCCGTACCGCCGGAGGACTCCGCGCCCCGCGCCGCCGATGATCCGCGGCCGCCGTGGACTCACTGGGGCCACCGGCCGTCGCGCGGCACCACGCGATCGCCGGTCGACGGCCATGGTCACCACCCGTCGAGCCATACGGACGCGCACCCCTCGAACGACGGCTGGCACAGGTCGCCGTACCGGCCGGAGCGCACCTCCACCCCCTGAGGCCTGTCCGCCTCCGGAGGCTGATTGTGGTCACCAACGGTCGTTGAGTGACCACCGAAGATATGGTGACCCCGTGACGGGCCAGAATCACGGACAAAGCGGCCCACCGCCCCCGCGGGGACGGCCGCCGCAGGGCGGGCACGGGCAGTGGCATCAGACGCCTCTCACGCCTCAGCACGCGACGCCGTCTCGGACCGGACCGTCGGCGGCTCAGCGTCCGGGGCGACCGGGCACGGCGGACCGCCCTCGGTTCCCGCTGCTGCGGCTTCGCGGACATGGCTTCTGGGGGACCGTCGGCCGGGTGCTCCTGTTGATCGTCCTGTCGCCGTTCTTCGCGTTCTACGGCGTGTACTGGCTCGTCACCTTCCTGCTGACCCCGGTGTTGTTCGCGCTGCACCTGGTGGTCTGGCCGCTGGCGTGCCTGTGGGCGGGCGTCTGTCACCTGTGCGGTGCCAGGCGGGACACGAGATCGCGGATCTTCCGCCCGACGCTGCCGGCCTTCCCCGCGATCTGGCGTCTGAGCTACTGGTTCACGCTGCGCAGAGCCATCTCGGCCTTCTTTCTGAAGATCTTGGACGGGATCGGCTGAGGATCGCCGCAACGCCGTGGCCGGCGTCGGCCTGCTCATTGGTGTGACGGACCCGGCACCCACCACTTGCGCCGCGCAGTAGCGTGGGTTTGTGCACGATGACGCCCCGCTCGATCCTTTCGCGGATGATCCGGAAGACCCGGCCGCCGCGCTCGGCGACCTGGATGACGAGGTCGAGCCGCTGAGCATGACGGAGCGTGAGGACGTGCTCGCGGATCTGTCCGACCTCGAGGTCTTCCGCGCGCTCCTGGAGCCGTTGGGCATCAAGGGCCTGACGGTCGACTGCACCGACTGCGGCAAGCCTCATCACATCGACTGGGACCTGCTGTACGGCAACCTGCGGCACCTGCTCGACCAAGGGCTGGCCCGGGTGCACGAACCGGCCATCGCCGCCGAGCCGAGCGACTACGTCAGCTGGGAGTACGCCCGTGGCTACGTCGACGGCGTGATCGACAGCGAAGAGGGCCAGTCCGGCTAGGGATCAGGGCTCACAGGGGTGCTCCCGGTTGTCCACAGCCCCACCCAACGGGCCTTGTCAGCAACCCCCTCGCTCTAGGATGTAACCAGGATCCGCTGACCTGGCCCGATATCGCACCCCATCGGATGATGCCAATGACTTCCGCGCCCGAGCCCGCAAAGTTCGCCCCGCAGGGCTTCACCTACGACGACGTGTTGCTCGTGCCCTCCTATTCCGATCTCGCGCCGGGTGAGGCCGACACGTCGACACGCCTGTCCCGCTCGGTGACCCTGCGCATCCCGCTGGTCTCCGCGGCGATGGACACCGTCACCGAGGCCCGGATGGCCGTGGCGATGGCCCGTCAGGGCGGCCTCGGCGTGCTGCACCGCAACCTGCCGATCGAAGAACAGGCGCTCCAGGTCGACCTGGTCAAGCGGTCCGAGGCGGGCATGGTCACCGACCCGGTGACGTGCTCGCCCGGTGACACGCTCGCCGACGTCGAGCGCCTGTGCGCCCACTACCGCATCTCCGGTGTGCCGGTGACCGACGAGGAAGGCGTCCTGGTCGGCATCGTGACCAACCGCGACATGCGGTTCGAGACCGACACCTCCCGTCCCGTGCGTGAGGTCATGACGCCGATGCCGCTGGTCACGGCCCCGGTCGGCGTGTCCCGTGAGGACGCGTTCGCCCTCCTGCGAAAGAACAAGGTGGAGAAGCTCCCGCTGGTCGACAAGGGCGACCGGCTGCGCGGGCTGATCACCGTCAAGGACTTCACCAAGAGCGAGCAGTACCCCGACGCCACCAAAGACTCCGCCGGCCGGCTGATCGTCGGCGCCGGGGTGGGCGTGGGCGAGGAGGCCGAGCTGCGCGCCCGCGCGCTGGTCGACGCCGGGGCCGACGTCATCGTCGTGGACACCGCCCACGGTCATTCGCGCGGCATGCTCGACATGGTCGCCAAGCTCAAGGCCAACACCCGCGCGGACATCATCGCGGGCAACATCGCGACCCGCGCGGGCGCCCAGGCGCTGGTCGACGCGGGCGCCGACGCGGTCAAGGTCGGGGTCGGCCCCGGCTCGATCTGTACGACGCGGGTGGTGGCCGGGGTCGGCGCGCCGCAGGTGACCGCGATCTACGAGGCCGCGCTGGCCTGCCGTCCCGCCGGGGTGCCGGTGATCGGCGACGGCGGCCTGCAGTACTCGGGCGACATCGCCAAGGCCATCGCGGCCGGGGCCGACTCGGTGATGCTGGGTTCGCTGCTCGCGGGCTGCGAGGAGAGCCCCGGTGAGCTGATCTTCATCAACGGCAAGCAGTACAAGACCTACCGGGGCATGGGCTCGCTCGGCGCGATGAAAAACCGCGAGCGCGGCGGCTCCTACAGCAAGGACCGCTACTCCCAGGAGACGGTCGAGGGCGAGGACAAGCTCATCCCCGAGGGCATCGAGGGCCAGGTGCCCTACCGCGGGCCGATCGCGGCCGTCGCCCACCAGCTCGTCGGTGGCCTGCGCCAGGCGATGTGGTACACCGGCTCCCGCACGATCAGGGACCTGAAGGAAAAGTCCGTACTCATGCCGATCACCGGGGCGGGTCTGCGGGAGAGCCACCCGCACGACATCCAGATGACGGTCGAGGCGCCCAACTACCAGGTCCGCTGAAGGATTAGGGCCTGTCTCAAAGTCCCCGTCCGTAGCGAGCGGCGCCTGGGCGCCGCGCAGTAGGACAGCGGGGCTTTGAGACAGGCCCTGGGCCGTGGCCACAGGGTGGTCGCGGCCGAGCCATGGAAAGGGACATCAGATGGCTGAGGTTGAGATCGGGCGGGGGAAGAGCGGCCGCAGGGCGTACGAGCTCGATGAGATCGGAATCGTCCCCTCGCGCCGCACGCGCGACCCCGAAGAGGTCAGCGTGGCCTGGCAGATCGACGCGTACCGGTTCGAGATGCCGCTGGTCGTCGCCCCGATGGACAGCGTCGTCAGCCCCGAGATCGCGATCGCGATCGGACGCCTCGGCGGGCTGGGCGTGCTCGACCTCGAAGGGCTGTGGACCCGCTATGAGAACCCCGAGTCGCTGCTCGCCGAGATCACCTCGCTGGAGGACGGCACCGCGACCAAGCGGCTTCAGGAGCTGTACGCCGAGCCGATCAAAGAAGAGCTGATCGGGCAGCGCATCAAGGAGATCCGCGACGCGGGCGTCACCGTGGCGGCCCGGCTGTCGCCGCAGCGCACCGCGCAGTACCACAAGGCGGTCATCGACGCCGGGGTCGACCTGTTCGTCATCCGCGGCACGACGGTCAGCGCGGAGCACGTCTCGGGCCGTGCGGAGCCGCTCAACCTCAAGCAGTTCATCTACGACCTCGACGTGCCGGTCATCGTCGGCGGCTGCGCCACCTACACCGCCGCGCTGCACCTGATGCGCACCGGCGCGGCGGGCGTGCTCGTCGGGTTCGGCGGAGGGTCGGGCCACACGACCCGCACGGTGCTCGGCGTCGCGGTGCCGATGGCCACGGCGATCTCCGACGTCGCCGCCGCCCGGCGCGACTACCTCGACGAGTCGGGTGGGCGCTACGTCCACGTGATCGCCGACGGCGGCATGCGGCAGTCCGGCGACATCGCCAAGGCCCTCGCGGTCGGCGCCGACGCGGTGATGATCGGCTCGCCGTTCGCGCGGGCCGCCGAGGCGCCGGGGCACGGCTACCACTGGGGCAGTGAGGCACACCACGAGGAGCTGCCGCGCGGGACCCGGCTCGACGTGGGTTCGATCGGCACGCTGCAGCAGATCCTCTACGGTCCCTCGAACGTCGCCGACGGTTCGATGAACCTCATCGGCGCGCTACGTCGTGCGATGGCCACGTCCGGGTACTCCGACCTGAAGGAGTTCCAGCGTGTGCAGGTCGTGGTCGCACCGCACTGAACGCCTGCTTTGTCGCTGAAGTGACGCCGTCATAGCGTGGTGCATGCAGACGACGCGAGGGAGTGCGCAATGGCAGATGGGCAGTCGGCGAACGGACTCGGCACCTCGCGTCTCGGCCCGGCCGAGCGCGAGACGGCGCTGAAGCGCATGGGCGCCGAGGAGTTCGACGTCGTGGTGGTCGGCGGCGGCATCGTCGGCGCCGGTTCCGCGCTCGACGCGGCCACACGCGGGCTCTCCGTGGCGCTCATCGAGGCGCGCGACTTCGCCTCGGGCACCTCCTCGCGTTCGTCCAAACTCATCCACGGCGGGCTGCGCTACCTCGAACAGCGCGACTTCGAGCTCGTGCGCGAGGCGCTCACCGAACGCGGCCTGCTGCTGAGCCGCATCGCCCCGCACCTCGTACGCCCGGTGCCGTTCCTGTTCCCGATGACGCACCGGGTGTGGGAGCGCGGCTACATCGGCGCCGGGGTCGCGCTCTACGACGGCCTGTCCCTGTCGATGGGCACGGCACGCGGTGTGCCCCATCACCGTCACCTCACCCGTACGAAGGCGCTGAAGGTCGCGCCGTCGCTCAAGCGCGACTCGTTCGTCGGCGCCATCCAATACTGGGACGCCCAGGTGGACGACGCCCGCTACGTCACGATGCTGCTGCGCACGGCGGCGGAGTACGGCGCGCAGATCGCCTCGCGCACGCAGGCCGTGGGTTTCCTGCGCGAGGGCGAGCGCGTCACCGGCGTGCGCATCCGCGACCTGGAGTCGGAGACGGAGACCGACGTCCGCGCCAAGCAGGTCGTCAACGCCACCGGCGTGTGGACCGACGACATCCAGGAGCTCGTCGGCGGTCGCGGGCAGATCCACGTACGCGCCTCCAAGGGCGTGCACCTCGTCGTGCCCAAGGACCGCATCCACTCCGCCAGCGGCATCATCCTGCGTACGGAGAAGTCCGTCCTGTTCGTCATCCCGTGGGGCCGGCACTGGATCATCGGCACCACCGACACGCCGTGGGACCTCGACAAGGTGCATCCGGCGGCGTCCAAGGCCGACATCGACTACGTGCTCGAACACGTCAACGCGGTGCTCAACGTGCCGCTGACGCACGACGACGTCGAGGGCGTGTACGCGGGGCTTCGGCCGCTGCTGTCCGGCGAGTCGGACGAGACGTCGAAGCTGTCACGCGAGCACGTCGTGGCGCACCCGGTGCCCGGCCTGGTCGTCGTCGCGGGCGGCAAGTACACCACCTACCGAGTCATGGCCAAGGACGCCGTCGACGCGGTGGCGCACGGCCTGGACGGCAAGGTGCCGGGTTCGTGCACCGACCAGGTCGCGCTGGTCGGCGGTGACGGCTTCCAGGCGCTGTGGAACTCCCGCCACCGCCTGTCGGAGTCCTCGGGCCTGCACGTGGCCCGCGTCGAGCACCTGCTCCGCCGGTACGGCACGCTGGTCGAGGACCTGCTGTCCCTCATCCGCGAACGCCCCGACCTGGGCCGCCCGATCGAGGGCGCGGACGACTACCTGCGCGCCGAGATCGTCTACGCCGCCACCCACGAGGGCGCCCGGCACGTCAACGACGTACTGTCCCGCCGCACGAGGATCTCCATCGAGACATGGGACCGCGGCGTCCGCGCGGCCCGCGAGGTGGCCGAACTCCTCGCCCCCGAACTCGGCTGGTCCGACGAACAGACCGAGCGCGAGATCGAGTACTACGAGAAGCGCGTCGAGGCCGAACGCATCTCCCAAGAACAGGAGGGCGACCTGGAGGCCGACGCCACCCGGCGCGGCGTCCCGGACATCGTCCCGACGATGACCCCGTAACCACTTCGCGCCACGGCGGCACCAGGCCCGGCCCACGTTCGCGCCAGCCCTCTCGACGACGGCTTGCCCGGGCTCTCCCCTTCAGGCGCCGGCGCCGCCGTCCACCGGCACGATGGCGCCGGTCACCATCGAGGCGCGGTCGCTGAGCAGCCACGCGGCCACCTCGGCGACCTCGGTGGGCTCGGCCATCCGGCCGAGCGGGACGCTCGCGTTGATGCCCTCGATGATGCCGGGGGTCGCCGCCTCCCACGCGTCGATCATCTCCGTGGCGGTGCCGCCGGGGGTGATGCCGTTCACCCGGATGCCATCACGGGCCCAGCTCACCGCGGCGGTCTCGGTGATGCTGTTGAGCGCGCGCTTCATCGCGCCGTACGCGGGGAGAGCGGGGTTCGCGCGGCGGCTGCCGATGCTGGAGGTGTTGACGATCGCCCCGCCGCCGTTCCGTCGCATGAGTGCGGCCTCGGCGGTCATGGCGGTCCAGTGCGAGCGGAAGTTCACCGCGAACTGCTCGTCGATGTCCTCGTCGCTCGTGGCGTCGAGCGGGCCGGGCCGCTGGATCGTCGCGCCGTTGTTGAAGGCGCCGTCGAGCCGTCCGTGCAGTTCCTCGACGCGGTCGACCGCGGCGCGGACGCTCGCACGGTCGGCGAGGTCCAGGGTGACGGCGTCGGCGACGCCGCCGTCGGCGCGGATCTCGGTGACGACGCGCTGGAGGGCGTCGGTGCTGCGGGCGGCGAGCACGACGGCGGCGCCCTCGCGTGCGCAGAGCCGGGCCGCGGCCGCCCCGATGCCGCGGCTGGCGCCGGTGATGAACACGACCTTGCCGGTGAGCAGGCCGATCGGTGTGATGTCGATGTCGTTCGTCATGGCGACAGTGTCCGGCCGGCCTCCGGGCCGGAGGCAGGCACAGGCGGTACCAGGATGCGTCGCCGCGCGGCGTGCAGACTTGGGGTATGGACAAGCAGGAGCTCGGGGCGTTCCTCCGCAGCCGTCGCGAGCGGCTCCGGCCCGAGGACGTCGGCCTTCCCTCAGGCTCGCGACGCCGGACACCGGGTCTTCGCCGCGAGGAGGTGGCGGTCCTCGCGCACATCTCCACCGAGTACTACATCCGGCTCGAGCAGGGCCGGGCGCCGCGGCCGTCGGGCGAGGTCCTCGCCGGGATCGCCGGTGCGCTGCGGCTCACGGACGCCGAGTCCGATCACCTCCACGTCCTCGCGGGCACCGCGCCGCGCCGTACCGGACTGCACCGGCGTGACGTCCGCCCGAGCATCCTCGCGCTCCTCGAGCGGCTGCCGCAGACGGCCGCCTTCGTGATCTCCGCCGCGTTCGAGGTGCTCGCGTGGAACGACCTCGCGGCCGCGCTCATGGAGGACTTCGCCGAGGTCGCCCCGCAGGACCGCAATCTCGCGCGCCGGGCATTCCTCGGGCCGGCGGACGCCGACGCGACGCTGTACGGGATCTCCGACGCCGCGGAGTTCCGGCACCACGTCGTGATGGAGCTCCGGTCCACCCTCGCCCGCTACCCCTCCGACCCCGCGGTGACCGGACTCGTCGACGAGCTCCGCCACGGCAGTTCCGAGTTCGCCCGGCTCTGGGAGCGGCACGACGTCCAGGCCGCCCCGGTGCTCACGAAGACCTTCCGTCACCCGGTCGTCGGGGAGATCACCGTCGACTGCGACTCGCTCGCGCTCACCGACCGCGACCAGCACCTCGTGCTCTACAGCGCGCCGTCGGGATCCCCCGGCGCCGAGGCTCTGGCTCTTCTGCAGGCACTCGGCGTCGAGTACGTCAATGCGAGCAGGTCGCTCTGACGGGCCGATCGAACGCCGTATCGGCGGCGGCCGATGGTGGCCGCCGCCGATGGTGAGCCGGGGGTCACCGGCAGAGGGCGGTGTCGATGCCGGCGGTCAGGTGCTGGAGCTGGGTCGGGCTGCTCGGCAGCTCGGTGACGGCGATGGTGGCGGCGCGGCCGTCCTGGGTGACGGCGTCGCTGGTGTGGTAGCCGGGGAAGTCGCCGCCGTGCCCCCAGGCGACGCCGCCGCAGCTCAGCGGGGTGCCGGTCAGGCCGAGGCCGTACCGGACGCCGTTGCCCAGCGCGGGTGCGGGCACCGTGGTCCGCATCTCCTTGAGCTGCGCCGTGGGCAGCAGCCGGCCGCCGATCAGCGCGGAGAAGAATCGGTTGACGTCGCTCGGGGTGGAGATCATCTGGCCGGCGGCCCAGCCCTGGGACGGGTCTTCGACGGTGACGTCGGTCAGGGGCGCCTTCGGGTCGTCGTGGTGGTAACCGTGGGGGTGGGGCTCGCGGATCGTCTCGTCGCCGGGCTTGGGGAAGTAGGTGTGCCGGTAGGGCAGGAGGCCCTTGGTGAAGGTGTTGGTGTAGTCGGGCAGGCCGCTGGTGTGCTGGAGGATCTGGCGGACGGTGATGTTCCGGCCGTCGATGCCGTCGCCCCGGATCAGGCCGGGCAGGTAGGTCTCGACCGGCTCGTCCAGGCCGATCCTGCCCTCGCCGACCAGTTGCAGCACGGTGACGGCGGTGAAGACCTTGGTGTTGCCGCCGATGCGCACCTGCCCGTCGACCGGCACGGCGGAGTGGGTCTTGGGGTCGCCGACACCGGCGGTGTAGTTGCGGACGCGTCCGTCCCGCGTGGTCACCGACGCCAGCGCCGCGGGGAACCCGTCGTCGCTCACCAGCGCGTCCAGACGCTTGCTGCTCATGCCGGAAACGCCAGGCCGCGCACCGATGCCTCCTCGATAGGACGAAGTCCACTTCGAGGGTGGACCCAGCACCACCAGACGCCCTCGACCGGCGTCCTCCGCCGCACGAGCCCCGGCTGACTCGGCGGAGTCGGGGAGTGTCGCCGGGCTGACCAGGAGGTTCGGGATAACTCTTGACCGTAAAGACCTGTTCTGAGCGACCGTAACTCCTGTACGCTTTCGGCACTTCAAGCGCTTTCTGAGTGCTTTGGCGCTTGGTGTCCACTTCGGGAGCTCGTGTGGTGAAGTTCGTGCCGGCCGCCAGGGCCGTGATCGCGGCCTCGGCGCTGGCCGTCGGCGCCACCACGGCCCCTGCGGCGATCCCGGCCGCGGTCGCCCACCTCTCGGCCGTCCGTACCTCGGCCGCCCCTCCCTCGGTCACCCGGGCCTCGACCACGCGCGGCTCGACCGCCCGTACCTCGGCCGTCGCAGGAGTGCCGGTCGACGCCCGGGCATCGGCCGCCGGGGACGATCCCGTTCCGCGGACCGGGCCGATCTTCAACTCCCCGGTCAGCGGTACGGCGAAGCAGGACGCCATCTCCACCCGCGTCGCCCGCCTGATCGCCGGGACGCCCAAAGGCAGCCGGATCGCCATCGCGATGTACCACTTCTCCAGCACGGACACCGCCGCGCAACTCGTCGCCGCCGCCAAGCGGCACGTGAGCGTGCAGGTCGTGCTCGACCACGAGTCCACCGCGTACGCCGCCTTCAAGCGCCTCAAGCGCGGGCTCGGCACCGACACCAAGAAGGACTCCTGGGTGGTCGTGTGCGACGAGGATCGCGGCTGCATCGGGCCGGAGTTCAACCACAACAAGTTCTTCCTGTTCTCCACCACGGGCGGCGCGCAGGACATGGTCGTGCAGACCTCCGCGAACGCCACCGACGGCGCCCGTGACACCCAGTGGAACGACGCGCTCGTCCTGCAGGATCCGGCGGTCTACGCCGCCTACCTGTCCTACTTCCAGGACCTGGTCGCCCAGCATCACAAGCTCGACTACCACCGCACCGTGCAGGCCGGGCGGTATCGCCTGGACTTCTTCCCCTGGGCCAAGGGCGATCCGATCAGCCAGGCGCTGGACCAGGTCTCGTGCACCGGCGGTACCCGGATCAGGCTGAGCCTCGGCCACTTCACCTGGGGCCCCATCGCGCGGCGGCTGTGGAAGCTGGACGACGCGGGCTGCCGGGTACAGGTCGTGTTCGACATCGTCGGCCCGAAGACCCTCCGCTCCCTCGTCAAGAAGGGCGGGCGGCACGGCGGCCCCGAGACCCGGTACCTCACCGAGGGCGGCCGGACGACGTACGCCCACTCGAAGTACCTGCTGATCGACGGCCAGTACCAGGGCCGGCCGCAGAAGGTCGTCTTCACCGGCAGCCCCAACTACACGACCGTCGGCTTCCACGGCCACGACGAGGCGATGATCACCGTGGCCGACCCGCGGCTGGAGCAGGAGTACGCCGGGAACTTCGACGCGGTGTTCAAGCACGGTCACACGGTCAGGAGCGCGGACTCCGTGCCCGACGCCGTACTGGAACCCCCGGACCCCGAGGACGCCAACCACAGCCGCGAGTGAGCGCGGCAGGCGCTACGGCATCGCGGGCCCGAGGACGAGGTTCATTCCCGGGCCGTACAGCTCCGCCGGGACGCGGTCCGGGTCGAGCAGGTGCTGGAGCGCCAGCCCGAACTCGATCGCCATCGCCAGGGACGCGCGGTCTTCCGCCGACAGGTCGTCGCCGCCCGTCCGCAGCCCGGCGGCGAGGCCCTCGCGGTGGCTCTGGTACCAGTCGGCGATGCGCCAGCCGGCCGAGAAGTCGCGCATGCCGAACAGCCACAGCTCCATCAGCAGCAGCGCCTTCATCCGCGTCTCCTCCGCGGACAGCCGGCTGGCGTAGTGGCGGCCGGCGTCGGCGCAGCGGTCGGCGCGCGGGCGGCCCTGGTCGCGCAGTGCCGAGGAGGTGCGCTGCCCGAACTCGACCTGGGTGTACCGGTCGAGCAGCGCCAGGATGAGGTCGGTCTTGCCCGCGAAGTTGGAGTAGACCGCCCCCTTGGTCATGCCCGCCGACGCCGCGATCTCATCCAGTGACGCTCCCCGGATACCGTGTTTGGCCCACAGGCGCTCCGCCGCGTCGAGCAGCGCCTCCCGGGTCTGGGCGCGCTTCTCCTGACGAGTCGTCCGTTTCATCGCTTCTGGGACGGCGCGTTCCTGCGGGTCGGAGATCATCCTTGCCCTTCCGTCGACTGCCGGTCACCCCTCCAACATTGGGATACAAGGTTTTCTCAAGGCGCACCAGTAGAAACGAAAGTTGAGTACGGCTAGGCGATGCTTGAGTCAGCCGAAATGACCTTTGAAGCTTGTCCGACATCCCAAAACGGACGTCTTGGTTACCGAGCGGTAGCCAGCGGCCGAACCACGTTCTACGCTTCATCCATGAGTGCAACCGCTGCGTCCCCCGCCGAAGCGTCTGACGCGGGGCCCGGCGAGGCCCCCACGATCACGCCACCACCCGTACCGGACGGCCTCGATCGGCTGGCCGCCCGCGTCGTCTCCGGCGGGCGGACCACCACCGTACGGACGCCGTTCACCGGAGAGCCGCTCGCCGAGCTGCCGATCTCCGGGCCGGGCGACGTCGCGACCGCGTACGAGCGCGCCCGCGCCGCGCAGCGGGAGTGGGCGCGCCGGTCGCCGGCCGAGCGCGCCGCGCCGTTCATCCGCTTCCACGACGCGGTCCTGGACCGCCGTGAGGAGATCCTCGACCTCCTCCAGCTGGAGACCGGCAAGGCACGCCGGCACGCGTTCGAGGAGGTCATGGACGCGGCCGGGTGCACGCTCTACCACGCCCGGCACGCTCCGGGACTGCTCCGGCCGCGCCATCGCCAGGGTCTGCTGCCGCTCGCGACCCGGACGATCGAGGTCCGCCACCCCAAGGGCGTCGTCGGCCTGATCTCGCCGTGGAACTACCCGCTCGCGCTCAGCGTGCCCGACGCCGTACCGGCGCTGCTCGCGGGCAACACGATCGTCCACAAGCCGGACACCCAGACCGCGCTGACCGCGCTGTGGGCGATCGACCTGCTGGTCGAGTGCGGGATGCCGCCCGAGATCTGGCAGGTCGTGGTCGGTGACCCGGCCGAGATCGGCGAGCCGCTGATCGGCGCGGCCGACTACGTCGCGTTCACCGGCTCCACCCGGGGCGGCCGGGCCATCGCCGAGCAGGCCGCAAAGAGGCTGATCGGCTACTCCCTCGAACTCGGCGGCAAGAACCCGATGATCGTGCTGGACGACGCCGACATCGAGAAGGCCGCCCAGGGCGCGGTCCGCGCGTGCTTCGCCAACGCCGGCCAGCTCTGCATCTCGATCGAGCGCCTCTACGTCCACGAGAAGATCTTCGACCGGTTCGCCGAGCGCTTCGCCCACCGCGTGCGCAACATGCGGCTCGGCGCCGGCTACGACGCCGACATGGGCTCGCTCACCTCCCAGCGCCAGCTCGACACCGTCGTCCGGCACGTCGAGGAGGCGGTCGAGAAGGGCGCCAAGGTGCTCGCGGGCGGTCGCACCCGCCCGGAGGCCGGGCCGTACTTCTTCGAGCCGACCGTGCTCACGGGCGTCGAGGACGACATGGAGCTGTGCCGGTCCGAGACGTTCGGGCCGGTGGTGTCGCTGTACCGCTTCCGCGACGAGGACGAGGCCGTCGAACTCGCCAACGACTCCGCCTACGGGCTGAACGCCAGCATCTGGAGCGGCGATGTGGGACGCGCGCGCCGCCTCGCCGTACGGATCAAGGCCGGGACGGTCAACATCAACGAGGGATACGCCTCGGCGTACGCCTCCTACGACGCGCCGATGGGCGGTATGAAGGACTCCGGAGTGGGCCGCCGGCACGGCGCTGAGGGCCTGTTGAAGTACACCGAGGTCCAGACCGTCGCCAGCCAGCACTGGCTCGGTTTCGAACCGGTCATGGGCATGCCGTACGACAAGTACGCGGCGCTGCTCAGCCGCGGCCTGAAGACGATGAAGCGTCTGCGCCTGAGGTAGGAGCCCGCATGGATTACGACGTGATCGTGGTCGGCTCGGGGTTCGGTGGCAGCGTCGCGGCGCTGCGGCTCACCGAGAAGGGGTACCGCGTCGCCGTGGTGGAGGCCGGCCGGCGGTTCGACGACCCGGACGGCGAGCCGGGGAGCCGCCACCGCGACCTGCCGAAGACCTCCTGGCGCACCCGCCGATACCTGTGGGCGCCCGGCCTCGGCATGACCGGCATCCAGCGCATCCACCTGCTGCGCGGGGAGAAGGGCTCCCGGGTGCTCATCCTCGCCGGGGCGGGCGTCGGCGGCGGGTCCCTCGTCTACGCCAACACCCTGTACGAGCCGCCGGAGCCGTTCTTCGCCGACCCGCAGTGGCGGCACATCACCGACTGGCGGGCCGAGCTGTCGCCCTTCTACGACCAGGCCCGACGCATGCTCGGGGTCCGGACGAACCCGACGATGACGCCCGCGGACAAGGCGGTCCAGCGGGTCGCCGAGCGGATGGGCCGCGGGGAGACCTTCCACCGCACCCCGGTGGGCGTCCTGTTCGGCGACAAGGCCGGTGAGCGGGTCGAGGACCCCTACTTCGGCGGCGCGGGCCCCCGCCGTACGACGTGCACCGAGTGCGGGTCGTGCATGACCGGCTGCCGCGTGGGCGCCAAGAACATGCTCACCGAGAACTACCTCTACCTGGCCGAGCACGCGGGCGCGAAGGTCCTGCCGATGACCACGGTGACGGCCGTACGCCCGCGGGCGGAGGGCGGCTACACGGTCGAGGTGACGCGCACGGGCCGGCGGGCGCGGAGGCTGCGGCGCACGCTCACCGCCGAGCACGTCGTGCTGGCCGCCGGGACGTACGGCACGCAGCGCCTGCTGCACCGGATGAAGACGACGGGCGCGCTGCCCCACCTGTCCGACCGGCTCGGCGTCCGCACCCGCACCAACTCCGAGGCGATCCTGGGCGTCGAGCGGTTCGGCCGCAAGGGCGACGACCACTCGCGCGGCGTCGCGATCACCTCCTCGTTCCACCCGGACGAACACACCCACATCGAGCCGACCCGCTACGGGCCCGGTTCGAACGCCATGGGCGCGCTGCGGTCGCTGCTGATCGACGGCGACGGCCGTACGCCCCGCTGGGCCAAGTTCCTCGGCCAGGCGGCGACCCACCCGCACCAGCTCGTCCGCCTGCCGAACCTACGCGACTGGTCGCGCCGGACGATCATCGCGCTGGTCATGCAGGTCCGGGACAACTCGATCACCGTCGTGCCGTCGCCGTCCGGCCGCGGCATGCGGGCCCGCCGCGGCCACGGCGAGCCGAGCCCGACCTGGATCCCCGAGGCGCACCGCGCCGTACGGATGCTGGCCGACGAGATGGGCGGCATGCCCGGCGGCACGTGGCTGGACCTGTTCAACATCCCGACGACCGCGCACTTCATCGGCGGCTGCACGATCGGCGCCTCGCCGGAGGAGGGCGTGATCGACCCCTACCACCGGGTGTACGGCCACCCCGGCCTGCACATCGTGGACGGCTCGGCGGTGTCGGCCAACCTCGGCGTCAACCCCTCGCTGACCATCACCGCCCAGGCCGAGCGCGCCATGGCGTTCTGGCCGAACAACGGCGAGGACGACCCGCGCCCGGAGCTCGGCGCCGCCTACGAACGCCTGGCCCCCGTCGCCCCGAAGGCCGCCGTGGTCCCCGCCGACGCCCCGGCGGCGCTGCGCCTGCCCATCTCACCCGCCTGACACAGCTTTACCTGACTTCGGTGCCTACGCCTTCCAGAGCGAGCCGTGCCCCGACACGGCGCATCCGAGTCTGCGGCGGCAGTCTCAGCTCACCGCCAGGCACGACCTGCACAACGTGCTGACCCTGCGCGGCGCGCTCGTCCGCGACCCGCGGGTCTGGTCCCGCTATCTCACCGAGGCGATCGAGATGTTCGCCGCCGGCTCCGAGGTGCTGTTCGCCTCACACCACTGGCCGACCTGGGGAACGCCGGAGCTCATCGCCTTCCTGTCCCAGCAGCGCGACCTGTACGCCTGCCTGCACGACCAGATCCCCGGTGCGCGGAAGCGTGCGGACGGCCAGGACGGCGCACAGGATCGCCAGCGGGAGCTCCAGGCCCGCGGCCATGGCGACCGCCGTCGCCCGGTCGGCGCCCGGTGCCGCGGTGGTCACGTCGAACCACGCGTCGACGGTCAGCAGGGTCGCGGTGACCGTCGCGGCCAGGCAGCGGCGGGGATCGCGCCGGTTGAGCAGCACTCCCGTCGTGATCAGGCCGAGCGCCTCCAGGCCGTCCAGTCCCACCCACGCGGTCGACCAGTGTGCGGCGGTCGTGCTGGCGGGGAGCCCGACGGCCAGCACGAACAGCCACGGGATCAGCGCGAGTCCGGAACCGATCAGGCCGAGCCCCACCCAGCGCGCCCTGCCGCGCCACCGTACGGACGACGGCGGGTCACCGGCCGTCTCGCCGGACGCGGATGCGGGCTCGATGGTGGTGATCATGGATTCGGCCTCCTCGTGAACCCAGCGGTTCGGGAACGATCACCAGCGTGCCGGTCGGCGGAATCACGGTCAGTAATGGCGCTATGCGACTTGGGGTGGTGCTAGTTTCACCATCGAAACTGCAAGAAACGGCATTGCCGCCGACAAAGTGCGAAAACTAGGGTCCTGGCATGGCGATGACGATTCCGACGCGGCGCGCGTTCCACTGGGGGAACGCACACGCTCCGTGGTCGCCCTGGGCGTGGCGGAACACGACGTTCGTCACGGCCGGGGTGCCCGTCCACCTCGTCGCGCTGATGATCTTTTCGGTGCCGTGGGTGTTCGCGGTGTCGACCACCGGGGTCCTGCTCGCGCTCGTGGTCTCGGTCGGGCTGCCGCTGGCCGCGCTCCGGCTGCTGACCGCCGTCCAGCGGCACCGGTTCTGGGCCCTTCTCGGCGTGGACGTGCCCGCCGTCCCCCATGAACGCCTCGGCCGCCGGACCGTCGTGGCGATGGTCCGCTCGCCCACGGCCTGGCGGCAGCTCGCGTACCACCTTCTGGCCGGGCCCGCCCTCGCCACCGGCGGGCTGCTGGTCGTCGCCGTGTGGGCGGCCGGGTTCACGCTGGCGCTGCTCAACACCTACTCGTGGGCGCTGCGCCCGTCCAGTCCGCTCGCGCTGACCGGGCACGCGGTGGCCGACGGCCTCCTCAACGCGGTCGGTGTCATCCTGCTGCTGGCCGCGCCGGGACTGGCCGCCTCGATCGCGCGGCTGGACACGCGGGTCGCGTTCGCCCTGCTGGGGCCCAGCCGGGCGGAGGAGCTCGAGCGCCGGGTCGAGGACCTCGCGGAGAGCCGCGCCGGCGTCGTGGACGCCGCGGACGCCGAACGCCGGCGCATCGAACGCGACCTGCACGACGGCGTACAGCAGAGGCTCGTCGCGCTCGCCATGAACCTCGGGCTGGCGCGCGAGACCCTCACCGGCGGTCCCGAGGCCATGGAGGTGATCGCCGAGGCGCACTGGGAGGCCAAGGAGGCGCTGACCGACCTGCGCAACGTCGTCCGCGGCCTGCACCCGGCCGTACTCGACGACCGCGGACTGGACGCCGCGCTGTCGGGCATCGCCGCGCGAGCGCCCCTCCCCGTACGCCTCCAGGTCGACGTGCCCGAACGCCCGTCGCCCACGGTCGAGGCGGTCGCCTACTTCGTCGCCTCCGAGGCGCTCACCAACGCGGTCCGGCACGCGCGGGCCACACAGGTACGGATCGTCGTCACCCGCTTCGGGGATCTCCTGCGGATGACCATCACCGACGACGGGGCCGGCGGCGCGGAGCCGTCGAGGGGCACGGGCCTGACCGGTCTGCGTCAGCGCGTCGGGTCGGTCGACGGTACGTTCCGGATCAGCAGCCCGGCCGGCGGGCCGACCGTCATCACCGTGGAGTTGCCGTGCGCGTCGTGATCGCCGAGGACTCGGTCCTGCTCCGGGCCGGACTGATCAAGCTTCTGGAGGTCTCGGGGTTCGAGGTGGCGGCCGCGGTCGGCGACGCCGACGCCCTGCTCGCCGCGGTCGAGGAGCACCGGCCCGACGCCGTCGTCGCGGACGTACGGATGCCTCCCGGCCACAGCGACGAGGGCGTACGGGCGGCGCTCGTGATCCGGCGGCAGTGGCCGGACGTCGCGGTGCTGCTGCTGTCGCAGTACGTCGAGGAGCGGTACGCCGCGGACCTGCTGTCGGCCAACACGAGCCGGGTCGGCTACCTGCTGAAGGACAGGGTCGCCGACGTCTCGGCGTTCATCGACGCGCTGCGCCGGGTGGCTTCCGGGGAGACCGCGCTCGACCCGGAGGTCGTGGCGCAGCTCCTCATCCGGCGGCGCAGCGACCCGCTGGACCGCCTGACACCACGGGAGCGCGACGTGCTGTCCCTCATGGCCGAAGGGCGCTCCAACAGCGGCATCGCCGAGGCGCTGGTGATCAGTGACAGCGCCGTCGCCAAGCACATCAACAACATCTTCGCCAAGCTGGACCTGCCGGCCGCCGACGCCGACCATCGCCGCGTACTCGCCGTGCTGCGCTTCCTGGGGGTGGGCTCGTGACCGAGACCGCGACCGAGCCGCCCGTGACCGGGACCGAGCGCCCCCGTCGCCGGGGCGTGTGGATCGCCGTCGCCGCGGCCACGGCGTTCACGGCGATCGTGCCCCTCGGAGAGCAGGCCTGGGGCCGCCTCTTCCGCCAGACCGAGACGGTTCCGGCCGTCTCGTACGCGCACGCGATCACCGCCCTCGAGGTCGAGGCCGGCAGCGGATCGGTGACGGTCGGCACCGGGCCGCCGGGCCGCGTCGCCGTCGGGCGGACCCTGCGATGGACGCTGGGCAAGCCGAACGTCGGCCAGTCCTGGAACGGCGACACGCTGGTCATCAAGGCGGACTGCGGCGCGCACGCGACACTGTTCTCCGGCCCCGGATGCGACGTCGACCTGAACGTGCGGGTCCCGGCGGGGATCACCGTGCGGGCCACCGTCAGCTCGGGCACCATCACGGCTCAGGGCCTCGCGGGCCCCGTCCGTCTCCAGGCGCGGTCGGGCTCGGTGAACATCGCCAGGACGCACGGCCCCGTCTGGGCGAGGGCGAACTCCGGCTCGGTCAACGGCACCGACCTGTCCTCGCCGCAGGTGGACGTCGGGACCTCCTCCGGAGCCGTCGGGCTCGGCTTCGCCGACGCGCCACAGCAGGTCACGGCCAAGGCCACCTCCGGATCCGTCACGGTCGCCCTGCCCCGCGGCTTCCGCTACCGGGTGAACGGCACGTCGTCATCCGGCGACCTGAGGGTCGACGACGGGCTCCGTGACGACGGTTCGAGCCACCGGATCGAGGTGAGTACCAGGTCCGGCGCGGCCAGGGTCCGGTACGGGCCCTCATGAGCGAACGCGGTGGCTGAGGGAGCACGGCGCCTCTGGTCGCTCCTGCGCCTCATGAGGCGCGGCGGGCGCTCCGGTGGGCGGCGAGCAGGTACTCGCGATCGTCCTCCGGGAGGCGGCGCACGGCCTCCCGGATGGTCACGCCCGACACCACGGCGACGTGGTCGCGGACCCAGGTGCGCACCCAGGCCGGGTCGGACTTGCTCAGCTCGCGCAGCACCCAGCCGAGGGCCTTCCGGATGAAGAACTCGCGCTCCGTGACGAGCGCGTCGCCGTACCGGGCGAGGCGTTCCCGATCGGCGGAGCCGGAGCGGATGCCCGGGAGCAGCGCGAGCAGGGCGCTGCGCCGGATCCAGAAGTTCTCATCGGCCGCCCACCGGTCGAGCGTGCCGGCCAGCCGCGGATGCCGGGCGACCAGGCCGCCCACGATCTTGTCGGCGAGCGTGTCCACGTAGACCCAGCTGAGCGAGTCGCGGATCAGCCGCTCGGCGACGGAGAGATCGTCGGCGGTGAGCAGCGGGACGCCCCGCCTCAGCACCTCGATCGCGACCATCCGGCGTTCGTGCAGCGAGGTGCTCCAGAGCTCCTCGGTCAGGGCGAGGATCTCCTCGCGGGTCAGGCCGGTGGCGGCGGCGACCGCGATCTTCCGCAGGTCGGGAACCCGCACTCCCAGGTGGCACAGATCGCTCTTGAGATAGCGTTTTTCCTGTACGGCGCGGGTCGGATCGGCGAGTTCGCCCAGCTTCGCCTCGATGTCGTCGGCCGTGATCATCCGATCAGTATGGGCTCCCACGAGGGAAAACGTTCATCGTTTCGCCACTAGACTGTGGCTATCCCGCGACTCCGAAAGGCGTTCTTGGTGTCCGTCGAGTCAGTCGAGCAGTCCTTCGACACGGTCCTCGTTGTCGACTTCGGGGCGCAGTACGCGCAGCTCATCGCCAGGCGCGTGCGCGAGTGCCACGTGTTCAGCGAGATCGTGCCCTCGACCATGCCGGTCGCCGAGATGCTGGCCAAGCGGCCCAAGGCGATCATCCTGTCCGGCGGTCCCGCGTCGGTGTACGAGCCCGGCGCGCCGCCGGTTCCCGACGGCCTGTTCAAGGCCGGGGTGCCGACGCTGGGCATCTGCTACGGCTTCCAGGCGATGGCGCGGGAGCTGGGCGGCATGGTGGCCAACTCCGACATCGCCGAGTACGGCCGTACGGACCTGACCGTGCTCGACGAGGGCACGCTCCTCGCCGGCCTGCCCGCCGAGCAGTCGGTGTGGATGTCGCACCGGGTGACCTGCAGCGCGCCGCCCGCCGGGTTCACGGTGACCGCACGCACCGCCAGCGCCCCGGTCGCCGCGATGGAGGACCCGGCGCGCCGTCTCTACGGGGTGCAGTTCCACCCCGAGGTCATGCACACCGAGCACGGCCTGACCGTGCTGCGGCACTTCCTCGCCGCGGCCGGCTGCCGTCCGTCGTGGACCATGGTCAACATCGTCGAGGAGTCGGTCGAGGCCGTCCGCGCCCAGGTCGGCGACAAGCGGGCGATCTGCGCGCTGTCCGGCGGCGTCGACTCCGCGGTGGCCGCCGCGCTCGTCCAGCGGGCCATCGGGTCCCAGCTGACCTGCGTCTTCGTCGACCACGGGCTGCTGCGCAAGGGCGAGGCCCTCCAGGTCGAAAAGGACTTCGTGGCCGCGACCGGCGTCGACCTCAAGGTCGTCGACGCCTCCGGCCAGTTCCTGTCCGCGCTCGACGGCGTCACCGACCCCGAGGAGAAGCGCAAGATCATCGGCCGGGAGTTCATCCGGGTCTTCGAGGAGGCCGCCCGCGAGATCGTCGACACTCACGGCGAGGCGGTGGAGTTCCTCGTGCAGGGCACGCTCTACCCCGACGTCGTCGAGTCCGGCGGCGGCACCGGCGCGGCCAACATCAAGTCGCACCACAACGTCGGCGGGTTGCCCGAAGACCTGAAGTTCTCCCTGGTCGAGCCGTTGCGCACGCTGTTCAAGGACGAGGTGCGCCGGCTGGGCGAGGAGCTCGGCCTGCCGCCGGAGATCGTCTGGCGGCAGCCGTTCCCCGGCCCCGGCCTCGGCATCCGGATCATCGGCGCCGTCACGCGCGAGCGGCTCGACCTGCTCCGCGAGGCCGACGCGATCGCCCGGGAGGAGCTCACCCGGGCCGGTCTCGACCGCGACATCTGGCAGTTCCCGGTCGTGCTGCTCGCGGACGTACGCTCCGTGGGCGTGCAGGGCGACGGCCGCACCTACGGCCACCCGGTCGTGCTGCGCCCGGTGACCAGCGAAGACGCGATGACCGCCGACTGGGCGCGGCTGCCGTACGAGGTCCTGCAGCGCATCTCCACGCGCATCACCAACGAGGTCGCCGAGGTCAACCGGGTCGTCGTCGACATCACGAGCAAGCCGCCCGGCACGATCGAGTGGGAGTAACCGCTCGGTTAACCGTCAGATGTTGCATCAGACGGCGGTGCTTCGTTGGCAACCTCCTGGGCAGACAGGTTCAACGGCTCGAGCGTGTCCTCGCCGATCGAGCTGAAGAGCAGGGAGTGGCACAGCTACAGGTGGCAGCCAAGTAAGCCCGATAAGGGGGCAGCGCCCTGGTCAGCGTCGTCGGTGGGTGCCGCATTGGTGCTGCCAGCGGGGGTGGCCGCGTTTCCCCGCCCCCGGAAAGCGGTGACTTCAGCACGCCGCGTCTCCGCGTGCTCCGCCGCGGCTCGGTGGCGCTCGGGTGCGGCGTACGGGGCGGCGCCCGGCCGGCTGACGGCCTGGGGGAAATCCCCCAACCGAAGACGGAGGTCAGCCACGTTCCGGGGCGGCAGGTCGCGCGAATAGCTTCGAGATCATGACTCGAGACGCCCTTCCCCTATCGAGGTGAGATCAATGCGCGTTCCGCTGCCGATCGGCCGCCGTCCGCGGGGCGGTGGCATCCTGGGCGTCGCGGCGGCCGGCGTCGCGATTGCGTGCGCCGGAGTGCCGTCCTCCGCCGCCGCGTTCGCGGCCGGGCACGGCCCCGTTGGTGGACGGCACGGGCTGCCGGGCTACGTGCCGCTGTGGACGCTGCCGTCGAAAGCCGGGGGCACCGACTCCGCGGATCTAGGGCCGGCTCCGGCCGGTGCGCCGATCGCCGCCCGGGTGTACCTGGCCGGGCGCGACCCGCGTGGGCTCGCGGCCTACGGGGCGGCAGTCGCCGACCCACACAGCGCGCTGTTCCATCGCTACCTGACGCCCGCCGAGGTGCGGAAACGGTTCGATCCGGCGCCCGGCCAGGTCACGGCGGTGCGGTCCTGGCTGGCCGCCGCCGGGCTGGACGTCACCGCGGCGAACCCGCATTACCTGTCGGTGCAGGGGAGTGCGGCCGAGGCCGCGCGCGCCTTCGGTGCCGCCTGGCACAGCTACCGGGTCGGTGCGCTCACCCAACAGGCGCCCCCGCCAGGCGCGGGGCTCAGCGTCCCGGCGCAGGTCGCCGGGGCCGTGCTGACCATGGCACCAACCGAGATCGGCCTGCCCGGCTCCGACGGCGAACCCGCGGCGGGCGGCACGCCCGCCGCGCCGGGCCGTGCCGAGACCGCCCCCGTTTCACCAGGCCGCGCAGGCACCACCACCCCGGCCCCGCACGCGGCCGGATCGGCACCGGCCGGGTCTGTTGGGGCCGCGACGTTGCCCTGCTCGGAGTATTACGGGCAACGGCGGGCGTCGAATCTGCCGCCCGCTTACGGCCGGACGGCGCCCTACGCGGGGTGCGGTTACACCTCGCAGCAACTCCGCAGTGCCTACGGGGTTCCGGCCGGTCTGACCGGCAAGGGCGTGCGAGTCGCCGTGGTCGGCCCCGGGCACAACGCCGCGACTCCGGGCGATGTGGCGCGATTCGCGAGCGACCACGGCGTGCCGCTGCGGCCCGGCCAGTTCACCGAAATCATCCCGCCCGGGCTGGACGCCTCGTGCGGCGGCCGGGAGTTCCCGTTCGCCGAGGACTACATGGCCATCGAGGCCGTGCACGGAATGGCGCCCGACGCGGACATCGTCTACCTCGGCGCGAAATGCGACAACGACGATCAGGCCCTGTCGATGCTCGACGAGCTTGGCACCGTCACCGACCGGCACCTGGCCGAGATCGTTAGCGGACGGACGATCAGGCACTACGATCCCGACCCCTCGCCCGGGCTGATCGCCGCCTACGAGCAGATCTTCCAGCGGGGCGCGGCCGAGGGGATCGGCTTCTACAACGGCACCGCGGACCACGGTGACGGATCGAACTGCCAGATCAGCGGGGAGTGCGATCCCACCCCCTCCAAGCCGGCGATCAGCTACCCCGCCGGCGACCCGTGGGTGACGGCGGTGGGCGGCACCAGCCTGGCGATCGGGGCGCGCGGCCAGTACCTGTGGGAGACCGGCTGGGGCGACCACGTCGCCGGGCTGACCCCGGACGGGAAGAGTTGGGCGCAGCTGCCGGGCGCGTTCGCCTTCGGCGGGGGCGGCGGCCCCAGCGACATGCTCGAGCAGCCGTCCTACCAGCGTGAGACGGTGCCCGAGGCGCTCAGCCAGGCACACGGATCCGGTGTGCCGATGCGCGTCGTGCCCGATGTCGCGGCCGACGCCGGCTTCGGCACCGGCGTCCGCGCCGGCATCACGGTGCCCCCGGGCCAGGGGCTGCCGCCCGGCTACCGGGAGATCGCCGTCGGCGGGACCAGCGTCGCGACGCCGGAGTTCGCGGGCATGCAGGCCGACGCCCAACAGGCCGCAGGCGAGCCAATCGGGTTCGCCAACCCGGTCATCTACGCGCGCCACGGCGCCTCGGCCTACCACGACGTCACCGACCACCCGCTCGGCCAGGGCGTTCCCCTATTCGCCGCGGGACCGGTCGCCAACCAGATCCCGGGATCCCCCACCGAGCCCTACGTCGACACCTTCGGCCTCGACCAGAGCCTGGCCGCAACCCCAGGCTACGACGACGTGACCGGCCTCGGCACGCTCACCACCAGCTACTTCGACTCCTTCCGACCATGTCACCAGCGCGGCATCGGGAGCGGGCAGGCCGGGTGCCGCACTCCGTAGCCGAGCAGGCCACGGGCAGGAAGCGCTGAAAGCCCAGATACGGGAGTTCGGCGACGACCGTTCGGATTGTGGCGCGGCCGAATCCGGCCGCGGAGCAGTCCCCGGCTGACGTCGACCACTATCAGCGACCTGATCAAGCAGTGCCCACACCAACACGATGGGCGACGACATCCCAGCAGCGATCGACTCTCCCGGCAAACCAGCGGGGGCACTGTCTTTCATCAGGACTCGAAGTCCAGGGAGACAAAGTCCTCACCCGCCAGCCCGACTACCGACCACCGAGTCTGCCGAAAGCAGACCCGCTAACCCTGATTAGGGGGATGGGTAAACAGGCCCACACGGGCACTGCACCCCTGACTACCAATGAACAACGTGCTTGAGCTGGAGCGAGTCAGCCGGTCCTATGGCCGCGGCGGGCGTGCGGTGCACGCCTTGTGCGAGGTGGACGTCCAGGTGCCGGAACACTCGTTCACGGCTGTGATGGGCCCGTCTGGCTCGGGCAAGTCGACGTTTCTGCAGTGCGCCGCTGGGCTGGACCGGCCCACCTCCGGAGTGGTGCGTCTCGGCGGTCGAGTGATCAGCGGGATGAGGGAGCGCAGCCTGTCCCGGCTGCGGCGTGCGCACATCGGGTTCGTCTTCCAGTCCTTCAATCTGCTTCCCGCGCTCACTGTGCAGCAGAACGTGCTGCTGCCGCTCCGGCTGGACGGGCGGCGCCGCGATCCGGCGCGCGTACGGGAGCTGCTGGCCCGGGTCGGCCTGGACGGACGCGAGGATGCCCGTCCGGGCCAGCTCTCGGGCGGGCAGCAGCAGCGGGTGGCCATCGCCCGGGCCTTGATCACCGAGCCCGAGGTGGTCTTCGCCGACGAGCCGACCGGGTCCCTGGACCAGGAGACCGGCGCGGAGATCTTGAACCTTCTCCGTGAGGCGGTTTACCAGCAGGGGGCGACCGTCGTGCTGGTCACGCACGACCCTTCGGTGACTGCCCGGGCGGACCGAGTGCTGCGGCTTGCTCACGGGCGGCTGGTTCAGGACAGCGGGGGCAAAACCGTCGCCCTGAGCGGCGCCGCGGCAGCAGAGGGGCAGGTCGGATGAGCGTCCGGCGTCCCACCGGTCTGGCCACCGCGGCCGTCCGCTCCCGCCCGTCCGCTCTGGCGGGTACCTTCGCGGCGCTTGTGCTCACCGCGACAGTGGTCATCGCGAGCGTCGCGATGACGGTCTCGGCGTCGTCCGTGCCGCTGGGGGCCGATCCGGCCGCCCGCGCGCAGCTCGCCGATCTCTCCGACATGGGCATCGCCTTCAGCCAGATGATGGCGTATCTGTCCATCTTCGTAATCGGCCAGGTGATGGCGCTGGCGGTGGCCCAACGCCGGCGGGAGAGCGCGCTGTTGCGCGCGATCGGCGCCGAGCCCCGGCAGATCCGCCGGATGGTCGCCGTCGAGGCGCTCGGTACTGCACTCGCCGCGCTGCCCGTCGGATACGGACTGGGGGCGCTGCTCGGCCGCTTCTGGCTGCACGGCCTGGCCGCGCACGGCATGGCGCCGGCCGGTGTCTCCTTCCACGTCGGGTGGCAGTCGCTGGTCACCGAGGGCGGGGTGCTGCTGGTCTGCTCACAGCTCGGCGGTCTGATCGCGGGCTGGCGGGCGTCCCGTACCCGGCCATCGGCGGCGCTCGCCGAGTCCTTGGTCCAGGGCGGTGAACGAGCGGGCACAGTAAGGGGGATGGCGTCCCTGGTCGCCCTGGCCGGTGCGGTCGCGCTGACCGTGGTCGCAAGCCTGGGGTCGGCCGAGAACGCGGCCGAGGTGATCCCGCTGGTGCTGCTCGCCTACCTGGTCGCGATCGGCTTCGCCGGGCCGTGGATCGGGCGGTGCACGATCGGGCTGTGCGCCCCCGTGCTACGGGCGTTCGGCGGGGCGCCCGGGGAGCTGGCAGTGGCCGGTACCCGGGCGAGGGCGCGCCGGCTGTCCGCGGCGATCACCCCGGTCGCGCTGGTCACGGCGTTCGTGGTGGCCAAGTTGTCCTCGTTCACCGGATCCGGGGAAGATTGGGGTGAGGTCTTCGGCACACTGCTGTACGTCGGCTTCGCCGGACTGGTTGCCGCCAACACCCTGGTAATGCTGGCCCTGGAACGGCTGCGTGAGTTCTCGCTGCTGCGCGCGGTCGGCGCGGAGCGGCGGCAGATCGTCAGGACGGTCGCGATCGAATGCGCGATCATCACGGTGGCCGGAGTCGGCGCGGGTGCGGCCGCGGGCTGCGCGGTGATGCTGCCGCTCGGCGCCCGTACCGGAACGCCGCTGAGCGGGGTGCCGGGGTGGGCTTGGCTCGCTGTCGCGCTGTGCGGGGCGGTACTGGTCGGGGTCTCCTCGGGTGCGCCACTGCTGCGGATGCTGCGGGTGCGGCCGATTGACGGCCTGACGCGCCACAGCAATTGACGGCCCGTGAGGGGAGCGGTCGGTGATGATGGGAACCGCTCCGAAGCGGCGGAGGGGGCAGGTCCAACGCGGCCATCGCGCAGACCCTGGTGGTGTCCGTGGGTACGGTGGAAAAAGCATGTGGCGGCGGTCTCGAGCAAGCTGGGCCTGGCCTCCTCGGAGGATGCCAACCGGCCGGTACTGGCGGTACTGCGCTGCCTGGAAGCGTGAAGGGGCCGCCGCGCGGTGAGACGCGGGGCCTGCGAGCAAGATCCTAGGTCACCCGCGCCGGCTCGCTGGAGAAGCGTTCGTACGCCCGCTCGTCCACGATCGTGCGCAGGCGGTGGAGGCCGTCCCACACGTCGGTGAAGCTCGTGCTGATCGGTGCGGGGCCGAGCCGCAGCCGGTCGGGGGTCCGGTAGTCGGGGATCACCTTGTCCGCGATCATGGCCTGCGCCATGCGCCAGGCCTCGGGGTGGCGCAGCGCGACGTGTGAGCCGCGCCGCTTCGGGTCGGCGGGGGTGGCCAGGGCGAGGTCCGGCAGCCACGCCTCGGCCAGGTCGATCAGGTAGCCGGTGAGGGCCTGGCCCTTGGCCCGCAGCCGGTCGATCCCGGCCTCGGCGAGCAGCCGTACCCCCTCCTCGACCGCGGCGATCGCCATGATCGACGGCGTGCCGACGAGGAACCGGCCGATCCCGGGTACCGGGTCGTACGCCGGGCCCATCGCGAACTGGTCTCGCTGCCCGAACCAGCCCCAGATCGGCTGCCGCAGGTCCTGAACCTCCTTGCGGACGTACAGGAAGGCGGGAGATCCGGGCCCGGCGTTCAGGTACTTGTAGGTGCAGCCGACCGCGAGGTCCGCGCCGCTCGCGTCGAGCCGTACGGGCACCGACCCCGCGGAGTGACACAGGTCCCACAGCACGAGCGCGCCGGCCTCGTGGACGATCTCGGTCACGGCGGCCATGTCGAGCAGCGCGCCGGACCGGTACGCGACGTGCGACAGGCTGACCAGCGCGGTGTCCGCGCCCACGGCCTCCTGAAGGACGTTCAGGTCCAGGCCGTGGTCGATATCGGTGTGCACGACGCGCAGTTCGAGGCCCCGCTGGGCGGCCAGCCCCTCCAGGACGTACCGGTCGGTGGGGAAGTTGTCGTCGTCGGTGACGATCACTTTCCGGCCCGGTCGCGCGTCGAGCGCGGCGACGGCGAGCTTGTAGAGGTTGATCGTGGTGGAGTCCGAGACGACGACCTGACCCCCGGCCGCGCCGAGGAGCGTCTCGCCGATCAGGTCACCCGCCTGGAAGGGCAGGTCGGCCCAGTGACTCCACGAACGGATCAGGCCGGAGCCCCACTCGTCCCGTACGACCCGCGCGATCCGCTCGGCGGTCCGCTTCGGCAGCCGCCCGAGCGAGTTGCCGTCGAGGTAGATCAGCTCGGGATCGTCGCGTACGAAGGCGTCCCGCAGCGGGGCGAGCGGGTCGTCGGCGTCCAGCGCGGCCGCGTACTCCCGGGACGTGTCGGTCATGCCGCTCACTCTAGAGCGGGCGTCCGCCCTCCCGGCACGTGCCTGAAGTGGCCGGTCCGGCTCCTTCGCCGGTCCCGAGGTGGTGAACGCTTCCGGGCGTTCGCCCAGGAGGCGGGCCGGGCTTAGATCCGGTTTCGTCGCAGCCAGTTCCCGACGGTCGTGGCGATCAGCTCGGGCCGGTCCTCGGGCGTGTGGTGGCCGGCGACCGCGTCGTAGCGCTCGATCTCCAGCCCGGCCATGTGCGTCGAGCACCAGTCGATCATCTCCGGGGTCATCATCACGCCGGGCCCGGGCGCGAACGTCACCAGCAGCTTGGGGACGTCCGGGCTCGCCGCGAGCCACGCGCCGTACGCCTCGATCCGGGAAACGACGTCGGCGGGTGCACCGCCCAGCGGCATGGACCGCGCCCAGCGCAGGATCGGCCGGCGGCTCTGACGCGTGGGGTACGGCGCGCGGTAGGCGGCGATGTCCTCCTCGCCGATCGAGGTGGCGACGCTGCCGGGCAGCATCTCGATGAAGGCGTTGTCGTCGAGGATCATGGCCTCGCCCCTGTCGCTCTTGATCGCCTCGAACAGCGCCCGGCCGGCCTCGGGGAACTCCTCCCAGGTCATGGGCTTGACGATGGTCTCGGTGAACGCGATGCCGCGCACCCGCTCCGGATGCCGGGCGGCCCAGTCGAACGCGAGCGCGCCGCCCCAGTCGTGCCCGACCAGGACCACGCCGTCGAGGTCGAGCGCGTCGAACCAGGCGTCCAGGTATCGCGCGTGGTCGGCGAAGGAGTAGTCGATGGCGGGCTTGCCGGACCCGCCCATCCCGATCAGGTCGGGTGCCAGCCGCCGCCCCGGCACGGCCGGAACGACGTCGCGCCACAGGTGAGAGGAGGTGGGGTTGCCGTGCAGGAAGACGACAGGCGTGCCGCCGCCCACCTCCTGGTAGCGGATCGTTGAGTCGAGCACTCGCTGGACGGGCATGAGGGGCCTTTCAGAGGGTGAGCTTCATCGGGTGGTCGACCGTGATCTCCGGCCGGGCGCATCGGGCGGGGAGGCGGTCACCGGAAGGCCGCGAGGTTCCGCCGCGCCCAGTCGGCGAAGGCGCGCGGCGGGCGGCCGAGGATCTGCGCGACGGCCGGGCCGACCTTCTGCTCGGCGGCGGTCGGGTCGCCGGTGATGGCGAGCGTGCCCTCGACGACCGGCTCGGGCATGAAGCGGAGCATCTCCTCGCGGGCCTCCTCCCGGGTCTGTTCGACGAACCGCACCGGCTCGCCCAGCGCCTCGGCGATCGCCGCGGCCCGCTCGCGCGGAGTGATCGCCGCCGGGCCGGTGAGCTCGTAGGTCCGGCCCGCGTGGCCCGGCTCCCGTAGGACGGCGGCGGCCACCTCGGCGATGTCGGCCGGGTCGATGGTCGGCAGGCCGACGTCCGCGAACGGCGCGGCGGCCGTCCGGTTCGCGCGGATCGACGCGGCCCAGGCGTAGGAGTTGGAGTGGAAGCCGCCCGGGCGCAGGATCGTCCATTCGAGGCCCGATGCGCGTACGGCCGCTTCGAAGGTCACCGGATGCCGGTAGGCGTCCGGCCGGAAGCCCGCGCCCTGCGAGGACAACAGCACCACCCGCCGTACGCCGCCCGCCTCGGCGAGGTCGAGGACCTCTCGCGGTTCCTCCCCGGCGACGAGGAGGAACAGCGCGTCGGCCCCCTCCAGAGCGGTCTTCAGGCCGGCAGGTTCGGCGAGGTCGGCGGGCCAGTGCCGGGCGCCGGCGGGTACCTCCGCCGGGCGGCGAGAGACGGCTCTCACCCGTTCGCCGGCGGCGGTCAGGATCCGTACGAGCTCTCCGCCGACGTTTCCGGTCGCTCCTGTCACCACGATCATTGAATCGCTCCTAAGTCAGTCAACTAACTAAGACGGTAGCCGACGGCGATCGGTCGCGTCTACAGTTAGTCGGGTGACTGACTCAAAAGTCGGGCGGCGGCCCGGCAAGCGCGAGCGGCTGGCCGGCGCCGCGGCTCGGGTGCTGCACGAGCAGGGCGTCGAACGGACCACGCTCGCGGACATCGCGCGAGCGGCCGACGTGCCGGTCGGCAACGTCTACTACTACTTCAAGACCAAGGATCAGCTCGTCGAGGCCGCGATCGACACGCAGGCGGACCACCTGCGGGAGACGATCGCGGCGCTCGACCGGCTCCCCACCCCCCGGGAGCGGCTGAAGGCGCTCGTGCACGGCTGGGTCGACGGCCGCGACCTCGCCGCCCGGTTCGGCTGCCCGACCGGCACCCTCGCCGCCGAGCTGGACAAGCGCGCCGACGGCCTCGACCGCGCGGTCGCCGACGTCATGCGGCGGCTCGTCGACTGGATCGAGGGGCAGTTCGCGGCGATGGGCCGCGACGACGCGCGTGAGCTCGCCGTCGCCCTCCTGGCCGCTTACCAGGGGATCTCCCTGCTCACCAACACCTTCCGCGACCCCGAGCTGATGGCCACCGAAGGCCGCCGGCTGGAGCGCTGGATCGACTCCCTCGCCTGATCGCTCGGCCGCTTATCCCGGCGATAACCGGCCCGAATAGATCAACGGGATGTCCGGCGGCTCTCCGGGACTTGCACCCGGCGCGGCCGGGATGGACCTGGCCGAGCCGCTGATCGCGGCATAGGGACACAGGTGAGCAAATGTCAGAGTTGCAGGGAAAGTCGGCGCTGGTGACGGGCGGTAACAGCGGCATCGGCCGTGCCTCGGCCATCGCACTCGCGGGCCTCGGTGCGCACGTCGTCATCTCCGGCCGGGACGAGGCGCGGGGCGACGAGGCGGTCCAGAAGATCCGCGCGAACGGTGGCAAGGCCGACTTCGTACGCAGCGACCTGCGCGACCTGGCGTCCGTACGGGCGCTGGCGGCGCAGGCGCGTGCGCTGGCCGGTCACGTGGACATCCTGATCAACAACGCAGGAATCTATCCGTTCGTCTCCACCGACGAAACGAGCGAGCAGGACTTCGACTCGGTGTACACGCTGAACGTGAAGGTGCCCTACTTCCTGGTCGCCGAACTCGCTCCGGAGATGGCCGAGCGCGGTCATGGCGCGATCATCAATCTGACCACGATGGTCTCGGAGTTCGGAGTCGCGGGTTACGCCCTCTACGGGAGCAGCAAGGCCGCGGTCGTGCTGCTCACCAAGGCCTGGGCGGCCGAGTACGGGCCCAAGGGGGTCCGGGTCAACGCGGTCAGCCCCGGCCCGACGCGCACCGAGGGAACCAGCGGATTCGCCGAGGACATCGAGGCGCTGGCCGGCGCGGCGCCGGCCGGACGCCCCGGCTCGGCGGAGGAGATCGCCGAGGCGGTCGCCTTCCTGGCCACCGACCGTGCGGCGTTCGTGCACGGCGCGCTCCTGCCGGTCGACGGCGGGCGTATCGCCGTCTGAAGCCCCCGCCGCGGTCCGCTTCGCGTTCGCCGCGCGCAGCGGACCGCGGAAGCGGGCGCCCGTGGAGGCGCGTGCGGTCCGCCTACCGCGTCGAGCGGTCGAGAGCCACGATCAGGTGCCCGAGGTCGCGGCGGTGGGAGTCGGCCTTCCACGCCGCCCAGGTGCGCCGGACGAGCGGATGGCCGGCCAGCGGAGACCAGACGACGGTGTCCGGGAGCGGATGACGCCAGTGCGGCGGTGCCAGGGCGAAGGCGTGGCCGGCGGTGACGGCGGCGAGCTTCACCTCCGGGATGAGTTCCTGGCCCTCGGGAGCGGGAGGTCCCAGCTCGAGACCGTGGCTGCGCAGGATGGCGGTCAGCTCGTCGTACCAGGCGGGGCTGCCGGAGCGCGGGAAGCCGACCCAGTCGAGCCCGGCGAGCGCGTCCAGGCGGATGCCCTCCGGCTCGGAGATCTTCTCGGCGTCCTCGACGGTCAGCAGCACCCCGAGCCGTTCCTCGGCCACTTGGACGGCGTCCAGGTCCGGGCCGATGGGATGTTCGCGTACCAGGCCGACGTCGAGTTCGCCGGCGCGCAGCGCGGCCATCTGCGCGGCGGTGGAAAGGTGATGGGCCAGCACCCGGGTGCCAGGGTAGGCGGCAGCGAGGTCGGCCAGCGGGCCGGTGAGCAGGTCCGGCGGCAGTTCGAGCGGAATGCCGATCTTCAGAATGCCGCCGCAGGCTCCGGCGTGCCTGGCGACGGCGGCGGCGGCCTGGTCATGGCGGGCCAGAACCGCACGGGCCTCGGTGAGAAGGGTCAGGCCGGCCTCCGTGGCCGCCACGCCGGTGGAACTCCGGACGAGCAGCTCCACACCGAGCTCCCGCTCCAGCGCACCGATCGTCTGGGACAGGGCCGGTTGGCTCAGATGCAGCCGCCGTGCGGCCGCGGACATGCCGCCCTCTTCGACGACGGCGACGAACGCCCGCATCTCCCGCAGTTCCATACGACGATGCCATCACTCCCGGTTCGCCGGACGCCAGCGGCGGCCATAAGTCCTGCTGATCGACGCTATTGGCCGCCGCTCGGCCGTACGGGCCCGGCCGTCGCCGGAGCGCGGACGCGTGGCCGGGCGGGGCGCGAAATCCTCGTTCCCGCGGCCGCCGATCTCCCATGGCGCCGCCCCGCCCGGCACGGGCGACCGGCTCAGCCGGTCACTTGCGCCGGGCGCGCCGGACGATCCGCCACAACCCGAACAGGCCCAGCAGGCCCACCACCACCGGCGCCAGCCGCTTGGCGATCGAGGGGCCCGCGAACTCGAGCAGGTTGATCGCCTCATCGTTCGACGAGCGCGCGGCGACGGGCCGCTGTGCCGCCGGCCGCGGTGTGGCCTCGGACGCCTTGGGCTCGGCGGGGGCGGTCTGCGGCTCCGCGGCCTCGGTGGGCTGGGGGGTGCCGTCGCCGCTCGGCGCCGGCTCCGCGGGCGCCGCCTGCGGCTCCGCGGCCGGAGCCGCCGCGGCCTCGGGCTCTTCCGCGGGCCGAGCGATCTCCTCGGCGAGGTTGTCCGCGAACCGGCCGATCAGCTTGCCGCCGACCTCGGACATGATGTTGCGGCCGAACTGCGCCGGGCGCCCGGTGATGTTGAGCTTGGTGTGCACGGTGACCCGGGTGCTGTCGCCCTGGTCGTGCAGCTGTGCCTGGACGTTCGCGCTGGCCGTCCCCGCGCCGCGCGCCTCCTTGCCGGTGCCCTCGATGGACACCGTGTGGGTGTCCTCGTCGCGAGCGGCGATGCGTGCCGAGCCCTTGTAGGTGATCGTCATCGCCCCGAGCTTCACCTTGAGCCGGCCCGTGAAGTCGTCGCCGTCGACCGAGTCCAGCGTCGCGCCGGGCATGCACGGAGCGATTCGCTCGACGTCGAGCAGGACCGGCCACGCTTGATCCACGGGCACGGGAACGGTGAATTCGTGATCAAGTTCCATGGACATCCTCCCAGATGAACCCTACGAGGGCCCCAAAGCTCCGCTGACGCGGGGTATGCGCGACATGCACGACTGCATACCCCGCGCCAGGGGAGCGAACGCGCGACGCGCGCTAAACGTCGGCCGCTCTGGACAGCGCACGCGCCGTCAGGACCGTCGCGAGATGGCGCCGGTAGTCGGAGGACCCGTGCAGATCGCTGGGCGGGCTGGTGCCCTCGGCGGCGCTTCCGGCCGCCGCGCGGAAGGCATCGCGGTCGGCCGCGCCGCCGCTGACCGCCGACTCCACCGCCGACGCGCGCACCGGCGTCGAGCCCATGTTGGTCAGGGCGACCCGGGCCGCGGCGACCTCGCCGCCCGAGCGGTTGACGAGGCAGGCGACGCCGACGATGGCCCAGGCCTGCGCCGTACGGTGGAACTTCTCGTAGTGGAAGCCCCACCCGGCGAAGGACTTCGGCAGGCGGACGCCGACCAGGACCTCGTCGGGTTCGAGCGTCGAGGTGAGGTAGTCGGCGAAGAACTCGGCCGCCGGAATCTCCCGCGACGACGTGACGAACACCCCGTCCATCGCGAGCACGACCGCCGGCAGGTCGCCCGCCGGGTCCGCGTGCGCGAGCGAGCCGCCGAAGGTGCCCCGGTGGCGTACGGCGGGGTCGGCGACGGTAGAGGTGGCCGCCGCGACCAGGGGCGCGTGCTGCCGGATCAGCGGATCGCGCAGCACCTCGTAGTGCGTCGTCATGGCGCCCACCAGCAGCGAGGAGCCCTCGTCGCGTACGCCGCGCAGCTCCGGCACCGAGGCGACGTCGATCAGCACCTCGGGGAACGCCAGCCGCAAGCGCAGCAGCGGCAGCAGGCTCTGCCCGCCCGCGATCACCTTGCCCTCGTCGCCGGCGTCGCGCAGCGCCGCGACCGCCTCGTCCAGCGTCGCCGGGCGTACATAGTCGAACGATCCGGGAATCATGCCTCACCTCCGGCCGATCCGAGCCCGCCGCCCGCACCGGGTTGCGCCGAGTGTTCCGGTCCGCCCCCTTGCAGGGTTCGCCACACGCGTTCGGGCGTGCACGGCATCGGCACGTCGTTCACGCCGTACGGGCGGAGCGCGTCGACGATCGCGTTCACCACGGCCGGCGTGGAGGCGATCGTGCCGGCCTCGCCGACGCCCTTGACGCCCAGCGGGTTCGTGGTCGCCGGGGTCTCGGTGCGGTCGGTGGTGAACGTCGGCAGGTCCGAGGCCGCCGGGAGCAGGTAGTCGGCCATCGTCGTGGTCGTCAGGTTGCCGTCGGCGTCGTAGACCGCCTCCTCGTACAGTGCCTGGGCGATGCCCTGCGCCAGGCCGCCGTGCACCTGACCCTCGACGATCAGCGGGTTCACCACCTTTCCGACGTCGTCCACCGCGACGTACGAGCGGATCTTGACGTATCCGGTCTCGGTGTCCACCTCGGCGGCGCACAGGTGCGTGCCGTGGGGGAAGGAGAAGTTGTCCGGGTCGTGCGTGGCGTCGGAGTCGAGCGACGGCTCGAAGCCCTCGGGCAGGTCGTGCGCCGCGAAGGCGGCCAGCGACACCTCCTGGAGCGTCCGCGACTGGTCGGGCACGCCGCGTACGGAGAACGCCCCGTTCGCGAACTCGACGTCGTGCTCGTCGGCCTCCAGCAGGTGCGCGGCCATCCGGCGAGCCTTGTCGATCACCTTGTCGCAGGCGTTGTACAGCGCCACGCCGCCGACGGCGAGGGACCGCGAGCCGTAGGTGTCCATGCCCTTGGGCGAGATCGCGGTGTCGCCGTGCAGCACGCGCACGTCCTCGAACGGCACGCCCAGCCGGTCGGCGGTGATCTGCGCCCACGCCGTCTCGTGTCCCTGCCCGTGCGCCGACGAGCCGGTCACCACCTCGACCTTGCCGGACGGCAGCACCCGTACGGACGCGTGCTCCCAGCCGCCCGCGCCGTACGACAGCGAGCCGAGCACCCGCGACGGCGCGAGACCGCACATCTCGGTGAACGTCGAGACGCCGATGCCGAGCTGGACGGGGTCGCCGCGGTCGCGCCGGTCGGCCTGTTCGGCGCGCAGCTTGTCGTACTCGAAGAGCTGCCGCGCCTTGTCGGTCGCGGCCTCGTAGTTGCCGGAGTCGTAGGTGAGCCCGGCGATCGTCTCGTACGGGAACTCCTCGTGCTTGATCCAGTTGCGGCGGCGCACCTCCAGCGGGTCGAGGGACAGCTCGCTCGCCAGTTCGTCCATCAGCCGCTCGATCGCGTACGTGGCCTCGGGGCGGCCGGCGCCCCGGTACGCGTCGGTCGGGGTCTTGGTGGTGAAGATCCCGGCGCACTTGAAGTGGTAGGCGTCCATCTTGTAGATGCCGTTGAACATGAACGCGCCCAGCAGCGGAATGCCCGGCGTGACCAGCATCAGGTAGGCGCCCATGTCGGCGAGGAGGTCGACCTTCAGCCCGCGGATCCGCCCGTCGGAGTCGGCGGCCAGCGACAGGCGCTGGATCTGGTCGCGGCCGTGGTGGACGGTCGCGTTGCCCTCGCTGCGCGACTCGGTCCACTTGATCGGGCGGCCGAGCCGTTTCGTCAGCAGCAGGCAGGCCACCTCCTCGCCGTACACCTGGAGCTTGGAGCCGAAACCGCCGCCGACGTCCGGCGCGACGACCCGGAGACGGTGTTCGGGGATGCCGGTCACGGTGGCCAGCATGAGTCGCAGGATGTGCGGGATCTGCGTCGCCGACCACAGGGTGTACTCGTCGCCGACGGCCGAGCAGACCACCGCGCGCGGCTCCATCGCCGACGGGATCAGCCGCTGCTGGACGTACCGGCGCTCGATGACGACCGGCGCGTCGCGGAAGGCCGCGTCGATGTCGCCCGCCGCGAAGACCCACTCGTAGGACTTGTTCGTGCCCTTGTCGGCGTGGACGAGGTCGGCGCCCTCCTTGATCGCCTCCTCCATGTCGAGCACGGCGGGCAGCGACTCGTAGTCGACGTCGATCGCCTCGAGCGCGTCCGCGGCGGCGTACCGGTCGCGGGCCACCACGACGGCCACCGGCTCGCCGACGTACCGCACCTCGCTCACCGCGATCGGCGGGTGGTCCGGCAGCACCATGTCCTCGGTGACCGGCCACGCGCACGGCAGGCTGCCCTGTTCGTCGGCCAGGTCGGCGCCGGTGAAGACCGCGACCACGCCGGGCCGCTCGCGCGCCTGGCTCACGTCGATCGCGGTGATGCGCGCGTGTGCGACCGGGCTGCGCAGGAACGCCGCGTGCAGCAGGCCCGGGAGCTGGATGTTGTCGGTCCAGTTGGTCCGTCCGGTGATCAGCCGGGCGTCCTCGGAGCGCGGGCGCGCGCTGCCGATCTCGGGGGCGGCCGTCATCGGGTGGCCTCCTGTTCGCTCGGGCGCAGGTCGGTGGCGGCCCGTTTCACCGCCCGTACGATGTTCTGGTAGCCGGTACAGCGGCACAGGTTGCCTTCCAGCCCCTCCCGTACCTCCTCGTCGGAGGGGTCGGGGTTCTCCCGCAGCAGGTCGAGCGAGGCCATGATCATGCCGGGGGTGCAGTAGCCGCACTGGAGGGCGTGCTCCTCGTGGAACGCGCGCTGGAGCGGGTGGAGCCCCTGGCCGTCGCCGAGACCCTCGATGGTGGTGACGTCCTGCCCGTCGGCCTGGATGGCGAGGACGGAGCAGCTCTTGACGCTGATGCCGTCGAGGAGGACGGTGCAGGCGCCGCAGTTGGATGTGTCGCAGCCGATGGGTGTCCCCACCTTGCCGAGGCGGTCACGGAGATAGTGGGCGAGTAGAAGACGCGGCTCGACGTCATCGTCGTACTTGACTCCGTCGACCTCGATGGACACGCGCGGCATTCGTCCTCCCTGGATGATCTGCTTCCGAACCTGGGCGTGCCGGGTCCGGGGGAGGTCCGCGGGCTCGTCTGTGCGCCGGCCACATCACGTTGCCTTCTTCGTCGAAGGAAAGTGGCGGATGGGAACGGCGGCGCTCCTCCACAGGGAAGTGCGTCGCGGTGGCGCCCTCCCGTACGGAAGAGCGCTCGATGGCGGCGGGCGACCGCGCGCTCGATGGCGGCGGGTGACCCGCGCGGTCAGTCCTTCGCCGGCTTTTCGGGCAGGACCGCCTTGTGGGTGCGGCGTGCGCCGGAACGGTGCTTGCGGCGGATACGCGCGGAGGCTCTACGGATGCGTCTGGTGCGGCTACGCGGCATCACGAACTCCTGTGGAAGGAGGCTGGTGGTGCCAACGTAAGCCTCAACACCCCCGGTAGACCAGAGGCGGCGCAGAGTCGCCACCGGATCATCATTGACCACTCTCGTTCACTTGACCGTCGCAGGGCCGTCCCATGCCGTTCCCCGGACCGGCTCGCCGGTGTTCCGGCTGTGGTAGCACTGCACGCATGGACGACAAGCTCGGTCAGCGCGCCGGTTACCACCACGGCTCCCTGCCCGCGGCTCTCGTCGCGGCGGCACTCGACCTCCTGGACGAGCGCGGGCCCGACAAGGTGAGCGTGCGCGAGGTCGCGCGCCGCGCCGGGGTGTCGCCGGGGGCCCCGTTCCGGCACTTCAACGATCGGCAGGCGCTGCTGACGGCGGTCGCCGACCGGATCCTGGCCGACTTCGAGGAATGGCAGCTCGCCGCGCTCGCGGATGCCCAGTGCGGGGCGATGCGCGCCTACGGCCTGGGGTTCGTGCGGTACGCGATCCGGCATCCGCACCGTTTCGAGCTGATCAAGTCGCGGGTGTTCGGCGCCGAACACCCGGACGAGCTCCGGAGCCGGCTGGAACGCATGGAGCGGACCCTGAGCGACATCATCGTGGCGGGCCAGCAGGCGGGCGAACTCCCGGAGGGCGACCCCCACGTGATGGGCCTCGCGGGTCAGGCGATCGTCTACGGGTTGTCTCAGATGATCATCGATGGCTACCTGCCGCGGGATCACGCGGACGAGCTGGCCGAGCGGGTGCTGGACGCGTTCGGTCCGAAACCGCCGAGCTCCTCGCAAATCGACGCCTGCTGGCTGGACGGCGCGACCGTCCCGGCCGTCGGCGCACGGTTCCGCGGCTACAACCGCAACGGACCGCGTCGCTGGGCCACCACCTGCAGCATCACGGACGCCGAACCGGGCCGGCGCTTCGGCTACGAGGTGACGGCGCCGTTCAACCTCCCCTTCTCGCGTTGGCAGTACGACATCGAGCCCACGGCGGACGGCTGCGTCGTCACCGAGACCAACTGGCTGCGCGCGCCGTCCTGGTTCATCCCGTTCGGCATCGCGATCACGGGCGTCGCCAACCGCACCGGAGCCAACGACGCCACCATCGCCACCACCCTGCGCCGCCTCAAGGCGTACCTGGAGAAGAGGCCCAGCCTCCGCACCGAGGGCCGGCTGACCGACGCCGGTTCCTGATCAGTCCGCCGCTGGAACGCTCATCCGTGGTTCGCGTGCAGGCTGAGGGCGTACCCCGGGCCGAGGTTGACCAGCTCACGGGGATTGCCGGCGCCGTACACGCGGATCCGGTTGGCCCGCAGCGTGCGCTCGGCGACGCCCTCATCGGTGATCGTCCGCTCGGACAGCTCGCCGGCGAGGACGGTGAGCACGGCGGCGCCCGGGTCGGCGCGGTGGCCCGGAGGCCAGACCGACAGCCACAGGTCGTTCGCGGCGGCGAGCCGTACGGGCGTGCCGTCGAAGCGGGCGAGGTGCCACCAGTACGCGGGCCGGGCCGCGACCTCGCGGACGACGCCGGCCAGGCGGCCGACGGTGAGGCCGTCGACGGCCTCGTGGCTCTGCATGGTGAGATCGGGAATGGCCGAGAAGTTCATCAAGGGTCCTTCGGAGTGCGGCCGAGCGCCGCGGGCTGACGTCTACGACGAAGATCGGGTCAGCGACAACACGAAGGACGCAGCGCGATGACCGCGTGGCGGGACACCACGTCGGCGGTCGAGAAGGTACGCGCTGGCATGAAGGAAAGTCTGGGTGCCGCCGCGCCGCTCTGTCAAGCCGGACGACCGCCGCTACCAGGCACGAAACAGACTTGCCGGGAATTTCGGGGCCCTCGCATTAGACTCCCCCGATGTCGCTGATCGTGGGCTGTGTGCTGTGTTTCGTGGCCGGCGCCGGGGCAGGAGTCGCCGGGGCTCTGAGCGGCCGCCGGCTGTTCCGGGTCCGGCGCTCCCTGCGCACCTACCGCAAGCGGCTCGAAGGGCCCCGTCCGGGGCTGGCCTTCTACGTCATCCCCGCCGAACTCGGTGACCCGAACGAGGTCGTCGCGGACCTGACCGGCAACCGGCGGCCCCGGCTGTGCCTCATCGGACGCCTGTGCGGGCCCCTCGCATCGGACGATCGGCCGGGCGGCGGCATCGTTCCGGAGGCCGGGTTGGAGCGCGGTGCTCTCTGGGTGGCTCAGGGGCTGCTGATCTTCGATCCGGTGCGGGAAGGCGCGGAGATGAGCGTCCTGGAGGCGCCGTACGGGGTGGAGGTGCGTGAGCCCATGGTGACCGAGGCCGGTATCCCGACCGTGACGTTCGACCTCGGTGACAGCGTGCTGGTCTTCGAACCCACGCCCGACAACGACGCGTCGAACGCCTGGAGCCGCATCCAGAGCGTGCTGGAGTTCACCTGACGGCAACCTTCGGTCCTGGTCCCGTACGTCGTCGCGCGCCACGATCGGTGCGGTTTCGAGACGGGAGTGGGAGATGAAATTCGACCGGCGTTCCTTCCTGCGCAACGGCCTCATCGCGACCGGAGGTGCCGCCCTGCTGGGGACGGGTCCACACGCGGCCGCCCTCGTACGGTCCGGGCGTCCCCGGCTCACGCACGGTGTGCAGAGCGGTGACCCGTCGGCGGACGGAGCCGTCGTCTGGACCCGCGCCGACCGGCCCTCCCGCATGCTCGTCGACGTCAGCACCCGGCCGGACTTCCGGCACTTCTCGACGGTGCGCGGCCCGCTGCTCACCCCGGACACCGACCTGACCGGCAAGGTACGGCTGGACGGCCTGCCCGCCGGGCGCCGGATCCACTACCGCGTACGGGCCGCCGACCTGGACGACGCGTCGCTGGTCTCGGCCCCGGTCTCCGGCACGTTCGGCACGGTCCCGCGGGCCCGGCGCGACGTCGGCTTCGTGTGGTCCGGCGACCTCGCCGGCCAGGGCTTCGGGATCAACCCCGACATCGGCGGATACCGGATCTTCAAGGCGATCCAGGCCGCCGACCCCGACTTCTTCCTGTGCAACGGGGACCACTGGTACGCCGACGACCCGATCGAGCCGAGCGTGACGCTGCCGGACGGGCGGATCTACCGCAACCTGACCTCGCCGGAGAAGGCGAAGGTCGCCGAGACCCTGGCGGAGTACCGCGGGCAGCACAAGTACAACCTGATGGACGACAACCTGCGCGCCTTCGCCGCGGCCGTGCCGCAGGTCAACCAGTGGGACGACCACGAGACCCACAACAACTGGTACCCGGGC
Organism: Actinoallomurus oryzae; assembly: GCF_039541955.1. Classification (NCBI taxonomy): domain Bacteria; kingdom Bacillati; phylum Actinomycetota; class Actinomycetes; order Streptosporangiales; family Thermomonosporaceae; genus Actinoallomurus; species Actinoallomurus oryzae. The sequence goes on along the minus strand of NZ_BAABHF010000009.1, from coordinate 31,898 downwards.
GAGACCCTCGACGACGCCGCCTACACCGAGAAGCGCACGGACGTGCTGTCGGCGCGGGCCCGGCAGGCGTTCTTCGAGTACGTCCCGATCGGCGGGCGGCCGCACGACGACGGGCGCATCTACCGCAAAATCCCCTACGGCCCGCTGCTCGACGTCTTCGTGCTCGACATGCGCACCTACCGCGACGCGAACGGCCCGGACGACCAGACCACCGACGCGCAGGGCATCATGGGCGCGCGGCAGGCCGAGTGGCTCAAGCGCTCGCTCGCGGAGTCGCGGGCCACCTGGAAGGTCATCGCCGCGGACATGCCGCTCGCGCTCGTCGTGCCGGACGCCGACCGCATCGAGGCGGTCGCACAGGGGAACAACGGCGCGCCGCTGGGCCGTGAACTGCAGCTCGCGGACGTCCTGTCCTCGATCAAGAAGAACCGCGTGCGGAACGTCGTATGGATCACCACGGACGTGCACTACACGGCGGCGCACTACTACGACCCGGCGAAGGCGGCGTTCCAGGACTTCGAGCCGTTCTGGGAGTTCGTGTCCGGGCCGCTGAACGCGGGCGCCTTCGGGCCCAACGCTCTGGACGAGACCTTCGGCCCGACGGTGAGGTTCCAGTCGGCGCCGCCGCAGGCCAACACCTCGCCGCTGGAGGGCTACCAGTTCTTCGGCGAGATCGCCATCAGCGGGGAGTCGGGAGACCTGACCGTCCACCTGCGCGACTACACGGGCAAGGCGCTGTGGAGCGTTTCACTTTCCCCGAAACGGTCGTCACATTAGGTGGTCAAACCTAACGTCCTGTGACGTGCCGCCGTCGCGGAATCTCTCATGGATCTGTGCGGCTGAGCAGTGGCTGGTCCTGGGTTCGGAAGGCGGGGATGACCTCGCTGCCGAAGCGGCGGATGCACTCCAGTTCCCGCTGGTGGTCCGGTCCCGCCGCCATGCGGAAGGTCAAGATGAGGTAGTCGGGGTCGATCGCCTCCTGGAAGGCGCGGATCGAGGCGATGCAGTCGTCCGGGCTGCCGACGATCAGGCGGTCGATCCGGTGGCGGTCGAACTTGAAGTCATCCTCTTCGGTGACGTCCTGGAGGAACGGCTCGCGGTCGGCCACCCAGCGCGGGACCTCCTTGAAGTAGAACCAGTGGTCGGCGCGGACGTGCGGCCACCAGGTGCGTTCGACGTCGGCCAGGGAGTCGGCGACCCAGCCGTCACGGAGCAGGTTGACGCCGAGTTTCTGTGACGTGCCGTACTCCTCGCCGGCGCTGCGGTACACCTCGGCCCAGTGCTTCATGACGTCGATGTTGTGCAGCGGATCGGTCGGCCACGGGCAGCCGAACCGCGCCGCGCGGCGCACGCCGGGCTCGGACATCGCGCCCAGCCACAGCTCCGCGCCGACGGGCCGGGGGGTGATCCGTCCCTTGATGTCGAAGTGCCGGCCGTGGAAGTCGAGTTCCTCGCCGGCCCACGCGCGCTGCACGACCTCGATGCACTCTTCGAAGCGCGACACCTGGGTGGCGGGGTCGATTCCGTAGAGCTCGAACTCGGTCGGGAAGTTGCCCAGCCCGCACCCCAGACGGAGCCGCCCGCCCGAGATGACGTCGACCATCGCCGCGTGCTCGGCGACATGGATCGGGTGCTCGAACGGCAGCAGGTGGATCGTCGTGCCGATCTCCACGCGCTCGGTGATCGCGGCCAGCGCGCCGAGTGCCGCCCAGGGAGAGGGCGGATAACCGTCGGGCATCATGTGGTGTTCGGGTACGAAGAGGCCGTCGAAGCCCGCCTGTTCGGCAACTTTGGCGGCGGCCAGGATCTCCTGCCATCGCTCGACGATGTTCGCCGCGTCGGGCGGGTCCTGCGGACGGAACAGGATGCCGAACTTCATCTGCGACCCTTTCTCCGTGGCGTCTCCCTGATGTGCCCGCTCACCAACGTATCTGCCGAACCGGCGACTGAACATACCGAAAAGTATCGTTGATAATTCCTTAGCGGCCGACGCGAAAACGCCGCCGATAATGCTCATTCCCGCCGTTTAAACGTCCGTGCCGGTGAAAATTAGAGAGCCTGAACAATGAATCCGACAAAAATGAAATGCGGAATGCGGTCACTGTTCGCGGCGGCGGGAGCGGAAGATCACGCGCAGGATGACGATCAGGACGACGGCCGCGAGCACGAACGGCGCCGCCCAGGGGAACGACACGGGGTCGCCGCCGAAACCCTCGACCAGGTAGCGGCCCGCGATGGCCAGGAACAGGACGCCCGCGACCAGCGAGGCCGGGTCGAACCTATGCCGGAACACGCGTGACCTCCATGTCGCCGACCTTGCTGCGGATGCGCAGCGCGATCGTCGCCGTCGCGGAAGTGCCGCCCTCCGGGGTCAGCACGCGGCGGACGCGGGCACCCGGGCCGCTGGTCACCTGGTGGTCGATCGTGATGTCGCCCAGGTAGGCGTGGCCGTCGATCTCCACGCGGGCGGTGCTCGGCACCTTGACCGCCAGCACGCCGAGCGTCACCTCGGCGTTGACCTGGAGCCGTTGGCCCGGCGCGAGGGGCACGTCGGTCAGGTCGACCACACCCTGGCCGACGAAGACCTTGTGGGTCTGCTCGGCCTGGGCCGTGGCGGCCGGGCGCCACATCGTGTGGTGGGTCCGGCGCGCGACCGCCGGGTTGCCGGCGATAGAGGTTGATGCGAGGGCGAAAGACATGATCGCTCCAACGAGGACGAGCTTGCGGACCCGGCCGAACCAGGCACCGAGGAGGAGGCCGACGGCGACGACGACGAGCGCCCCGGCTATGACGATCTGAAGGCCGCTGAAGTTCGCGCGGTGGCCGAATTCGGCGTAGAGCGCCGCGCCGACCAGTGCGGCGGTCAGCAGGGTGAGCCCCGTCAGGTACGACGGCCGGTGCGGGGGCCGCGGGGCGGGAGGAGGCAGGGGGCTGCCCGGGGCGTACGGGCCGGCCGGGTGGGGACCCGGGTCGGTGCCGAGCGGCTGGGTGGTGTTCTCCGGGGCTGGCGGAGCGTACGGGCCGGCCGCGTAACCGTCGGTGCGGCGGCCGAGGCGGGCGAGATCGACCATGCCGTCCGACAGCGGGTACGTGGGCGGCGGCGGAGGGGGCGGCGTCCACGAGTCCAGCGGGTGGCCCTTGATCCGGTCCGGCAGGCTCCGCGCGGTCTGGGCGAGATCGACGCCGCGCGACCGGGCCACGAGCAGCGTCAGGCCGAACACCACGACGACGCACAGCGCCTCGCCCGACCCCCAGTTGTTGGCGACGCCGAGCAGCATCCCGGCGCCCAGCGCCGCGCCGAGCAGCGCCAGCGCGGTGTCGCCGTCGAACAGGCGCTTACCGGTGCGCTCGACCCACGAGGGCCCGCCGTCGGGCGCGCCCATGAGCAGGAAGGCCGCGATGTAGAGCAGGATGCCGACGCCGGTGGTGATGACCAGCAGGGCGAACCCGACCCGGAACACGATGGCGTCGATGTTCGTATAACGAGCGAGGCCCGCGCACACTCCCGTGATCAGACGGCCCTCCTGGGAGCGGAGGAGCCGCCGCGGGGAGCCGGGCGTGTCGGCGCTGTCCTCGTTCATGCGTTATATCGTCTCGCGACGCTGTCACGGTCACCATCCGGGAGGACCCTGAGTCATCCCTGAGGACCTCCGGGATCTCCCAGGGCCCTCCCCGATGCGGGAAGGACCGGAACGTGTGACCATCTCTTTGTGCCCGAAACACCCGGCGGGGAGACCGCGCAGCCGGCCCCCGCCCGCCTCGAACGACGAGCCGGCCGACGGCTCGTCGGCGGCGTGTGTTCCGGGCTGGCCGAGCATCTCGGCCTGGAGGTGATCGTCGTACGCGTGGCGTTCGCCGTGCTGCTGGCCGCCGGCGTGGGCGTCGTCGCGTACGTCGCGCTCTGGCTGCTGGTCCCGCAGCGCGCCGAGCCGGCGGGTCCCCGCAACATCGGGCAGCTCTTCGCGTACGCGGCCCTGGTCGGGGGGCTGTGCCTGTTCACCTGGGGCGCGGGCGCGCTGAACTGGGCCATGTGGCCGATCGTCGCGGGCGGCATCGGCGTCGGGGTCATCTGGCAGCAGGCCGATCCGGAACGCCGGCGCCGCTGGGTCCGCAGTTCGCAGGCGATGTGGCTGCGCAGCATCATCGGCACGCTGCTCGTCGTCGCCGGGCTCGTCGCGTTCCTCGCCCAGCAGATTCATCCCGGCCAGGCCGGCCAGGTGCTGCTCGGCTCCACCGTCGTCCTGGCCGGCGTCGCGGTCGTCGTCGCGCCGTGGCTGCTGCGGATGTGGCGTGACCTGGACGCCGAGCGCCGCGAACGGATCCGTTCGCAGGAGCGCGCCGAGGTCGCCGCGCACGTACACGACTCCGTCCTGCACACCCTCACGCTGATCCAGCGCAGCGCGTACGACCCGCGGGAGGTGCAGCGGCTGGCGCGGGCGCAGGAACGCGACCTGCGAGCCTGGCTGTACGAGCCGAAGGCGGACGCCGAACAGGACCTGGCCGCCGCCGTGCGCAAGGCCGCCGCCGAGGTCGAGGACCACCACGGCATGCCGATCGAGGTGGTCTGCGTGGGCGACTGCCCGCTGGACGAACGCCTCGGCGCGATGCTCCAGGCCGCGCGAGAGGCCATGGTCAACGCCGCCAAGTACGCCGACGGAGAGCCGGGCGACCAGGCCCGTACGTCGTCGGTGTCGGTCTACGCCGAGGTGGTCGGCGACGATGTGTCGATCTTCGTACGGGACCGGGGCCGCGGCTTCGACCTCGACGCCATCCCGCACGACCGCATGGGCCTGAGGGAGTCCATCATCGGGCGGATGGAACGCAACGGCGGCAAGGCCGAGATCCGTACGGCCCCGGGCGAGGGCACGGAGGTACGACTGGAAATGCGGCGTGATTCCAAGTGAAGCGAGAGACCCGATGACGCGCGTGGTACTGGTCGATGACCATCAGATGTTCCGCAGTGGCGTGAAGGCCGAGCTGGGCGACTCCGTGGAGATCGTCGGCGAGGCCGGTGACGTCGACGAGGCGGTCGAAGTGATCAAGACGGCGGAGCCGGACGTGGTCCTGCTGGACGTTCACCTGCCCGGCGGCGGTGGCGTCGAGGTGCTGCGGCGCGTGCTGCCGTCGGAGACGCGGTTCCTGGCCCTGTCGGTGTCCGACGCCGCCGAGGACGTCATCGGCGTCGTACGCGGCGGCGCCCGCGGCTATGTCACCAAGACGATCTCCGGGGGAGAGCTGACCCAGGCGATCGAGCGGGTGGCCGAGGGCGACGCGGTGTTCTCCCCGAGGCTGGCGGGCTTCGTACTGGACGCCTTCGCCGCCGCCGACGTGCCGGCCATCGACCCCGAACTCGACCAGCTCACCCAGCGCGAACGCGAGGTCCTGCGCCTGATCGCCCGCGGCTACGCGTACAAGGAGATCGCCAAGGAGCTGTTCATCTCGGTCAAGACCGTCGAGACCCACGTGAGCAGCGTGCTGCGCAAACTCCAGCTCTCCAACCGCCACGAGCTCTCTCGCTGGGCCGCCGCCCGCCGCCTCGTCTGAGCGCGCTCAGCAGTAGACGCCCAGGGCCTTCTTGATCTCGGCGGGCGCCTTCTTCATCTTCGGGCTCTCGCACAGGCCGTCGGTGCCGTAGGTCACGAGGCGCACGTCGCCGCCCTGTACGCGGACCACGGCGCGCGAGGGGTCGGACCCCGGATACCGCATGGGAGCGGTCGCCCAGCCGTCCTGGCACACGATCTTCGTGGAGACGATGACCCCGGTGGAATGGTCCGCCGCCGAGACGGCGTCGGCGATCTGGGCGCGCGACGGGCAGGCGGGCGATGCCGCGGCGGCCGGGGAGGAGGCGGCGGACGCGGCGGTCGACCGCGCCGAGGCGGAAGGAACCGGCTTTTCGCTCTCGTCGTCGGATCCACAGGCGGCCAGCAGGCAGGCGCATGTCATCACGGTGGCCGCGACGGCCGGTCGGAACGGGGACACTCGGCCTCCACCACAGGCGTTACCGGGAAGATCGCGTTGCGCCCGGTCCGGTCGGCGATCAATATAGTCGCGGCGTCCAGTCGGGGAGCGGTGAATTGGCAGGCGAAGAGTGGCCGGAGACCATCGGCAAGTACCGTCCGCAGTCCTATCTGGCGGCCGGGGGGATGGGCCTGGTCTTTCTCGCTCTCGACCCCGAAGGACGTACTGTCGCGCTCAAGCAACTGCACCCTTCCATCTCCTATGACGCCGCCATGCGAGAACGGCTTCGGCGCGAAGTGGCGGCGATGCGGCGCATTAGCAGTCCTCGGGTGGCGCGACTCATCGACGCGGATCTGGACGCCGTTCCGCCCTACCTGGTCACCGGCTATGTTCAGGGCCGGACCCTGTACGACGTCGTCAAGGCCGACGGCCCGTTGCGGGGGGACAGGCTGTGGCGAACGGCGCGCGGCGTCGCCGAGGCACTGGTCGCCATCCATGCCGCCGGTCACGTCCATCGTGACCTCAAGCCGTCCAACGTGATGGTGGTCGGCGACGACCCCGTGGTGATCGATTTCGGCATCGCCCAGGAGTACGACGCGACCCGCATCACGCGAGAAGGCGGCGCCATCGGGACACTCGGCTACATGGCGCCGGAGGTACTCGACGGCGCGTCGGCGGGTCCGGCCGCCGACGTCTTCGCCTGGGGCGCGACCATCGCCTACGCGGCGACCGGAAGACCGACCTTCGGCGGGGGCGGTATGCAGGCGGTCGCCCTGCGGACCTACCGGGGAGCGGCCGACCTCGACGGCGTGCCGGACGAGCTGCGCCGCATCCTGTCGGCCGCGCTCGCACCGGCCGCCGAAGCCCGGCCCGACGCGAGCGCGCTCCTCGGCGCGATGACGACGCCGGCCGGGGCGGCTTCGTTCCTCCCGGCCCAGGCCGCACGGAAGCCGGCTCCCCGGACCGGCCGAAGGCCGGCGATGCTCGTCCCGATTTCCGTGGTGGCGGCGGTCGCCGTCGTCATCGTGGCCCTATTCGCACTGCGGCCGACCGGCAAGGGATCGCCGGAGCCGTCCGCCACGAAGACGGTGGTGACGGCTCCGGCGAGACCCTCCTACCGAGAGCCGATCGCGAACTTCGGACCCGGCACGAAGTTTCAGAAGTTCCTCGAAGAAAACAATGGCAAAAAGGTGTACATCCTGGCGACCCTGGACGAGGCCATCGTTCCCCAGGACGGGGAAGGGCAGCCGTACGACCCGTCCCACGCGGACAACGGTGCGCTGTTCACGGTCTGGACGAGTTGCTTCGAAAAGCTCGAACAGGGCGAGGAGCCGAACGGCCGGAAATGCGGCGGCCTCTCGGTCGGAATCTCGGCGGGCGACCCCGCGTGGAGCGGCTTTTACTGGGTCCACGGCGCCTACAAGATTCAGGGCAACTTCGAGATCGAGGGAGGGGCCGTGCACCAGGGGGTGGCGGGCTTCGTCCTGAAGCCCGCCCCCGCGGCCTGAAGCCCCCTGTGAGTGCGCGTCACGGCAGGGCCGGCTCCTTCGCCCGGTGCCGGGGCGCCTGGTCGAGACGGTTCTTCCTGGCGTGGCGGCGCTCCCGGCGGGTCTCGACCATGGTGTAGAGAGTCGGGATGAGGATGAGGCTGAGCACGGTCGAACTCACCAGCCCGCCGATGACGACGACCGCGAGCGGCTGGGAGATGAAGCCGCCGGAGTCGGTGACGCCGAGGGCCATGGGGAGCAGCGCGAAGACGGTGGCCAGGGCGGTCATCAGGATGGGCCGCAGCCGGCGGCGCCCGCCTTCGGTGACGGCCTCGGTGATCGACATCCCGGTCTTGCGGTACTGGTTGATGAGGTCGACCAGGACGATGGCGTTGGTGACGACGATGCCGATGAGCATCAGCAGGCCGACCATGGCGGCGACACCCAGGGGGACACCGGTGACGCGCAGCAGCAGGAGCGCGCCGGTCGCCGCGAAGGGGATCGAGACCAGCAGCACCAGGGTCTGCCGGATGCTGCCGAAGGTGGCCACCAGCAGCAGAAAGACGATCACGATGGCGGCGACGATGGCGAGTCCGAGCTGTTTGAAGGCCTCGTTCTGGTCGCTGGTGATGCCGCCGAGGGAGTAGTCGGCGCCCGCGGGCAGCCGGAGCTTGTCCAGGGCGGTGGTGACGGCCCGGTTGGCCGCACCCGTGTCGTCGCCGACGGGCGTCGCGGTGACGGTGATGGTCCGGTCACCGTCGACGCGGGCACGCTCGACCGGGCCGTTCTGCTGGGTGACGTTGGCGACGTCGCCGAGCCTGACCGTCCGGCCGGTTGCGGTGCCGATCTTGAGGTTCTTCAGGTCGGCGGCGTTGTGCGGGGCGTCGCCGGTGCTGCGCAGGACGACGTCGGTGTCCTCGCCGTCCAGGCTCACGGTGGTGACGGTCTGCCCCTGGGTGGCCTCGGTCACCGCCGCGGCCAGTGTCGTGTCGGTCAGGCCCGCGGCGACGGCCTTCTTCCCGTCGGCGTGGACGACGAGTTGCGGCGCGCTCTCGCTGAGGTCGCTGGTGACGTCGGTGACCTGGGACACGCCCTTGAGGGCCTGCTCGATCTGCCTGGTCGCGGCGGTGAGGGCGGTGTCGTCGGTGCCGTGCACCTGCACCCGGATGTCGTTGGAGCCCCCGAAGCCGCTGTCGGCGGCGACGGTCAGCTCGCCCGTGCCGGCGAGGCCGTCCAGCCTGCCGCTGAGGGTGTTCTTGACCGTGTCGGCGTCGGCGCCGTCCTTGAGGGAGACGGTGTACGAGGCGCTGTTCGCGCCCCGGCCGGCGCCCATGAGGCCGCCGGGAGAGCCGATGGTGACCTGGTAGGACGCCACGCCGCCGGTGGCGGCCAGCACGCCCTCGACCTTCTTGGCCGCCGCGTCGGTGGCGGCCAGGCTGCTGCCGGCGGGCAGCTTCTGGGTGATGCTGAGCGCCTGGGTGCCCGAGTCGCCCAGGAAGCTGGTCTTCAGGCCGCCGGCCAGGGCGAAGGTGCCGATGAGGATGACCACGGCCCCGGCCAGCACGCTCTTGCGGTGCCGGGTGGCGAAGGAGATGACCGGCACGTACGCGCGCTGCAGCGGCCCGTGGCGTTCCTCCTCCTCGACCCGGCGGCGGAACTCCTCCGGGTCGGCGCCGGTGGCGGGCGTCTTGAGGAACCAGTACGCCAGAATCGGGATCACGGTGAGCGCGACGACCAGGGAGGCCAGCATCGCGACCGTCACGGTGATGGAGAACGGGCCGAACAGCTGCCCGACCATCCCGGTGACCAGGGCGATCGGCAGGAACACCGCGACGGTGGTGAGGGTGGAGGCGGTGACCGCCCCGGCGACCTCGCGCACGGCCGTACGGACGGCGGTCGCCTTGTCCTCGCCGTACCCGAGGTGGCGTTTGATGTTCTCCAGCACGACGATGGAGTCGTCGACCACCCGCCCGACCGCGATGGTGAGCGCGCCGAGCGTGAGCATGTTGAGCGAGTAGCCGCCGGCCTTGAGGGCGATCAGCGCGATCACCACGGACAGCGGGATCGAGATCGCGGTGACCAGCGTCGACCGGGCCGACCGCAGGAACAGCACGATCACCACGATCGCCATCACCAGGCCGAGCAGCCCCTCTTCCAGCAGGCCCGAGACCGCCTCGCTGACGGCGGGGCCGCTGTCGGACACGACGGTGAGCCTGGCGCCGTCGCTGAGTTCGCGCTGCAGGCCGGGCAGCAGCCCGCGGACGTCGTCCGAGACCGAGGAGGCGCTGCCCTCGGGGTCGAGGGTGATCGCGACGCCCAGGCTCTCCCTACCGTCCGTACGGGTCAGCGACGTCGCCGCCGCGTCGGTGACCTGGACCGACGCGACCTGACCAAGCTGCACCGCGGTTCCGGTCGCGCCCGCCGCAGCGGCGCCGGGGACGCCACCGCGAGCGGCGCTCGACCGGGAGCCGCCGGACGGGGACGCAGCGGCGGAAGGCGTCAGCCACAGCTGCTCGAGCTGGGTGACCGAGGTGATCGGGCCGCCGATCTGGACGCTGACGCTCTTGCCGTCCGCATCCACCGATCCGCCCGGCGCGGTGGTCCCGGCCGTCTGCAGCGCGGTGGTGACCGCCGCCATGGTCAGGCCGTGACGCTTCAGCTTCGCCTGGTCGGGGACGACCCGTACGACACGGGCGCGTTTCCCCGACACCGCGGCCTCGTTGACGCCGTCGACGGCCTCCAGCTCGGGCACCACCTGATCGGTGAGCTTGTCGGCCAGCACACGCGGGTCATCGCGCGACGTGGCGGCCAGCGTCAGCGTCGGCAGGTCGTCGGTCGAGCCGGTCATCACCTGCGGATCGACGTCGTCGGGCAGCCGCTGGGAGATCTTGTTCAGGTCCTGCTGGATCCGTGTGGACCGGTCCTGGGTGTCGGTCCCGAAGGCGAACCGCAACTGCACGGTCGCGCTGCCCTGGCGGGAGGTCGAGGTCATCGTCTCCAGGCCGTCGGTCCCCTTGACCGCGTCCTCGATCGGCTTCACGACCTGGTCCTCGACCACCTGGGGGGACGCGCCCGGATAGGTCGCGGTCACCGCGACCGCCGGGAAGGACAGGCTCGGCAGCAGCTGCTGCTTGAGCATCGGGATCAGGTAGGCGCCGAGCGCGATGACCCCGATGGTGATCAGAAGAACCAGCTTGCGGTGCGCCAAGCTGATCTTGGAAAGCCAGGACATGGACTCGATTCACCAGGGAGACGACAGGTTCCTCCAACCCTGGTCCGCGACCGGGCCCGGCCGCATCGGAGCGGCGCGGCATTCGCGCGTACCGCACCTGCGGTAGGCGCCGGCCGCCTCTCGACGTCCACACGCGTAGCGGGCTGCTCGAAGCCGACTTGGGGACCGGCCCTACCGGGGACGCGGGCCGCCCGGCCTGACCAGGCCGCTCTCGTACGCGATGATCACCAGCTGGGCGCGGTCGCTGACGCCGAGCTTCGCCATGGTCCGGTTGATGTGGGTCTTGACGGTGTGCGGGCTCAGGTGCAGGCGCGCGGAGATCTCGTCGTTGGACAGCCCACCGGCCACGAGGGTGAGCACCTCCCGCTCGCGTGGCGTCAGCGCCTCCAGCCGCTCGGGGTCGGACGGCCACTCCGCCTGGTCCCGGAACCGGGTGATCAGCGCCTTGGTCGCCGCCGGCGACAGCAGCGCCTCGCCGGCCGCCACGGTCTTGATGGCCGCCAGCAACTCGGCCGGATCGGCGCCCTTGCCCAGGAACCCGGCCGCGCCGACGCGCAGCGCCTCGAACACGTACTCGTCGACCTCGAACGTGGTCAGGATCAAGATCTTGACCTCGGGCCGGTCCCGCTTGATCCGCTTGGTGGCCTCCAGCCCGTCCAGGCGGGGCATCCGGATGTCCATCAGCACCAGATCGGGCCGCTGCTCGGCCGCCAGGGCCACGGCCTCCACGCCGTCGGAGGCCTCGCCGGTCACCTCCAGGTCCGGGTCGGCGTCCAGCAGCATTCGCAGCGTCTTGCGGAGCAGTGCCTGGTCGTCGGCCAGCAGCATGCTGATCATTGGTCTCCCAGCGGAAGAGCCGCCTCCACCAGGAACCCGCCGCCCGGCCGGTGCCCGGCGGTGACCTCGCCACCCACCGCTGCGGCGCGTTCCCGCATCCCGATCAGCCCCCGGCCCGAGCCGCCACCGGAGCCCTGCCCGGCCCCGTCGTCCGCGATGACGATCTTCAAGGTGTCAGGGGCGTAGTCGAGGCTCACCCGGGCGGTCGCGGTCGCGGCGTGCTTGCTGACGTTGGTCAGCGCCTCCTGGACGATCCGGTACCCCGACACGTCCACCGCCGAGGGCACCGCCCGTGTCTCCCCCTGCCGCCGGACCTCCACCGTCAGGCCGGCGCGGGCGAACGAGGCGGCGAGGTCGTCCAACCGGTCCAGGCCCGGTACGGGCTCGCGGGGGACCTCCGGAGCCCCCAGCAGGCCCACGATGGATCGCAGCTCCGCCAGCGCCTGCTTGGAGTCGTCCTTCACATGGGACAGTGTCTCGGCCAGCCGGGCCGGCTCGCTCTGCCCGCCCTCGTGCAGGTAGAGCGCCACGCCCGCCTGCGCGTTGATCAGCGTCAGCTGGTGGGCGACCACGTCGTGCAGCTCACGGGCGATCCGCACCCGCTCCTCGCCGACCAGCCGGGCGGCCTCCTCCCGCCGGGCCCGCTCCGCCCGTACGGCCCGCTCCTCCAGCGTCGCCACGTACGCCCGCTGGGTCCGTACGCCCGCCCCCGCGGCCACCGCCAGGCCGGTCGAGGTGACCAGAGCGACCACTCCCAGCGAGAGCTCTCCGGGAGCCACGACCATCTGCGTGGTTCCGGCCGCCGCCAGCAGCGCGGCGCCCGCCACCAGGCCCGCCCGGCCGCCCCGCGCCGCCGCGACCCCGTACAGGGCGACCTGCCCGGGCAGGAACTGCGGCCCGTGCTCCCGCATCGCGCCGTGCTCCACCGCGAGCAGTATCACGCCGTGCCCCATCGCCAGCAGGACGGTGACGACCAGCACGCCCACCGGCCACCGCCGCCGCATGAGCAGGACGGCACAGGCCGCCGCCGCGTACCCGTAGTCCACCGGATTCAGCACCCGCCTGGTCGGCGGACGGCCGGCGAAACGCATCATGCCCAGCGTCAGAAACAGCGCCACGAGCACCACCGCCGCGTCGACGACCCGGGGATACCGCCGCCACCACGCCTGGTTGCCTCCCACGCTCACCACCTCACCGTACGCACCCCAGCCGGGCTCCGAGCACACCGTAAACGCCGGTCCCCGGCGGCACGTCAGCCGACCGCGTCACCTCGGGTACCGCGTCCGCGGTACACCGACGTTCCCGCCGGGACGAGGTGGCGGCCGGGGCGCGATACCGATCACGGGCACCATCACCTGGGGTGATCACCCACGGTGTCCGACTTGTCGACACAGCGACATCGTTCCTAGAGTGAGGCCAATCGCGGGTCCGAACCAGCACGGACGGCAGAGGGACGGCTATGGATACCCAGGCCGGGGCCCCGACGGGGGCGACCAGGGCGCACGGGCCGCTGACCCGTCGCCTGCGAGCCCTGCGAAACCGCCTCAACGTCACCGATCACTCCGACTGCGGCGAGATACGACGGCTCGCCGAAGAACGCGGCGCGCTCCAGCAGGTCGCGACGCTGGTGGCGCGGGGGTCCTCACCATCGGTGATCTTCAACGCGGCCGCGTGCGCGCTCGGCGGCCTGATCAAGGCCGACTACACCGCGATCAACCGGTACGAGGGCGACCGGACGATGTCGATCATGGCGTTCTGGCGGGCTCCGGGCACGCCGGACATCGGACCGCCCTTCGGCGGGCGCTGGACGCTCGGTGACGACACCCCGTCGGCGGCCGTGCTGCGAGGACACAAGCCGAGCAGCCGCGCGAGCGCGACGATCCGCAGCGACATCGGCGGCTGGCACAGAGCACACCGGATCGGTCATGCCGTGGCCTGCCCCGTCATCGTCGACGACGATCTCTGGGGCACGATGACGGCCCTGTACCTCGGCACGGATCCGCCCGAGTGCGACGTCGAGGAGCGCATGGGCAAGTTCGTCGAGCTCCTGAACTGCGCGATCATCCAGGCCAAGACCCGCTGCGAGCTCATCACCTCCCGTGCCCGCCTCGTCACCGGCGCCGACGCCACACGACGCCGCATCGAGCGTGACCTGCACGACGGAGCACAACAGCGACTGATCTCCCTCGCACTCCGGCTCCGCGAGGCCGAGGAGACCGTGCCGCCCGAACACCGCGAACTCCGGCAGCGGCTGTCCGAGGCCGTCCAGGACCTGACGGGCACCGTCGACGAACTCCGCGAACTGTCCGCGGGGCTGCGGCCACCGGCGCTGGCGGTACGGGGCCTGGACGCGGCGCTCGCGCAGCTCGTGGCCCGGTGCCCGGTGCCCGTCGAGCTCAACATCGACGCCGGCCGGCGGCTCGACGAGGAGATCGAGGTGAGCCTGTACTACGTCGTGTCCGAGGCACTGACGAACGTGCTGAAACACGCGAACGCGTCGACGGCGAGCATCGACCTCGAGAAAGAGAACACGCGGGTCTGCCTGACGGTCCGCGACGACGGGGTCGGAGGAGCCGACCCGGCCCGGGGCTCCGGCCTCACCGGGCTCCGGGACCGTGTCGAGGCACTCGGCGGCACCATCAAGATCACCAGCCCGCCGGGCCACGGCACGTCAGTGGTCGTGGCGATCGGCTGAGAGCCGCCGGTGACTTCATGGATCACCCACGTCTGACCCTGAAGCATCGGACCCGCGGCACCCTGGTCGTCCAGATCACGCCGTGACCGGCCGTACGGCTCAGGCGACGGGGCGGCCAGGGGTCGCCAGCCAGTCGCAGCCCTTCGGGGTCGGCCGGCCCGGCCTGTACGCCGCGCAGGCCGTCACGACGGCGGTCTTGGCCGGATTGCCCTGCTGGGCGTACGGGCCGCTCGCCGACGGGTGGTCGCAGGAGGGCAGGACGGCCGGGTCGCTGCGCGGGTAGCCCTGTGACGAGGCATTGCTCTGCCAGCAGTTGCGGTCGCCCTCCTCGTCCCACCAGAAGTCGACGCCGTTCGGGGCCGCGGTGCCCTCCGGGGTGACGCCCATGAGGTTGCCGACGTAGCGGTTGCCGTGGGACGTGTCGCGCGCCTTGGCGGGGTCGGTCTCGCCCCGGCGGCTCGCCGGGATCCAGTACTGGGCGAAGCCGTATCGCCAGTTGCCGTAGACCATGTTGCTCGCGTAGGTGTTCTCGTCACCGCCCGCGAGCAGCATGCCCGTGCCCACCGGCACCGCGCGGCGCGGGCACAGCTTGTCGCAGTCGTGGTAGAAGTCCGCGTTGTTGTCGAAGACCCGGTTGGCCACGAACATCGCGTGATTCTGCGGCATGCCGGCCGCCTGCACGCTGCTGTCCAGCATCGCGCCGGTGGAGTTGCCGTTGAAGACGTTGTCGTGGACGTACACCGAGTCGCCGGCCGTGCCGGAGTAGCCGATCAGGTTGCCGTACGACGTGCAGCGCCGGATCTCGATGGACAGCCGGCCGCCCCGTTGGTCGGAGGCCGAGGCCGTGGCGATGCCGGCGTCGCCGTTGCCCGAGGCCGAGCAGTCGGTGATCAGGCCGTGGTCGGAGGTGTAGGCCGCGAGCCCGTGCCCGCCGTTGGCCAGACCGGTGACGTGGTCGAGGGTGAACCCGTCGGTCTCGCCGACGCTCACCCCGTCTTCGGTGAAGCCGCGGACGGTCACGCCGCGCAGGTAGAAGCCGTTCGCCCGGTCGGCACGGATGCCGACCTGTTTCTTGCCCTCGATGATCACCGGGCCGCCGACGCCCTCGATCTGCAGGCCGGTCTGGCCGGTGACGCTGATCAGGCTCTGCAGGTGGGGGCAGGCCCGCTGGTCGTCGTACGACAGGGGCGTGGCGTCGTCCAGCGACGCGCACCGGCCCTTCGGCTTACCGAGCGCGGACGGCTCGTGGTAGGTGCCGGGCAGCACGTAGATCGTCGTGCCGGGCGCGCGTACGGCGTCGACGGCGGCCTGAATCTCGTGGTAGCGGCACTCGGACGCGAGTTCGCGGGCCAGGCCGGTCAGCGAGCCGCCCGGACGGCAGACGACCAGGCGCGGCGAGGCTGCCGCCGCGCGGTAGGCGGGAACGGTGCCGGGAGACGACGTGGTCGTCCAGGCGGTCAGAGGCGTGACCGTACGCGCTTCAGCGGCCCAAGCCGATGAGGCGAACCAGACGGTGGTCACGGTGAAGACGATCGCGGCGAGAAAACGCCGCACGAACCGCCCCATTTTCCTCCCATACAGAGCCGCAGGATGCTCCCACGTGCATCATGCAGGGCCACCGGGAACATGTCGACGCCCGCTTTCGGCCACCCGAACCATGCAACCTTTCAGAGCTTCTGGATCGGCGCGTAACGAAGAACGAAGCGCTTGACACCATAGTCACCGCCGAAGTCAACCGTGGCGGCGGCCTTCTCGCCCGCTCCGTCCACGGTCACGACGGTGCCGAGGCCGAATGCGTCGTGGACGACGCGGTCGCCGGTCGCCAGGGCGGGCACCGCGCGGTTGCCGGGCGAGCGCACGCCGGGCCGCTGGGCGACCGACGCCATCGCCGGGGCGCCCGAACTCTCCGAGCGCTCCCACTCGACCAGCGTCTCGGGGATCTCGGTGAGGAAACGTGACGCGGGGTTGTAGGACGGCGCGCCCCACGAGCTGCGCATCGTCGCACGGGAGACATAGAGCCGGCGGCGGGCGCGGGTGATGCCGACGTACGCGAGCCGCCGCTCCTCCTCCAGCTGCTTGGGATCGCCGAGCGAGCGCAGGTGCGGGAAGACGCCGTCCTCCATGCCGGTGAGGAACACCACGGGGAACTCAAGACCCTTCGCGGTGTGCAGGGTCATCAGCGTCACGACGCCCTCGTTCGCCCGCTCGCCGGGGGGCACGACGCCGTTGTTGCCGCCGGGGATCTGGTCGGCGTCCGCGACGAGCGCGACCTGCTCCAGGAACTCCACCAGCCGCCCCTCGGCGGGACGCTCGGCGGCCTGCGCCTCGTCGTCGCCGAGCACGCCCGTCGCCAGGCGCTCCTCGAACTCGGCCGCCACCGACTCGAGCTCGCGGAGGTTCTCGATGCGGGTCTCGTCCTGCGGATCGCGCGAAGCCTCCAGCTCGGCGAGGTAACCGCTCTTGGTCAGGATGGCCTCGACCATCTCGGTCGGCGTGGAGGTCTCCACCATCTCGCCCAGCTCGTCGAGCAGCGCGACGAAGTCCTTGATCTGGTTGAGCGAGCGGGTGGCGATGGCGGGCGCCTCGTCGGCACGCCGCAGCGCCTGCCAGAACGAGATGCGCTCGCGGCCGGCCAGCGCCTCGACGCAGGCCTCGGCCCGGTCGCCGATGCCGCGCTTGGGGACGTTGAGGATGCGCCGCAGGCTCACGGTGTCTTCGGGGTTGGCGAGGACCCGCAGGTAGGCCAGCAGGTCGCGGATCTCCTTGCGCTCGTAGAAGCGGACGCCTCCGACGACCTTGTACGGCAGGCCGACGCGGATGAAGACCTCTTCGAAGACACGCGACTGAGCGTTGGTGCGGTAGAAGACCGCGACGTCCCCGGGCTTGACCTCCTCGTCGTCGCTGAGCCGGTCGATCTCCTGCGCGACGAACGCCGCCTCGTCGTGCTCGTTGTCGGCGACGTACCCGGAGACCTTGGGCCCGTCGCCCTGGTCGGACCACAGCCGCTTGGGCTTGCGGTCGGCGTTGCGCTCGATGACGGCGTTGGCCGCGGACAGGATCGTCTGCGTCGAGCGGTAGTTCTGCTCCAGGAGGATGACGTTCGCGTCCGGGTAGTCGCGCTCGAACTCCAGGATGTTGCGGATCGTCGCGCCGCGGAAGGCGTAGATCGACTGGTCGGCGTCACCGACCACGCACAGCTCGGCCGGGGCGAGCCCATCGTCGTCGCCCTGCTGCCCGACCAGCTCGCGGACCAGGACGTACTGGGCGTGGTTGGTGTCCTGGTACTCGTCCACGAGCACGTGCCGGAACCGCCGCCGGTAGTGCTCGGCGACGTCGGGGAACGCCTGCAGCAGGTTGACGGTCGTCATGATCAGATCGTCGAAGTCGAGCGCCCCGGCCTGCTGGAGCCGCGCCTGGTAGGTCTCGTACGCCTCCGCGAGCGTCTTTTCCAGATGGGTCGACGCCTGGGACTTGAAGGTCTCGTAGTCGATCAGCTCGTTCTTGAGGTTGGAGACCTGGGCGGAGAAGCCGCGGGGCGGGTAGCGCTTGGGGTCCAGGTCCAGCTCGCGGCAGACCAGGGCCATCAGGCGCTGGGAGTCGGCCTGGTCGTAGATGGAGAACCCGCTCGGGAAGCCCAGCCGCTTCGCCTCGCGGCGCAGGATGCGCACGCAGGCGGAGTGGAACGTCATCACCCACATGGCGCGGGCGCGGTTGCCGACGAGGGCCTGGACGCGCTCGCGCATCTCACCGGCGGCCTTGTTGGTGAAGGTGATCGCGAGGATCTCACCGGGCTGCGCGCCGCGCTCGCCGAGGAGGTAGGCGATGCGGTGGGTGAGCACACGAGTCTTGCCCGAACCGGCCCCGGCCACGATCAGCAGGGGGCCGCCTCGGTGCACGACCGCCGCGCGCTGGGCGTCGTTGAGACCGTCGAGCAGGGGATGGCTTACGAGCGTGGACACTCAAATCAGCCTAGGGCCTGGGGCCGACATCCGCCCAACGGAGCGTCCAGGTCCGCGCGCACCTCTACACCGACCGCGCCTGGGCGATGTACCATAAAATTTCATATTTTCACCATTTCCCCAGGAGGGGCCCGTGGCCATAATCGGGCAACGAGTGGAGGCGGGCATCCTCGAGGCGGCAACGAAATTCTTTAACGGCCCCGTGGGGCATGGGGTCGAGGATGAAGCGGAGAAGCTCGGCCCAAAGCATTTCGTTGTCAAGCTATCACGCGAACCCGACATGCCGAAAACGGAGTTTCGCCGCAAGGCCCTTGCACTGCAGAAGCTCGGTGACGAAGGTAAGCTGGTGAAGACCAAGGTCGTCCGCGACCGCGCTGTCACCAAGCGCTATCGGCAGGATGTAATCGATCGGATTTATCGGCAGTTCAACTCGAGGAACCCCGAGTTCTCCAGGCGGCTGATCAACAGGGTCACCAAGCGGATGCAGCCGGATCACGTCCACGAGCTGCAGCTCGGGGGCGGGGATGTGGCGGACAACCTGCAGTTCCTTGATGCGTATACCAACTGGCACATCGGCACCCAGCAAATACGGAAGCAGATCCGGCATCTCCCGGACGGAACTCCGATCAAGATAGAAGTGATCAAATGGTAGCAGATATTCGCGATGCCGTGGACCGCATTCGCGGCGCCCTCGAAACGATCGACGACGCGATCACCTTTGCGGACCTGCCACCGGGCCTGGGCCGGGCGGCTCCGACCGGGATCCCGGATTCTCTGACGGCGGTACTCGACATTACGAATGGCCCACGATGCGGATCCATCGTTTTGTTCGACGGGGACTCGATCGATGAGAATCAGTTCTTCGCGCAGGACCTCGAAGGAGGCCCCGAGCGCTGGATCTGCTACGGCACGTGCGACTACGTACCGCTCTTCGCCGATCGCCGATCCGAGGAGGTGTACTGGTCTCCGGAGGAGGACGACACGCTCCACCGGCTCGCCGACGACGTTCCCTCGTTCTTCCGCGCGTACGCCATCGGTCCCCGCTACGGCGAGCTCACGCCGGCGGACGACGACCGTTGGTATGAGTTTCTGACAAGCCGGGGGCTGGTGTTCCAGGGGGGAGAAGAATGATCGAATACGGCGAGCTCATCGGAGAGTGGGGGGCCGACGGCGTCATCGGCATCCCGGTCGACCACCTCCGCCCGCTCTTCACCTTCGACGTGGCGTCACTTCCTCCCGGAGGAGTCCTCCCGATGGAGGTCTCGGTCGTCTTCACCACGTTCGTGAAGGGAGAGATCGAACTCTTCGACGTCGTGAAGATGCAGGTCGGCAACGCCGAACCGGTGAACATGGTCATTATCGGCGCGGTCCCCGAGGACGACGACCTGCTCTTCGCCTTGAACCTGGCCTCCGGCGCCGTGCTCCTGGTCGACCTGAATCAGGGAGCAGTAGAGACGGTCAACTCCACGGCACGCGACTTCGTGGAGTTCCTCTACCGGCTGAGCATGTTCATGGACGCCGACCAGGGCCGGGCGAGCCGTGCCGAGCCGGCGGCACGGCTCCGGCAGGAGCTGACACGCCTGGACCGGATGGCGTTCGAGGATCCCGAGTCATGGTGGTCCGCGGCCTTCGCGCAGCTCGAAGGCCGCATCTGATCCATCTTCCGCGGCGCGGCCGACGCTCAGGTCTTCCGGAACTCGTACGCTTCCGCCGCCGCCTTGGTCACGGCGGCCACATCTGCCCCGCCGGCCGCGGCTGAGGCCGCCGCGACGGCTCCTTCGACGAACGGCGCGTCGGCCAGCGCGACCTCGGTCCCGGTGTCCTCGCGATCCTCCAGGAAGGTCTTCGCGATCAGCACCGAGCTGCCGAGATCGGCGATCAGCACCACCCCGGCGCCCTCTTCGGCCTCGTGCACCGCCGCCTCCACCAGATCCAGGCTCGTGCCCAGCCCGCCGTCCTCGGTGCCTCCGGCGGCACGTACGGCGACCTGGCCGACGCCCATCTGCCGGGCGAGTTCGGCGGCGCCCTCGGCCAGTGTCCGGCTGTGCGAGATAAGGACGATTCCCACGTTGCTCACCTCACGATGATCCCTCATCACGGACGACAGGGCGCCCCTCGCACCCGCCGACGCACGGTGTCGGCGGGCCCGACCGGCCGGAGCCGTTGAGCGTCCGTACCGCCCGCCCGTGGTCCCGACCGGTTCCGCCAAGGCGACGGCGTCCCGCCTGGTAGAGCCGCCGAAGATCCAACTTGCGTGAAACGCGCAGACTATTGACACTTTGCGTACATCGCGCACTAAGCTGCCCAGCACCTCTGAGCCGGAATGCCTGTTGACCGGGCATGAGGACCGCCGTAGTGGCCGTGGCAGACAGGAGACGTCGTGGCAGTACCGATCAAAAAGACGCTGGACCGCATCCCCGGCGGGATGATGATCGTGCCGCTACTGGTGGGAGCGATCATCCACACCGTCTCGCCGACCGCCGGCACGTTCTTCGGTTCGTTCACCGGCGCGCTGTTCAGCGGTTCGTTGAGCATCCTCGCCGTCTTCTACGTGTGCGTCGGCGCGACCATCGAAGTGCGCAACACGCCGTACATCCTGAAAAAGGGCGGGGTGCTGCTCGGTTCGAAGATCGCCGCGTCCGTGATCATCGGCGTGGTCCTGGGCCGTTTCCTCGGTGAGGCCCCGGTCGGCTCCGGGATGTTCGCGGGGCTGTCGACGCTCGCCGTCGTCGCGGCCATCAACGACACGAACGGCGGCCTCTACATGGCGCTCATGGGGCAGTTCGGCAACTCCCGCGACGCCGCCGCGTACTCTCTGATGTCGATCGAGAGCGGGCCGTTCCTGACGATGGTGACCCTCGGCGTCGCGGGCCTGTCGGCCTTCCCCTGGCAGACGCTGCTCGGCGCCCTGTTGCCGCTGCTGGTCGGTGCGCTGCTGGGCAACCTCGACCGCGACATGCGCGAGTTCCTGAGCCGGGCGACTCCCGTGATGATCCCGTTCTTCTCGTTCGCGCTCGGCGCCGGCATCAGCCTGTCCAGCGTGTGGAACGCGGGGCTGCTCGGCCTCGGCCTCGGCGTGGCCGTGATGATCGTCAGCGGCACGATCCTCTTCATCGCCGACAAGGTCACCGGTGGAAACGGCGTGGCGGGTCTCGCCGCGGCGTCCACCGCGGGGAACGCCGCGGCGGTCCCGGCGATCGTGGCGACCGCGAACCCCGCGTACAAGGCGTCGGCCGCGCCCGCGACGGTGCTGGTCGCCGCGTCCGTGGTGGTGACCGCCATCCTGGTCCCGATCGTCACCGCCTGGCGGGCCCGGCGGGTCGCCGGCCCGGCGGCGGAAGCTGAGATCACGGAGGAGAAGGCCGAGGCGCGCTCATGACCGGGCGGAGCGAGGGAATCGAAGGCACGGCCCCGTGGTCACGCCCTCCGGCGAAGGAGGGCTCATGACCCGATTGGTCATCGTCGCGGACGACCTGACCGGTGCGGGGGACAGCGCGGCCCCGTTCACCGCGCACTCCAGCGTGGCGATAACGGTCGCGGCGGAGGCGGACTGGCCCGCGGCCGACGTCGTCGCGGTCGACACCGACAGCCGGTACGCCACCGCCGAGGTCGCCGCCGCGCGCGTCACCGCGGCCCTGCGGCGGGCCTCCGACAGCGGCGCCCGTGTCTTCAAGAAGATCGACTCGTTGCTCCGCGGCAATGTCGGGGCCGAGGTACGGGCGGCGGTGACCGCTCTCGCCGGGTCGCGCCGTCCCGCACTGGCCGTGGTGTCGGCAGCCTTCCCGGCGACCGGCCGGGCCACCCGGAACGGCGTCGTTCATGTCGACGGCCGGCCGCTGACGGGCCGCCGCGACGGTGACCTCGCCAGGGTGCTGGCCACCGCCGGTCTGACGGTACGACGGGCCGGGACGGCGCAGGTGCACGACCCGGACCTGGCTGCGCGGTTCGCGCAGTACTGGAGGGAGGGCGTCGGCGCGGTGGTGTGCGACGGTGAGACCGACGCCGATCTGGCCGCCGTGGCCTCGGCGGCCGAGGCCGCCGAGCGGGCCGGAACCCCGATACTTCTCGTGGGCACCGGCGGTCTGGCCACCGCGCTGAGCGCGAGGGCGGCCGGCCGGGCCACGACCTCACCGCCGGCCGATCCGGCGGGCGATTCGGCAAGCGAGACCGGGCGGTGGCCTGGGAACGGCGCGGCCCTGACCGTCATCGGGAGCCACGCGAAGGAGGCACGCGCCCAACGTCTGGCTCTCATCGACGACGGCTGGATCCCCGTCGTGCTGCCCGCGGACGGCGCGGACGTTCAGGAGGCGCTGGGCCGCGGCAGGGTCGTCCTGTCACCCGACCCGGAGGCCCCGGTGGACCGCGCCGACGCCCCCCGCGTCGCGCGCGAACTGGCCGCGGCGACCGCCACGGTCGCCGGAGACCTCTCCGTCCTGGCGGTGACGGGCGGCGAGACGGCCCATGCCGTACTCGACGCGCTGGGCACCACCGAGATCCGCGTCAACGGCGAACTGGAGCCTGGCGTCGTCGCCGGGCGCCTGCCCGGATATCCGGCCCTGTTCGTCACCAAGGCGGGAGCGTTCGGTGACCCGGGAACGCTCGTCCGCGTTCTCACGCACGCAGCCGTCGCGGTGCGATAGACGGCAGAAAGGAAAGACCATGGGACGCCCGATCATCGGGATCACGATGGGCGACGCCGCCGGCGTCGGACCGGAGATCATCGTCAAGGCCCTGTCCGTACCGACGGTCTACGCGACGAGCCGGCCGCTGGTCATCGGCGACGCGGCCCGGCTGCGCAAGGCGGCCGGCATCGTGGGCGCCGATGTGGAGGTGCGCGTGACGGATGCCCCGGAGAAGGCCGCGTTCACCCACGGTGTCATCGACTGCGTCGACCTGGACTGCATCCCCGACGACCTGCCGTTCGGGCGGCTGAGCCCGGTGGCGGGCGAGGGCGCCTACCGGTTCATCGAGCGGGCCGTGAGCCTCGCGGTGGACAACCGGATCGACGCGATCTGCACGGCGCCGCTCAACAAGGAGGCGCTGCACGCGGCCGGCCATCGGTACCCCGGCCACACCGAACTGCTCGCCACGCTCACCGGCACCGAAGAAGTGTCGATGATGCTCAGCGCGCCGAAGCTGCGGGTGATCCACGTGACGACCCATATCGGCCTGGTCGACGCCGTCGAGCGCATCGACGACGGGCTGGTCGAGCGTACGGTCCGCCGTGGGCACGCCACGCTGGTCAAGGCGGGCATCGCCGAGCCGGTCATCGCGGTCTGCGGGATCAACCCGCACGCGGGTGAGAACGGCCTGTTCGGCCGGGGCGAGGAAGAAGACAAGATCGTCCCGGCGATCGAGCGGCTGCGTGCCGAGGGGATCGACGCCCATGGCCCGCTGCCGGCCGACACGGTGTTCTTCCGCGCCGTCCGGGGTGATTTCGACCTGGTCGTGGCGATGTATCACGATCAGGGCCACGGGCCGGTGAAGGTCCTCGGCCTGGAGGCGGGAGTCAACATCACCGTCGGCCTCCCGGTGATCCGCACCAGCGTGGACCACGGGACCGCCTTCGACATCGCCGGGACCGGCCGCGCCGACCACGCCAGCATGCTGGAGGCCATCCGGCAGGCGGTGGAGCTGGCACCCGATCGAGAGCGGGACAATCAACGGTCGTGAAGACCTCCGAGCGCCGTACCCGCATCCGCGACCTGCTCAGGACCCGGCCGACCAGCGTCGACGAACTGGCCGCGCTGTTCGAGGTATCGCTGTCGACGATCCGCCGCGACCTGGCGGTGCTCAGCGACCAGGGCGAGATCGTCCGCACCTACGGTGGCGCACTGTCGGCCACGCCGGGCGAGCCGACCCTGCATGAGCGGGAGACGCTCGCGCAGGCGCAGAAGGCGGCGATCGCCCGGGAGGCCGAACGCTTCGTACGGCCTGGGCACATGCTGCTGCTCGACGCCGGCACCACGGTCGGTGCCCTGGCCGGACGGCTGTCGACCTGGAGCGGGATAACCGTCATCACCAGCGGCCTGACGAGCTTGAACGCGCTCGCCGACAGCGACGGCGTCGAACTGATCGTGCTGGGCGGCACGGTCCGCCACGTCAGTCTCGGACTGATCGGCCCGATCGCCGAGAGCACGCTGCGAGGCGTCACCGCGGACGCGGTCTTCCTCGGCGCCGACGGTGTCGCCGCGGATCGGGGCCTCTGCGAGACGACCGCCGAGCAGGCGGCGCTGAAGCGTCTGATGGTCGAACAGGCCGATGAGATCTACGTCCTGGCCGACGCGTCCAAGATCGGCCGGACCAGCGGTCACTGGTGGACGGCACTGGACCGCCCATGGACCCTCGTCACCGACGCCGGTGCCGCCGAAGAGGCGCTCGCCCCCTTCTACGCCCGGCCGGAGATCACCGTACGGATCGCCCCCCTTCCCCGGCGCTGACATGGGCGCGCGGACGGCCGAGCGTCGCCGTCGGCCCGTCGTCTGGGAGACCGGTCGAACCGGGTGTCGATCGGGCCGGGAAGCGGCCCGGCCCGATCGATGCCTCGCCGGTGCGGGCCGGCCGCCGCGGTCGGTGACGTGGAGTGCGCCTCACCCGTCGGTGACGTCGGCGAGGGCGCGGAACAGCAGCACCGTGGAGGCGGCGCCCGGATCCAGGTGGCCGACGCTGCGTGGCCCGAGATAGCTGGCCCGGCCCTTGCGCGCCTGGAGCGGCACGGTCGCCTCGGCACCCTTCTCGGCCGCGTCGAGGGCGGCCCGCGCCGCCGCCGGGAGGCCTTCGCCCGCCGACGCCTCGAACGCCGCCACCGCAGGGGCCAAGGCGTCGACCATGGTCTTGTCGCCTTCCGAAGCCTTACCCAGCTCCTGGACGCCCTCCAGCGCCGCGCGCAGGGCCGCGCCCAGCTCGGCGGCCCCGACCTCGGCGGCGTCTCCCAGACTCTTACCGGCGCGCCGGAGCGCGGTGCCGTACAGCGGGCCGGAAGCCCCACCGGTCTTGGAGACGAGCGTCCGCCCGGCGGTGATCAGTACCTTCCCCGGCGGCAGGTCCTTGCTCAGGGCTTCGGCGGCGGCGCGCAGGCCGCGGTCGAGGTTCGAGCCGTGGTCGCCGTCGCCGATCGCCGAGTCGAGCCGGGTCAGCCGCTCGGCGTCGGCGGTCACCAGCTCCGAGAAACGGATCATCCACGCGTACGCGTCCATCAGCGCCCCCACCGCAGGCCCGGGGTCTCGACCGGCGCGTCCCACAGCTCGGTCAGCCGGGGCGTGAGCCGGCACACCGAGATCATGCAGCCCGCCATCTCCAGGCTCGTCACATAGTTGCCCACCAGCCGGCGGGAGACGGTCGCGCCGTGCCCGGCCAGCCACTTCTCCGCCGCGGCGTACGCGCCGTACAGCTCCATCAGCGGGGTCCCGCCCATGCCGTTGACCATGACGAGCACCTCGGACCCGGACAGCGGCATGTCCGCCTCGATCGCCGACAGTGCGGCGTCGACGATCTCGGTGGCGGTCCGCAGCTTCGTCCGCTCGCGGCCGGGTTCGCCGTGGATGCCGATGCCCAGCTCGATCTCGTCCTCGCCCAGCTCGAACGTCGGCCGCCCGGCGGCCGGGACCGTGCAGGCCGTCAGCGCGACGCCGAACGACCGGCTCCGCTCGTTGACCTCCTTGGCCACGCCGGCGACGTCGGCCAGCGCGCCACCGGACTCGGCCAGCGCACCCGCGATCTTCTCGGCGAAGACGGTGGCGCCGGTGCCGCGGCGGCCGGCCGTGTACGTGCTGTCCTGTACGGCGACGTCATCGTCGATCACCACCGGGACGACCTCGATGTCCTCGTCCTCGGCCAGTTCGGCGGCCATCTGGAAGTTGAGCACGTCGCCGGTGTAGTTCTTCACGATGTGCACGACGCCCGCACCGCCGGAGACGGCGGTCGTCGCGGCGAGGATCTGGTCGGGCACCGGTGAGGTGAACACCTCGCCCGGACACGCGGCGTCGAGCATCCCGTACCCCACGAACCCTCCGTGCAGCGGCTCGTGCCCCGAACCCCCGCCCGAGACCAGCCCGACCTTGCCCGTACGCGGGGCGTCGGCCCGTACGATCACGCGCTGCTCCAGGTCCACGCGCAAGGAGGGGTGGGCCGCGGCCATGCCGCGCATCGCGTCGACGACGACGTCGTCAACGGCATCGATCAGTTTCTTCATCTGTCCGGGATACCCCGTGGCCACGCAAAACGCCAGAGCTGTACGGGCAGAGCGCGCAAAGGGCGAAATGTCGTTGATCGTCCTAGGATGTGACGGTGATCGAAGATGTGACGTGCGCGCTCGTGGTGATGGCCCATCCCGACGACGTCGACTTCGCCGCGGCGGGCACCGTCGCGACGTGGACCGACGCCGGCATCGAGGTCACCTACCTGCTCATCACCGACGGTGACGCGGGCGGCTTCGACGACGACCTGCCGCGCGAGGAGATGGCGCCGTTGCGGCGCGCGGAACAACTGGCCGCCGCCAAGTGCGTGGGCGTCACCGACGTCCGCTTCCTCGGGTACCCGGACGGCCGCGTGGAGGCCACCCTCGACCTGCGGCGCGACATCGCCCGGGTCGTCCGGCAGGTACGGCCCGACCGCGTGATCGTGCCGAGCCCGGAGCGCAACTACCGGCGCATGGCCCCGAGCCACCCGGACCACCGGGCGGTCGGCTCGGCGGCGCTCGACGCGATCTATCCGGACGCGCGCAACCCGTACGCCTTCCCCGAGCTGCGCGCCGAGGGCCTGGAGGCCTGGACCGCACGCGAGGTGTGGATCTCCGGCGGCGGCCTGGCGGAGGACCATCTCGTCGACGTCACCGACGTGTTCGACCGCAAGCTGGCCGCACTGCGCTCGCACGTCAGCCAGGTCGCCGGCAACGACGACCTCGAAGGCATGCTGCGCGGCTTCCTGTCCGCCAACGCCACGCGGGGCGGCCTGCCCTCGGGCCGCCTGGCCGAGGTCTTCACGATCATCCCGGCCGAGTGAACCCCCAGGAGACTTGGTGAAACCGCGGATCCTGCTCGACTGCGACACGGGCATCGACGACGCACTCGCCCTGCTGTACCTCGCCCCGCTGATCAAGACCGGTGAGGTCGACCTCGTCGCCGCCGGTACGGTGCACGGCAACGTCGCCCCGGAGGTCGGAGCGCTCAACACCCTGCGCGTGCTCGAAGACGCGGGCGTGCGCGACGTGCCGGTCGCGGTCGGCGCGGCCCGGCCGATGGCCCAGGCGGTGAGCCTGGCCGCCGAAGTGCACGGGTCCGACGGGCTCGGCGAGATCGGCCTGGGCGATCCGGAGGGCCGGCCGATCGGGATCTCCGCGCCCGAGCAGATCGTCCGGCTGGCGCGCGAGAACCCCGGCGAGCTGACCCTCCTGGCGATCGGACCGCTGACCAACCTGGCCATCGCGCTCCTGCTCGAGCCCGCGCTGCCCCGGATGTTCCGCGAGGTCGTGATCATGGGCGGGGCGTTCGCCCACCAGGGCAACGTCACCGGCCACGCCGAGGCGAACATCTGGCACGACCCGGAGGCGGCCGAACTGGTCTTCGCGGCCGGCTGGCCGATCACCCTCGTGCCCCTCGACGTCACCCACGCGACCGTGGTCGACGGTGAGTGGCTCGACCGGCTGGCCGCGGGCGAGACCGACCGGGCGCGCCTGGCCACCCGGATCCTGGTCTTCTACGCCGAGGCCTACCGTCGGCAGCTGGGCACGCGCGGCGTCGTCATCCACGACGCCCTCGCCGCCATGCTCGCCCTGGACCCGGCGCTCGGGGAGTACGCCACCCGTCCGGTCCGCGTCGAACTGCGCGGCGAACACACCCGCGGGACGACCCTGTGGGACCGCCGCCTGCACGCCGACGAGGGCGACCGGCCTCCCGTGAAGGTCGCCGTGAACGTCGACGTCGAGACCTTCCGCGAACGGCTGCTCGCGAGCCTGCTCTGACGCCCTTTGACTTCGGAACGTATTCCGAACTAGTGTGAGGTCGTGTCCACTCCTGTCGTCTCGTTCTCCGAACTCTCGAAGAACTCCAAGCGGGTCGCCGAGACCGTCGAGCGTGCTCAGCGCGTGCATGTCACGCGACGTGACGGCGAGGATCTCTATCTCACCACCGAGCACCACGACCGGCAGCGGGAAGAGACCGCCGACGTCACCACCCGGTTGTTCACCGCGCTGATCAGCAGCGACGAAGGTGCTCGCGCGGTCCTGGTCGCGCTTCCTCAGGTGTTCCCCTGGGTAAGGCACCTTTCGGCTGCGGAGGTGCGCGAGTTCGTCGTCGATCTCGTGGACGCCATCCGCGACGCGGCCGACCTGGATGTCCACTCCAACGTGCATCGCGTGATCGTGGAGTGGCGGGCCACCGCCAGGATCCTGGCCGATCCCGAGCTCACGGCCCGGCTCACCACACCGCTGGCCGATGAGGATCACGGCGAGGTGCCCGCCCCGTGAGCCCGAAACGCGGTGACGACGTCCCGCCGCCACCGGTCGGTGACGAATGGCGTCTCCGTTTCGCCACGAACGATGCGGCGAAAGGCTGGGCGGAGTTGTGTCACGATGCCGCGGGCAACACCCGGCGTTGCTACGAGGCGCTGCGTGGCGACCCGACCTCGATGCGCGACCCCGATCGGCAGCACCGGCTGCGCGGCCGCCTCGCCACCGCCACGCTGGGCGGCATCGAGTACCCGCAGTGGGAGTACGAAGTGACCGCCGGCGGGCGCGTACGCTACCTCGTCGACCAGGCGAGACGCACGGTCTACTTCGTCTACGCCTCACCACGGCATCCGAAGGACACGGACACGTGAGTGGATCCGGCCGCTTGCCGGGCGTTCCGAGCGAGGGCCGCCCGCTCGCGCTCTTGCTGGGTACGGCTACCCTGCGAAGAGGCTGAGCACCCCGGTAGGAGGCAGGAATGGCTGGTCCGATCCGCGTCGTCGTCGCCAAGCCCGGTCTGGACGGTCATGACCGAGGCGCGAAGGTGGTCGCCAGGGCACTGCGCGACGCCGGCATGGAGGTCATCTACACCGGGCTGCACCAGACGCCCGAGCAGATCGTCGAGGCGGCTCTGCAGGAGGACGCCGACGGCATCGGCCTGTCCATCCTGTCCGGCGCCCACATGACCCTGTGCGCCAGCCTCCTCAACCTGCTGAAAGAACGCGATGCGCTCGACATCCCGGTCTTCGTGGGCGGCATCATCCCGGACGCCGACATTCCCGAACTCGAGAAGCTCGGCGTGGCCCGTGTCTTCACCCCGGGCGCCACGACCCAGGAGATCGTCGAGTGGGTCCGCGCCAACGTGGGCGAGGACGCCCGCGAGTCCGTCGTGGAGAGTTAGGGCGTGTCTCAAAGTCCCCGTCCGTAGCGAGCGGCGTCTGGGCGCCGCGCAGTAGGACAGCGGGGCTTTGAGACACGCCCTAGGCTAGGCCGGAGGGGTCGGCAGTACGGTCTGGTTCGCGGTCAGGGCGAGGACGACCAGGGCGGAGGTCCAGCCCAGCGGGGCGACGCCGGCCTGGTTTCCGTGGGCGTCGACCTTCTCCGGGAACGACCCCAGCGTCGACCGGTTGTCGATCAGCCAGTCCAGCCAGCCCTTCGCCGCGGTGAGGTCGCCCGACGCCGCGGCCGCCAGGGCGAACAGGCCGGTCTCGGGAGTCCACGCGACACTCGCGCCGTAACCCTCGCCCGGCACCACGCCGCCGGTCGGCAGCCGCAGGCGGTCGCCCGTCCTCGTCACCGCGGCCAGCACGGACGGGGACGCCGGGGCGAACGGTGGCGCCAGGAACGTCACCGACGAGTCCAGCAGGCCGCCGGCGATCGGCGAACGCGGATAGCCGTACGGGCCGAAGCGGCGTTCGATGCCCTGCGCCAGACGGTCGGCGTCGTGGCTCCAGCGCTGCGCCGCGTCGTTGTCGCCCCGTACGGCCGCGAGCGACGCGGCGGCGCGCAGTCCGGCCAGCAGCGGCGCGCACACGCCGAGAGTGGCCACGTGCGGCGCCTGCTCGCGCGACGTGCCGCGCTCCCAGTAGTCCGGCGACGGTGGGGGCAGGCCGTCGGAGCGCAGGGAGTCGGCCGCCCGGTCGGCGGCGCGGCGCACCATCGGCCACAGCGTGTCCAGGTTGGCCGCCTG
This sequence comes from Actinoallomurus oryzae, assembly GCF_039541955.1. Taxonomy (NCBI): domain Bacteria; kingdom Bacillati; phylum Actinomycetota; class Actinomycetes; order Streptosporangiales; family Thermomonosporaceae; genus Actinoallomurus; species Actinoallomurus oryzae. Next base: position 1,596 of record NZ_BAABHF010000009.1, on the reverse strand, counting down.
CGGCGCCGTCTGGTGCAGGAACCAGGTCGCCCACAGCACCCAGCCGAGGCTGTCGAGCTGCACCTGCCGCCCGTCCGCCACCGCCGTACCGTCCGGCTGGTAGCGCGCCGCCCACAGGCCGCCGTGGTCCTGGGCGCGGGCCAGGAAGTACAGGACGCGCTGGGCGTCGTCGCCGTGCCCGGTGACCGCGAACGCCGCTGCGGCGAACGCGCCGTCACGCGGCCACATGTAGTTCCACGCGCCGTACCAGGAGGCCGTCGACGCGCCGTTCGGCAGCGTCAGCATGCGCAGGTCGAGCAGGGCGCGCCCGGCGGCGTCGCGCTCGGCCGGCGTCATGCCGGGGACGATGCCGTCCGCGAGCCACGCCTGGTCGGCCCGTACGGCCTCGGTCACGCGCGGGTCATCGCGCGGCAGCGTCACCGGATCGTTCAGCCCGAACGGGATCAGCCGCGCCTTACCGTCGGGAAGGGCGAGAACGGAGCTGCCCGGGATGTACGAGGCGCCTTCGGCCTCTTCCTGCGGAACCGCGGAGCGGGAGAACGGCCAGCCGCCGCTGCCGATGAGACCCGGACTGCGCCAGTCGGGCCGCCCGTCATCCGGGATGGAGGCGGCGCACGTCGCGGTGAGTGCGGCGACGAGCAGGAGAGAAGCGACACGGCGAACATCCCGTGCCCTGTTCCCGCTCACCGGCGACTCCCGAAAATCATGGCACCCAGTACACCAAAGACCGGCAAACACCTGTAGTTCATGTAGTCATTACCCGAGCGTCACCGTGACGCGTCCGGGGAAGTCCGGTCCGAGCTGGAATCCTTGTCCCTCAGGGCGTGAAGCGGTCGATGATGCGAAACGCTCCTTGGGACCCGGCGGTCAGCCGTGTAAGCCGTAGCGACTAGGCTGCCTGGTCGGAGCGGACCGCTGGACGCGGTCGCAACCCTGTCGATCCCGTTAAGGACGGACCCCCGTGGACCTGTTCGAACATCAGGCGAAGGAGCTCTTCGCGGAGTACGGCGTCCCGGTCCCTGCCGGCAAGATCGCTACGACGCCGGAGGAGGCTCGGGCGATCGCTGAGGAGTTCGCCGCCGCCGGCACCTCGCGCGTCGTCGTCAAGGCGCAGGTGAAGACCGGCGGCCGTGGTAAGGCCGGAGGCGTGAAGCTGGCCGACTCGCCCGCCGACGCCGAGGAGAAGGCGCGGCAGATTCTCGGCATGGACATCAAGGGCCACACGGTCCACAAGGTGTTGGTCGAAGAGGCGAGCGCCATCGCCCAGGAGTTCTACTTCTCCTTCCTGCTCGACCGCGCCAACCGCACGTTCTTGTCGATCTGCTCGGTCGAGGGCGGGATGGAGATCGAGGAGGTCGCCGCGACCAAGCCCGATGCGGTCGCGCAGATCCCGATCAACGCGCTGAGTGGTGTCGACCGGGCCAAGGCCCGGGAGATCGCGGTCGCTGGGCGGCTGCCGGCCGAGGCGCTGGAGGGTGCCGCGGAGCTCATCGAGCGGCTGTGGGCGGCGTTCGTGGATGAGGACGCCACGCTGGTGGAGGTGAACCCGCTGATCCTGACCGCCGATGGTCAGGTCAAGGCGCTGGATGGCAAGGT
>NZ_BAABHF010000008.1:0-5951 GCF_039541955.1 Actinoallomurus oryzae | reverse complement strand
CCACACCATCACCACCCTCCACAAACACAAAAACAACAACCATCAGGTCCTCAATACATTCAGCCAATTACATATCCAACAACACACCACCCACTGGCCCACCCTCACCCCTATAAACACCCCCACCACACCACTACCCACCTACCCCTTCCAACACAACACCTACTGGATCAACGAACCACCAGCCCAAAAGGTCACAGATGACCTCGGCCTCACCGCGGCCGAACACCCGCTTCTCGCCGCCACCACAGAAATCCCGAGCACCGGCTCCGTCCTTTTCACCGGCCGGATATCAATACGAACCCATCCCTGGCTCACCGAGCACGCCATCAACAACACCATCCTGATGCCCGGAAGCGGCCTCATCGACCTGGCCGCGCACGTCGGCACCCACACTGGAACACCCCACATCCAGGAACTCACCCTCGAAAACCCGCTCGTCATCCCGGACGAGCAGCCGATCGACCTCCATGTCACCGTGGAACCCGCCGACGACGACGGTCGGCGAACCCTCACCATCCACACCCGCCTAGTGGATGGACCAGCCCTAACAGGCTGGACACGCCATGCCGTCGGCGCCCTCACGGCACACGCGACAGCGCAGCCGTCCACTGCGACGACCTGGCCTCCGCCCGACGCCGCCCCGGTCGACCTCACCGACTTCTACGCACGCCTGGCCGAACGCGGATACCACTACGGCCCCACCTTCCAAGGCCTCACCCACGCCTGGCGACACGACAACGGCGACCTCTACGCCGAAATAGCCCTCCCCGAAGGCACGGAGATCACCGGACACGCGATCCATCCCGCGCTCCTCGACGCCGCGCTCCACCCCCTCATGCTCACCTCGCCGACGGAGGAACAGCAGCTCAGGCTTCCCTTCAGCTGGCAGGACGTCTCTCTCCTCGCCGACGGGGCCACCGTTCTTCGGGTCCACCTCCACGCCACCGGAGCCGGCCAGGTTCGGATCACTGCCACTGACGCCGGCGGAACCCCCGTGATCATCGTCGATGCGCTCGACGCGCGCCCGATCGAGCCCGACCGGCTCCGGGTCGAGGGCCGTACTCGCCGCGACGACATGTTCGTTCTGCGGTGGGAGACGTTCTCTCCCGCAGGCGCGGCCGTGAGGTCTCACCCGTACGTCCTCATCAGAGGCGATGAGAACGGCGCGATGACTGCGCTCGCGGCGGATGCCACCGAGCCGTATCCCGATCTGGCGTCGCTCGGCCAGGCCATCGACGCGGGTACGCCGTCGCCGGAACTGGTGCTCGTGAACTGCCCGGATTCGCCGGTGGCGGACGTGCCGGCGAGCACACACGAGCTCACGGGCCATGTCCTCGAAACACTGCGTACCTGGCTGACCGACGAACGTTTCGCGGACAAACGCCTTGTCCTGATCACTCAGGGAGCCGTCTCCACGAACGTCGATGAGGGCATCCGCGACCTGGCGCAGGCGGCGGTCTGGGGGATGGTCCGTACGGCCCAGGCCGAACACCCCGGCCGCATCGTCCTGCTCGACCTCGATCTCCGCGAAGTGACACCGGGCTCTGTTCGTACGGCCCTCAGCAGCGAAGAACCTCAGCTGGCCGTCCGCCAGGGCCGCGTCCTGGTCCCCCGGGTCATCGCTTCCGGCCCCGGTGACGGACTCGTTCCGCCCACCGGGTCGGCCTTGTGGCGGCTGGAGAACCCAACCCCGGGAACACTGGACAACCTCACGCTGGCTCCCTGGCCAGATGCGGATGCACCCCTGCGACCCGGGCAGGTCCGGGTATCGCTTCGTGCGGCCGGCCTCAACTTCAGGGACGCATTGGCCGCCCTGGGCATGGTGAACGACCGGACGGGCGTCGGCGGTGAGGGTGCCGGGATCGTCACCGAGGTAGGCGCGGACGTCGAGAGTCTGGCTCCCGGCGACCGTGTGATGGGGCTCTTCCGGAGCGGAATCGGCCCGGTGGCCGTCACCGACCACCGCTTGATCACGCGCATTCCCAGCGGATGGTCGTACGCGGAGGCGGCCGCGGTGCCCGTAGCGTTCCTGACCGCTTATCAGGGGTTGAAGGATCTCGCGAAGCTGCGGAAGGGCGAGACGCTGCTTGTCCACACCGCCACCGGCGGCGTCGGCTCGGCGGCCGTACAACTGGCGCGGCACTGGGGAGCACACGTCCTCGCCACGGCAAGCCCCGCGAAGTGGCGCGTCCTCCAGGAGCAGGGCATCGACGGCGATCGTCTCGCGTCCTCACGCACGCTCGACTTCGAGACGAAGTTCCGTGATCGCATAGGCGGCCGAGGCGTGGATGTCGTCCTCAACTCCTTGGCCCACGAGTTCACCGACGCGTCGTTGCGGCTGCTGGGCAGTGGCGGCCGATTCATCGAAATGGGCAAGACCGACATCCGGGAATCCGGGGAGGTCGAGGCCGCATATCCCGGAGTGAAGTACCACCTGCTCGATCTCCACCAGACGCCATCTGAGCACATCGAGGAGATGCTCGGCGCGTTGTCCGCGCTCTTCGAAGAGGGTGTGCTCCAGCCGCCGCCGGTGACGACCTGGGACGTCCGGCACGCCGCTCGAGCCCTTCGCCATCTGAGCCAGGCCCGCCACATCGGCAAGGTGGTACTGACCATCGGCTCGCCTCTCGACCCCGAGGGCACGGTCCTCATCACCGGTGGTACGGGAGTCCTCGGCTCAGCCGTCGCCCGGCACCTGGTCGCCCAGCACAACGCCCGCCATCTCCTGCTGGCCAGCCGCTCCGGACCCCACGCACCCAGCGCCACCGAACTCCACCACGAACTCACCGAACACGGCGCCCAGGTCACCATCACCAGCTGCGACACCTCCAAGCCAGAGGCCCTCACCGAACTGCTGGACACCATCCCGCATCAGCATCCGTTGACCGCGGTCATCCACGCCGCGGGCACCCTGCAGGACGCCACCATCACCCAACTCACCAACGACCAACTCGACGCCGTCCTCACCCCCAAAGCCGACGCAGCCTGGCACCTACACCAACTCACCAAAGAAAAGAACCTGTCGGCATTCGTCCTGTTCTCCTCACTCGCCGGCACCCTCGGCTCCCCAGGCCAAGCCAACTACGCCGCCGCCAACACCTTCCTAGACGCCCTCGCCCACCACCGCCACACACAAGGACTCCCCGCCACCAGCCTCGCCTGGGGACTCTGGCAACAAACCAGCAACATGACCGCCCACCTCACCACCACCGACCACCAACGCATCACCACCAGCGGCATCAGCCCGCTGAGCACCGACCAAGCCCTCCGTCTTCTCGACGAGACACTCATCCATCCCGAGCCCCACCTGATCCCCGCCAATATCAACACCAGAACGACCAACCCCCACCCACTGCTGCAAAGCCGCGCGCCGACAGCTCCGAAGCGATCCGCCATGGCTCAGGCGCCTGAGCCCGTTCTCCTCACGGAACGGCTGGCGGAGCTCCCCTCCGACGAGCAGTACGAGGTTCTCCTGGAAACCGTCCGCGGCGAGCTGGCGACGGTTCTGGGGCATGCCACCACCGATGACATCGGCCCGGACAGCGCGTTCAAGGAACTCGGTCTTGACTCGTTGACGGCGGTCGAACTTCGCAACCGACTCAACACCGTGACCGGCCTGCGGCTGTCCGCGACCCTCGCGTTCGACCACCCGACGCCTCAGGAACTCGTCGAATACCTCCGTTCGCAGCTCGTCCCCGAACCAGCACCCCCGGGTACGACGCTGCTCACCGAGCTCGACGAATTGGAGACGAGCCTCTCCACCGGACTCGATATAAGCCAACTCCCCAGCGATCTTGCACCGCGCCTTCAGGAACTGCTTCGAAAGCTGACCGTTCAGCAAGCGGCCGACGGCGAAATGATCCGCACGATCAAGGCGACGAGCCGTCCAGATGAACTGTTCGCGCTCATCGACCAAGGAATGGAAGACAGTAACCACCGCGACCAGTCCGAAGGCAGCTACTGATGGCAAACAACGAGGAAAAACTTTTCGAGTACCTCAAGCGGGTCACCGCCGACCTTCAGCAGACGCGAGATCGCCTCCACGAAGTCGAGGAGCGCGCTCGCGAGCCGATCGCGATCGTGGCGATGGGCTGCCGTTTCCCGGGTGGGGTGGCCTCGCCGGAGGAGTTGTGGGAGCTGGTGGATCAGGGCCTCGATGCGATCACGCCGTTTCCGGACAACCGTGGTTGGGATCTGGAGGAGTTGTACGACCCGGACCCCGACGCTCCGGGTAAGTCCTATGCGCGGGAGGGCGGGTTCCTTCACGACGCGGATCAGTTCGACGCGGCGTTTTTCGGGATCTCTCCGCGTGAGGCCACCGCGATGGATCCCCAGCAGCGGCTTCTCTTGGAGGTCGCCTGGGAGACCATCGAACGGTCCGGAATAACGCTTGATTCGCTGAAGAAGAGCAGGACCGGCGTCTTCACCGGGGTTGTATTCCAGCCGTACGGGCCGGATCTGCATCAGGCGCCGGAGGACTACGGCGGCTACATGATGACGGGCAAGGCCACAAGTGTGGCTTCTGGCCGTCTCTCCTACACATTCGGATTGCAGGGGCCGGCGGTCACGGTCGATACGGCGTGTTCGTCGGCGCTGGTCGCACTCCACCTGGCGGCGCATTCCCTACGTACGGGCGAATGCGACCTCGCGTTGGTCGGGGGAGCCGCGGTGATGTCGACACCGGGTGTGTTCGTGGAGTTCAGCCGGCAGCGAGGGTTGGCAGCCGATGGCCGGTGTAAGTCGTTCGCCGCCTCGGCCGATGGAACCGGGTGGTCCGAGGGCGCCGGGCTCGTCCTCCTGGAGCGTCTGTCGGACGCACGGAAGAACAACCGTCGGATCCTCGCAGTGATCAAGGGCTCGGCGGTCAACCAGGACGGGGCCAGCAACGGCCTGACCGCCCCGAACGGGCCCTCCCAAGAACGCGTCATCCGCCAGGCCCTCACCAACGCCGGGGTGACCCCCGACCAGGTCGATGTGGTCGAAGCCCACGGCACCGGCACCTCCCTGGGTGACCCGATCGAAGCCAACGCCCTGCTCGCCACCTACGGCCAAAACAGAGCCGAAGACCGACCGCTGTACCTCGGATCCATCAAATCCAACATCGGTCACGCTCAAGCCGCGGCCGGTATCGCCGGTGTCATCAAGATGGTCCAAGCCATCCAGCACGGTCGGCTACCCAAAACGCTTCACGCCGAGGACCCCTCACCCCACATCAACTGGGACACCGGAGCCGTCACCCTCCTCACCCAAGCCCGCCCCTGGCCCCAGGCGAACCGTCCCCGCCGCGCCGCAGTGTCCTCCTTCGGCGTCAGCGGCACCAACGCCCACCTCATCCTCGAACAACCACCCCAACCCGCCCCGGCAGCATCCACGGTCACCGAACCACCGTCTGGCGTCGTGGCGTGGCCGTTGTCCGCCAAAACCCCCGAAGCGCTCCGTGAGTACGCCCGCCGCCTGGCCGACCACCTGGACCACCACCCCGACCTGAGCCCGGTCGACATCGCCCACGCACTGGCCACCCGCACCGTGTTCGATCAGCGTGCGGTCATCACCGGAACCACCGCCACCGACTTGGCCACCGGCCTACACGCCCTGGCCACCGGCCAAGACCACCCCAACCTCACGGTTCCCCCGGCGACACCGATCAGCGGCAAGGTCGTATTCGTCTTCCCCGGCCAAGGCACCCAATGGCCCGCCATGGCCCACCACCTCCTGGCCACCAGCCCCGTCTTCGCCGAGACCATCCACCAAGCCCACCAAGCCCTCACCCCCCACACCGACTGGTCACTGCTCGACCTGCTCCACCAAACCCCCCGCGCCCCCAACCTCGACCGCACCGACGTCGTCCAGCCGGCCTTGTTCGCCGTCATGACCGCCCTCGCCCGCCTGTGGCAACACCACGGCATCCACCCCCACGCCGTCATCGGCCACTCCCAAGGCGAAATCAC
>NZ_BAABHF010000007.1:0-121300 GCF_039541955.1 Actinoallomurus oryzae | reverse complement strand
TCATCAACACGCCGACCGCGGCGCCAGCCCGTCCCGACGGCTTCTGAAACACGGCCTAGGAGTTCTCAGCGAGGACGGCGGCGCGGGCTCCGGCGGCGTCGTCGGTCTCCAGGGCGCGGGCGGCGAGGCGCTCGCAGTCGGCGAGGGTGTGCGCCGCCAGGCTCGCGCGTACGGCCGGCAGAGCACGCGGGCTCATCGACAGCTTGGTGATGCCGAGCCCCGCCAGCACCGGGGCGAGCAGCGGGTCGGCCGCCGCCTCCCCGCAGATCCCGACCGAACGGCCCGACGCCTTTCCGGCCGCCGCGCACCGTCCGATCAGCTCCAGCAGCGCGGGCTGCCACGGATCGAGCAGGTCCGCCAGGCCGCCGGCCTGCCGGTCCGCGGCGAGCGTGTACTGGCTCAGATCGTTCGTGCCGATGCTGAGGAAGTCCACGACGTCGAGGAACCGCGCCGCGCGCAGCGCCGCCGCCGGTACCTCGATCATCACGCCCGCCGTGGCCAGCCCGTGGTCGCGGGCCCGCGCGGCGAACTCCTCGGCCTCCGCCCGGGTCGAGACCATCGGCGCCATCACCCAGACGTCGGCCGTCGTCCGCTCCGCGGCGATCGCGATGGCTTCGAGCTGGGTGGCGAGGATCTCCGGGCGGTCCCGCGCGACACGCAGGCCGCGGACGCCGAGTGCCGGGTTGGGCTCCTCGGGCTGGCCGAGGAAGGGCAGCGGTTTGTCCGCCCCGGCGTCCAGGGTCCGTACGACGATCGTGCCGCGCTCGAGGAGGGTGAACGCCTCGGTGTAGGCGGCGACCTGCTCTTCGAGGTCGGGCGCGTCGTGGCGGTCCAGGAACAGGAACTCGGTGCGGAACAGCCCCACCCCCGCGACGTCGGTCAGGTCCACGCCCGCGAGGTCGGCGGCCGAGCCGATGTTGAGCATCAGGTCGACCGGGTGCCCGTCGGCGGTCCGCCCCGGGCCCTTGCCGCCCGCGAGCCGGGCGCGCTCCTCCTCCGCCCGTTCGCGGACGCGGGTCACCTCGTCGTCGGTGACGCCGGAGCACACCTGCCCGGTGGTGCCGTCCACCGTCACGGCCGCCCCGTCGGCGAGGTCGAGCGCGCCGGCGCAGCCGACCACGGCGGGCAGGCCGAGCGAGCGCGCCAGGATGGCGGTGTGGCTCGTCGGGCCGCCGCGCTCGGTCACCAGCGCGAGCACGCTCGCCGGGTCGAGCGTCGCCGTGTCGGCGGGCGCCAGATCGTCGGCGACCAGCACGAACGGGTGCCCGGGCGACGGCACGCCGGGCATCGGCACGCCCAGCGCGGCGGCGATCGCCCGGTGGGCGATGTCGTCCAGGTCGGCGGCGCGCTCGGCGAGGTAGCCGCCGAGCTCCTCGAGGGTCCGGCGGTGCTCCTCGAACGTCTCCCGCAGGGCGTGCGGCGCGTCCGCGCCGTCCTTGATCCGGGCGGTCACGCCCTCCAGCAGCATGGGATCGGCGGCGATCATCGCCTGGGCGTCGAGGACGTCGCGCGCCGCGCCGGCCGCCGCGGCGGCACGCTCGCGCAGCCGGCTCTCGGCGGCCCGCAGCGCGTCGGCCGCGACGACGGCCTCCCGCTCCGGATCGGCGACGGTGCGCCGCTCCGGCAGCGACGGCGGCGGGCTCATCCGCGCGACGGGCCCGGCCGCGAGGCCCGGACTGACGCCGATGCCCCGCAGCGTGTCAGGCATCGCTCGTTTCCTCCGCGTCCAGGTCGCGGGCGAGCAGGGCGGCCAGGGAGTCGAGCGCGTCGTCGGCGCCCGGCCCGTCGGCCTCCAGGGTGACCTCCGTGCCGTGCCCGGCGCCCAGCGACAGGACGGCGAGCATGCTGGCGGCCGGTACGGCCTTGCCCTCGCCGACCCGGATCTTGACCGGGACGCTCTGCTCGGAGGCGGCCTTGACGAACAGCGCCGCGGGCCGGGCGTGCAGGCCCGTACGGGACGCGATGACCACGGTGCGCATCGGCATGTGAACTCCTGTCAGGGTTCGATGGTGACCTTGATGGCGGTGCCGCGGGCCACGATGTCGATGCCCTCGAGCACGTCCGCGAGTGGCAGGCGGTGGGTGATCAGATCGGCCACCGGGACCGCGCCGGAGGCGATGAGATCCAGGGCGCGGGCGTTGTGCGCCGGGCTGGAGCCGTTCGCGCCCACGATGGTCAGCTCCCGGTAGTGGACGAGGTTGGAGTCGCAGGCGATGACCGGGTTGTCCTTGGGCAGCCCGCCGAAGAAGCTGATCCGGCCCTGCCGGGCGGCCATCTGCAGCGCCTGCTCCTGCGCGGCGCCGGAGGCGGCGGCGGTGATGATGGCGTCGGCGCCCCGCCCGTCCGTCAGCTTCATGACCTGGTCGACCAGGTCGGTGCCGTGGATCGCGGCGTCCGGCTTCACCCGGTCGGCGGACATGGCGAGCCGGTCGGGGTTGATGTCGGCGAGGAAGACCCGGGCGGCGCCGCGTGCGCGCGCCAGGCGTACGTGCAGGCAGCCGATCGGGCCGGCGCCCATGACCACGACGTCGTCGCCCTCGCCGATGCGCGCGAGCTCCTGGCCGTTGAGCACGCAGGCGAGCGGCTCAGCCACCGACGCCTCGTCGAACCCGATGCCCTCGGGCAGCCGGTTGAGCCCGTCGACGGCGAGGACCTTGGCCGGCACGATCGTGTACTCGGCGAAACCGCCGTCGTAGTGGTACCCCATCGACTCCTGGTTCGGGCACACCGTCATCCGGCCGCGGCGGCACTCTTCACAGGTGCCGTCGGGGATCGCCGCGATGACCTGGACCCGGTCGCCGGGCCGCCAGCCGGTCACGCCCTCGCCGACCTCGGCCACCTCGCCGGCGATCTCGTGGCCCATGACCCGTGGCGGCCGGATGTGGTGGTGGCCGAACTTGGAGATCTTCACGTCGGTGCCGCAGGTCGAGCAGTTGCGCACCCGGATCTTGACGTCCCCGGGGCCGGGGGACGGCTCCGGCGCGTCCTCGACGCGGATGTCTCCGGGTGAGTAGAAGCGGGCGACCTTCACGCTGGTTCCTCTTCTCCGGCCGGCTGCAGCAGCCGGACCACTTCGTCGATGTCGTTCGTCTCGCGGAGGGCGCGCGCCCGGTCCGGGTCGAGCAGGATCTGGGCCAGCTCGGAGAGCAGGCGCACGTGGCCGTCGCCGCGCGCGGCGATGCCGATGCACAGCACCACCCGCTCGTCGCCCCAGGCGACGCCGTCGGGGAAGCGGACGAAGGAGACCGCGTCGTGCCGCACGGCGTCCTTGCCGTTCAGGGTGCCGTGCGGGATCGCGACGCCCTCGCCGACGTACGTCGACACGGACCGCTCGCGTTCGAGCATCGTGTCGACGTAGGCCGGCTCGACGGCCCCGGCCGTGACGAGCGCCTCACCGCACTGGCGGATGGCGTCGTCGCGACCGGTGGCCGCCGCGTCGAGCCGCACGGCGCGGCGGTCGAGCAGTTCAGGCACTGATCTCTCCGCCGTTCTTGATGGCGGAGACGAGCTTGGTCACCGCGGGGTCGCCGAGGAAGACCTGGAACTTCACGATCGGCTTGCCGCCGGCGCCCGCCGCCGCGCGGTCGGCGAGGCCCTGGTGGCAGACGACGATGTCGGCGTCGTCGGGGATCGAGTTGACCGGCGTGTGCTCGACCGTGACCGAGTGCTTCCTCAGTTCCTTACGCAGCTGGCTGGCGAGCATGACGCTGCTGCCCATGCCGGCGTCGCAGGCGACAATGATCTTGTGGACGTCTTTGCCGTTCATCGTTGGTCACGCTCCGTGGGGTGCGGTCTCGGGGGTCGGGGCCTCGTCGGCCTTCGCCTGGTCGGTCTTCGTCTCGTCGGTCGTGTTCTGCGCGACCGGCGCCTCGCCGGCCGTGGTCTCCGCCGCGGGCGTCTCGGCCGCCGCGGCATCGAGTTCTGGTTCGGTTTTATCGTCTCCGTTCAGACGGCCGAATCCGAGGAGGACCGAGCCGACCGCGAAGGAGACCGCCGCGGCGATCAGGATGCCGAGGAAGACCCCGAAGTAGCCGCCCCGAGGGGTCTCGGCGGCGTACGCGAAGATGCTGCCCGGGGACGGGGTGGCGACCAGACCCGCGCCGGTGACCATGAACGTTCCGATGCCCGCCGCGCCGCCGGCCATGGTGGCGAGGATCAGGCGCGGCTTCATCAGGATGTAGGGGAAGTAGATCTCGTGGATGCCGCCCAGGAACTGGATGACCATCGCGGCCGGCACGCTCGGGCGCAGGGTCCGGGGGCCGAACAGCAGGTAGGCGGCCAGCACGCCGAGGCCGGGGCCGGGGTTGGACTCGATCATGAACATGATCGACTTACCGTGCTTGGCCGCCTCGGCGACACCCAGCGGGCCGAGGACGCCGTGGTTGACGGCGTTGTTGAGGAACAGCACCTTGGCCGGCTCGACCAGCACCGAGGCGAGCGGCAGCAGGTGGTGGTGGATCAGCCATTCGACGGCGCTGCCCGCGGCGTCGGTCACGTGCGTGACGATCGGCTTGATCCCCCAGTTGCCGAACACCGCCGCCGCGCCGCCGATGATGCCGGCGGTGAAGTTGTCCACCAGCATCTCGAACCCGGGCTTGGTCCGGTCCTGGATGTAGCCGTCGACGAGCTTGAGCACGTACGCCGTGAGCGGGCCCATGACCATCGCGCCGAGGAACATCGGGATGCCGGCGCCGACCACGACCCCCATCGTGGCGACCGCGCCGACCACGGCGCCGCGCTGGCCGTGCACCATCCGGCCGCCGGTGTAGCCGATCAGCACCGGCAGCAGGACGTTGATGGTCGGGTCGACCAGCGCGCCGAACTCCTTGTTGGGCAGCCAGCCGGTCGGGATGAACAGCGCGGTGATCAGGCCCCAGGCGATGAACGCCCCGATGTTCGGCATCACCATGCCGGCGAGATGGCCGCCGAGGCGCTGGATCTGCGCCTTGGGACCTTGCCCGGTGATCTGTGGTGTGTATGGAGTGGCCATAAGGGCCTCCCTTAGGGGGTTCGGGAATCTAGGCGATGAGTGACCGGCCGAGATCCGGCCGCGCATGGATATGGACGATGTCGCGCCGGATGTCCTCCGGTCGCGGCATGCGGCTGGCGGGCAGGCGCACCGCGGCGGCCCCCCATGCCAGCCCTTCGGCGAGCGCCGCGCTCCCCCGAGCGCCCGCGGCCAGGAACCCGGCGAGCAGGGCGTCTCCGGCCCCCACCGTGCTCCTCGCCGCGGCGACCGGCGCCTCGCCGATGGTGACTCCGTCGTCCTCGACCAGTACGGCGCCGTCCGCGCCGAGACTGGCGAGCACACTGCCCGCCCCGCGTTCGCGCAGGGCCTGGGCCGCCTCGACCGCGTCGCCGACGCTGTCGACCGGGTGACCGACGGCCTCGGCGAGCTCCTCCCGGTTGGGCTTGATCAGCACCGGAGAGGCCTCGACCGCGGCCAGCAGCGCCGGACCGCTGGCGTCGACGGCGACCTGCACGCCCGCCTGCGTGAAGAACTCACACATCTGGGCGTAGATCCCCGCGGGCACGCCCGGAGGCAGGCTGCCGCACGTCACGACCCAGCTCGCCGACTCGGTCGTGGCGAGCACCGCGTCGGCGACCGCACCGAGTTCGGAGCCGGACAGCGGCTCTCCGGGCTCATTCAGCTTGGTGACCACGCCGTCGGGCTCGGCGATCGTCACGTTGGACCGGGTGCGCCCCGCGACGGGGACCGCGCGCAGCGGGATGCCGTCGGCCTCCAGGAGCCGTACGAGCTGCTCGCCGTCGGCGCCGCCCACGGGCAGCACCGCGACCGAGGGCACCTGGTTGGCGAGCAGGGCGCGGGAGACGTTCACCCCCTTGCCGCCGGGGTCGAGCCGGGCCGAGGTCGCCCGGGTCATCGTGCCACGGACGAGCCGGTCCACCTCGATGGTCCGGTCCAGGCTGGGGTTGAGCGTCAACGTGACGATCATTCGGCACCCGCACAGCGCCGCGCCGCCCGATGCTTCTCCTGGGCGCACATCGTGTTGCTTCACCGCCGTTTCTTTTTGGTTTCCATGTGTTTACGCCCATATGAGCCCGGACGTCAAGAGGAAGACCCCGCGAACCACACATTCGGGCGTGGGAATCGCGGGGTCCGGAGTGTTCCGCTCGGCCGTCAGCGGCAGAGCAGCCGGCGCAGCACGCCGGCGACATCGGCGCGAGGTCCGGCGTCTTCGCAGCGCCAGGCGACGAATCCGTCGGGCCGCACGAGAAGGGCGCCCTCCGGTCCGATGCCGTGGCGTGCCTCGAGGTCGTCTCCGTCGAGGTCCTCGCCGAACCGGTGGACGTCGATCGGCAGGTCCAGCTCACGCCCGGCCTCCTCGGCGGCCCTCGGCCAGTCGCCGGCCGGGCCGGACAGCAGCACCCACCGCCGCCCGTACAGGTCGAGAGTGGACATCGGCCGGCCGGCCACGCGGACCGGCACGTGCGGCGCGCGGTGGCCGGGCCGCCCGCCCAGCTCGCGCGGGAGCAGCGGCCGGCCGGCGCCGCCTCCGGCCACCGCCGCCGACCGGTAGCCGTAGCCGAACACGATCGCGTCCGTCTCGACCAGCTCGGCCGGCCGGCCGTCCCCGAGCCCCATCCGGCCCCCGGCGTGCGCCTGAGCCTGGGTCAGGGTCAGGGCGCCGACCGGCCGGCGCTCCGCGTCGTAGGTGTCGAGCAGCGCCGGCCCGGCCTGGCCGCCCAGCACCGCGGCGAGCTTCCAGGCGAGGTTGTGCGCGTCCTGCACGCAGGTGTTCCCGCCGAGGCCGCCGGTCGGCGGCACGATGTGCGCGGCGTCGCCCGCGATGAGGATCCGGCCCACGCGGTAGTCGCGGGCGAGCCGGGCACCGAGCGTGAAACCGAGGACCTTCGTCTCGGTGCCCGGAATCTGCGGGCGGATCGTCACCTCGGCGTCCGGTGTACCGGCCGCCTCGCGCAGCAGGGCGGCGCAACGCTCGGGCGGATAGTCGGCCGGCGACTCGTCATCCGGCGAGTATCCGACGCCGAAGATCCAGCGCTTCCCCGCCTCATCGTGGGCCATCAGCACGGTTCCGGGGCGCGGATGGTTCAGGTAGGCGATGCTGACCGGCCGCCCGCGCAGCGCCGGCGTGAGGTCGGCGTCGGCCATGACGGTGACCACGTGGGCCAGCACGCCGGGACCGTCGACCGGCACGCCCAGCCGCTCGCGGATCCCGCCGGCCGCGCCGTCCGCGGCGACCAGATGGCCGGCCCGGATCGTCTCGGCCGTACCGTCGCGCAGATCGGTGATCACGGCCGTGACGCCGTCCGCGTCCTGACTGAGATCGCTCAGCTCGGTGGAGAACCGGATGTCGGCGCCGAGTTCCTCGGCTCGCGCCCGCAGGAGGATCTCCAGGCGGTCCTGGTCGATGGCCTCGTACGAGCACGGGCTCGCGTCCGGGTCGAACCCGGTGTCCGGCTCGTCCGGCCTGACGTACTCCTCGTCGGCGAGGGTCCGCGCGATCACCGGGGACCAGTCGCGGCTGGTGAAACCCGCCTTCTTCACCGCCGACTCCAGCCCGACCTGGCGGAGCAGCTCCATCGTCCGCGGGTTCACCCCGCGCAGCCGCGGATGGATCAGCAGGTCCGGGTGCCGCTCGACGAGCACGCAGGGCACGCCGTGCCAGGCGAGGAACACCGCGGCGGACAGGCCGGTCAGCGCTCCGCCGACGATCAGGACAGGAATGTTTCGCTGTGACATCTCGGACTCCCATCAAGTAATGACGCGAGTTCAGATTGCTCTGAAAGCGAGAGAAAATCAAGTCATATCTCGTTCGCGGGACCGGGTGGGGATCCGAGGCGGCCCGCGTCATCCGGCCGGCCGTCGGCCGTGAGGAGTGCGGTCAGGCCCCGTATCGCGGCGAACGGCCCGGCCAGAGGGGAATCCGGATGTCGAGCCTGGTGCACGTGCCGTCCGGGCTGTCGACCTCGATCGTGCCGCCGAGCGCCTCGACGCGGTCCTTCAGGCCGATGAGACCCGAGCCGCCGGGGTCGGGGATGGCTCCGCCGGTCCCGTCGTCCTCCACGCGCAGGCTGATCCCCTCGTCGACGACGTCGAGCCGGACACGTACCACGGAGGCGGACGCGTGGCCGGTCGCGTTCGTCACCGCCTCCGCGACGATGTAGTAGACGGCCACCTCGATCCGTTCGTCGAGGCGCCCGTCGATGTTCAGTTCCAGCTCCACCGGGATCCCGGCCCGGCGGGCGAGCGTCTTGATGGCGGGGCGCAGGCCGGCCTTGGACAGGATCGCCGGGTGCAGGCCCCGGGAGATCTCCTGCAGGTCCTCCAGCACGCCGGAGAGGCCCTCGACGGTCGTGGAGAGCCGCTCGCGCAGCGTGTTCTGGCCGTCGGGGACGACCGCCTCGGCCGCGCGCAGCTCCAGGCCCAGGGACACGAGCCGCTGCTGGGCGCCGTCGTGCAGGTCGCGCTCGATCCGGCGGCGGGTCTCGTCGGAGGCGGCCACCAGGCGGGCACGGGCGGCGGTGAGCTTCGCGCGGGTCTCGGCATTGGCGATCGCGGTGCCGACCAGCTCGGTGTACTCGGTCATGCGCGCCTCGATGCCCTCGGGCTGGGGCTCCTCCGCCGTCGTGAAGGCGATCATCACGCCCCACCGGCGGCCCTCGACCACGACGGGGCAGCCGGCCCCGGACCTGACCCCGCGCGTCCGCGCCCAGACACCGATCCCGCTGGTGGCGCGCTGGTAATCGGTCATGCGGGCCGGGCGGCCGGTCCGCTCCACCGACGACTCCAGGCTCCGGCCCTCCAGCGACCAGCGCGAACCGACGGGCGGGGCGGCCTCGCCGCACTCATCCGACTTCCAGGAACCGACCACCGTCTCCATCCGGTCGGGCTCGAAACGGTTGATCACGACGAAGTCCGCGCCCAGGATGTGGCCCAGCTCGGCGGCGACCGTCTCGAACACCTCGTGCGGGGAGACCCCGCGCGCCACGAGCGTGGCCACGCGGCGCAGCGCCGCCTGCTCATCGGCGATCCGGCAGAGCCGGTGGTGGCTCATCTCCAGCGAGCGCGCCATCGTGTTGAACGAGCGTTCGAGCAGGCCGATCTCGCCGAGCGACGTCTCGGGCATGCGGACGCCCAGCTCTCCGCGGGCCAGGTCGGCCGCCATGATCGACGCGCGGCGCACCGGGCGTACGAGGGCGCGCGTCAGGTAGGAGGTGAAGAGCAGGGCCAGCGTGATCGAGCTCACCGCCGCCGCGCCCGCCATGGCCATGGCCCGCCGCGACGCCGTCAGCGAACGCTGCTGGTTGTGGGAGGTGACCGATCGCTGGACGGTCACGAACCGGTCGAAGTCGGAGCGCAGGGCGGCGAGCCGCCGCTGCCCCTCCGCGACCGCCTGGGCGGATGACACGCCCGGCTGCCGCCCCTGCTGCAACGCGGTCACGAGCGGCACCGAGAAGTCCTCGAGGAAGGACGTCGCGGCACGCGCGATCGTATCGGCGCGTTTCGCCTGGTCGGGATTGATCTCGGCGGCCACCCGCCGGAACTTCGCCGCCTGGCCGGGAAGGGCGGCGCGGGCGGCCTTCCAGGGCTTCAGGAACATCTCGTCATGGGTGATCTGATACCCGCGCGCACCCGACTGCAACTCCACGACGAGCCGGTCGAGGCGGTTCGAGGCGGCGAGCACCTCCTCCGACCGGCCCGACAGCGTCGCCGCGTGGCGCAGCCCTGCGATCGCCCCGGCGAAGAGCAGGAAGGTCGCGGCCATCAGGAGCGCGAACAGCGCGGTCGCGATGATCACCCGCCGGCTCAGCCCCCGTGGAGCGACGCCCCTCGACTGCGGGGACGCCCATCCGATCACTGCTCATCCTCTCGACCAGCGGATACTGGCCGATAATGAGATTAGGGTTGGTGTGGAATCACTCTACGTGCGGAGGAGAGTGATGGTCGAACGTAAGGCGCGGATCGCCCTGGCCGAAGACGACGTGCTGCTCCGCGCGGGACTCGCGAGTCTCCTCGAACGGTCGGGGTTCGAGATCGTCGCGCAGGCGGGCGACGGCGAGGAGCTCATCGCCGCCGTGCGCGAACACCGGCCCGACGTCGCCATCGTCGACATTCGCATGCCTCCGGCGTACGAGACCGAGGGGCTGGACGCGGCCCAGGTGATCCGCCGGGAGTTCCCCGCGATCGGAATCCTCCTGCTGTCGGCCCATGTCGAGGTCGACCAGGCGACCGAGCTGCTCGCCGCCGGCCAGCGGGTCGGCTACCTGCTGAAGAGCCGGGTCACCGAGGTGCGGGAGTTCATCGAGACGGTGGAGCGGATCGCCCAGGGCGGCTCGGTGGTCGACCCGGGGCTGGTCCAGGAGCTGCTGACCGCCCGGCACAAGGACGATCCTTTGGAGGGCCTGACCGAACGCGAGCGCGAGGTGCTCACGCTGATGGCCGAGGGGCGGTCGAACGCGGGAATCGCCAACCGCCTGTGGATCACCGAGGGCACGGTGGAGAAGCACGTACGCAGCATTCTGGCGCGGATGCAGCTGCCGGAGACCGAGGACGACCACAGGCGTGTGCTCGCCGTGATCACCTTCCTGGACAACCGGTAAATCTAGCCGGGCTGCTCGGAGGAGGCCCGGTCGATCTCGCCGATCATCTTGCGGAGCGCCGGGCCGGACAGCTCCGACTTGGGCAGGAAGCCGAGTGCCGCGCTGCCCGCGACGATGTCGGCGAAGTCGTCCGCCGGATAGGTGGAGATCAGGATCACGACCGGTTTGGAGGGCGACTCGTCGATCAGCAGACCGGCGAGCTCGACGCCGCACTCGTCGCCGAGACAGACGTCGACGAGGGCCACGGTGGGACGGAGTTCACCGACCTTCTCAAGCGCCTCCTGGCCATCTGACGCGACACCGACAACGTTGATACCGTCACGCTCGAGAACCCCGCGGGCGGTCTCGAGGAAACGGTCGTTGTCGTCAACGATCAGACAGCGCATGTCCATGACCCCAGTCTGGCGACTCGATGGCCGAATACGCATTGCCGCTAACCGGAATATAGGCCCTCCCGCTGGCCGGGCGCCACTGGTGATCCCGCGAAAGCCCAGGTCACAGCCCCGTCCAGTGCCGCCGAATCGGGCGTATACCGGCTAGCAGGGGGGTGGGCACTGGCGCTGGCAGGACAGGCAAATGGGGGCTGGCCGCGCAGACACGACGCGCCGGAGGCGCGATTGTGGAGGCATAACCCCAGCCGACCAGCCAGAGAGGAGAAGACGTCATGTGCCAGCACTGGCCGCAGTGCCCCGAAGCCACTGCCGAGGACCACACCGCCGCACGCGTCATCTCCGCGCACCCGGAGCAGGGCTGGAGCCTGCTCTGCAACGGTGTCGTGGTCTTCGACGACACCGGCGAGCTGTTCCCGGACGGGCACACCGTGTCGCCCCACCCCGCCCGTCCGTTGACGCTCGCCGCCTGAGACCCGTCAGCCACAGAACGAGCAAAGGACCGCACCATGCGCCGCATCCGCGTCAAGGTCCGCCGGCCGCGCGCCGTCCCGCTCCCCGAGCTCGACCTTCGTTCCCCGTCCGGTCGCCTGCTCCCCTACTGAGCGGCCGGCCCCCGGTCGAGCCCCTGCGCCCCCAACCCGACGGCCGCCCCGGGCCGAACGGACCGCCGTACGGTCTGGCGACGTTGGCCCCCGTCGACCAGGCCGTACGGCCGGCTCCCCCTCCCCCATCCCACGCGGCGGCGGCGGGTTGCCCCTCACCACTCACCGGGCAACTCGTCGCCGTACCAGCGTTCGATGAGCTGCCGGGCGATCGAGATCCGGCCGGGCAGCCCCAGCTCCCCCGACTCCGTGGCGGCCCGCAGCTCCTCCCGGGTGAACCAGCGGGCGCTCTTGATCTCCTCGCCGTCCACGCGCAGATCCTGACCGTCGTACGCGCGGGCGAAGAACCCCAGCATGAGGCTGCGCGGCAGGGGCCACGGCTGGCTGCCGAGGTAACGGCAGTCGTGCACCTCCACCCCCACCTCCTCACGGACCTCACGTGCCACCGCCTGCTCCAGCGACTCTCCCGGTTCCACGAACCCCGCCAGGATCGACATCCGTCGCGCCGGCCACTTGTGGCTGCTGGCCAGCAGCATCCGCTCGTCGTCGTGCACCAGCATGATCACTGCCGGGTCCGTACGGGGGAAGTGCTCCGAGCCGTCCACCGTGCAGACCCGGATGTGGCCCGCGGACGCCGGCGCGGTGACGGCGCCGCAGCGCGGGCAGTGCGTGTGGGTCTCGTGCCAGTTCTGCAGCGCGACGGCCTGGGTGAGCAGGCCGGCGTCGCGGTCGTTGAGCCGCGCGCCGACCGCGCGCAGGCCCGCCGGCTCGGTGCCCTCGATCGCGGGCAGTGGGGCCGACACCGCGAAGTAGGCGGTCTCCTCGCCGTCGACGCCCAGCAGGTAGCGCTCGCCCTCGGGCGCCTGCTCCGGCGGGACGAACACCAGCGCCGGCTCGGGCCGTACGAGCGCCTTGCCTCCCTCGACCACGATGACCCGCGTGCGGGGATTCGCCCAGGTCTCCGCAAGCCACGCGTCGTCACGACGGCGCTCGCCGACGCGGTCGAGCGCCCCGCGGGAGAGCGCCAGCCATCCCAGCGTGCTTTCGATCATGAGACGAACTCGTGCCAGAGGTAGGCGGCGGCTTCGGCGCCCTTGAGCAGCAGCGGCTTGTCCACCTTCTCGTTGGGCGCGTGGATGCGGTCCTCGTCCAGCCCGACCGCGATGAAGACCAGCGGTGCCTCCAGGACGTCGGCGAGGTCGGCCTCGGGGCCGCTGCCGCCCTCGCGGGTGAACAGCACCTCCGTGCCGAACGCGCGCTCCATCGCCCGCCGGGCCGCCCGTACGCCCGCGGAGTCGATCGGCGAGAAGCACGGGCGCACGCCGCCGCTGGGGAACCTCACGCGCGCCTCCACCCCGGGCGGGGTGTGCTCCTCGACATAGGCGGCGAACGCCTCCTGCACCGCCTTCGGGTCCTGGCCCGCGACCAGCCGGAACGACAGCTTGGCGTGCGCCTCGCGCGGCACGATCGTCTTGCCGCCCGGACCGGTGTGGCCGCCCCACATGCCGTTGATCTCGGCGGTGGGCCGCGCCCAGACCCGCTCCAGCGTGGTGAAGCCCTCCTCGCCGAAGGCCGCCCGGCTCTCGCCGGCCGTCTCCAGCCACGCGGCCTCGTCGAACGGCAGCCGCGCGAACAGCTCCCGCTCCTCGTCCGTGAGCTCCACGACGCCGTCGTAGAAGCCCTTGAGCGTGACGCGGTTCCGCTCGTCGTGCAGGCCCGCGAGCAGCGACGTCATGGCGTGCAGCGGGTTGGGCACCGCGCCGCCGAACGAGCCGGAGTGCAGGTCGGAGGACGGCCCGTACAGCGAGACCTCCGCCTCGGTGAGGCCCCGCATGCCGGTGCACAGGGACGGCACGTCGGCGGCCCACATGGTCGTGTCGCTGATCACGACGGCGTCGCAGGCCAGCCGGTCGCGGCGGTCGCGCAGGAGCTGGGCGAAGTGCGGCGAGCCGGACTCCTCCTCGCCCTCGACCAGCATCTTGATCGTGACCGGGGGCGCGGTGGTGCCGCTCGCGGCGAGGTTCGCCTTCAGCCCGAGCGTATGGAAGAGCACCTGCCCCTTGTCGTCGGACGCACCGCGGCCGACGATCTGGTCGCCCCGCTCGACCGGCTCGAACGGCGCGGTCTCCCACTCGGCGAGCGGTTCGACCGGCTGCACGTCGTGGTGGCCGTAGACGACGACGGTCGGCGCGGCGGGATCGGCCGCGGGCCACTCGGCGAACACGGCCGGCAGGCCGGGGGCGTCCTGTGTGCCGGTCTCCCAGATCTCCACGACGGGGAACCCGGTCTCGCGCAGATGCGCTTGGAGCCATTCCGCGGAGCGCCGCACGTCACCGCGGCGCGCGGGGTCACCGGAGATCGACGGGATCGCGAGCCACTCCTTCAGCGTGGTGAAGAAACCGCTCGCGTTGGCCTCGATGTATTCGCGTACGTCCATTGAACCGCTTCCTCGCAGGTGCGACGTCTTCTGGCACTCTAATGCCGTGACCGTCTTCATCGACCGCCCCCTGTGGCCCGCCCGCGGACGGTTGTGGTCCCACATGGTCAGCGACACGTCGTTCGCGGAGCTGCACGACTTCGCCGCGCGGCTCGGCATGCCGCCCCGCGCCTTCGAACGCGACCACTACGACGTGCCCGCCGACCTGTACGAACCCGCACTTCGGCTGGGCGCGGAGCCGATCGGGTCACAGGAGCTCGTGGCGCGCCTCATCCGGGCGGGACTGCGCCGCCGGAAGCACTCCCCAGGAGCATGAGCTCGGTCTCGACGTTGTGCCGTGCGGCGGCCTCCCAGCGCTCACGCGCGGGCGCCGTACGGTACAGCGCGGGCAGGGCGAGCAGGCCGCGCAGGATCTCCGCGCGGCCGGCGCGGAAGGCCTCGTCCGGCACCGCGGCGTACTCCTCGCGGACGGCGGCGGCGTAGTCCGCGTAGCGGTCCGGAGGCGCGGCGAGGACGGCCAGGTCGGCGTCGCACAGCACGGCGCCGTCGCGGTCGCCCTCCGCCGGGTCGTGGGTCGCGGTCAGCCGTACGAGGCGGGCCACCTCGGCGACCGTCGCGGCGGACAGGTCGGTGTCGGCGAGCATCCGCTCGGCCAGCACGGCGCTGCGCTCCTCGTTGTCACCACGCGTCGGGTCGTAGACCGCGTCGTGGAACCAGGCCGCGAGGCGCACGGTGCCGGCGTCGGCGGCCTCGCCGGCCAGCTCGTCGACGTGGTCGAGCACCTCGGCGAGGTGCCGGGTGGTGTGGTAGCGGCGGTGCGGCTCGGCGTAGCGGCGCAGCAGCTCGGCGCCGAGCGGCTCCGGGCCCGGCCAGCGCGGCAGCAGGTCCATCAGGAGGCGCGGGCGGTCCAGCGTCCGCCGGCCCGCTCGATGGTGATGGGGTGGTCGAAGCAGGCGCTGATCAGCTCGGTCGTCAGGACGCCGTCGGCCGCTCCGGAGGCGAGCACCCGGCCCTGCCGGAGCAGGATCGCGTGGGTGGTGCTGGCCGGGAGCTCTTCGAGATGGTGGGTGACGAGCACGCTGGTCAGCGACGGCTGGGCGCGCCGAAGACCGTCGATCGAGCTCAGCAGCCGCTCTCGCGCCGCGACGTCGAGCCCGGTGGCGGGCTCGTCGAGCAGGAGCAGCCGGGGTTGCGGCATGAGGGCGCGGGCGATGAGCGTGCGGCCGCGCTCGCCGTGGGACAGCGTCGGCCAGCGGGCCTCGCGGCGGGGCGCCAGCCCGAGCAGTTCGATGAGCTCCTCCGCGCGGTCGAGCTGCTCCGGCTCGGGCTTCCAGTGCGGCACCAGCTCGATGCTGCCGGTCAGCCCGGTGAGGATGATCTCGTGGACGGTGCGGGCGGACCGCAGCGGGTGGTTGGGGTTGACGTGCCCGATCAGGGCGCGCAGCTCGCGTACGTCCACCCGGCCGAGGCGGCGGCCCAGCACGTCCACCCATCCGCTCGTCGGATGCTGGTACGCGCCGAGCAGGCTGAGCAGCGTGGACTTGCCGGCGCCGTTGGCGCCGAGCAGGGCCCAGTGCTCGCCCTCGCGCATGGTCAGGGAGACGTCGTCGAGCAGGGCCCGGCGGTCGCGCACGAACCGGACGTCCCCGGTCTGCAGCACAGTCGGCTTCGAAGCGTTCATCGCCTGGCAGGCTATCCAAGCGCCGGTCGCGCGAGAGCCGCCGGGCACCGGTGATGAGCCGAGCGCCGGTCGCGCGAGAGCCGCCGGGCATCGGTGGGCCCAGGGCCTGTCTCAAAGCCCCGCTTCGAGACAGGCCCGGTGCCGCCGCGCCCGCGAGACACGCGCGGCGTTCGTGTTGCGCCGGACCGTGAGCGCGCGCCACTATGGTCACCCTGAGCTTAGGTAAGCCTTACCTCACTCCAGCTTCGACGAACCGGGGGACCCGTGCGGCTCTACATCGTGGCCGGCAAGCAGACCGACTCGGTGACACACGGGTTCCTCCCGGCCGCCGCCGCGCTCGGCCTGGACGTCACGCTGCTGACCGACCGCGAGTGGCCGGCGGAGACCCTCCGCTGCGACGTCACGGACTTCCGGTCGATCGTCACCGCCGTCACCCGCGCCGGCGAGCCCGCGGCGATCTTCTCCAACAGCGACCACCTGCAGACGCCGGCGGCGCTGGCCGCGGAGTTCTTCGGCCTGCCGGCCAAGGACTGGCGCGCCACCCTGCGCGCCAAGAACAAGGCGCTCATGCGCCGCGCGCTCGGCGGGGTGTACGCCGTCGAGCTGTGGCCCGGAGAGGAGCCGCCCGGCGACGCGCCCTACCCGCTCGTGGTCAAGCCGCGCGAGGGCGTGGCCAGCGAGGACGTCTTCCTCGTCGGCGATCCGGACGAGCTGAAGGCCCGGTGCGCCGAGATCTGGGCCCGCCGGCCCGAGGCGCTCGTCGCCGAGGAGTACCTCCCCGGCGCGCTGCACACGCTCGAGACCCTGAACGGCCAGGTCCTCGGCGGGTTCCGCACGACGCTGTTGCCCCCGCCGCACTTCGTCGAGGAACGTCTCGACTGGACGGCGCCGCCCTGCGCCGGCGAGGTCCTGGCCGCCCTGCGCACGCTGGGAGTCGGTCTCGGCGCCTGCCACACCGAGTACGTCGTGCACGAGGGCCGCGCCCGCGTCGTCGAGGTGAACTACCGGATCATCGGCGACCACTGCGACTTCCTGCTCGGCGAGCTGCTCGGCGTGCCGATCTTCGAATTAGTGCTCCGCGCCCACCTCGGCGAGCCGGTGCCGCCCGTACCGGCCGCCACCGGGCACGCCGCGGTCGACTCGGTGATCGCGGACCGGCCCGGCACCCTGGCCTCCGCGCCGGAGCGCCAGGAGCACGCGGCCCACGGCGTACGGCTCGCCTACTGGCCGGTCCGCGCGCCCGGCGACCTGATCGAGCCGACCCGCACCAACCGCGACTACCTCGGCATGATCCGCGCGATCGGCCCCGACGCCGCCGCGGTCGACGCGGCGATCCGCGCGTTCCGTGAGCGGAACACATGGGAGATCGTCCCTTGACCGGCGAGACCGTCGCGCCCGCGCGGTCCCGCGAACGCGAGGTCTACCTCGCCACTCGCGTGCTCGACGCGCTCCTGCGCGAGGACTACGGCCGGCTGTCGCGGCACGTCGCGGACGGGCGGCTGACGCTGCCGGGCGGGCGCGCCGTCGCGCTGACGGGTGAGCGCGACGGGACGGGCCGCCACCCCGGTTTCCTGGCCGCACACGTGGTCGACGACGACGCGCTCACCCTCGACGAGGTGCTCGCGGCCACCCGCGCGCTCGCCGACCCCCGCGACGACGTCGCCGCGTTCGAGCGCGAGTGCCGTGAGGCGCTGCGCGCGCTCCGCCTGTACGACGCGGTACGGCCGCGCCCCGGCGGCGTGACCCGCTACGAGGCGCTCGCCGCCGCCGTCGACCACCCGGTCTATCCGACCGCGCGGTGCCGCCTGGGCCTGGAAGAGCGCGACCTGCTCGCCTACGCTCCGGAGTTCGGCCCGTCGTTCCGGCTCTGCTGGACCGCCGTGCCGCGGTCCAGCTGCCAGGGCGTGCGCCCGGACTGGTGGCCCACGGCCGCCGACCTGGGCCTGCCGGACGGGACCGACGTGTTCCCGGTGCACCCGCTGACGGCCCGGCTGCTCCCCACCGTCACCGGCCCCGCGGTGACCGTACGGCCCACGCTGTCCATGCGGACGGTGGCCGTCGGGTCGCGCGAGCAGCTCAAGCTGCCGCTGCCGACGAGCACGCTCGGCCTGCGCAACCGCCGCGTGATCATGCCGGGCACGCTCTCCGACGGCGCCCTGGTCGAACGCCTGCTCCGCGCCGTCGTCGAGCGCGAGAACGCACCCGTCCTCCTCGCCGACGAACAGACCTACGGGCACGCCGACGACCCGCTCCGCGGTTACCTGCTGCGGCGGATGCCGGCCGACGGCGTCCCGGTCGCGGCCCTGCTCGCCCGCCCGCCGGAGGGCCGCTACGTCATCGAGGAGCTGACCGGCGACGTGGCCGCCTTCTTCGGCGACTACCTGGAGGCGCTGTTCCGCTGGAACGTCCCGCTGCTGACGCGGTACGGCATCGCGCTGGAGGCGCACCAGCAGAACGTCTCGATCGTCCCCGGGCCGCCGATACGCCTGATGATCAAGGACAACGACGGGGCGCTCATCGACCTGCGGCGCCTCGGCGACGCGCTCGGCGAGGCGCCCGGCCCCGGTGAGTTCGCCGACCAGCGGCTGCCGACCGCCGATCCGGAGGCCCTGGCCAAGGTCTTCGTCACGATCACCGTGCACCTGTGCGCGGGCGCCATCGCCTTCGGCCTCGCCGAACGCGGCCTGCTGCCCCTCGCCACGGGCCTGGAGCTGATCCGCGACCGTCTCGACGCGGCGCTCACCGCGCACGACCCCACCGGTTTCCTGCGCGCCCGGACCCTCGATGCCGACCGGCTGCCCGGCAAGGCCATGGTCACCGCCGGCACTCTCGTCGGCAAGGACCGTACCGGCGCCGAGGACATCAACAAGCACTACGGTCCCTCCGGGCCGAACTACCTGAAGAACTATCCGAAGAGGTCCGCGTCTTGACGTCGCTCGCCCACGCCGTTCCCGTCCGGCCGGTGCCGGCCCCGCCGCCCCCGCGCGCCGACGCCGGTGAGATCACCGCGCTCGCCCTGCTCAACTGCGCGGTACGCGAGCTGTGCGCGCCGGAACGCCAGATCTGGCCGGCCCACCCGTACCTCGTCGTGCGGCTGCCCCGCGTCGGCGCGATGTTGCGGGCGCGGCTGCTGCGTCCGCCGGTGATGACCCCGCGACTCGCCGCGCCGGTCGAGGAGCTGCGCGACGGCTGGGTCCCGCTCGGCTGGCGACGGCTCGCCGAGCTGGTCGCCGGGGAGCTGGAGCTGACGACCGGTGAGGCCAACCCGGAGTTCGCCGAGCAGGTCGCGGCGAGCCACGACGCCGTCGAGACGATGATCGGCGAAGGCCGGCCGCCGGAGACCGACCCGTACCTCGACTCGGAGCAGGCCCTGATCGCCGGGCACCGGTTCCACCCCTCGCCCAAGGCGCGGCAGGGCGCGGACTGGCCGTCCTACGCCCCCGAGACCGGCCGCCGCTTCCCGCTGCGCTGGCTCGCGGTGCGCGAGGACGCGGTCGCCGAGGAGGGCGACGTCACGCTGCTGGACCGGATCGGCCCGCCGGTGCGCGCCGGCTACCGCGTGCTGCCCGCGCACCCCTGGCAGCTCGCGCTGCTCGCCCCCGCCTCGGACGCGATCATCGACCTGGGCCCGTACGGCCCGGAGGCCGCGCCGACCTCCTCGGTGCGCACCGTGTACGTGCCCGACGCGTTCCTGAAGTTCAGCCTCGACGTGCGCATCACCAACTGCGTGCGCAAGAACGCCTGGTACGAACTGCCCGGCGCGGTGGCGCTGACCCGCGCGCTGCGGCCGGTGTTCGACGGACTGCCGGCCGGGCTGCTCGGCGAGCCCGGCTACCGTACGGTCTCGGTCGGTGACCCGCGGCTGCACGAGGGGCTCGGCGTCATCGTCCGCGAGGGCGTCCGGGGCTTCGCGGGCACGCCGCTGCTCGCCGCCGCCATCGCCGACCCGTACGCCCGCAGCGGCGCCGCCGTCGCCCGGCTGCTCGGCGGCTCCTCCCCCGAGCACCTGCTGGCCTGGTGGGACGCCTACGTCCGCCACGTCGCCCCGCCGGTGCTGCGCGCCTACCTCGACCACGGCGTCGTCCTCGAACCCCACCTGCAGAACGTCCTGGTCGCCGTGGACGCCGACGGCATGCCCATGCAGGCGATCTTCCGCGACCTGGAGGGCACCAAGCTGCTGCCCGGACCGTGGGCGTCGTTCCTCGGCGAACTGCCCGGACCGGTGGCGCGCGCGATGACCTACGAGCCGGAGCGCGGCTGGGACCGCGTGGTGTACTGCCTGTTCGTCAACCATCTCGCCGAGGTCGCCGCGGCCGTCGCGGACCTGTGCCCGGCGCTGGAGCGCGAGCTGTGGCGGCTGGCCCGCCACCACGTCGCCCGGTGCGCCGAGGACGCGCCGGCCGTGCCCGGCGGCGCGGCCCGGCTGCGCGCCCTGCTCGCGGGCGTGCCCCTGCCCGCCAAGGCCAACCTGCGCACGCGCTGGGCCCGCGACGCCGACCGCGCCGCGCCCTACGTCGCCGTGTCCAACCCCCTCGCCGACCTCGCCGTGAGCCCGTGATGATCCCCGACGCCGTGCGGGAGCGGGCGCTGTCGGCCGAGCCGCCCGCCTACGTCTACGACCTCGCCGGCCTGGCCGCGCACGCCGCCGCGATCCGCGCGGCGGTCCCCGCGGAGCTGTACTACGCGGCCAAGGCCAACCCCGACGCACGGATCCTGACGGCGCTCGCCCCGCACGTCGACGGGGTGGAGGTCTCCTCGGGCGGCGAACTGGCCCACGTGCGCGCGGTGCTGCCGGAGGCCCGGCTGGCGTTCGGCGGGCCGGGCAAGACCGAGGCGGAGCTGGCCGCGGCGACCGCCGTGCACCGGATCCACGTCGAGTCGCCGCTGGAGCTGCGGCACCTGGCCGCGCTGCGCCGCGAGGCGGACGTGCTGCTGCGGGTGAACCTGCCCCTCGCGGCGGCCGGGGCGTCGCTGCGGATGAGCGGGCCGTTCGGCATGGACGCCGAGGCGCTCGGGCGCTGCCTGGACCTGCTGGCCGAGGCGCCCTGGCTGCGGCTGCGCGGCATGCACGCCCATCTGGCGTCGGGCCTGGAGGCGGAGCCGCTGCTGGAGGTGGCGGCCCACGTGCTCGGCTGGGCGCGGTCGTGGCTGGAGAGCCCGGCCGAGGTCAACGTCGGCGGCGGCATGGCCGTCGACTACCGGGACCCCGGGCGCCGGTTCGACTGGGCGGCGTACGGGTCGGGGCTGGCCGCGCTGCGGCGGCCCGGTGAGGTCCTGCGCATCGAGCCGGGCCGCGCGGTCACGGCCTACTGCGGCTGGTACGTCACCGACGTGCTGGACGTCAAGCGCACCCACGGAGCGTCGTACGCCGTGCTGCGCGGCGGCACCCACCACCTGCGCACGCCGGCGGCCAAGGGACACGACCAGCCGTTCACCGTGCTGCCCGTGGGCGACGGCGAGAGCGTGGGCGGCCCGGTGACGCTCGTGGGCCAGCTGTGCACGCCCAAGGACGTCTTCGCCCGCGACGTGGCCGTGGAACGCATCGCGGTCGGCGACGTCGTGGCCTTCGCGATGGCCGGGGCGTACGCCTGGAACATCTCCCACCACGACTTCCTGATGCACCCCAAGCCGTCGGTCCACTACGTCGGGCCCGGTTAGCGCCCGGCGTCCCGGGCCGATACCTTCCGCGCATGGCCGTCTTCCGGAGTCGTCCGCGCCGGGCCGCGCTGGTGATCGGCGCGGCGGTGGTCGTCGCCGTCGCGGTGATCGCCGTCGTGCTCGTACGGGACTCCTCGCCGGAAAGCGGCGGCACCGAGCCGTCCCGCCCCGCACGGGGCGCGAGGCGCTCCTGGACGTCTCGACGCCCGACCGGCGGGCCGCGGCCGCCGCGATCGTGGGCGCCTGGATCGACGGCTGCGCGCACCGGGGCTTCCAGGCGGTGGAGCCGGACAACCTCGACTCCTACGAGCGGTCCGGCGGACGGCTGACCCCAGGCGACAACGTCGCGTTCGCCGCCCTCCTGGCCCGCCGCGCCCACGCCGACGGCCTGGCCATCGGGCAGAAGAACACCGCCGAGTTGCTGTCCCGCCGCCAGAGCATCGGCTTCGACTTCGCCGTCGCCGAGGAGTGCGGCCGCTACGACGAGTGCGACCGCTACGCGTCGGCGTACCCGGGCCGCGTCTTCGACATCGAGTACCGCGAGCGCGACCTGAAGGCGGCCTGCCGCGACCGCGACGGCCGGCTGTCGGTCGTCCTGCGCGACCGCGACGTCAGCCCGCCGGGCGCCCCGTCGCACCGCTTCGCGACCTGCTGACCCCGTTCAGGCCGGGCGGCGACTCCAGCTGCTGTCGGATCCGGTCGGCCATTTCGTCGCGTCGGGCGTGGCCGAGGTCTTCGTCCTTCCGGCCGGCGCGGCGTCAGGCCGAGGGGATGCGGCCCAGCAGCTCGGTGAGGCCGTCCTCGTCCAGCAGGTCGGCGGGGCGTACGGTCACGTTCGCGGCGACGTAGTGGAACGCGGCGCTCACCCGCTCGACGGCGACTCCGGCGAGCCGGGCCCAGGCCAGCCGGTACGCCGCGAGCTGGACGCCGGCGACGCGCGCCTCCTCCCCGGAGGGCGGGCGGCCGGTCTTCCAGTCGACCACCTCGTAGCCGCCGCCCTCGACCCGGAACACGGCGTCCATCCGGCCGCGGATCAGCCGGTCGCCGATCAGCGTCTCGAACGGCACCTCGATGTCGTACGGCTCGCGGTCGGCCCAGGCGCTGGCCTCGAACGCCTTTTGCAGCGCCTCGAGCTGCCCGTCGGCCGCGGCGCCCTCGTCGGAGGCGCCGGGCAGGTCGTCCAGGTCGAGCAGCCGCTGCTGGCCCCAGCGCGACTCCAGCCAGCGGTGGAACGCGGTGCCGCGCCGGGCGTACGGGGCGGGCGGGCGTGGCAGCGGGCGGCGGATCTGGCGCGCCAGCGCGGCCGGGTCGCGGGCCAGCGTGACCAGTGACGAGACCGACAGGTGCGCGGGCAGGTCGACGGCCAGGCCGTCGTTGCCGCGGGCGCGGTCGCGCTCGGCGAGGAGCAGCTCGACGTCGCGCGCCCACGCCGAGACGCGCCGCCGGTCGGCCTCGGCGAGGGGCGCGTAGGCGGTGGGGCGGGAGCGGCCCCGCATCGCGTCCTCGACCATGCGGGCACCCTCGGCGATCGCGGCGTGGCGCTCGTCCGCGGGCGGCCCCTGCGGATCTTCCTGCCAGGGGTTCGGCGGGGCGACCGGCCAGGTGGCGGTCTCCTGCTCGGCGAGGAGGGGGTTCTCCTCGCCGATCGGCTCGTCGGCCCAGTAGCCGACCTGGCCCGCGCCGGCCTCGCAGGCCTCGCGGATCTCCTCCAGGAACGGCGAGGGCTGAAGCGAGCGGCTCCCCGTGCCCCAGCGGTAGCCGGTCGCGATGAGCAGGTGCTTGGCGCGGGTGACCGCGACATAGGCCAGCCGGCGCTCCTCACGCACGTCGCGTTCGGCGGTGGCGGTGTTGAAGGTCTCGATGTCGCCCTTGGTCAGGCCGGGCAGCGCGGGCAGGTCGACCCGGTCGCCGCGCAGTGGGTACGGCAGGGCGCGGGCGTTGGTGGTCCAGCGCGAGGAGCTCTGCGGCGTGGAGGGGAAGATCGAGCCCTTGCCGGGCGCGCCGTCCTTGGTCGGGTTCACGGCCAGGCCGGGGATGGCCACGACCTCCCATTCGAGGCCCTTGGCGGCGTGCACGGTCAGGAGCTTGACGCTGTTCGTCTCCCCGACCCGCCCGGCCTCCAGCCCGAACTCCTCCGACTCCGCGGCGCTGAGGTAGGCGAGGAACGCCCCCAGCGTGGGGTCCTCGGCGTCGCCCGCGAAGGACGCCGCCGCGTCGACGAACGCGTCGAGGTCGGCGCGGGCGGTCACCGGGTCCAGTCCCGTACGCGCGGCGACCTCGATGTCGAGGCCGAGGGTGCGCTCGACCTCGGTGACCAAGTCGGGCAGGGCCAGGCCGACGTGGCGCCGCAGCACCCGCAGCTCGTCGCGCAGCCGCTCCAGCCGCGCGAAGCCCTCCGCGCTGTACGCCTCGGCCGGGCCGAGGTCGTCGAGCGCGTCGACGAGGCTGCCGTTCTCGTCGTTCAGCTCCTCGACCACCTGCCGCAGCGGGTCGGCGGTCTCCCGCTCGGGCAGGACGCCGGCCTCGGGGTCGACGTCGCGGGAGGCCTCGCGCGCCAGCTCGCGGGCGCGGCGGCCGAGCGCGACGAGGTCGCGCGGGCCGAGGCGCCAGCGCGGCCCGGTGAGCAGCCGCGCCAGCGACGCGCCGGCGGACGGGTCGTGCACGACCTTGAGCGTGGCGACGACGTCCTGCACCTCGGGCACGGTGAGCAGCCCGCCGAGGCCGACGACCTCGACCGGTATGCCGCGTGCCTCCAGCGCCGTCCTGATCAGGGGGAACTGCGAGCGTTTGCGGGCGAGGACGGCGATGTCGGACGGTTGCAGGCCGGCGCCGTGCCGCGTGACGTGGTCCCAGACCGCGCCGTCCGGGGCGATGTCGCGCGGCTGCCGCAGCAGGGCGGCCAGGCGCTCGGCCAGGCGCTCGGCCTCGTCCTCGACGGTGTCGAGCAGCGCGCACTCGATACGGCCGCGCGCCTGCTGGGCCGCGCCCGGCCACAGGCGCGGCACGTCCTTGGCCTCCTCGCGCAGCTCCGTCTGGATGCGGGCGGCGGCGTCGAGGATGCGCTCACCGTTGCGGAAGCTGGTGGACAGCTGCCGCATCGGGGCGGGGCGGTCGCCCTCGGGGAAGTCGCGGACGAAGCCGAGGAGGTTGCCCGCGCTGGCGCCGCGCCAGCCGTAGATCGACTGGCAGGGGTCGCCGACGGCCGTCACCGGGTGGCCGCCGCCGAAGATCGACTTGAGCAGGACAAGCTGCGCGTGGCTGGTGTCCTGGTACTCGTCGAGCAGCACCACGCCGTAGCGGGAGCGTTCGATCACCCCGACCTCGCGATGGTCGCGGGCGATCCGCGCGGCGAGCGCCAGTTGGTCACCGTGGTCGAGCACCTCGCGCTTGGCCTTGGCCCGCTGGTACGCCTCGACGAGCGGCAGGAGCTGCTCGCGCAGCGCCTGGGTGTCCATGATCCTGCCCTGGTGGGTCTTGGTCGGCTTCTTGACCTCGGCGAGGCGCTCGCGCAGCCACGCGCCGACCTCGCGGACGTCGCCGGGGGTGCGCAGGTGCTCCGACATCTCGCCGGCCAGCGCGATGACCGCCTTGGTGACGGTGTCGGGCGCCCACTCGACGTGGTCCATGGGCCCGTCGTAGGCGTCCACGACGCGAGCGGCGATCTGCCAGGCCACCGCGGGTGTGATGAGCCGCATGGTGGGCTCCAGCGCCGCCCGCAGCGCGTGGTCGCCGAACAGCCGCCCGGCGTACGCGTGGTACGTCGAGACGGTCGGCTCGCCGTCGAGGATCGCCGGGTCGAGGAGGTCTTCGTGCTCGCGGAGCTGCCCGAGCCGGCGGCGCACGCGCTCGGACAGCTCGGCGGCGGCCTTGCGGGTGAACGTGAGCCCGAGGACGCGTTCGGGCCGGATGAGCCCGTTGGCCACGAGCCAGACGACGCGCGCGGCCATCGTCTCGCTCTTGCCCGACCCGGCCCCGGCGATCACCGCCATCGGCGCGAGCGGCGCCTGGATGACCGCCGCCTGGTCGGGGGTGGGCTCTGGAATCCCCAGCCGCTGTGCCAGCTCCTGCGGGGTTATCACGTGAGCGAGCGTAGCGAGTGAGCCAATAGGCACAGCACGTTCGTCACAGGGCCGACGAAGGAGGTCATGTGACGTGTCCGCCGTTCTCGTGTGCCGGGCAGGAGCTCTGGACCGGGCACGTGCGGCAGTGGTCGTCGCGCTTGGCCTCGAAGACCGGGTTCGCCATGCCCTCGGCGACCCGGTCGACCAGCTTGCGCGGCCATTCGGGGTCGTCGTCGGCCGACGGCGGGCCCTGCGTCTGGACGCGGACCCGCGCGGTGTAGGCGCCCTTGCCGACCTGGATCAGCTCGGCGCCTCCCGGCTCGATCAGCCCCTTGTCGGTGAACGCGCCGAGCATCACGGCGAGCTGGTACACGCCGAGCTGCGGGTGCCGGGCGAGGTCCTCCTCGCGTACGTGGGAGCTGGAGGTCTTGATGTCGACGATCCAGGCGCGGCCCTGGTCGTCGCGCTCGGCCCGGTCGACGCGTCCGCGGATCACCACGCGCCCCAGGTCGAGGGCGAAGGACTCCTCCACGGAGACGACGTCGCGGGCCTCGGGGCGGTTGTGCCAGGCCAGGAACTTGTTCACCATCTTCTCGGCCTGGGCCCGCTGCTTGTCGGAGTACCAGACGCTGCGGAAGTCCAGGTCGTCCCAGATGTCGTCGAGACGCTTGGCGATGTCGTCGTCCGTCGCGCTCTCGTCGGTGCCGACCAGCTCGGCGACCGCGTGGATCACCTTGCCCATCGTGGCGTACTCCCCCGCGCCGCCGTCCTCGGCGCCGACGCAGGCCGCCAGCAGCCAGCGCAGCCCGCACTTCTCGAACGTCTCCACCTGTGAGGGCGACAGCACGAGCTGCTCGTCCTCGGCGAAGGCCGGCCCGTCGTGCGACAGGGCGGTCAGGGCGTACCAGCTGCGCGGATCGGCGCCCTGGACGCCGGCACGGGCCAGCCGGGCCAGGTGCCCGGCGGCGGAGCGCCGCAGCTGGGGGTCGGTGCCGGGGTCGGTCACCGCCGCACGCAGGTCGGCGACCAGGGCGCGCAGCGACAGCCACCGGGTGCGCTCGTCGAGCTGGGCGTGCTCGGCGGCGTCCGGCAGAAGCTCGCGCAGGAAGCGCGAGGGACGTTCTTCGGTGTCCTCGCCGCCGACCGCGGTGACGATGAGCCGGTGCCGGGCGCGGGTCACCGCGACGTAGAAGAGCCGGCGTTCTTCCTCCATGAGCTTGGCCGCCAGGGACGCCGCGCGTACCTCGTCGTCCTCCGGCGCGGCGGTCGCGGACTCGATCAGCTCCTCGCTGCCCAGCAGCGACCCGCGCAGCCGCAGGTCCGGCCAGACGCCCTCCTGCACGCCTGAGACGATGACGACGTCCCATTCGAGGCCCTTGGAGCGGTGCGCGGTCAGGATGCGCACGGCCTCGCCGTCGGGCGACCGCTCGGCCAGGCTGTCGCCGGGGATCTCCTGCGAGGCCAGGTCGTCGAGGAACAGCTCCGGCCCGGCCTGCGGCAGCCGGTCGGTGAACCGCGCGGCCATGTCGAACATCGCGACGACCGCGTCGAGGTCGCGGTCGGCCGCGGCGCCCCGCGCCCCGCCGCCCACGCTCTGCTCGACGAGCCGGTCGGCGAGGCCGCTCTCCTGCCACACCGTCCACAGCACCGACTCGGCGTCGCCGCCGTGGCCGGCGACCTCACGGGCGAGCCGGATGAGCCGCGCGACGCGTTCGGCGGGCTCGCGCACCCTCGGGTGGATGAGGACCAGCTCGCGCGGGTCGTTCAGCGCGCGTACGAGCAGCCGGTCGCCGGGATCGCCGTCGCGCAGGGAGGCGAGGTCGCGCAGGGCGCGCCGGAGCCGCCGCAGGCCGAGGGCGTCCGCGCCGCCGAGCGGCCCGAGGACCAGCTCCTCGGCCGCCTCCTCATCCAGCGTCTCGGGCCGCAGCGCGCCACGCAGCAGCACGATGAACGGGCGGGCCCCCGGCTCGTTGACCAGCGGCACCTCGTCACCGGCGACGATCACCGGGACGCCCGCCGCGGCCAGCGCGCGGCGCAGCGGCGGCACCTGGCGGACGGCCGAGCGGACCAGCACGGCCATCCGCGACCACGGCACGTTGTCGAGCAGGTGGGCGCGGCGCAGCTCGTCGGCGACGAGCGCGGCCTCCTGGCTGGCGCTGTCGGCCACCACCACGCGTACCGCCTGGGGGTCCTCCTCATGCTGCTCGCCGGCCGGACGCAGGTCGCGGTGCTCGCTCGTCAGGGCGCCGATCGGCAGCCGCCCGGCGATGCGGCGGGACGCCTCGAGGATCGGCGGGCTCATCCGGCGGCAGGCGCGCAGCGAGACGACGGGCGCCTCGTCACCGGTGAGGGTGCGGAACCGCTGCGGGAACTCCAGGATCCCGGTCACGTCGGCGCCGCGGAAACCGTAGATCGACTGGTCGGGGTCGCCCACGACGATGAGCTCGGCGCCCCCTCCGGCGAGCTGCCGCAGAAGGTGCTCCTGCGCCGGGTCGGTGTCCTGGTACTCGTCGACGAGGATGACGTCGTACGCCTCGCGCTCGCGCCGCCGTACGTCCTCCAGGGTCAGCAGCCCGGCGGCGGCGCGCACCAGCTCGGCGTAGTCGTAGGCCATGACCGGGTCGATGTCGAAACGCTCGTCGTAGCGGTGCAGGAACCGGCCCGCGGCGTACCAGTCGTCGCGGCCCCTGGCGCGCCCGAGCTTGACCAGCTCCTCGGGGCCGAGGCCGCGCTCGCCGGCGCGCAGGATGAAGTCGCGCAGCTCCTCGGCGAACCCGCGGGTCTTCAGCGTCTCGTGCAGCCGCCGCGGCCAGGCGCGCGCGCCGTCGGCGACCTCGCCCTGGAGCAGGCGGCGGACCTCCAGCAGGTGCTCGGGACCGGACAGCAGCCGCGGCGGCGCCTCGTCGGCGAGGACGGCCTCGCGGTTCAGCAGGGCGTACGCGTAGGAGTGGAAGGTCAGCGCCAGCGGCGTGCGCGTGGTGCGGCGCAGCCGGGCCGTGATGCGCTCGCGCACCTCGCCCGCCGCCTTGCGGCCGAAGGTCAGGACCAGCACCCGCTCGGGGTCCACGCCGCGGTGCTCGATGCGGTCGACCACGGTCTCCACGATCGTGGTGGTCTTGCCGGTGCCGGGCCCGGCCAGCACGAGCAGCGGCCCGCCGGCGTGCGCGACGACACGCCGCTGGTGCTCGTCGAGCACCGGCGGAGGCGCCTGCGCCGGTCCGGCGCGTCGCACGAGTCGGTAGGACGCTGGTGACACAACAATCGATTCCAGCAGATCATCGGGACTGCGCTGGCCAAGACGCACCCATGTCACGAATGTTGCGATTGATTCTTCTTCGTTCCGGCGGGTGATCGCCCAGGTCCTTGCCCGGCAGGGCCCCAATGATTTAGTTTTCAACTATCGACGGAAGTGAGGGGCGGCATGATCGATCCGGACGCCATCGCGGCGGAGCGGGCCCGGCTGCGGCAGGAGCACCTGCACGACGAGCGGCCGGCCAGCTCGGCGCGCGGCCTGCACCACGCGGCGCTGCTGTCCTCCGACGTCGAGCGGACCATCCGCTTCTACCAGGACCTCCTGGAGTTCCCGCTCACCGAGATCGTCGAGAACCGCGACTACCGCGGCTCGAACCACTTCTTCTTCGACATCGGCAACGGCAACCTGCTGGCCTTCTTCGACTTCCCGGGGCTGGACCTCGGCCCGTACGCCGAGGTGCTCGGCGGCCTGCACCACGTCGCCATCTCGGTCGATCCGCCGACCTGGGAGCGCCTGCGGGGCAAGCTCGACGCGGCCGGTGTGCCGTACCAGACGGAGAGCGGAACCTCGATCTACCTGCGCGATCCCGACGGGGCGCGGCTGGAGCTCCTCGCCGACCCGCTCGGCGAGATGTACGGCACGACGGTCCTGTAGCGGCTCACGTGCCGCCGTCCCAGCGGGCGCGGCGCATGTCGACGCGTTCGCCGCGCAGCGGGGTGCCCTCGGCCACGTAGCGGGGGCGGGCCTCGCGGGTGTGACTCGGTGGCAGTGAGCCGTCGGCGCGGATCACCCGCCACCACGGCACGGCGCCTCCCCACAGCGCCATCACGCGGCCGACCTGGCGGGGGCCGCCCTCCCCGAGGTACTCGGCGATGTCGCCGTAGGCCATGACCCGGCCCGGCGGGATCCGCTCGACGAGGTCGAGCACCCGCTCGGCGAACTCCGTCGGCTCGTGCGACCTCTCACTCACCTTGTCCGGCCTCCGCGTCGGCGTTCCCGCGGCCCCGGATCCGCAGGATGAGCATTGTCGTGGTGATCAGCGCGCCGGCGAGGCCGAACAGGGCCGCGACCCCGATCCAGCCGCCCAGGAAGATCAGGCCGGGCGGGTGGCGCTCGACCTGCACCGGGTCGACCGGGGCGCTGTCGAACCGGCCGGGGCGGCCGGCCGCGACGTCGTGGTAACCGCTCAGCTTGGCCGCCGCGGCGAGGGCGGCGTTCGCGTTCACCTCGCCGAACCCGACCAGCTCGTCCCAGCCGCCCGACGGGCGGTGGCTCGCGCTCGTGCTGATCGCCTGGGCCACGAGGGCGGGCGCCATGTCCGGGTACTTCGCCCGGATCAGAGCCGCCACGCCGGAGACGATCGCGCCGGCCTGGCTGGTGCCCTCGCCGACCCAGTAGCTGTCGCCCGGCCCGGCGCCGACCACTCCCGTGCCGGGCGCCGCGACGAGCACGCTCGCGTTGCGGTCGGAGAACCCGGCCGGGGTGCCGTGGCGGTCGACCGCCGCGACGCCGATGACCCCGGGGAACGCCGCCGGATAGGACAGGCGGACGATGCCGTTGCGGTCCACCTTCTTGGGGCTCTTGGAGTCGCCGTCGTTGCCCGCCGAGGCGACCACGACGACGCCCTTGGCGATCGCGTGCGCCACCGCCGACCGCTCCGGCTCCGACGCGTTCGGACCGCCGAGCGACATGTTGATCACGTCGGCACCGTGGTCGGCCGCGTAGCGGATCGCCTTGGCCAGCGACGCCCGGTACTCGGGCCGGTCACGGAAGGTCTTGTAGCCGGGCTCGTCGGGGTCGGCGATCGTGCGCACGGACAGGACGTGGGACTCGGGCGCGATCCCGATCATCCCGTCGCCGGAACCGTGCCCGTGCCCGGCGATCAGCGAGGACATCCAGGTGCCGTGGAGGCGGCCGGGGTGCGGCGCGACGGAGTGGATGAGGTCGGGACCGGTGGTGACCGCTCCGGCCAGGTCGGGATGCGAACCGTCCACGCCGGTGTCGAGCACGGCGACGGTCACGCCCTTGCCCCGGGTGACCTTCCAGGCCTTCCCGGCGGAGACCGCGTCGAGCACCCACTGCTCACGGTCGCGGATGTCGTCGGCGTGCGCCGTCGTCGGGCCGCAGAGCGCGGGACCGGCCGCCATCGCGAGAGCCAGGGCGAGCGCGGACACGCGCCCCGGCGCCTTCCGGGGAGCCCCATGCCGTGCCGTACGGGCCCCCGGGCGGCGTCTCAGCACTTCCACTCGCGCTTCTGCGAGCAGTCGGGCTGGGCGCGTTGCGCGAGCGCGTCGACGATGTTGCCGCCGATCTCGGGCACGAGCAGGAACGCGGTGGTGTGCTTCTTGCGCACGGCCGCGCCCGGCCGCCCGTCGGTCTGCCCGGCGACGGTGAGCACGACGTACGGTCCGGCCTGGCCCGCGGCGGCGTACTGCCGGGCCGCGTCGTCGAACCGGGAGGCGATGGTCTCGGGGAACGGCAGGGCGCGGAGGGTGTCGCCGGGATCGGTCGGGTCGGGCGGCGCCAGGGCGTCCTTGGCGGCCAGCGCGGCGCGCTCGTCGTTGACGGCGGCGACGCCGACGGTGAGGACGATGCCCTGAAGCTGGTCGACGTAGGTCGCCCGCAGCAGGGCGCGGCAGCCGTAGCGCTTCAGGACCGCGGCGGACCGGGCGCCGATGCCGCTGTCACATCCGGTGCCGGACGCGATCCCGACGCGCCGGGCCTGCTCGACGCCGCCCTGTTCGGAGGTGTACGGGACGGTGTCGGGGAAGATGCGCTCGGCCGGCCAGGTACGCCAGCGGTCACGCACCTCCTCGGTGGCCGCCTGGTACATCTCGCCCGCGGTCGGCTTGCGGTGGAACTCCCAGTACACGCGCCCCGTGGCGAGGCCGCCCACGGCCAGGTAGCCGACCGCGGTGACGATCGCCACGACGAGCCACAGCCTGCGCCGCGCGTGCCAAGGGGTGGGTTCGGGAGGCGGCTCCGGAAACTCCGCGTGAGGCCCGCGCCACGACCCGGACGAACCCGAGCCGGAGACGGGCCAGCCAGGCCCGGAGCTTTGCGCCATATCCACTTAGGTTACTTGGCCTCCCTGAAGACCCGGTCCGTGCCGGCCGGCGTGATCCGGTGCCGTACGAGCGGCGAAGACCGGCCATCGGCAGGTCGTCCGCATGAGAGAAAGAGTGCGTGGTCCGGCTTCGGCAGGGCACACGCCGGCCGCGCCGGGGGATCGCACTCCCCGGGCGCGGCCGGCGTGAAGCAGGGTCAGTACGAGGGCAGGGACGGGTCGATCTGGTTCACCCAGGCCAGCACGCCGCCGCCGAGGTGGACCGCGTCGGAGAACCCGGCGTTCTTGACGATCGCCAGGGCCTCGGCGCTGCGCGCGCCCGACTTGCAGTGCAGGACGACCTTCTTGTCGTGCGGGAGGCGCTCCAGCGCCGCGCCGGACAGGAACTCGCCCTTGGGGATCAGCGTCGCGCCCGGGATGTTGACGATCTCGTACTCGTTCGGCTCGCGCACGTCGACGAGGAAGATGTCGTCCGACTCGAGCATGTCCTTGAGCTCGGTCGCCGAGATCGTGGAGTCCTTGGCGGCGTCGGCGGCCTCGTCGGAGATCGCGCCGCAGAACGCCTCGTAGTCCTCGAGCAGCTCGGTGATCGTGGGGTTCTTGCCGCAGAGCGGGCACTCGGGGTCCTTGCGGACCTTGACGCTGCGGTAGGTCATCTCCAGGGCGTCGTAGATCATCAGACGGCCGACGAGCGGCTCGCCGATGCCGGTGAGCACCTTGATGGCCTCGTTGACCTGGATGGAGCCGATCGAGGCGCACAGCACGCCCAGCACACCGCCCTCGGCGCACGAGGGCACCATGCCCGGCGGCGGCGGCTCGGGGTACAGGCAGCGGTAGCACGGGCCGTGCTCGGCCCAGAAGACCGACGCCTGGCCGTCGAAGCGGTAGATCGAGCCCCAGATGTACGGCTTGCCGAGCAGCACCGCGGCGTCGTTGACCATGTAGCGCGTCGCGAAGTTGTCGGTGCCGTCCACGATCAGGTCGTAGCCGGAGAAGATGTCCATGACGTTGTCGTTGGACAGCGGCTCGTTGTGGACGACCACCTTGACGAGCGGGTTGACCTCCTTGATGGAGGCCGCGGCCGACTCGGCCTTGGGGCGGCCCACGTCGGACTGCCCGTGGATGATCTGGCGTTGCAGATTCGACTCGTCGACGACGTCGAAGTCGATGACGCCGAGGGTGCCCACGCCGGCGGCGGCGAGGTACAGCAGCGCGGGCGAGCCGAGGCCTCCGGCACCGACACACAGCACCTTGGCGTTCTTCAGGCGCTTCTGCCCGGCCATCCCGACGTCCGGGATGATCAGGTGGCGCGAGTAGCGCCGGACCTCATCGACGGTGAGCTCGTCCGCGGGCTCGACCAGGGGTGGCAACGACACGGTGTCTCCTGTGCGTGCTCGGGATTGTCCGAACGGACACTGGTGTGCTCCATCAGTGTCCTATCCAGGCGACAACTCTCCCATACGGTCAGTCATTCCCGGCGAGCGGCCTCGGCAGGTATCGCCATCGGTCGCGGCCATGATCGGCATAGATCGCTAAATAGCGGGCACATCGCAGCCGTACGACCTGAGCGAGGAGATGCCAGAGATGAGTCTCATAGACAAGGTCAAGAACAGGCTGCAGATGGCCAAGGGCCACAGCAAGCAGGAGACCGGCCGGATGACCCGCGACCGGGACATGGAGACGCGTGGGCGCTCCGACCGCGCCCAGGGCGGGGCCAAGCAGGTCGGCGAGCACCTCAAGGACATGGGCAGGGACATCCGCAAGACGTTCCGGAAGTGACGCGCCGGACTCCAGGACCGGCCCTCGGCCACGGACCGAACCCGACCTTACGGACGGGCCGTGGCCAGGGCCGGTCGCCACGCCCCTCGAACCGAGGGTGCGTCTGGAGGTGGAGCGGCGCCCTAACCCGCGGCGGAGGTCTCGTCCTCGGGCATGGCGATGTCCTCGAGCATCGCGCGGAACTCCCGGGCCACGATCTCCGGGCGTTCCATCTGCGCGACGTGGCCCACGTCGGGCAGCAGGAGGACGCGGGCGTGCTTGAAGACCCGGCCCGCGCGTGCCGCCATGCGCGGGTCCACCAGGCGGTCGCGGCGGCCGTAGATGAGCAGCGTCGGCGCGGTCACCCGCGCGGCGTACCGCCACAGTGAGCGGCGCACGTAAGCGTTGACGATGCCCCGCGAGGAGGCGATGAGCGCTTCGGCGTTGTGCGTGAGCCCGTCGCGGCGCCGGACGTCCTCCACGAACTCCATCAGCCGGTCCGGGTGCACGCCCGTCGGGTCGGCGAAGCACATGTCGAGCGTGCCCTGCACCCGCTGCTCGGCCGACAGGAGCGTGAACCGGCGGACCGCCCACGGGCCGAAGCCCGGCATCGTGGCGGCCAGGATCCGCGCCGGGCCGTACCGCGGGCGCAGGTCGGGCAGCGCCGGTGAGATCAGTGTGAGGGTCTTCACCAGGTCGGGACGGGTGCCGGCGAGGCGCGTGGAGATCGCGCCGCCGAGGGAGTTGCCGAACAGGTGTACGGGGCCGCGGGCGCGCTTCTCGATCAGACGCACGACGGCTTGCGTGTGCGCGTCGATGGAGTAGTCGCGGCCCGGCGGCGGGGGTGAGTAGCCGAAGCCGGGCAGATCGATCGCCTCGCAGGCCAGCTCGTCGGAGAGCAGGCCCATCAGGTCGGTCCAGTTGGAGGCCGAACCCGCGAGTCCGTGCACGAAGACCGCCGGCTCGGCGTCGGCGTCGTGCGCGGGCGCCGTCCGGGTGAAGACCTCGAGGTCACCGAGCGAGATGAGTTCGCCAGGCCAGGCCGGAATCGGAGCGCTCATATGAGAGAAAACAATACGCGGGCCGATTCTGTGCCCTCGCCGGCCTTGACCCGATCTTGGGCATAGTCAGGGCCGCCCACCAGAAAGTGAGCGACCCGGACCATGACCTGCGATGACAATCCTTACTGACCCTGACTCGCCGATGGTGTCGCCTCACGACGCGGCCGGCGGGCCGACCGGTCGTCGCGGCGCGGGCCGCCCGAACGGCCCTCGTGCCGCACCCGCGGCGTGCCCTCGTGCCGCTCGCCCTGACGCTCGCCGTCGCGGCGTTCGCCGTGCCGGCCACCGCCGGACCGGCCCTCGCGGCGCTCGCCGTACCGGCTTCCCGGACGACGGTCGCGACCGCCGCCCGGCCGGTGCCCGCGGCGCTGGGGGCGCGGCTGCTCGGGCTCGACCTCGACCGGGATGCCGCTCGGCGCCTGCGCGCCGGTGATGCGGATCAGCGTGGCGTCTCCGGCGGACACCTTGGACCGCTGGGCGCGGACGCCCGCGCGCCGCATCATGCGCTCGGTGTTGCGGACCTCGTTGTGGGCGACGAGCGTGGCGACCGTGCCGCGCTCGCCGGCCCGCGCGGTGCGGCCCGCCCGGTGCAGGTAGTCCTTGTGGTCGGCGGCCGGGTCGACGTGCACGACGAGGCTGACGTCGTCCACGTGGATGCCGCGCGCCGCGACGTCGGTGGCGATGAGCACGTCGACCTTGCCCTCGCGGAACTCCGCCAGGGTGCGGGTGCGGGCCGACTGGGTCTTGCCGCCGTGCAGGGCGCCGGCGCGCACCCCGACCCGCGCCAGCCGCTTGGTCAGCGCGTCCACGCCGTGCTTGGTGCGGACGAACATGATCGTACGACCCTCGCGCCCGGCCACCTCGGCGATGACGTCGTGCTTCTGCGCGCGGTCGACGATGAACAGGTGGTGGTCCATGGTCTCCACCGGCGCGGCGGCCGGCGCGACCGAGTGGGTCACCGGGTCGTGGAGGTACTTGCGGACCAGCTTGTCGACGTCGCCGTCGAGCGTGGCCGAGAACAGCAGCCGCTGGCCGTCGGAGGGGATCTGGTCGAGCAGCGCGGACACCGCCGGCATGAAGCCGAGGTCGCACATGTGGTCCGCCTCGTCGAGGACGGTGATCCGGACGTCCTGGAGCGAGCAGGCGCCGCGCTCGATGAGGTCGGTGAGCCGGCCCGGCGTGGCGACGAGCAGGTCGACGCCGCGGCGGAGCGCCTGGATCTGGCGCGTCATCGACATGCCGCCGACGACCGTCTTGGCGTGCAGGCCGAGGGCGCGGCCGAGCGGGGCCAGGGCGTCCTGGACCTGCATGGCGAGTTCACGGGTGGGAACGAGGATCAGCGCGGTGGGCCGCTTGGGCGCGGCGCCGCCACCGGCGATCCGCGTGAGAAGGGGAAGCCCGAAGGCGAGAGTCTTGCCGGAGCCCGTCTGGCCCCGGCCGAGCACGTCGCGCCCGGCGAGAGCGTCGGGCAGGCATGCCGCCTGGATCGGGAACGGCGTTGTGATGCCGCGGCGCTCCAGTGCGGAGACCAGCCGCTCCGGGAGGCCGAGTTCGGCGAAGGAGGGCAGGGTCGATGAAGCTGATGTCAAGAACGAACCTCTCAGAAAGGGCCCGCCTCGAGACGTACCGCAATAGTCGGGGGATCGCGGACTCGTAGCCGGCCACGGCGCGATGACGCGCCTGAACACGAAACACAAAGCTTACAGGGCGTCACAACCGGCCCGGGGTGCGATCTATTCCCCCCGAGGAGGATGTTGTCTCGCTTTCCTGGTCACAGACCGCACAGGCGTTTCGGCCGGCCTCTCGAGCGGACCTTCGCTCAGGCGGACTTGCGGCTGCCGCTGCCACTCTTGGCCTTCGACTTGGTGGCGCTCGCCTTGCCGGACTTACCGCCCGTCTTGGCCTTGCCGGACGTGCCGCGCTTCGCCTTGCCGTCCGCGTCCGCCTCGCCGTCGTCCTTGGCCCGGCCCCCGCCGGAACGGCCTTTCTTCGCCGCCTCGACGCTCGCGCGCAGCGCGCTGAGCAGGTCGGCGGCGGCCGGCGCCTCCTCCTCGGGCTCCTGGGTGACGACCTCCCTGCCCTCGACCTTCGCCTCGATGACCGACTGCAGGGCCTCGCGGTAGGCGTCCTTGTACTCGCCGGGGTCGAACTCGCCCTCCATCGAGTCGATCAGCGAGGTCGCCATCTGCAGTTCCTGCGGACGCAGGTCGACGTCCTCCTCCAGGAACTTGAACTCGGGCGCGCGCACCTCGTCGGGCCACAGCATCGTCTCGAGGACGAACACCCCGTCGCGGACCCGGAGCGTGCCGAGCGACTCGCGCTGGCGCAGCGCGACCTTGACGACCGCCACCTTGCCGGAGCCCTCCAGGGCGTCGCGCAGCAGGACGTACGGCTTGGTGCCCTGCGCCTCGGGCTCCAGGTAGTAGGACTTGTTGAAGTAGATCGGGTCGACCTGCTCCTCGGTCGCGAACAGCAGCACGTCGATGCGGCGGCTGCTGGA
This sequence comes from Actinoallomurus oryzae, assembly GCF_039541955.1. Classification (NCBI taxonomy): domain Bacteria; kingdom Bacillati; phylum Actinomycetota; class Actinomycetes; order Streptosporangiales; family Thermomonosporaceae; genus Actinoallomurus; species Actinoallomurus oryzae. The sequence goes on along the minus strand of NZ_BAABHF010000007.1, from coordinate 84,243 downwards.
CAGGGGCAGGTTCTCGAAGTCCTCGTCGGTGAGGACGACGATCTCTCCGCCCGGGAGCTCGTACCCCTTGGCGATGTCGGAGTACGGGATCTCCTCGCCGTCCTTGGTGCACACGCGCTTGTACCGGATCCGGCCGCCGTCCTCGCGGTGGACCTGGTGGAAGGCCACGTCGCGCTGTTCGGTGGCCGAGTACAGCTTGACCGGAATCGTGACGAGCCCGAAGGAGATCGCGCCCTTCCAGATGCTGCGCATGAGGTTCCCCTACCCGTCGCGCCGTCGATCTAGTTTCCGAATTGCGAAGTATGTTCGAATATACGGTTGCCGCTTCGTCACGGCCAGTACCCATCAGGCGGACGGGGAATCACCGAGCGACGCACTCCGGCCGCGCTGGCGTCAGGCACGAGCGGGATGGGCAGAAACGCCGTATGGGTGACCCGATGCCCGAGAACATCCAGCCGATGCTCGCGACGACGGGCGAGCTACCGGACGACGTCGCCCGCTGGGCCCTCGAGGTCAAGTGGGACGGCGTGCGCGCGATCGTGTACGTCGCCGGCGGACGCGTACGCGCCGTCGGCCGCCGCGGAATCGAGGCGACCGGCCGCTACCCCGAGCTGCAGTCCCTCGCCGATCTCCTCCCCGACCAGTCCGCCGTCATCGACGGCGAGGTCGTCGCCTTCGACTCCGAGGGACGCCCCAGCTTCGAACGCCTCCAGCACCGCATGCACGCCGACCGTCCGGACTCCCGGCTCATCCGCCGGGTGCCGGTGCACTTCGTCGCCTTCGACCTGCCCTACCTGGGCGGCCACACGCTGTACGACCTGCCGTACCGGGACCGGCGCGCGCTGCTCGACGAGCTCGAACTCGCCGCCGGACCCGTCGAGGCGCCGCCGTACCTGGACGGCGCCGAGGTCGAGCAGGTCCGCGAGCTACAGGAATGGACCGCCGAGCAGGGTCTGGAGGGGCTGATCGCCAAACGGCTGGACTCCCCGTACCGGCCGGGCCGCCGGGTCGACTTCTGGCGCAAGGTGAAGAACTTCCGCACCCAGGAGGTCGTCATCGGCGGCTGGAAGGCCGGCAAGGGCCGCCGCGAGGGCGGGGTCGGCTCGCTGCTGCTCGGCGTGTACGACGACGGCGAGCTGCGCTTCGTCGGCCACGTCGGCACCGGATTCTCCGACCTCGACCTCGACGACCTGCACAAGCGCCTGGTCGCGCTGGAACGCCCGGACAGCCCGTACGCGGGCGAGGTGCCGCGCGAGCACGCGCGCTCGGCGTACTGGGTCGACCCCTCGCTCACCGGTGAGGTGACGTTCTCCCGCTGGACCCGGGACGGGATGCTCCTGCACGCCTCCTGGCGCGGCCTGCGCCCCGAGATCCCCCCGGAGGAGGTCCGGCGCGAGCCGTGAGACCGGTCCATTCCGGACCGAAGGATTGAAAGCCGCCTCGCCGGGGAGGGGGGCTGGGTGAGCGCCAAGACGAGGGTCGAGGTCGACGGCACCAGGCTCGTCCTGTCCAACCTCGACAAGATCCTCTACCCCGAGCACGGTTTCACCAAGGGCGAGGTGATCGACTACTACGCCCGGATCGCGCCGGTGATGCTCCCGCACATCGCGGGGCGCCCCTCGACCCGGCTGCGGTACCCCGAGGGCGTCGACGGGCAGTCGTTCTTCGAGAAGAACGCGCCCCCGCACACGCCCGGCTGGGTGCGCACCGCCCACCTGCCGACGCCCGGCGGCAGCCGCGACTCCATCGACTTCGTCATCATCGACGACCTGCGCACACTCGTGTGGTCGGCCAACCTCGCCGCGCTGGAGCTGCACGTGCCCCAGTGGCGCGTCGGGCCGCGCGGCGGAGCGCACGAACCCGACCTGCTGGTCTTCGACCTCGACCCGGGCCCGCCGGCGGGCCTGGAGGCCGCGCGCGAGGTCGCCGTCCTGCTCCGCGAACTCCTCGACGACGACGGCCTGCGGTCCTTCCCCAAGACGAGCGGCCGCAAGGGCCTTCACCTGTACGTTCCGATCGCCGAAAGCTCCGACGAGCGCACTTCCGCGTACGCCAAGGAGGCCGCGCAGCGACTCGAGAAGGACCACCAGGACCTGGTCGTCAGCCGCATGGACAAGAAGCTGCGCCGCGGCAAGGTCTTCGTCGACTGGAGCCAGAACAACCGACACAAGACCACGGTCGCGCCTTATTCTCTCCGAGCGGCGGAGGAGCCGTACGTCTCCACGCCGGTGACCTGGGACGAGATCGAGGGTGATGTCGAGCTTCGCTTCGGGCCGGACGACGTCCGTGCCCGCGTCGAGCGGGACGGCGACCTGCTGGAGCCCTTGCCGGAGCTGCGGCAGAAGCTGCCCTGAGCCTCAGGACCAGGCATTCGATGCCGTCCGGTGTGTCACACATCGGTCCGCGGGATCGGTTACTCGGGTAACAATCGTGTCTGCGCCAACGGGCGCACCACGGGGTGGATGTCGGAGAGGATGATCAGGTGACGGACGCGCAGGACAAGCGCTACGACGTCCTGGTGCTCGGCGGCGGCGCCGGAAAGAACATCGCCGCCGACCTTGCGCGGGCGGGCCGCTCGACCGCGCTGGTGGAAAACCGCCTGGTCGGCGGGGAATGTCCGTACTTCGCGTGCATGCCGTCGAAGTCGATGCTGCGGTCCGCCCGCCGCGGGGAGACCTGGGAGCACGCGGTCGCACGCCGGGACGAGGTCACCCGCCACCTCGACGACGCGCCCACCGCCGCGGAGATGGCCGAGGCGGGAGTGACCGTGATCCGCGGCCGGGGCCGGGTCGTACGGCCCGGGGTGGTCGAGGTCGACGGCACCGAGTACGGCTACACCGACCTCGTGGTCGCGACCGGCAGCGAACCGGTCACCCCCGACGTCGAGGGCATCGGCGACGTGCCGACCTGGACCAGTGACGAGGCGCTGACCCGCCCGGACCTGCCGCGCCGGCTGATCGTGCTCGGCGGCGGGCCGGTCGGCTGTGAGCTCAGCCAGATCTACGCCGCGTTCGGCTCGCAGGTGACGCTGGTGGAGGCCGCCGACCGGCTGCTGGCCGCCGAGGCACCGTTCATCGGCGACCTGCTCGCCGACGTGCTCCGGCGCATGGGCGCCGACCTGCGGCTGGGCGTGGGCGCCACACGCGCCGAGCGTACGGAGAGCGGCCTGCGGCTGTACCTGTCCGACGGCGGGCACATCGACGCCGACCGCATCCTCGTCGCGACCGGCCGCCGGCCGCGCGTCGCCGACCTCGGCCTGGAGACACTCGGCATCCGGCCCGACCCGAAACAGGGCATCGCGGTCGACGTCACCTGCAAGGCCGTGGTCGACGCCGAGACGGACACGGCCGGCACGACGGTGTGGGCGGCCGGCGACGTCACGGGCGTGGCGCCGTACACCCACGCGGCCAACTACCAGTCGCGCGTCGTCGTCTCCAACGTGCTCGGCAAGCGCCGTGAGGCCGACTACCGCGCCGTGCCGCGGGCCGTCTACACCACGCCGACGGTGTACACCGTGGGCGTCTCACCGGTCTCGGCGACCGGGCTGGAACTCATCGCCGCCGGGTACGACCTGTCCAACACGCCGCGGGCGACCGTGGAGGACGACGACCGGGGCCGCGTGGAGCTGTACGCCGACCGGGCGCGAGGCGTCCTCGTCGGGGCGGCGGCGATCGGCCTCTACGCTGAGGGATGGATGAGCGAGATCACGCTGGCCATCCGGGCCGAGACGCCGCTCAGCATCCTGACCGACGTGGTCCACGCGTTCCCGACCTATGGTGAGGCCATCGAGCCCGTTCTGCGCGAACTGGCCGACCAACTCTGAGCTGGGGGAAGGCATGTCCGAGGAAGACATCGAGCTGAGCCTCGAGACTCCCGAGGCCGACGCGGCCGAGCAGCACACCCCGGCGCGCGGCGAGGAGCGGCCCGAGCCGCCCGCCGTGCCCGTCGAGGCGAACGACGCCGACGCCGCCGAACAGCACGTCCGCGTGCGCGACTACTCCGAACGCTGGCCGGAGACGGTGCCCACGGAGGCCGACGAGGCCGACGCCGCCGATCAGCACCTCTCGGTCCGCGACGACCAACTCGATGACGACGACTATCGATGAGGCGGTGCTCGCGGCGCGGTGTTACCCGGCCGTAGGATGGTGGCTCCAGGCGCCATCGCGTTCCGGCGCCGCTCGGCAGTCGATCGGAGAACCCACGTGACCGCAACCCCGGACGCGCGCCCGCGAGGCACGAGGTTGCCGAGGCTGGCACGCCGTCGCCAGCTGCTCGGCGCGGCGCAGGAGGTCTTCGTCGCGCAGGGCTACCATGCCGCCGCGATGGACGAGATCGCCGAGCGCGCCGGGGTCAGCAAGCCCGTGCTCTACCAGCACTTCCCCGGCAAGCTCGAGCTCTACCTGGCGCTGCTCGACGAGCACGCCGAGGGTCTCGTCCAGTGCGTGCGCGACGCGCTGGAGTCGACGCCGGACAACAAGCTGCGGGTCGAGCGGACCATCGAGGCCTTCTACGACTTCGTGGCCGGCGAAGGCGAGGCGTACCGCCTGGTCTTCGAGTCCGACCTGCGCAACGTCGCCCCCGTGCGCGCACGGGTCGAGCGCACCAACCAGCAGTGCGCCGAGATGATCGCCCAGGTGATCCAGGAGGACACCGGCGTCTCCAGCGACGAGGCGCACCTGCTCGGCATGGGCCTGGTCGGCATGGCCGAGGTCAGCGCGCGCTACTGGCTGTCGCAGCGCGGCACGATCCCCAAGGACCAGGCCGAACGGCTCATCGCCCGGCTGTCCTGGCGCGGCATCGGCGGTTTCCCCCGTACGACCTGACCGCGAGATCACGCGGGCGGACGTGCGACGGTTCCCCGGAGATCGCCCGGTTCGCCGGTGGCGGGCGGCTCTGAGACGACGGATGGATCACGGAGGACAGACGTGCAGGTCAGGATCGGTGTGCAGTCCGTACCCAAGGAGCTCGTCGTGGAGACCTCCCTCTCCCCCGACGAGGTCGAGCAGGCGGTGGCCGACGCGCTCGCGGAGGACGACGGCGTCTTCGCCCTGAAGAGCAAGAACGGCCGCGTGGTGGTGCCCGCCGCGAAGCTGGCCTACGTGGAGATCGCGGAGTCGGACGCCCCGTCCGTCGGATTTGGGGCGTTTTAACAGGCTTTTCCCGGAATGACACCAGATTTAGGGGGCATACCGGTCGCTGAATCGAGCCGCCGCTCCAAGGCGGCCGGTAGGAGGTGTCACAACGATGCTGACAGTGATCTGGTTCATCATCATCGGTGCCGTGATCGGGCTGCTGGCCCGCCTGGTCATCCCGGGACGCAACCCGATGGGCATTCTGCTGACGATCCTGGTCGGGATCGTCGGCGCGGTCCTCGGCGGGATGGTCGCCGGCGCGGTGGGAGCGGGCAGTGTCCTGGCGTTCATCATCTCGGTCGTGATCGCCGCGATCCTGGTCGCCCTGCTCAGCGGCGGCATCGGGCGACGGCGCAACCGGGTCTTCTGAGGTCACCGGGTTCTGTGAGGTCACCGGGTCCGCCGACCCGCCCTCGCGCCGTCCCCGGCGGATGAGACCACCGCCGCGTCCCGGCCGCGTCAGACGCCGGGGCGCGGTGGCGCTCACTACCGTCGGTCACGGTCCGTCCGGCCGTCACCCCGGCACCGTCTCCGTGGCGGCTTCTTCTCCACTCGCTGACCGGATGCGGTCAGAAGGGCCGTCACAGCCACGGTGCGCGGCGCGACGGCGCACTTGAGGCCTCTCACCAGGGTTTACGCTCCGGAAGCGGCCTCCGCCGCCGTACGGCCCGCAGGCGGGTCGCCCGCCGGCCCGCCGCCACCCGGTCACCGGTGTGGCGCAGCAGGCCAGACGGCCGAACGGCGCCTCCGAGTCATACGCGGGGGGCAGGGAATGAAACCGGACGGACGTGTGTTAGACCTTTACGTCGGGGACTTTCTGTTTCCGATCTCTCCCGCTACACTGCGTGGCGAAATGTGACCGCGCGCTGCGCAGCGCGACCCCCGGTCGCAATCCTTAGGAAGAATTTGACGGCTGGTCCCTCCCGCGCGAGTGCGCGACCGTATGCGACGACCGGCAGGTGCACGAGTAAGCCCTGCCGCGGGCGGCGCATGAGTTTGCGACCGCGAGATGGCTTGCCGCGTCACCGACCTGGTGCACATGCGGCGCCGAGCGGACCCCGCACTCTGGAGGCTGAAGGCCCTGACGACATTTCATGATCTGGGAGTCATTCCCGAAATCGCAGCCGCCCTCGAGACCGAGGGCATCGTCGAACCGTTCCCGATTCAGTCGCTCGCGGTGCCCATCGGGCTCAGCGGGCACGACATCATCGGCCAGGCGCGTACCGGCACGGGCAAGACGCTCGCATTCGGCATCCCGCTGCTCCAGCGCATCGAGCACGGCGGCAAGAAGCCGCTCGCGCTCGTCATCGTGCCGACCCGTGAGCTGGCCGTCCAGGTCACCGACGACCTGAACGTCGCCGGCGGCAAGCTCGGCACCCGCGTGCTGTCGGTGTACGGCGGCCGCGCGTACGAGCCGCAGATCGACGCCCTCCGCGAGGGCGTCGAGGCCGTCGTCGGCACGCCGGGCCGCCTGCTGGACCTGGTCAAGCAGAAGCACCTCGACCTGTCACAGGTGTCGGTCCTGGTCCTGGACGAGGCCGACCGCATGCTCGACCTGGGCTTCCTGCCCGACATCGAGCGCCTCGTCGATCGGGTGCCCGCGCGCCGGCAGACGATGCTGTTCTCGGCGACCATGCCGGGCGAGATCGTCGCGCTGTCCCGCAAGTACCTCACCCGGCCCACCAACGTACGGGCCGAGTCGCACGAGGAGTCCGAGGCGACCCCGCAGGTCGTCCAGCACGTCTTCCAGGCGCACCAGATGGACAAGCCCGAGCTGCTCTCCCGCGTCCTGCAGGCGCGTGGCCGTGGCCTGACCATGGTGTTCTGCCAGACCAAGCGGGCCTGTGACCGCGTCGCCGACGACCTGGTCAAACGCGGCTTCGCCGCCGCGGCCGTACACGGCGACCTCGGTCAGGGCCAGCGTGAGCGGGCGCTGCGGGCGTTCCGGTCCGGCAAGATCGACGTTCTCGTCGCCACCGATGTGGCGGCCCGCGGCCTCGACGTCGACGACGTGACCCACGTCGTCAACTACGAGTGCCCCGACGCCGCCGACACCTACGTGCACCGCATCGGCCGTACGGGCCGGGCGGGCAAGGAGGGCATCGCGGTGACGCTCGTCGACTGGGCGGACCTCCAGCGCTGGAAGCTGATCAACTCGGCGCTCGGCCTGGAGATCGCCGAGCCGGCCGAGACCTACTCCACCTCCGACCACCTCTACGAGGCGCTCGACATTCCCACCGACGTCACCGGCACCCTGCCGAAGGCCCAGCGCGACCGCGCCGGGCTCGAGGCCGAGGAGGTCGAGGACATCGGCGAGACCGGGCGCACCCGCTCGCCGAGGCGCACGGAATCGCGGACGGAATCGCGGACGGAGCGCACGCGCAAGCCGCGCACGCGCACCCGCACGCGCACCCGCGGCGGACGGCCGATCGACGCGGACGCGGCCCCGGAGGCCGCCGAGGCGGTCGCGGAAGTGGTCGGCGAAACGGTCGCCGAGGAGCAGGCCGTGCCCGAACCGCAGGGCGACACCGTCGACGCCGGCGTCGAGAACGCTGAGCCCACCCGCCCGTCCCGGTCCCGGCGGCGCACCCGCCGCGGCGTCGAGACGAGCACCGACACCATCACCGACACCGCTGACACCGCCGTTGACGACGCTCCCGCGGAGACGCCCGCGGCACCGGCACCGGTCCAGGCACCGATCGCCTCGACGCCCGCCGGCGTTCCCGTCGTCCAGTTCATGGCACCGCCTGCCGATCCCGAGGCCGAGGCGGCGCACCTGGCCGAGGCGGCACAGTCCAAGCCCAGGCGGCGGCGCCGTTCCCGCACAGGAGGAGCGCGCAGGCCGGTCTGACGCGGACGTGACCAAGGGGCGTGGCGACGGACCGCGCCCCTTTCTCATGCCCGCTCCGCGCCGAGGGAGCCCTCCGACTACCGCGCCGTACCCAGACGCAGGCTCAGCGCATGGCGGGGACGGTCGGTGATCAGTACGGCCACCCGCGAGTCGGCCAGGAACCGTTGCATCTGCGGCTCTCCGTTGACCGTCCAGACCATCGCGGGGATGCCGAAGCGACCGCAGAGCCGCAGGACGTTCGCCCGCGCGAGGCGGCGGTGCACCGCCAGCCAGTCGGCGCCGCAGGCCCGCATCCGCCCGAGCGGGTACAGCTCGCGGGCACGCACCGGGAGCCGCAGCCACCGGCCGACCTCTCGCAGGTCGCGGCCCAGTGACAGCGCCGTCGTGACCTCCGGATGTCGTCTCTTGATCTCCGCGATCGAGGAGTCCACGAGTGTCGTGGCCACGAAGTTGCCGGGTCCGAGCAGATCGAGGGCCATCTTCACGACCTCGTGCTCGTACCCCGTCTCCTTGAGATCAAGATGACCGACGGCCTTCCCGGCGATCAGCTTCATCACGTCGCGGACCAGTGGCACCCGGTGACCGACGACGGCGCAGAGCTCTTCGTAGCTCAGCCCGGCGACGGGGCGCCCGGCGATGTGGGAGTCGTGGAAGACCACGAGATCGCCGTCACGCGTGCGCCGGATGTCGAACTCGACATACTCGGCGCCCGTGGTGAGGGCGGTCTCGTAGGCCTGCCATGAGGCCGGTGCGGCGTCTTCCGACCCGCCCTTGTGTGCTGAGACGGCGACCGTCATGACTGAAGCGTACGGTGCCCGGCAAGGGGTGGTAACCGGTGAAAGCGCTAAGCTGGTGTCGCTTGGACATCGGCAAGTAAGCTCCTGCCAGTGAGTACGCCCCGGTTTCTTACTCTGCCCCCCGGTGTTCGCCGGACGGACATCGAGACTTCACGCGGTGCTTTCGCCGCGCTCGAGGCGTTTCCCGGATCGGGGATCTCCGAACGCGCCCCGGCTCTGCTGATCCCCGGCTTCACGGGAAGCAAGGAAGACTTCATCCCGGTCCTGCAGACCCTGGCCGGCGCGGGACGGCGTGTGATCACGCTCGACATGCGCGGCCAGTACGAGACACCGGGACCGGACGACGCCGCCGCCTACAGCTGCGCGGAGCTGGGCGCCGACATCGCCGCGGTGATCGAGTCGATCGGAGACCCGGTCCACCTGGTCGGGCACTCCTTCGGCGGCCTGGTGACACGCGAGACGGTGATCTCCGATCCGGCCCTGGTCGAGTCCTTCACCCTGATGAGCTCGGGCCCGGCCGCGATCACCGGCGGGCGCGAGGTCGAAGGGCGTGTCCTGCTCTCCGCGCTGCCGAAGGTCGGGCTCGAACACCTGTGGTCCACGCGGATGGAGCCGGAGGCCCTCGCCAAGGGCGTCCCGCCCGAGATCGTGGCCTTCCTCCGGCGGCGGATGTTCATGAACTCCCGCTCCGGGCTGCTGGGCATGGCGAACGAGCTGCTGTCCTGCTCCGACCGGGTCGAGGAGCTCGCCAAGGCGACCGGTGGCGCCGGCCTGCCCGTCCTCGTCCTGTACGGGGAGAACGACGACGCCTGGGAGCCCCAGGCCCAGGCCGTCATGGCCGAGCGCCTGGGCGCGCGGAAGGTGGTCATCCCCGGTGCCGCGCACTCTCCCGCCGTCGAGGCACCCGAGACGACGGCGAGCGCTCTGACCACCTTCTGGAACGACGCCGAGCGCCCCTGACGACACCGGGCGTCCTGGACTGCGGCTGAACGAATCCGGCGCTCCTGACCGTACGTGGCCGACATGAGACGAGAGACACATTTCGTCGCATGTAACTACTCACTTACGATGGTCGCCATGGAAGCGACCGTCCAGCCCCCGCAGAGCGCCACCTGGCAGGTCCACATCGACCGTTCGATGTGGGTCGGAGGCGTTCGCAGCCTGATGCTCCAGGCCCTGCACCCGATCGCGATGCGCGGCGTCTGGCAGAACTCCACCTTCCAGACGGACCCCATCGGCCGGCTCCAGCGCACGGCCGACTTCGTGGGCGTCGTGACCTGGGGCACCGCCGACGAGGCCGACGAGCTCGGCCGCAGGGTCCGCGCCATCCACCGAGCCCTGCGCGTCAAGGACCCCGACACCGGGCGGCTTCACCGGGTCGACGAACCCGAACTGCTGCTCTGGGTGCACTGCGCCGAGGTCTTCTCCTACCTCGAGGTGGCCCGGCGCTCCGGGCTGCGGCTCAGCGACGAACAGGCCGACCGCTACCTGGCCGAGCAGCGCCGCAGCGCCACCTACGTCGGCCTGCACGAGGAGGACGTGCCCGGCAGCGTCGCGGAGATGGAGGCCTACTTCGCCGACATGCGCCCGCAGCTGAAGGTCACGCCGGAGGCGCGCGGGGCGGTGCGCTTCCTGCTCTGGCCGAAGCTGCCGCACGACATGAGGTTCCTGCGGCCGGGCAAGCCGCTGTACCTGCCGTTCGGCGCGCTCTGCTACTACTCGCTGCCCCGCTGGGCGCGGCAGATGTACGGGATGCTGCCGGAGATCCCGCAGCCGATCGTGACCGCGGGGCTGCGGTCGTTCCGGCTCGCCATGAACTCCCTGCCCGAGCCCCTGCACGACAAGTCGTTCCAGCCGTCGACACGGCGCATGCTCGCCGGGGCACGGGAGCGGCTCGCCGCCGAGGGCTACGACGTCGGCCGCGGCCTCGCCGGCCTGCGCGACCCCCGCCGCTGGCCGGCGGCCTAGCCAGGGGCTTGGCCGGCGGTGTGGCCAGGGACCTGGCCGGCGGCCAGGGGCGGAGTCAGACCTCGTCGGGCAGGGCGGACCAGGGATCACGTGCCGGTGCGGCCTGCCGGCCCTCCGGGCAGTGCCGCGCGTAGTCACACCACGCGCAGAGCGCGCCGGGGCGGGGCGGGAACTTCTCGTCGAAGGCGGCGTGCGGCCGGTCGGTGCGCGTGCCGGGCGGGACCTCCTCGCGGTACCACTCGTCGGCCTCGGCGCACTCCTCGGCGATCTGCTCGGCACGCCGCAGATGGCGGCCGAGTGACTCCTCGGTGTGCTCCCAGACCGCGACCTCGCCGGTGGGCAGATGGTGCAGCTCGACGAGGCGGCACGGAGCGCGCATCATCCGCGAGGACGCCGCGGCGTACAGCGCGAGCGCCAGCGACGATCGCGCGTCGTCCGCGGTGAGCGGCCGGCGGCCGGTCTTGTAGTCGACCACGACGAGCTCGCCGTCGCGGCGGTCGAGCCGGTCGATACGCCCCTGGACGGTGATCAGGTGGGTCTTCATCGACACGGTGCGCTCGACGCCGACCGGCTCGTCGGCCGGGTCGAGGCCGGAGACGTAACGCTCGACCATGGCGCGGGATCGCCGCCGCCAGTCGGTGGACTGCTCCGCGTCACGGAAGCCATCGGTCAGCCAGCCGCGCTCCAGGAGCCGCCCCGCCGCCTCGGGCGTACGGTCCGCGACCGGCAGCCGCCACCAGCCGGCGAGCGCGTTGTGGACGCTCGCCCCGACGCTGTTGTGCGCCCACGGCGGGCCCTTTTCCGGCTTGGGCCGGTCGAGGTAGGTCATGCGGTAGCGGCGCGGGCAGTCCAGCCAGGTGTTCAGCCGTGAGGGCGTGCACGGGTAGAGCCGCTTGGGCATCCCCTCGAAACCGAGCTGCTCGGCCGTCATGACCGGGACCCGCTCAGGACTCGGACTCGGGCTCCTGCGCGAGGGCGAACCAGCTCTCCCACTGGGAGTCCTCCTCGCCGACCGTGCTCTCCTCGCCCTGGCCCGGCAGGATGCGGGTGTCGCGCGGCAGCGGGCTGAGGATCGCCCCGATGGAGTTGAGCTGCTCCTGCAGCTCGGGGTAGTCGGCCCCCACGCGGCCCGGCCGGCCCTTGTGCAGCGTGTCGCCGGTGAACAGCACGCCGAGCTGCTCGCTGTAGAGGCAGATGCTCCCGGGCGAGTGGCCGGGCGTGTGCATGACCTCGAGCTGCGCGCCCGCGATCTCGAACACGCCGCTGTCCTCGATGTCGAGGTCGGGCTGGAGGTCCTTCATGAACTCCGCGTCCTCGTCCTTGTCGGCGAGCGCACGGAAGTACTGGCGCCAGAGCAGGCGGTCACGCGTGTGCAGCGCGATCGGCGCGGGGTCGTCCTCGTCCGCCTCGGCGACCTCAAGGACCGAGCCCAGGTGGGTCTCCCTGCCGTCGGTGCAGATGACAGCCATGATCTCCCGCTCGTCGACCGCCTCGAGAACAGGCTCGGCGTCGAAGGCGGGATCGATGACGATCACCGCGTCGTCGTCTCCGACGATGTAGGTGTTGGCCTCGATGTCGTACTCGGTGTCGTCGACGGTGACCTTGCCCGACGTCACCACTTTGTCGATACGCGCGTCCACGTAAGAAACCCTACCGACTCCGGGCCTTCGGTGCGTGCGGCACCGGAGGATCAGCCGGACGGCGGGGCGCGGCGCTCCGGTGTGATCGTCGCTTCACCGGGATCTCATGGCGTCTCATTAGCGTCCTGCGCATGATTCGACAACGCGGAAGGGCGCCGGACCGACGACGCACCAGGCGCGGCGCTGTAGCCCCAGGCCGCGCTCGGAGCCGACACCCAGTTCTTCCCCCCGACCCGGCCAGAAGGAGCTCCCCCATCCGTACGCCCGGGGCTACCTGACCCTCAGGGGCGCGACCTTCACTGTTCTAGCATCGGGCCACGTGATGACGGCGCGACCGCTCCGCGAGCTCGGGTGATGTTCGAGGTCCTCTGGCTCGGCGTGCTCCTCGGCACCGGTGCGGCGCTCTCCGTCGGCCCGATCTTCGTCACGATTCTCAATGAGGCCGCGACGCGCGGCTTCGCGCCGGCGTTCCGCGTCATCCTCGGCTCCGCGACCGCCGACGCGCTCCTGCTCGTGCCGGCGCTGGCGTTCGCGTGGGTGATCGCCGCCGTGGCGCGGGCGGAGTTCTGGGTGGGTCTCGTGGGGGCGTGCGTCTTCACCCTCCTCGCGGTCCAGGCGGCGCGGGAGGCCTGGCGGCTGTGGCGCCGGGGCGCGGTGCCGGCGGCGCGCGGCTGGGCCTTCTGGAAGGGCGTGACCGCGAACCTGGCCAACCCGCTGACCTGGACCTTCTGGCTGGCCACCGGCACGCCGACGATGCTGCGCGCCCAGCACCTCGCGGGCGACGCGGGGATGGTGGTGTTCACCGCGTGCTGGTTCGGCGTGGCCTCCGGCCTGGAGGCCGTCATCGCCCTGGCCGTGGCGCGTTCGGGCCGCCGCGTCGGCCGGAGGGGGCAGGGCGCCTTCACCGGCCTGTCCGCGCTGCTCTTCGCGGCCCTCGCCGCGATGATGCTGACCCGCGCCGTACACGCGTGACATCGCTCACCCGGCGTCCGGGGCCGCTCCCGTGCTCACCCAGCCGTGCGCGTTCTCACCGGACGTCCGGGGCCGCTCCCGTGGCCTGGGCACGCAGGGCCTCGTACGCCTCCGGGGCCGTGGTCTCGCAGCCCAGCCGGTGGCCGGTCAGCTCGCCGTGGTCGTCGCTCGCGCCCGTGACGAAGAGGTTCAGGTCGGACGCTAGCGCCCGCAGGGCCGCGCGGTCGGCCGGGGCGTGGTCGGGATGGTCGGTCTCCACCCCCGCCAGCCCGGCGCCGGCCAGACCGGCGATCGCCTCGTCGGGGACCCCGTAGCTCCGCCGCCCCGCTCGCGGGTGGGCCAGCACGGGCACGCCGCCCGCCGCGCGTACGAGCCGCACCGCGCGGACCGGGTCCAGGGCGTACCGGTCGACGTACGCCCGCCCGCCCGCGCCGATCCACTCGGGGGTGAAGGCGTCCTCCACGGTCGCCACGACGCCCGCCTCGACCAGGGCGCGGGCGATGTGGGGACGGCCGGGCACGGAGTCGCCGGTGATCCGCGCCACCCGTTCCCAGGTGACCGGCGCGCCCAGCTCGCCGAGCCGCCGGACCATGCCGCGCGCCCGGTGCACGCGGTCGTCGCGGATGCGCTCGCGTTCGGCCGCGAGACGCGGCTCGCCGGCGTCGAACAGGTAGGCCAGGAGGTGGACGCTGTGATCGCCCAGCCGGCACGACAGCTCCATGCCGCGGACCAGCGTCATGCCGGGCGGCAGCGCCCGCGCCGCCTCGGCGTGGCCCGCGACGGTGTCGTGGTCGGTCAGCGCCAGGACGCCGACGCCCGCGGCCTGCGCACGACGTACGACGTCGGCGGGGGGCTGGGTGCCGTCGGAGACGGCGCTGTGGGTGTGGAGGTCGATGATCACACCATCACGCTAGCCGGGGGCAGGCGGCGCCGTACGGCAGGTCGAGGGGCGCCTCGCGCAGGTCGCGCAGGTTGAGTTGCTCGACCATGAGGACGCCGGCGGACTCGGGCCACAGCACCGCCCAGAGCCAGTTCGCGAGGGCCTCGCCCGCGTACGCCGCCGTCTTCTCCGTGCCCAGGGCCCACATGGACACGGGATGGCCGTCGATCTCGACCTTGGCGTTCGGTGCCGAGACCCCGAACCCGTGACCGGGATCGGGTCCGTTCAGGCCCGCGTACGAGGCGCCCAGACCCACGCCGGGCTCCTCGGCGATGAGCACGAGATCGGCCGGACCGCCGATCGGCGAGGGGCCGGACAGCGCCACGGCCACCGCGACGGCGCCGCTGCGGTCGTCACCGGCCTCGGCGAACCCGGTCACGAGCCACCCCGTGGGCGGCGGCCAGGGCACCCAGACCGGCACGCGGGTCCGCGAGCGCACGGCCTCCAGCGCCTCCGGGCAAGGGCGCATCGGCGGCCGCAGCGGCGGGACCTCGCCGTGTACGAGGCAGGTCCACGCGCTCGACCACGCGCTGGGCGGGACCAGGGACCGGCGGCACCGCGGGCACGTGGGCGGGGTCCTCATGGTTACTCACAGTCGCCCTTGCGCGAAGGAACGTCAAGCTCTCCACCTGGGCGGTCGCCGGCTCAGGCCGGCGGATCGTCACTCCGGGTGCGCTCCATGCCCGCCGCGCGGCCCTTGGCGGCGATCACGAGGGCCATCTTGCGCGACGCCTCGTCGATCATCTCGTCGCCGAGCATCGCCGCGCCCCTCCCCTGGACACGCGTCGCGTGGTCGTAGGCGTCGAGGATCAGCTCGGCGCGGTCGTAGTCCTCCTGCGACGGGGAGTAGACGGCGTTGCCGGCCTCGATCTGGGCCGGGTGCAGCACCCACTTGCCGTCGAAGCCCAGCGCGGCGCTCCGCCGTGCCGCCCGGGTGAAGGCCTCGACGTCGCGGACGTTGAAGTACGGCCCGTCGATCGCCTGGAGGTCGTGCGCGCGGGCGGCGAGCAGGATGCGCATGAGGATGTAGTGGTAGGCGTCGCCCTCGGTGTACCCGGGCGGTTGCTCCCCGACCACCAGGGTCTTCGTGTTGATCGAGGCCATCAGGTCGCCGGGCCCGAACACCAGCGCCTCCAGGCGCCGCGAGGAGCCGGCGATCTCCTCGACGCGGGTCAGCCCGCGCGCGTCCTCGATCTGGGCCTCGATGCCGATGCGGCCGACCGGCAGCCCCGACGCCTGCTCGACCTGGGTGAGCAGCAGGTCCAGCCAGACCACGTGGTCCGGGGAGCTCGCCTTGGGCAGCATGACGCAGTCGAGGTTCGCGCCCGCGCCCTCGACGACCTCGATCACGTCCCGGTAGGCGTACGGGGTGGTCACGTCGTTGACCCGTACGACGCGGACCCGGTCGCCCCAGCCGCCGGCGTTCAGCGCCGCGACGACGTTGGCCCGCGCCTCCTCCTTGGCCTGCGGCGCGACCGCGTCCTCCAGGTCGAGGAAGAACTCGTCGGCGGGCAGCTCCCGCGCCTTCTCGATGAAGCGCGGGTTGCTGGCGGGCACCGCGAGCGTCGTCCGGCGAGAGCGCATGCACCGGATGGTATCCACCCGTGGGAGACTGCGAGCGTGGACATCGTCGCGCTGGTCGAGGAGGCCACCAAGAAGTCGGGCATGCTGTGGCTGGCGCTGCCCGACCTGCCCTACCCCCGCGCCGCCTGGCACGTCTGGCACGCGTACGGCGACCAGAGCGCCGCGTACGTCGTCACCGGCGGCATCGAGCAGCCGCTGCCCGGGCTGCCGGAGGCCGAGCGCGTCACCGTGACGGTCCGCAGCAAGGACAAGGGCGGCCGCCTGGTCTCCTGGATCGCGGCCGTGGAGCAGGTGGAGCCGGGCTCGGAGGAGTGGGAGGCCGTGGTGCCCCTGCTCGCCAAGGACCGCCTCAACGCCCCCGACGGCGAGCACCAGACCGAGCGCTGGGCCAAGGAGGCGTTCGTCATCCGGCTCACCCCGACCGGCGAGGTCGCCGAGGCGCCCGGCAGCATGCCCGATGACTACGCCGCCGTACGCCCGGCACCCAGCCCGGCCACGACCACCGGCCACGCCCCGTTCATGGTCGGCGCCCGGCGCCGCCGCCCCGACCGGTAGTCAGGGGTCCCGGGCCGGCGGTCAGGGCCCGAGGGACAGGACGCGGCGCTCGGCGATCGTCTCCAGTTTGTCCGGGTTGGCGATCAGGTGCAGGGCGGTGACCCTGCCGTCCACGACCTCGGCGGTCATCGTGCTCAGCACCATGCCGCCGCCGCGGATGATCACCCCAGCCGTGCCGTTGACGTCGGCGATCTCCGCCCGCATGTCCTCGGGAGCCACGCCGTCGTACGAGCGCTGCCCGATGCCGGCGAGGAAGCGCGCCACCAAATCGGCTCCCACGAGCGGGCGGCGCGGCGCGAGGCGCTTGCCGCCGCCGTCGGGGACGAGCACGACGTCCGGCGCCAGCACGCCGAGCAGCCGCTCGATGTCGCCGCCGAGCGCCGCGGACAGGAACTCCTCGGTGACCCGGCGCTGCTCCGCCCGGTCGGCGGCGAAGCGCGGCCGCCGCTCCGTGACGTGCCGGCGGGCCCGCACCGCCACCTGCCGGATACTCGCCTCGGACCGGTCGAGCGCGCTCGCGATCTCCGCGTGGGAGAAGCCGAACACCTCCCGCAGGACGAACACCGCCCGCTCCAGGGGTGACAGCGTCTCCAGCACGACCAGCATGGCCAGCGATACGGAGTCGGCCATTTCGACGTCGGCGGCGGCGTCGGGCGCGGTGAGCACCGGCTCGGGCAGCCACGGGCCGACGTAGGACTCGCGCCGCGAGCGCTCGGATCGGAGCCGGTCGATCGCGGTGTTGGTGACCGTACGGACGAGGTAGGCGCGGGGATCCTCTACGTTCGTGCGGTCGGCGCCGGACCAGCGCAGCCAGGCGTCCTGCACGATGTCCTCCGCGTCGGCGACCGAGCCCAGCATGCGGTACGCCACGGAGAAGAGCAGCCCGCGGTACGTCTCGTAGACCTCGGTGAGGTCGGCGGTATCCCCCGTCACGTCCCCCATCGTGCCATCCCCGGCTGCGGGGGTATAGGAAGCCCGCGCGGACAGGGACTGCGCCACTGCGCGGCCCTGTCCGCGCGGGCTCTAGATCACGCTTTACCGCCGGAGAGGACGCGCCTCGGTAGCCTTCGAGCATGACCGCAACGCCATCGCGGGTGTTCGTCGCGCGCCTGGCCGGGATCGCCGTGTTCGACCCCGCCGGAGACCAGATCGGCCGCGTGCGCGACGTCGTCGTCATGATGCGGCCCGCGCCACGCGCGCCACGCGTGCTCGGGCTCGTGGTCGAGGTCCCCCCGCACCGTCTGGTCTTCCTGCCGATCACCCGGGTCACCAACATCGACGCCGGCGCGGTGATCTTCGATGGCCGGATCAACATGCGCCGGTTCCAGAAGCGCGGCTCCGAGACGCTCGCGCTCGGCGAGATGCTCGACCGCAGGGCGGAGCTGGCCGACAGCGGGGGCGAACAGGTCGTCGTCTTCGACCTGGGCATGGAGCAGAGCCGTACGCGCGACTGGCTGATCACCAAGGTCGCGGTGCGGCGGACGGGCGGCACCGGGCACGGGCACCGCTGGGCCGGCGGAGGGCGGGGCGCGCGCCTGGGCCTGCGCCGGCGGCACGGCGAGACGCTCGTGGTCGACTGGGGCGCGATCAGCGGCCTGCGGGTGGCCGAAGAGGGGCAGGGCGCGGCCAACCTGATCGCGGCGTTCGAACGGATGCGCGCCCCCGACCTGGCGAACGTCGTCCACGAGCTGTCCGCGAAACGCCGCGCCGAGGTGGCCGCCGCGCTCGACGACCGGCGCCTGGCCGACGTGCTCGAAGAGCTGCCCGAGGACGACCAGGTGGAGATCCTCGGCAAGCTCGACGTCGACCGCGCCGCGGACGTCCTGGAGGAGATGGGACCCGATGACGCGGCCGACCTGCTGGGCGAGCTGCCCTCGGACCAGCGCGAGCAGCTGCTGGCGCTGATGCAGCCGGAGGACGCCGCGCCGCTGCGCCGGCTGCTGAGCTACGCCGACGACTCCGCGGGCGGCATGATGACCACCGAACCGGTGATCGTCTCCCCGGACGCCACGGTCGCCGAGGCGCTCGCGCAGATCCGCAACCCCGACCTGAACCCGGCGCTGGCCGCCCAGGTGTACGTCTGCCGGCCGCCGAACGAGACCCCGACCGGCCGCTACCTCGGCACGGTGCACTTCCAGCGGCTGCTGCGCGAGCCGCCGCCCACGCTCGTCAGCGCGATCTGCGACACCGAGCTGGACCCGCTGCGGCCCGAGCTCCAGCTGGAGACGGTCTCCAGCTACCTGGCGACCTACAACCTCGTCTCCGTGCCGATCGTGGACGAGAACGGCCGGCTGCTCGGCGCCGTGACGGTCGACGACGTGCTCGACCATCTCCTGCCGGACGACTGGCGCGAGAGCGGGATGGAGGCCGATCCCGGCACCGGCGTGGACGCCGAAGAAGAGGCCCTGCGCGGAAAGGAGTGACGATGAGCACTGGCCTGGAAAGGGCGCGCGACCAGCGCCGCCTCGGCCGCCTCGACCAGCCTCGGGACATCCGCCGTCAGCTGATGCCGCGGCTCTACTACGACCCCGAGGCGTTCGGGCAGTTCTCCGAGAACATCGCGCGGTTCCTCGGCACCGCCCGGTTCCTCGTCTACATGACCGTCTTCGTCGTCGTGTGGTTCGGCTGGAACATGCTCGTGCCCGGCGGCCTGCGGTTCGACCCGTACCCGTTCATCTTCCTGACCCTCATGCTGTCGCTCCAGGCGTCGTACGCCGCGCCGCTGATCCTGCTGGCCCAGAACCGCCAGGACTACCGGGACCGCGTGCAGTACGAGGGCGACCGGGCCCGGCACGAGCGCAACGTGTCCGACACCGAGTACCTCACGCGCGAGGTGGCCAGCCTGCGCATGGCGATGAACGAGGTCGCCACCCGCGACTGGATCCGCGACGAGCTCCAGCACCTGCTCAAGGAGCTGGAGAGCCGCCGCGAGGAGCCGAGGTGACGCAGATCCCGCCGCGTCGGTTCGCCCGCCCCTTGCGTGCTCAATAAGATGGCGGTATGGCCTCCCCCACGATCGAGCAGGTGAACACCGCGCTCGCCACGGTGAACGACCCGGAGATCCGGCGTCCGATCACCGAACTGGACATGATCAAGGGCGTCGACATCACGCCCGAGGGCCGCGTGAAGGTGGGCGTGTTCCTGACCGTCGCCGGCTGTCCCCTGCGCGACACGATCACGCGTGACGTCACCGCCGCCGTCTCCAAGATCCCTGGTGTCGCCGGGGTGCAGGTCGACCTCGACGTGATGAGCGAAGAACAACGCCAGGCCCTCCAGCAGAAGCTCCGGGGCGGTCAGGCGGCCAAGGAGATCCCGTTCGCCAAGCCGACCTCGCTGACCCGCGTCTACGCGGTGGCGAGCGGCAAGGGCGGCGTCGGCAAGTCCTCGGTGACGGTCAACCTCGCCGCGGCGATGGCGGCCCAGGGCCGCAAGGTCGGCGTGGTCGACGCCGACATCTACGGCCACTCGGTGCCCCGCATGCTCGGCGTCACCGGCCGTCCCACCCAGGTCGAGCAGATGATCATGCCGCCCAACTCCCACGGCGTGAAGGTCATCTCGATCGGCATGTTCACCGAGGGCAACTCCCCCGTCGTGTGGCGCGGGCCGATGCTCCACCGGGCCCTGCAGCAGTTCCTGGCCGACGTCTACTGGGGCGACCTCGACGTCCTCCTCATGGACCTGCCGCCCGGCACCGGCGACATCGCGATCTCGGTGGCCCAGCTGCTGCCGTCCGCGGAGATCCTCGTCGTGACCACGCCGCAGCAGGCCGCCGCCGAGGTGGCCGAGCGCGCGGGCGCGATCTCCGCGCAGACCCACCAGACGGTCGCCGGCGTCATCGAGAACATGTCCTACCTGCCCTGCCCGCACTGCGGCGAGCCGGTCGACGTGTTCGGCTCCGGCGGCGGTCAGACCGTGGCCGACGCGCTCACCCGCACGCTCGGCACGTCCGTGCCGCTGCTCGGCCAGGTGCCGATCGACGTACGCCTGCGCGAGGGCGGCGACCAGGGCCGTCCGATCGTGCTGGACGACCCGGACGCGCCTGCCTCCAAGGAGCTGCGCGGCATCGCCGACAAGATCTCCGGACGCGCCAAGAGCCTGCGCGGACGGCAGCTTGGCCTCAGCCCGAACCGCGGTTGAACAACCTGAGGGCGTGTTCACGCTTGACGGGCGGTGCCCACGTGATTACGTGGGTGTATGGCATTCGACGGGGTCATACGGGGGACGGCGCTGGCCGCGGCTCTGACGGTCGCGGCCTGCGCCTCGGTCGGTTGTAGCGGGCACTCCGCGCGCTTAACGACGCCGCAGAGCGGACACGCCGCTCAGGCCGAGGCGCCGGACGGCGCCTCGAAGTCCTGGGGCGCGCCGGTGCTGTGGGACGACTTCGGCGGCACCACGCTCGACACGCGCAAGTGGCAGGTGTACTCGGCGCCCGACGCCTCGAGTCACCGCGGCGTCGCCGCCGGCACTCACGTCTCGGGTGGGGTCCTCAACCTCGTGGGCGGGGTCTACGGCGGCCGGGACCAGGGCGCCGGCGTCATCTCCCGCCTCTCCCAGACCTACGGCCGCTGGGAGGCCCGCATCCGTGCCGACCGGGGCAACGGCTACTCCGCGACGGCGTTCCTATGGCCGGTGCACATGGGCAACCCGGAGTACGCCGAGATCGACTTCGCCGAGATCCTGTCGGGCAGCCGCAAGAGCGGCGGCCTGTTCATCCACCACGGGGCCGACGACCGGCAGGTGCAGCGCACCACCCACGCCGACTTCACCAAGTGGCACACCGTGGGCGTCGACTGGCTGCCCGGCCACGTGACATTTTGGATGGACGGCAAGAAGACCTGGGCCTACAGCGGGTCGTTCGTCCCGCGGCAGGCGGGGATGCAGCTCTATCTGCGCAACGAGATGCGCGAGGGGTTCCACCGCACGCCGAGGACGCCCAAGCGGATCACCATGCAGGTCGACTGGATCCGGGTCTACCGCGCTCCCAGCGCCGCGCGGTGACGCGCGGTCCGGGTCTGTCTCTGAGTCCCCGTCCGTAGCGAGGGGCGTCCAGACGGCGCGTCGCGCGGAGGAGGCGGTCAGCCGGGGTTCGGGCGGGCGGTACGGCGAGGCGCCGCGCAGGAGGACGGCGGGGCGTTGGGACGCGCCCTGGTCAGGTCGCCTCCGGGTCGTACGGCGGGCGCTCGCCGAAGGGCAGCAGCGGCTCCTCGGCCGGGACCGGCCCCGGCTGATCGAGGTCGTCCGGGTCCTCCAGGAGGTGCTTGCGGACGAACCGGCGCGGGTTGAGGTCGGCCGGGTCGAAGTCGGCGAACTCCGGGCCGAGGCCCTCGCGCAGGTCGTCTCTGGCGCTGTTGGCCATGGCGCGCAACTGGCGCAGCGCGCGGCCCGCCTGCGAGGCCACCTTCGGCAGCTGGTCGGGGCCGAAGATGATCAAGGCGAGAACGACGAGGAGAAGCGCCTCACCGAGTCCTACGTCGAACACGCGTCCTCCACCTGATGACCCCGCGGCCTCCCTGCTGAGGCCGCGGGTCCCAGCTTAACCGGGCGTTCCGCCCGCGTCTGCCGCGCGGGACCGGTAGTGGATCTCCACGGGAGGCCAGGAGCGGCAACTGACCGGTATCCGTGCGGAGCGCAGCGGATACCGGTCAGTTACCGGCACCCGGCGTGAGCTCGGTCGTCGACCGCTGCGAACCGCAGGTGCGGCCGACCTGCACGCCCTCGCCCGGCGACTCGGCCCTGATCACGGCGCACACCGGTCAGTTGCCCGCGCCCAGCGTGAGCTCGGTCGTCGACCGCTGCGAACCACGGGTGTAGCCGACCTGGACCCGGTCGCCCGGCGACTTGGCGCGGATCGCCATGATCAGCTCGTCCGAGCCGGAGATCGCTTTGCCGTCGAACGTGGTGATGATGTCACCGGCCTTCAGCCCGGCCTTCTCCGCCGGCCCGCCGGGGGTGACCGTGCCGCCCTTGCAGGACTGGGCGCCGTCCGTGGCGATGCGGGCGCCGCCGCCCTGGTAGGACATGTCGATGCAGGCGCCGATCACCGCGTGGGTGGCCTTGCCGTTGTTGATCAGCTGCTCGGCGACCTTCTTCACCTGGTTGCTCGGGATGGCGAACCCCAGCCCGATACTTCCGCTCTGCTGCTTGTCGCTGCCGAGCGACTGGCTGCCGAGCGTGGCGATCGCGGAGTTGACGCCGATGACCTCGCCCCTGGAGTCGACGAGCGGGCCGCCGGAGTTGCCCGGGTTGATCGCCGCGTCCGTCTGGACCGCGTTGATGAACGACGACTCGCCGCCCTCGCCGCTGGTGCTCACGGGACGGTTGAGGGCGCTGACGATGCCGGTCGTGACGGTGCCGGCCAGGCCGAGCGGAGAGCCGATCGCGATGACCGGGTCGCCGACGGCCAGGGCATCGGAGTTGCCGAGCGTGAGGGCCTTGCGTCCGCCGAGCGTGCCCGGCTTGATCACGGCGATGTCGGAGGTCGCGTCGTGGCCGACGATGGACGCGGTCGTGGTCTTGCCGTCGTTGAAGACGACCTGCATGTTGCCGCCGCTGACGGCCGGCGCGACGACGTGGTTGTTCGTCACGATGTAGCCGCCGTTGACGACGAAGCCGGTGCCCGCGCCGCCCTCGGTGCCGTTCGTCACCTTGATCATCACGACGCTCGGCACCAGCCGCTGGGCGATGCCGGCGACCGAGCCGGGGTCGCGGTTCTTGGCGCCGGTCGTGGAGGTCTTGCCCCCGCCCAGGTCGACGGTGCCGTTTTGGTCACCGGTCGCCAGCACGCCGACGCCCGCGCCGAGCGCCCCCGCCAGCAGGGCGATGACGATGGAGACGACCACGAAGAGGCTCGTGGACGGGCCGCGGCGCGTGCCCGGCTCCGGGGCGGGGATGGGCGCCCAGTTGGGGCCCGGCTGCGCCGGATAGCCGCCGTTCGGCGGCTGCGGGGGACGAGGTTGCTGCTGGGTGTTCCAGCCGGCGTACGAGGGCGCCGCCTGGCGCTGCTGGTCGTACGGCGACTCGTAGTGGTGCGGCGAGAAGGACGGGCGCTGCCGCCCGGGCACGTCGTTCTGCGGCGGCGCGCCGTACGGCGAGCGCGGTCCGGGGTCGGGCGGTGCCATGCCCGGCGGCCCATTCTGCGTTCCGTTCTGCGGCCCGGCCTGCATTCCGTTCTGCGGCCCGACCGGCGACCCGTTCTGTGGTCCGCCCTGCGGCCGACCGGAGACGAGCGGCTGGTCCGTCGGGATCTGGGGACCCGTGGAGTTCCCCGGCTCGAACTCTGTCGTGCGCCGGTCGTCCTGCGGCGGACCCCCGGGCGCGCGGTTGTCTTCCGTCATCACCTGACTCCTTGCCGACCGCGCATGGACCTGTCGTCGTCTCGCCCACTATGGCGCGCGAGCTGTGTGGCGAGCATAAGCGACCTTGACGGTGAAACCCGCCGGTTCACGACTCCATCCCCCGCAGACGAAACAACGTCGAATCCCATAGCAAAGGGGATCTCCACAGATCAGTCAAATGGGTTGGCCCATGAGCTGAGCCGGTGCAGCCCTCGGCGGAGACGCCCCCAGAAACCGGTCTCGCCGTGTGGCAGCGCGGCCACCACGCTGTCGACCACCGGGGGCGGCGCGTCGGCGAGGACGGTGAAGACGTAGCCTCTGCTGGCCCACATGGCGCGCTGCTGCATGGTGTCGCTCAGGTAGACGGTGCGGCCGCCCCGGGTCGCCTTGTGCCAGCTGGCGACGCTGCCGGCGTCGAGCGTGCCGCGCTGGAGGAAGACCGAGACCACCGAGAGCCCGTCGGAGTAGCTGAGGTGCACGACCGGGCCGTGGCCGTCGAGCTGCCGCGCGTCGTACAGGCTGAGGCGGTCGGGCAGGTTGTCGCGGACCGGCCAGCCGCGGTAACGCAGCGATCCGAGGTCGGCGCTCGCGAGCTGATGCGCCCAGGGCGCCTCGACCGTGTGCGGCGCGGACGCCATGAGGAGCTGTGACTTGGGCGCGGTCGGCCGGATCTCGGTGAAGAACGTGAGGTTGACCTCGCGGCCCTGCTGGTCGAGGAGCTCACGCCGGAGCATGAGGCCGGTCTGGCGGTCGATGTGGAAGCGGCCCGCCGCGCTGCCGTCGGCGCGCCGCGCCTCGATCACGGACGTGGCGCGGCCGGAGACCTCGCCCTGGCCGGCGCGTACGACCGCGTAGTTGCGCGCCAGCAGGTCGAGCATCTTCGGCGTGTAGCCGGTGAGCCCGCCGGTGCGGTCGGAGTCGTCGGCCTCGAACATCTGTCCGCCCTGGTCGGCGGTGGTGCTCTGCACGCGCATGTGAGTGCCGTCGCCCGGGACGTGGACGACCTTGACCAGCGACGTGGTCGCCATCCCGCTGCGGCTCCACGCGGTGATGAACTGCGTGCCCTCGTACGGCGTCGTGCGCGCCGCGCCCTCGGCGCCGCGCAGCAGCCGCAACGCCTCGGGGTCGGACTGGAGCCGGGCTCCGCTCGCCGTGTCACCGGTTGTCACGAACCACAGCATGAGAAGCGCGGCGGCGATGCCTCCCGCCATCCACGAGTTGCGCGAGATCCGATGAGTCACGGGCTATCGCTGGTCTTCTCTGCCGGCTTGGGGTCGGTCAGGGGAACGTCGCCCGACGTCAGAGCGTGTTCGACCGCGAACTGCTCGACCGAGGGAGCCACGCGCGGCAGCGAGCGTGGGTCCGAGCCGGCGGCGAACGCCGCGGAGCCGATGCCGAGCACGGCCAGGGTCGCGGCGCCGGCGAGGAGGTAACGGCCGCGCGGCAGACGGCGGCGCACGGCGGCGCGGCGCGCACGGCCGGCGGGGCGGGTGTCGCGAGGACGGGTGGCGGGACGGCCGGCGGACGGGCCGCGGCTCTCCCCGGGGAGGCGGCGGACCGCCGGCGGCAGCGGGTCGCCGGGCTCGCCCATGGCCTGGAGCCGGGCGAGCAGACGCTCGGCCGGGACCGCGTCGCCCATCGCGCGGAGCCGGCGCTTGAGGGCGCGCAGCGCGTCGGCCTCGGCACGGCACAGGTCGCACGCCGCGAGGTGCGCCAGTGCGCGGTCGCGTTCGTCGTGCCCGAGCTCGCCGTCGACCAGAGCCGTGAGGCGTTCCCCGAGGTGGCTCATGGAGTCTCCTTCGCCGGAGGAGTGGCCGGAGACGGTGTGTCGTCGGGACGGCGGCGCCGGGGACCGCGGTGTTCGAGCGCGGCGCGCAGCTGGGCGCGCCCGCGGTGGATCCGGCTGCGCACGGTGCCGAGCTTCACGCCCACGGTCGCGGCGATCTCCTCGTACGACAGGCCCTCGATGTCGCAGAGGACCACGACCGCGCGGTAGTCGGGGGCCAGGCCGTCGAGCGCGGCCTGGACGTCGGCGTCGAGCTTCTTGTCGTCGTAGGCCTGGGCCGGAGTGGGTTCGTGACCGTGCAGGCGCTCGGCCGCGTCGTCGGCGAGCCCTTCGAACCGGATGCGCTGCCGCCGCCGCGCCTGGTCGAGGAACAGGTTGGTGGTGATGCGGTGCAGCCATCCCTCGAAGGTGCCGGGCTGGTAGTTGGCCAGCGACCGGAACACGCGGACGAAGACCTCCTGCGTGAGGTCCTCGGCGTCGTGCGGGTTGCCGGTGAGCCGGAAGGCGAGGCGGTAGACGCGGCCGGAGTGCTCGCGCACGATGTCGTCCCACGAAGGGGGTGTCCAGGCGATGCCGGCGTCGCGCACCGTCGCTCCCCTCTCACGCAGAAGTTCTGCCACCGCCATACTGCCCCGTTTCTTCCTTTCCGCCTACCCGGCTGCCGTGGCCCTCCTGAAGAACGTGACGGTAGGCGGCGGAGTTCCCCACCCGCAGTAGTCTTTGACCTCGCAGACTAAGGCTCCCTGAGGAGGAAGTCATCGACGCGGTGAAGGCCACACTGGCCTACGTGGAGCAATACCTCCCCGAGGACGAGCCGCTGCGCAACGCGCGCCGGCACGGCGAGGACGTCGGCGCGACGCCCATCGGCCCGGCCGGCGGCGCCGCCCTCAGGTTCCTCGCGACGGCCATCAGCGCGCGCACGGTGGTCGAGATCGGCTCGGGCTGTGGCGTGTCCGGCATCTGGCTGCTGCGCGGCATGCGGCCGAACGGCGTGCTGACGAGCGTCGACGTCGAGCCGGAGAACCAGCGGCTGGCCCGCGAGGCGTACGCCGAGGCCGGCTTCCCGACCTCGCGCGCCCGCCTCATCACCGGCCGCGCGCTGGACGTGCTGCCCCGTCTCACCGACGGAGCGTACGACCTGGTCTTCTGCGACGCCCTCAAGCAGGAGTACCCCGACTACCTGCCGGAGGCGCTGCGGCTGCTGCGGCCGGGCGGCGTCGTGGCCTTCGACAACGCCCTGTGGGGCGACCGGGTGGCCGACCCCACCGACCGCTCGCCGGACACCGTGGCGATCCGCGAGCTCGGCCGGCTCGTCCGCGAGGACGACCGGCTGACGCCGATGCTGCTGCCGGTCGGGGACGGGCTCCTCGCCGCGGTGAAGGGTGAATGAGAGTACTCCGGCGACCGGTCCCGGGTGACGTGCGGCCGGTGGGATGCGCCGTCGTCCTGCTGGTGTTCTCGGCCGTCTTCGCGGTGGCCGCCGTGCCGTCCCTGCCGGGCGCCGGCGCCGTGCTCTACCTGCTGGTCGGCGTGACCGGCGTCCTGCTGTGCGGAGCCGGCCTGGCGACGGCCGCAGGCAGGCTCCTGGCCCGGCGCCCGGTCCTGGAGCTGGACGAGGACGGCGTACGCCTGCCGGCGCCCTGGCCGTGGCCGCGCACCCGCGACCGCGCCCTCGACTGGACCGACCTGGCCTCTGCGGTCGTGTGGCACACCCCGTCGCCGCGGGGACGCCGCGCGGTGACCGGCCTCGCGTTCCTGCCGACGACGGCCGCCGCCGAGCGCATCGGGCCGCCCCCGAGCGCCGAGATCCTGGCGCTGGGCCTGGACGACGTGCCCGGCGTGGCGTCCGGGCGCTGGGCGACCCGGATCCAGCCCGGCTGGGACACGGACGCCGAGCGGATCCTGGCCGAGGTCCGCCGCCGCGGCCTCCCTGCCGTCGACGCCCGCGCGCGCTGAGCGCCGGGCTCCGTCAGAGCCCCCGCGGATAGGGGCGCGCTACGCGCGCCCCTATCCGCGGGGGCTCTTAGTTCGCCGAGGTCAGCCAGCGCAGCAGCAGGCGGACGCCGTAGCCGGTGGCGCCCTTGGTGACCTCGGCGTCGTCAGTGGTGGCGCGGGCGGGGCCGGCCACGTCCAGGTGGGCCCACGGGCGGTCGCCGGCGAACTCCCGCAGGAACAGGCCGGCGATGATGGAGCCGGCGTTGAAGCCGCCGCGGCCGATGTTCGCCACGTCGGCGACGTGGGAGTCGATCGCCTGGCGGTACTCATCGATCAGCGGCATCCGCCACAGGGACTCCCCGCTGCCCTCGCTCGCGCCCAGCAGGTCGCCGGCCAGCGTCTCGTCGGTGGAGTACAGCGCGGCGTACCGCAGGCCGAGCGCGACCTTGGCGGCGCCGGTCAGCGTGGCGATGTCGACGACGGCCGTGGGGTCGAGCTCCGCGTCGGCGTACGCCAGCGCGTCGGCCAGCACCAGGCGGCCCTCGGCGTCGGTGTTGAGGACCTCGGAGGTGGTGCCGCCGTAGTGGCGGATGACGTCGCCGGGACGCATCGCCGAGCCGGACGGCATGTTCTCGGCCGCCGCGACCAGCCCGGTCACCTTGACCGGAACGCCGAGCTCGCGCAGCGCGCTCATCACGGCGATCACGACGGCGCCGCCCGCCATGTCGGTCTTCATGGTCTTCATGCCGGCGTTCGGCTTGAGGGAGAGACCGCCGGAGTCGAAGGTGATGCCCTTGCCGACGAGCACGATGTGCCGCCCGTCGCCGGCGCCCTCCGGCTCGTAGGCCAGCTCGATCAGGCGCGGCGGGCGGGCCGAGCCCGCGCCGACCGCGATGAGCCCGCCGAAGCCCTGGGCGGCGAGCGCCGCCTCGTCGCGTACGCGGACCGTCAGCGCGGCGTCCGCGGCGAGCTCCTCCGCGCGCTCGGCGAGCCACTGCGGGCACTTTTCCCGCGAGGTGGTGTTGGTGAGGTCGCGAGCGAGCGCCACCGCCCGCGCGATCGACGCGCCGCGCTCCAGCGCGTCCGGTGCGGGGGCGACCACGCTGATCGACTCGGCACCGGGCCGCCTGGCGGTGCCGCCGACACGGAAGTCGTACGAGGCCAGCAGCAGCCCCTCCGCGAAGGCCGCGAGGGCGTCGTCCTCCGCCTCCGACGGACCACCGACGATCACCTTGCCGCGGCCCCTGACCTGCCGGGCGACCGTGGCGCCCGCGCGGCGCAGCGCGGAGGCCGACCCGTCGCCGACACCGAAGAGGAGCAGCTCGGTGATGCCGTCGCCCATCCGGAACGGGGCCCTGACGATCTCTCCCGGCTGGCCCTTGGCGTCCTCGTGGGCGAGCAGGTCGGCCGCACCCAGCGCGAAGATGCCCGCCAGCCCGTCGGCGTACGCGGGGTCGATCTCCGGCCCGGAGCGTACGGGGACGGCGACCGCCTCGGCCGTGGTCGCGGCGTCGCGGATCGTCCCGTCGAGCGCGCGGAGCTGCGTCTGTAGTGGCACGTACCCTCTCCTGATGAGCAGTGAGGCCCCGGCTTCAGCCGGGGCCTCACTCGATGATTCAACTCGGCCGGAACGATCCGCCCGGTCCGGGCGAGGCTTCCTAGCCGACAACACCCTTCAAAGCGTCCCCGAGCTCGCCTGCCTCATCTGCCGACAGTTCGACAACGAGCCGCCCGCCACCTTCGAGCGGGACACGCATGACGATTCCGCGCCCCTCCTTGGTAACTTCGAGCGGACCATCGCCTGTCCGCGGCTTCATCGCCGCCATGCGTGCATCCCCTTCCTGCCTAGGGCCGCGTGGGGCCGCCGGGCTTCCTTGGCCGCTGACCCGCCTGCCGCATCAACGTCAACTGTGGTGGACCATTATCCCGTTTTCGGGACGCTAAGTGGTAACGATCAGCTCGGAGATCGTCAGACTGGAGTTCGATGAATGCCCGTTCTGCCCTCTTCGACCTCTACGGTGACCACCTTCGGACCCGAGGTAGAAGCGCGCCGATCGCCTCGCTCGTACGGCTCCTGGCGGCCCTGGACATCGCCGCCCCGGCCGCCCGCACCGCGGTGTCGCGCATGGTCCGGCAAGGGTGGCTGTCACCGGTACGGCTGCCTCAGGGCCGCGGGTACGCGCTGACGTCCAAGGCCGTCCGGCGTCTCGACGAGGCGGGACGGCGCATCTACCGTCACGCGCCCGACACATGGGACGGGCGCTGGCATCTGCTCGTTATCCAGCATATTCCCGACCGGGCGCGTCGCGACCGGCTGCGGGCCGGGCTGGGCTACCTCGGCTACGCCGCGCTCGACGACACGACGTGGATCAGCCCTCGCGCCTCGGCCGAGCTGGACGCCCTGTTCGCGGGCGAGGGCGTGCGCGCGGAGCGGTTCGCCGCCGGCTACGACGGCGACGCCCGCGGGCTCGTGGCCCGCGCGTGGGACCTCGACGGGCTCGCCCGCGCGTACGAGCGCTGGATCGGTGAGGCCGAAGAGCTCCTGGCGGCGTGTCCGGGGGACGGCGACGAGGAGGCGTTCGCCGTGCGCAGCCGCCTGGTGCACGAGTGGCGTAAGTTCCTGTTCAGTGACCCGGGGCTGCCGGCGACGCTGCTGCCCGGCGACTGGCCCGGGATCAGGGCCGCGCGCTTCTTCGACGAGGAGGCGGCGCGGCTCTTGCCCGCAGCCTCACGGTTCGTCGATCGTTGCCTCGATGGCCGGTAGAGGTCTGGAGAAGGTCCGTAGTCGGTCGAAGGAGCCCGAACGTGCCGGAGAGCGTGCAGTACGACCTGGCGGAAGGCGTGGCGACGATCACACTCGCCCGCCCGGACGCGATGAACTCACTGACGGCGGCGGCCAAGACGGAGCTGCGGGACGCGGTGGAGCGGGCGCGGGACGACTCCGCCGCACGCGCGGTGCTGCTGACCGGCTCCGGCCGCGCGTTCTGCGTAGGCCAGGATCTGCGCGAGCACGCGGACAACCTGGAGGCGGGCCGCGGTCTCGCCGGCACGCTCGAGGACCACTACGAACCGATCATCCTGGCGCTCAGCGGCATGCCCAAACCGGTCGTCGCCGCCGTGAACGGCGCCGCCGCGGGCGCCGGGCTGTCCTTCGCGCTCGCCTGCGACGTGCGGATCGCGTCGGAGAAGGCGTCGTTCGCCACCGCGTTCACACGCATCGGGCTGGCGCCGGACAGTGGCCTGTCCTGGACACTGCCGCGCGTGGTCGGCCGCGCCAAGGCGCTGGAACTCCTGCTGCTCGCCGAGCCGGTACGCGCGGCCGAGGCACTGGAGCTCGGCCTGGTGAACGCCGTCGTGCCGCCCGAATCGCTGGCGACCGCAGCGCGCGACCTGGCCGTTCGGCTCGCCGCGGGCCCCACGCTGGCGTACGCCGCGGTCAAGGCGGCGCTGGACCACGCGGCAACGTCCGACCTGGCCGGCGCGCTGGCCAAGGAGGCCCAGTTGCAGAAGGCGTGCGCCGAGACCGCCGACCACGCCGCCGCCACCGAAGCGTTTCTGCGCAAGGAACAGCCCGTCTTCGAGGGCCGCTGACGGGCCCTTCGCGCTCCGGGACGGCGGCGCGGGCACGGCGGATGCGTGAGACGGCGAGAGGTTGTCACGGCGTCCTCAACCGGACATAACAGGTTGTGCGAGTGAGCCGGACGGTTACTCTCCGACTCATGGCCACGCGAACCGCGCTCACGGGTGCCGGGGCGATCGGAGCCGTCATCGCCGTCTTGCCGGTGATCTCGGCGTTTCCCAGTCCCGTGAGCTGGATCGCGGCCGCAGTCGTGACGGCATCCGCCGTGCCCGCCGCGGTCACTTTCACCCGCCGGCCGGCGGCGGACACCGTCAGGCGAAAGCGCACGCCCGCTGAGGGCATCGTCGACTGCGCCGGACAGAGCCTCGGCATCGGTGACGCCGTACGGGCCGGAGACGGCTTCGACGGTCCGATGGAGCTGGGCTTCGGCCGGGGGGTGGTGGTGAAGGTCGGCCATGGAAAGGCACATGTCCGCTTCAACGACATACCCGGGCAGGTTCACGCGGTCACGCCCGGCACCCTGCGCCGGCTCGACGCGCGCTAGCGGCTCGTCGCGACCGCTTGCGGCCACCGCGCCGACGGCGACCGTTATTCAGCGTCACCGGCCGGCCGGGCCGGCCACGGAGAGCACACCGCGGGCGACGCGCGCCCGGCCCGGATCCGCGCGATGACGCGGCCGGCGCCGAAACAGCACCGCGCGGAACGGTATTCCGCGTCCACTCGCGAACGAGGCGGTGATCGATAAGGCGAGCCGTCGGTCGATTAATGCGGACGGTTCGCACGCCTTTTCGGTGCGACGCAAATTCGGCGAGTCGCGGATCGACTCGTCTTGCCTTCGAATTGTGCGTACGCTGCATAGAGGGGGATTCTCCGTCCAGCGCCTCGCCGAGGTAAGACATGGCCCCGGCGAATGCGCGGGCGGCGAACACGTTGACCGGGCAGCGAGGGTTGGACCGCTACCACCGTCTCGCGTTTTTGGGCTGCCTACAAACCATGTCACCAGGTCGGCGAAACCCGTCCGGCCGCATAGGGAGAGGAAACGTGAGCACGACCGACTCCGCCCACTGTTGGCGTCGAGAAGCATTCGGCCGCCGTTCCACTACCGTGAAAGAGGGGGCGAAATGACCACCCGCTGGCGCCGAAGCAGCCGCAGTGGTCACGCCGGCGACAACTGCGTGGAAATCGCAATGAGCACTCACCTAAATGCCGGATCCATCATGGCGAGCCCACCACAGAATAGAAAAGGGCCGCGGAAAGACGACCTCGCCCGTATCCAAAGGGCCCGCCCCTGGGGACCCGCGGTGAATGGTCAGCCCGTGGTGTAGGCTCCGCGCCGGTGACACTCCAGCAGGTGGTCATCGACCAGGCCGCACGCCTGCATCAGCGCGTAGACGGTCGTGGGGCCCACGTGCCGGAAGCCATGCCCCTTGAGCTCCTTGGCGAGCGCCTTGGAGCCAGGGGTCGTGGCCGGCACGTCCGCGACCGTCTGCGGGGCCGGCGCGCCGGGGTCGGCGTACTTCCACACCAGAGCCGCCAGCCCGTCCGGCAGGTCGAGTGAGGCACGGGCGTTCGCGATCGCCGCCTCGATCTTGCGGCGGTTGCGCACGATGGAGGCGTCGGCGAGCAACCGCTCGACGTCGGCCGGGCCGTACGCCGCGACCTTCTCCGGCACGAAGTCGTCGAAGGCGCGCCGGAAGCCCGGCCGCTTGCGCAGGATCGTCAGCCACGACAGCCCGGACTGGAACGCCTCCAGGCAGAGGCGCTCGTACAGTCCGTGGTCGTCGCGGACCGGCCGGCCCCACTCCTCGTCGTGGTAGGCGATGTAGTCGGGCGCCGAAACGCCCCACGGGCAGCGCGCCAGCCCGTCGGGGCCGATCATCGTCATTCGAACAGTTTAGCGAGGCGGCGGAGCGCGGTGTGAAGCATGAGACGCGCGAGCGGGCCGACGGCGATCCAGCCCACGCGGCCGGCCGGGCCCAGCGGCAGGTCGATCAGCTCGGCCCAGGTCACCCGGCACCGTCCTCCGGGCAGGTCGAGCAGGTCGAAGCGGCCCTCGCCACGCACCAGACGCCCCGTGTGACGCACCGCGACACGCGTCGGCGGCCGCCACTCGGAGATCACCATGGTGTCGAGGAAGCCCACCGGCCCGACGCCGGTCCAGGCCTCCACGCCCTCGCCCTCGGCCGCGCCGCCCTCCGCACGCGTGAAGGGAACCCACTCGCCGTGCCGCGGCCAGTCGACGAGCAGCTCCCACACGCGTTCGGCGGGCGCCGGTACGTCGGCCGAGGCGT
This sequence comes from Actinoallomurus oryzae, assembly GCF_039541955.1. Taxonomy (NCBI): domain Bacteria; kingdom Bacillati; phylum Actinomycetota; class Actinomycetes; order Streptosporangiales; family Thermomonosporaceae; genus Actinoallomurus; species Actinoallomurus oryzae. The sequence goes on along the minus strand of NZ_BAABHF010000007.1, from coordinate 50,878 downwards.
GCACGGCGACGCGGCTCACTGGCCGTCGTCCTTCCGCTCCGCGGGCCGCTCGGCGTGCTCGGCAAGCTCGGCGGGCTCGGACGACCGGGCGGCGTCGGCGGACACGGCCGACTCGGCGGGCCGCTCCCGCGACGCCTCCACCGGCCGCTCCCCGGGCTCTTCCGCCGGGGGCTCCTCGACCGCGTCGGTCTCCTCCTCGGCGTCCTCGGGGCGGTCGACGATCGTCTTCCACGGGTCGCCGATCCGCGTGGACCCCTCGGAGGGGACGTCGAAGCGGGTGGCGAGGGGCTCCTGATGCGCGGCGGACAGGCCGGGCCGGATGTCGGTCCGGGTGACCAGCGGGTCCGGCGCGTCGTCCCGCGCCGGAGGCAGGGCCGCCGCACGGCGGTCGCCACGCCTTTCCGGACGGAGGTCGGGCCGCGTGTCGCCGTCGCGCCCCTGGCGCGCCTCGGCGAGTTCCTGCTCGAGCACGGCGATGCGCGTGTCGCGCTCGGTCAACTCGTCCGCGAAGCGCTGCAGCGCCTCGTCGGTGATCTGCTTGTGGTAGCCCCAGAGCCCGAGCGGCAGGCGAAGGAGCGCCGCGTCGGTGCCGCCGACGGAACGGCGTCCGGGCAGGGCCAGCGGCGGATGGTCCGGGTGCTCCGTGGAGAGCTGCCCGCCTCCGCCCACGGCCACGACGACGATCGCGCCCAGCACGGCCACGGCGGCCAGCGCCACGGTGATGGTCATGACGAGCAAGCTCGGGCTCCCCTCTGTGCCTCGATCATCCGATCGTGCCACACCCGGCGCCGGGACCGCTCACGGCTCCGATTCGATGTAGTCCTCGGCCGTCGCCTCCAGGCGTACCGGAGTGCGTTCGAGGTGGTCGAAGGCCTCCGCCACCGTGCTGGTCCAGCCGATCGCGTCGAAGATGCGCGGCCGGGCGAAGCCCTCCTCCAGCAGGTGCTTCATCAGGTCGCGCAGCGGTTCGTACAGGTTGTACGGGTCGAGGATGGCGATCGGCTTGTCGTGCATGCCGAGCACGCGCGAGGTCCAGATCTCGAACAGCTCCTCCAGCGTGCCCAGCCCGCCGGGCAGGACCAGGAACGCGTCCGAGCGACGGTCCATCTCGCCTTTGCGCGACCGCATGTCCTCGGTCACGACCAGCTCGCTGTCCTCGTCGGCGACCTCGACGTCGACGAGCGCCTGGGGGATGACACCGACGGTGTGGGCGCCACCGTCCCGTGCGGCGCGGGCGACGGCGCCCATGCACGAGACGGTCGCACCGCCGCTGACGAGTGTGTGGCCCCGGCGGGCCAGCTCCTTGCCGGCCTCCTCGGCGAGTTCGAGGTAACGGCGGTCGATCCGGCCGCTGGAGGAGCAGAAGACACAGATCCGCATCAGGAACCGTTCCCTCCCCCGGCCGCGAGCTCATCCTGCGCGGCGCGCTCTTCCAGCAGACGCTCCTGCGTCTCGTGGGCGCGCTTGACGATGTCCACGACCTCGGCCGGGTCGTCGGTGAGGTGGATCAGGTCCATGTCCTCGACCGCGATCTTGCCGGCCGGCAGCATCTGGTTCTTGATCCAGTCGAGCAGGCCGCCCCAGAAGGCGGTGCCGACCAGCACGATCGGGAACCGGGTGATCTTCTTGGTCTGGACGAGGGTGATCGCCTCGAACAGCTCGTCGAGGGTGCCGAAGCCGCCCGGCAGCACGATGAAGGCCTGGGAGTACTTCACGAACATCGTCTTGCGGACGAAGAAGTAACGGAACTCGATGCCGATGTCGACGTGGTCGTTCAGGCTCTGCTCGAAGGGCAGCTCGATGCCGAGCCCGACCGAGATGCCGCCCGCCGAGACGGCGCCGGCGTTGGCGGCCTCCATGATGCCCGGCCCGCCGCCCGTGATGACCGCGTACCCGGCCCCGGCCAGTGCCGCGCCGATCCGCTGCGCCAGTTCGTACTCCTCGCTGTCCGGCTTGGTGCGCGCGGAACCGAAGATGCTCACGGCGTGCGGCAGGTCGGCCAGCAGCCCGAAACCCTCGACGAACTCCGCCTGGATGCGCAGCACTCGCCAGGGGTCGGTGTGCACCCAGTCCGAGGGGCCACGGGCATCGAGGAGTCGCTGGTCGGTGGTCGTGGCTGGGATGGCCTTGCCGCGGAGCGTGACAGGGCCCTGCCGCCTCCTGCGCGGCACCTGGTCAGATCGCATGTCCATAACCGTAGCCAGCCGGGCAACCCGTTTAACTCGGCCGGCGGACGCGTCACGAGAACGCAACCCGCCGTACGCCCGCGCGTCTCCGTACGCCCGTCGTCGCGCGCATGGAGGTGAACGCCGCGGTCACCACCTGCGCGGATCGCGTCACGCCGTGAGCCAGGCCCGCATGCTCTCCTCCCCCGCGAAGATGCGCGGGATCTCGACGTACTCGTCCTTCGTGTGCGACAGGCTCGGCTCCCCGGGCCCGAAGTTGACCGCCGGGACGCCGAGCGCGGAGAACCGCGCGACGTCCGTCCACCCCAGCTTGGCCCGCGCCATAGACGCGCCGCCGATCGCCTCGACGAACGCCGCGGCGGCCGGATGCGTGAGGCCGGGCCGGGCGCCCGCGGCACCGTCGACCACGGTCACGTCGTACCCGGTGAAGACCTCACGCAGATGCTTTTCGGCGTCTTCGAGCGACTTGTCGGGAGCAAAGCGGTAGTTGACGGTCACCACGCACTCGTCGGGGATGACGTTTCCGGCCACGCCGCCGCTGATGAACACTGCGTTGAGCCCCTCGTGGAACTCCAGGCCGTCGACGACCGGGCGCCGCGGCTCGTACGCGCGCAGGACGTCCAGCACCGCGCCGGCGTTGTGGATGGCGTTCGAGCCCATCCAGGAGCGGGCGCTGTGCGCGCGCTCGCCGGGCACCCGCACCTCGACGCGGATCGTGCCCTGGCAGCCGCCCTCGATGATGCCGCCGGAGGGCTCCATGAGCACGGCGAAGTCGGCCTGGAGCAGCTCGGGGCGGGTGTCGCCGATGCGCTTGAGCCCGTTGCGCGCCTCCTCGATCTCCTCGCACTCGTAGAAGAAGTACGTCACGTCGCGGTTGGTCTCGGCCAGGGTGGCGAGCTTGAGCTGGACGGCGACGCCGGCCTTCATGTCACCGGTGCCGCAGCCGTAGAGCCGCTCGCCCTCGACCCGGGAGGGCAGGTTGCGGTTGACCGGCACGGTGTCGATGTGGCCGGCGATGACGACGCGCTCGCTCCGTCCCTGGGACGTACGCGCGATCACCGTGTCGCCGTCGCGCTCGACGGTGAGGTGAGGCAGGGCCCGCAGCGCCTCCTCGATGGCGTCGGCGAGGGCCTTCTCGTCGCCGCTGACGGATTCGATGTCGACGATCGCCGCGGTCAGGGCCGCCACGTCCTGGTTCAGATCGAGCCGCATGAGCCCTCAGCCTACTTGGGACGTGCCCGGATCCGGCCAACCCCCACGCGGCGCAGCGTTCTTGACGACACTTCTGACCAGTACTGACTTACCGACCTGCCAACGGAAAGGGACTCTGTTGGGGGAATTTTCCACCTTCCACGAGGTTACTGGGTAGGATATTTACCTATGGCGGGAGCGGAATCAGCTTCGACCGCAGGGAGTCCCCCGCCATGTCCCACACATCGTCCTTCGGCCGTCGCGGCTTCATCGCGCGTGCGGCCGCCGTCGCGGGCGGCGCCGCGTTGATCGGGGCGGCCGACCTCACCCGGTCGGCCCCGGCCGGCGCCTACACCAAACCCCGCATCTACACCCGGGCGGAATGGGGCGCACGGCCCCCGACGTCGCCGGCGCAGATCATCGCCGCACCCGACCACCTCGTCGTCCACCACATGGCGTTCCCCAACTCCACCGACTACTCGCTCTCGCACGCGTTCCAGCTGTCCCGTGACTGCCAGGACCTGCACATGGACACCAACGGCTGGGCCGACACCGGACAGCAGCTGACCATCAGCCGCGGCGGCTACGTGATGGAGGGGCGCAACCGCTCGCTGGAGGCCATCGGCAAGGGCGCCAACGTGATGGGCGCCCAGACCGCCAACGAGAACGGGCACACCCTCGGCATCGAGAACGAGGGCACCTACACCAGCGTCCTGCCCCCGGCCGCGCTCTGGAACGCCCTCGTCCAGACGCTCGCCTGGCTCTGCGACGACTACGGCCTCGACCCGCACGCCGCGATCGTCGGCCACCGCGACTACAACAGCACCGAGTGCCCCGGCGACGCGCTGTACGCCAAGCTGCCCCAGCTGCGCAACGACGTCGCCACCGCCCTTGGCTCCTCTCCCCTCCGCGCCGAGCGCGCGACCCCGTACGTCCGGTCGAACCTGCCCGGACCCCGCCGTCGCGGCGACCACGGCCCCGCCGTCGGCGCCCGCGAAGGCTCCTGAGGCGACACCGCCTCACTCTCCCCCCGCCCCTCGAATCCCCCCAAGGAGGATCCGTGGCCCGCCGCATGATCCGCCGGATGAGCACCGCCGTCACGGCGCTCGCCCTCGCCGGCACCACCCTCGCCCTCGGCCCCGCCGCCGGTGCGTCCCCCAACCCGATCACCCACCCCGACCAGGACCACATGGGCTGGAGCCTGGCCGCCCGCTCGGGCTCGACCGCCCCGGGAACCGTCACCCCCGCCGTCTCCGGGCTGCCCGGCCTGGACGTCTCCAGCTACCAGGGCAACGTCAACTGGACCACGGTCAAGAACAACGGCGCGAAGTTCGCCTACATCAAGGCGACCGAGAGCACGTCGTACACGAACCCGTACTTCAGCCAGCAGTACGTCGGGTCCTACAACGTCGGCCTGATCCGCGGGGCGTACCACTTCGCGACGCCGAACACCTCCAGCGGCGCCGCGCAGGCCGACTACTTCGCCAGCCACGGCGGAGCCTGGTCGGCCGACCACCACACGCTCCCGGGCGCGCTCGACATCGAGTACAACCCCTACGGCTCGACCTGCTACGGGCTCAGCCAGGCGTCGATGCGCAGCTGGATCCACGCGTTCGTCAACGAGTACCACTCCAGGACCGGCCGCTGGGCGGTCATCTACTCCACGCTCGACTGGTGGAAGACCTGCACCGGTAACTCCGACACGACCTTCGCCAACAACGACCCGCTTTGGATCGCGCGCTACTCCAGCTCGGCGGGCACGCTGCCGGCGGGCTGGGGCTTCTACACGTTCTGGCAGCACGCCGACAGCGGGACGTTCCCCGGCGACCAGGACGTCTTCAACGGCACGGCCGCCCGGCTGCTCGCCCTGGCCGACAACACCGCCTGAGCCCCGCCACGCGTGACGGGTCCCCGGCGTCCGCCCCGCTGTCGCCGGGGACCCCTCACCTCCCCCGTATCCGCCCGGCGTAAGGAACGACGATGTCCGCCCGCAGCCTCATGACGGCACTCGCGGCGGCGGTGCTGGCCGCCGGCTCCACCTGCGCGGCCGCCACTCCGGCGGCCTCGGCCCGTACGGCTCCCGCCGACCGCACGGCGCTCGCGGCCTCGGTACCCGGATTCGACATCTCCGGCGCGACCACCGGCGTCGACTGGACGGGTGTCGTGGCGGCCGGGGCGAAGTTCGTCTTCATCACGGCCACCGAGGGCACCACGTACCAGTACCCGAACTTCCCCCGCCTGTCGGCCGGCGCGTACGCCGCCGGTCTCATCCGCGGCGCGGCCCACGTCGCCGTCCCGAGCGCATCGGGCGGCGCCGCGCAGGCCGACTTCTTCGCCGCGCACGGCGGCGCCTGGTCGGCCGACCACCAGACGCTGCCCGGCACCCTCGACCTGGAGTACAACCCGTACGGCGCGATCTGTTACGGCCTCAGCCAGAGCGCCATGACCGGCTGGATCACCGAGTTCGTGAACGAGTACCACGCCAGGACCGGCCGCTGGCCGATCATCTACACGTCGCCGAACTGGTGGAAGCAGTGCACCGGCGGGAGCGCGGACTTCGGCTCGCGGGACCCGCTGTGGGTCGCCGCGTACGCCACCACGCCACCGCTCCCGGCCGGCTGGACCGCCTACACGTTCTGGCAGTACGCCGACGCCGGCACGTTCCCCGGCGGCCAGGACGTCTTCAACGGCACGGCCGACCGCCTGCTCGCCCTCGCCGACGGCACACCCTGACCCCGCCCGGCGCCGGGGCCCGTCCGCGGGCCCCGGCGCATTCCACTGAGCGCCTACGCGCTGAGGCCGTGGTCGCGCAGAATGTCGTTGAGCTGGGACTTGTCGTGACGCATGCCGGGCTCCAGGCGCCGGATGACCAGCACCGCGGGCATGCCGAACGTCCCGCCGGGAAACTCCTTGAGCCGCGTTCCGCCGACCGCGACGCACCAGTCGGGGATCCGGCCGCGGCCGAGTTCCTCACCCGTCTGCACGTCGATGACCGGCATGGACGCCGACAGGTTCGTACCTGAGCCGACGACCGCGCCCTTGCCGACGCGCGCGCCCTCCACGATCATCGAGCGGCTGCCGATCATGGCCTCGTCCTCGATGACGACGGGGCGGGCGTTCGGCGGCTCCAGCACTCCGCCGATGCCGACGCCGCCGGACAGGTGGACGTTCTTGCCGATCTGCGCGCACGAGCCGACGGTCGCCCACGTGTCGACCATCGTGCCGGAGTCGACGTACGCGCCGACGTTGGTGAACGACGGCATCAGCACGACGCCGGGTGCCAGGTAGGAGCCCCAGCGCGCGATCGCACCGGGGACGACCCGTACGCCGTCGAACCGGGTCTTCAGCGGGATCCGGTCGTGATATTGGAAGTCGCCGGCCTGCGAGGTCGTCATCTCGAGAACCTTGAAGCCCAGCAGGATCGCCCGCTTGGCACGCTCGTCGACCACGACCTCGTCGATGGTCTCGTCGACCCGGGCGACGCGCGCGGTGCCCGCGTCGATCTGGTCGACGGCGGCCAGGATGGCCGAGCGCGCGTCCGTGTCCTCGGGGCTGAGTTCCGCCCGGCGTTCCCACAGCTCGTCGATGGCGCTGGAGATCGGGCTGGTGAACGTGTCGGTCATGGCGGCGAGGATAGCGGCGCGGCGGTCGACCGACACGCATCAGGGTCGCCGAGCCGGTACGGTCTTCGCGTGGGGAGTGCGGACAGGAGACGGCTACGCCTCGGCGCGGTCGCGTTGGCCACGGCGCTGGTCATCGCGGGCGGCGGAGTGGTGCTCTACCTGCATTTCCGCCCCTACCTCCACGGCACGAGCTGCGAGGCGCGCGCCGACGCCGCAGTGATGCCGCTCGACCTGGAGCAGGCCGCCAACGCCTCCACCATCGCCGCGGTCGCGCTGCGCCGGAAGCTGCCCGAGCGCGCCACCGTCATCGCGTACGCGACCGCGCTGCAGGAATCGCACCTGCGCAACCTGGAGAGCGGCGACCGCGACTCCGTCGGCCTCTTCCAGCAGCGCCCGTCGCAGGGCTGGGGGTCGGCCAAGAAGCTGAAGGACCCGGCGTACGCCGCCGGCCGCTTCTTCGGCGCGCTGGTCAAGGTCAAGGACTACACCGGCCTGCCGGTGCACGAGGCCGCGCAGAAGGTCCAGCGCAGCGCCGACGGCAGCGCCTACGCCCAGCACGAGGAGGACGCCAAGACGCTCGCGACGGCCTTCACGGGCCACGTCCCGGCGTCCGTGCGCTGCTGGTACCCGCCGAACAAGCGCAAGAAGAACTCCGACACGCGAGCGGCGCTGGCCGAGCTCCGCGCGACGCTCAAGCTCAGCGACGACGGCGACGAGTTGCCCGCGCCCACCAGCCGGTCCGGCTGGACGATGGCGAGCTGGCTGGTCACCCACGCCCAGACGTACGGCCTGCGCGAGGTCCGCTACTCCGGCCGCCACTGGCGCGCCAGCGACGGCCACAGCGGCTGGACCACGGACAAGAAGGCGTCCGAGAAGCTCATCACGGTCCGCTGACGGGAGGCCGCCGGCACGGGCTCTCGCCGTCGCCGGGCTCTTCTCCGGAGGACGCCGGCGCCACGAACCGCTCGTCTCGGCGGACGCCGGCGTCGCCCGTGCCCATGCTCACTTCCAGGACTTCGCGCGCGCCCTGGCCTTGCGCGCCTTCGCCCGGGCCGAGGCGACCTGGGCCGCGGCCTCCGCGCGTGAGCGTTTGCGCGCGGCCTTCAGGCCGGACTTCGCCTCGCGCCGCACCGTCTTGATCTGGGACCTGGCGGTCTCGGCGGCCCGATGCCAGTGGTTGGCGTTGCGCCGCGCCCGGCGGCGCAGCAGCCACACGACCACCGCGGTGGCCACCCCGATGGTCGCGGCCCCGACGCCCGCGCCGCGGACCGCCGACGGGCCGGTGATCGCCGGCGTCGTCGCGTTCTCGCGGGCCTTGGCGGCCAGCCCGGTGACCGCCTCCTTGACCTGCCCGGCCTTCTCCTGTGTGGCCCGCACGGCGTCACCGGCCTGGCCGGTGACGGTGTCCTTGGCCTGCGCGGCCTTCCCCTGAGCCCGTCCCTTGAGGCCGTCGGCTCCCGCCGCCGCCTCCGTCATCTCCTGACGTGCCGGCTCGTCGCTGTTCGCGGTCATCCCCTGCTCCTCGTCCGACAAGTTCACGACATGGCCCGCGGGCGGCGTCTCCTCCCGGCCGCGCCCGGCGTCCGCAGGACGCCCGCCCTCGGTCATGTCGGCTCCGTCTTTTCGCGTTGGACCCCCGATACCCTGCGCACCGCGCCTAAACGCGCGGGGCCCGCGGGCGGGCGGACGAGGCGGTGCTCACCTGGGCGGGAGCGGTGTCCGGAGCCGGTCAGACTCGATCATGGGGGCGGGCCGGTGGTAGAAATTCTCGATCTTGTAGTACGGGCCGTGCCCGGAGAACGCGAGAGCATAGACATAGGCGCGATCGCCATCGTGGAACCGCGCGCCCCGCACGAACCGCCCGATCAACGGATCGAGATGGGCCGGCACGAGATCGGGTTCCGGAGCCCGGACCGGAAAGCAGATCCGCTCGATATCCGGAGAGTTCCAGGTGAAGGTGAAATACACCGAGAACGCCCGGCAGCACAGGTCGAGTTCGTCATCGCCGGGAACGCGGAAACCGAGATCCTCGATCATCGTCGATATCTTCTGGGCATCGCGCGCGCCGGTGAACGGAAAATAGACGTTGACCGAGTGGCTGCGGTAGTCGACGGCGATTCCGTTGATGCTGGTCAGGCCATGCCGGGCGAAATAGTCCAGGTTGCCGCCGACACTCGGCGGCATGGCGGGGGTGCGGCTCATCGCCTCGAGGGTCTTGCCGCCCTCCTCCGCGTAGATGGACCAGATCTTCTCAAAGCCCGACGCCACCCCGACGTCCACGCCACGGAAGCCGACGCCCCCGCGATCCTGGATCTCCCGGTAGAGCCGGCCGGCCGGGCGGTCCGCCTCGACCGTGAACCCCTGGTCGAGGGCCACCCGATAGGGGTCCGGATCACCGGCGGGCCCGATGTAGCGCACGCTCAGCTCCCCGCCGCGGCGGGCACGCGTCGTCGTTCGCAGGGCCACGGCGCCGCCGGTGAAACCGGCTTCGTACGCGCGGAGAATCGGCCACAGCGCGTCGCGGTCGCAGCGCGCTCCGAGGATGCGCGCGGTGTCGGCGGTCGCCGAATAGACGCTTTCCAGATCAGGCATCGCCCTTCTCCTCACGGGGAAACACAGCCCGACTCACTCGATGATCGCACGGTGATCGCACCAGCAGAATACGAGCGCGACACGAAAGAGAATCATCGGCGCGGCGAAGGAACACGCGGACAACGGTTCACCCGAGTGCGGCGACCTCGGCGTCGGTGAGGCGAATATCCAATGCGTGAACGCAGGAACGCAGCGTGCGACTCCGGCTCGTGCCCACCACCGGCACGACCGCCGGACCGGCCGCCAGGACCCAGGCCAGCGCCGCTTCCTCGGGCGTGCACCCGTGCGCGCGCGCCACGGCCGCGAGGGGTGCGGAGCGGGCGAGCCCGGCGACGCCCCGAGCTCCGCCGAGGGGAGCCCAGGCGAAGTACGTCAGGCCGAGGCGCTCGCAGAGGCGGATCTCGCGCCGGCCGTCCGGGCGCAGCAAGGAGAACTCGTTCTGGACCCCGGCCAGGGAGGGGCCCAGAACGTCATGGGCGAGCGCGATCCGCTCCGCGTCGACGTTCGACAGCACCACTTCGCGAGTCAGCCCCTCCTCGACACACTGGAGCAGGCCGCGTACGGACTCGCGAAACGGTGCGGCGGGATCCGGCCGGTGCAGCGCGTACAGGTCCAGCGGCCGCCGGCGGAGCCGCTCCGCGGACCGCCGGCAGGCCCGGCGGAGGTACTCGGCCGACCCGTCGAAGCCCCACTCCGTCCCGTTGAAACGCGTATGGCCGCCTTTGGTCATGACGGCCGGCCTGAGGGGAGGCGGAAGCGACGCGACGGCGCGCTCGACGACCGTCTCGCCGAGTCCGAAGCTCCCTTCGTCCGGGCAGTACGCGTCGGCCGTGTCGATGAGGGTGACCCCCGCCTCCACCGCCTGCCGGACGAGCCGGGTCACCCGCTCCTCCAGGTCCGGAGGCGGCCACATGCACAGATCCGCCGTCCCCAGCACGAGACGTCTGGCAGGCGTCCAGCGCGCGTTAACGATGACCGCTCCCGCAGGACACGGCCTCGCGGCAGCTCTCCAGCTGAGAGGCGAGCCAGGCCTCGGGGTGACAGCGGTCGAGCGCCTCGCGAGCGGCCGCCAGCCGGGACTCCGGCGCGTCCCGCCCGTCCGGACCGGCGGCCACGTCCACGGCGGCCCCGAGGGCGGACCGGGTCTCCTCGACGCTGCACGGATCCGCGATGACGTGCGCGCCGTTCCGCAGCAGCTCCGCCACGCCGAGCCCGGAGCTGATCACCAGCCGGCAGCCGCGCTCGTTGAGCCCCACCGCCTCCTGGACGGCGAGGTTGCCGCCGTCGCGTACGGAGTTGGCGACCACGACGTCCGCGTGCGTCATCGCCCACAGCGCCCGCCCCTGGTCGTCCCCTGACACGACGTGGAGGCTGCCGGGGAAGCGATGTCGTACGCGGTCGCAGTGGCCGGTCACGCGCCCGGCGTACTCGGCGTACTCGGGCAGGGACTCCCTGCTCGGCACGAGAAGCAGGGTGAGCCGTACCGTGCCGGCCAGGTCCGGCCGCCCGCGCAGCAGGTCCTCGAACGCCACGACGCAGCGCTCGACGTTCTTGGCCGGGTCCAGCCGGCCGACGAACAGCGCGTTGACCCGGCGAGCGTCCCAGGCCAGCTCCGGCGGCTCGCCGGCGGGTCTCGACGCGCGCAGCGCGGCGACGTCGGCGCGGCCGAGCGTCACCGGGCGGACCCTGAGCCGGGGAAGCGGCGGTGGCCCGGCCCGGCCCTCACCGAGCCGATGCCGTACGGCCTCCTGGAACCCGTCACGCCATCGGCGGTCCTGGAAAAAGAGCACGTCGGCCGTGCACAGCGACCTCAGCCAGTCGTCCGCCAGACCGCTCCCGAGACGCGTGAAGGAACCCGCGTCGAAGGCCGTGTGCAGGAAGAAGGAGATCGGACCCGTGAAGCCCCGCTCGCGCAGCATTCCGGGGACCAGCGCCAGTTGGTAGTCCTGGACGAGCACCGGCTCGTCCGGGCTCGCGCTCGCCGTCACGGCGTCGGCGACGGCCGCGTTGACCCCGGCGTAGTCGGCGACGGCCCGCTCCGTGGCGGGCCCGCCGGCGGCGCGCGTCTCCAGCGCGTGGAGCGCCATCCAGAGCATGCGTGCCCCGGCCATCAGGTAGTAACCGTGATACGCCTCGGGCGAGACCTGGATCGGGACGTGGCGGGCGGACGGCGCTCCGGGGCATCGGGAGAGCTCGTCGAGCCGATCGGGCCAGCGGTGGAGTTCGCCCGTCGTGGGCGCCATCCAGGTCGCCGGTTCGCCGACGCGCGCCAGCTGCCTCGCCAGCAGCTTGGTCACCGAGCCGTTGCGCTCGACGACACGGCCGTCCGCGGTGAGCGCCCGGGGCCCTCGGTCGGAAACGACGATCATCTCGGTCCTCACCTGTCGGGGTCGGGCGGTGGCGCCTGAACGGTCACCGGTCGTGCGGGCTCGCGTTCGCGAGGATCACGGCGACGACCAGCGATGCCGCGGCTCCCACCCGAGCAGCTCCCGCGCCTGGTCGCCGCGGAACAGCGCCGTCCGATCGTCCGGTGGCGCGGACGGCGGCTCCAGCTCCGGCAGGTACTTCTCCAGCAGCACCCTCGTCTTCTCGGTCGAGAGGGTGTCCTCGGCGGCGATGTTGCAGACCGCCGATTCCCGGCCGGTCTCCGCCTCGAGCGCCAGAAGACAGGCCCGGACCGTGTCGCGGATGTCGACGTAGCTCCAGAGATTCCACAGGCCGGACCGGGGATCGTCGGCGATCTGGGGCAGCAGCCTCCGGTAGTCGGCCGGGCCGAGGACGATGGAGAAGCGAAGCCCGACGAATTCGGTCCGCGAGGAACCACCGAACTGGTGGGCCAACGATTCCAGTGTCGCCTTGGACATCGCGTAGGGCGTGTGCGCCCGGATCGGAGCGCGTTCCGTCAAAGGCAGGACGACCGGCGGACGCTCGCTCGTGAACGGCGCCCCGAGAACCGTTTCGCTCGACGCCCACACCACGCGTCTTATGCCGAGCTCGCAGGCGGCAGCGAAAACGTTCGCACCCGATGTGATATTCGCGTTCATGGCGTGCCGGGCGGCCAGGAATTGGTCCTTCCAGGCCCGGTCGGGGGTACCCAATCCGCTCAGGTGAACCACGGCATCGCAATTTTGCAGGCATTCGCGGACCGCCCAGGCCTCGGTCATATCGGCGCGCTTGACGTCCGGCTGGTGAGGCGTGGTGTCGATGAGCACCGTCTCCATGTTCAGGCCGTGCAGCTCTTGTGCCACCGCTCGGCCGATGGTGCCGGCCGCCCCCGTCACCGCCACGCGCATATCACGCCTCCACATCTCCGTCAAGGAAGCTGTATTCGAGTGCCATGGCTCTGGCATGATTACAACACCGCATGCGAGTTCCATACAAGATGGCGTGCAAGCCGGGAGGATCCAATCGATGCTTGTTGGCACTGAACCGCCCGGGCCGGACCTCCCGCATGTGATGCGGGTAACTTCGCGACGGCGTTCTGAGTTTGTCGAGCTGATTCAGGAGGTTAATCTTGAAACGCTAGGCTCCATTGTGTCAGAATTGTGGGTCGCGCTACACGAGGGGCGCAATATCTTCACCGTCGGGAACGGCGGCAGCGCGGCCACCGCGTCCCATCTCGCGACAGATATCCGGTCCGCCGTATCGACCGACTGCACCTTCGCCGACCAGGCGAAGGTCTGGCCGCTCGCCGACCTGGTGTCGCTGACGACGGCCACCAGCAACGACTACTCCTATGAGGACTCATTCGCCGTTCCCCTGCGGCAGAGCCTCTCCCGCGGCGACCTGCTCATCGCGATCAGCGTCAGCGGGGAGTCGCCCAACGTCCTCCGGGCCGTGAGAGAGACCCGGACGCGCGGCGGGAGGGTCGTCGCGCTGACCGGCAGGCCCACCGCCCGGCTGGCCGCGGACGCGGACGTGGTCGTCGCCGTCGACCACGACGACTACGGGCACGTGGAGGACGTGCACCAGTGGGTCTGCCATGCCATCGCCGCCAATCTACGTTCCGTCGGCCATCTCGCCCTGAACGGCGGCGCGCGGTGAGTCCCCCGTCCCTGATTCCGGCGCCCCGTCTCCGATGACGAATGACACGGCGCGGCAAAGCCGTTCGCCGAAGTCCGGCGGATATCCGTGGCCCATGCCGGACATGACGTCGAGCACGACCGGGATCCGGTTCGCCGTGAGCTCCGCGGCGAACCGTTCGGCGCCGGGCCGGTCGTCGTCGTGCTCACCGGTGAGGACGTACCCGCGGATCCGGGGAGCGGCCGCCGCGCGGTTCCGGCCGGTGACGGCGGGCATGCGGTCGTCGGGCGGGCAGAGCGTCACGAAGCCGGCGACCTCCGGCAGGATGCCGGTCAGGCTCCAGCCGGCCGCGATCCGCGCGCCCTGCGAGTATCCGGCCAGAACGACGGGCAGTCGCCGCTCCCCGTCCGCCAACCGCGAGTGGATCGTGACGATCTGCCGCCGTGCCATGGCCTCGTCGATCCAGCCGATGTCGCCGTCGGACGTGGTGGCCTCCTGGCTGTGGGGCACGACGACGAGGAATCCCGCCTTACGCGCGGGCTCCCACCGCCTCGCGAAGCTCAGGTGGTGGTCCGACCGGCCGTGCAGCGGGACGAGCACACCGGCCGGTGCGGAGTCCGGCCGGTAGATGATGGGCGCGACGTCGGACCTGCCGCGCTCGCGGAGCGCCTCCGCGCGAACGACGATCTCCTCGAACTCCGGCCGCCCGTGAATCGGTGTCAGCGGTGGGTTGACCCGGAGGATCTGCTCCCACCACCAGACTCCCGCGTCGACCGCCTCGCGCAGCACCGCGAGCGCGGTCTCGGGCTCGTCGAGCCGGCACAGGGTCTCGGCCACCCACGCGGCGGCCAGCGCACGCCGGCGCGGATACTCGTCCTTGGCACGCCAGGCCAGGTCACGCGCCGCCCGCAGCCGGCCGTCCGCCAGGAGCTCGACCACCCGGTGCTTGCGTTCTTCGAGATGCATGTCACTCCCCTGGAGTCATCGCCGCCGGACCGCCGACGTCCACAGGCCCGGCGATGAGGCCGGCGCCGGGGGCCGGGTTCCGCGTCGCCGCCGCCCGATGGGCGTCGCGCAGCAGTTGCCTGCGCAGTTTCCCGTCCGCGCCGCGCGGGAGCCGATCGACGAACTCCAGGTCGCGGGGGCACTTGAACCCGGCGATCCGCGTGCGGCAGAAGGCGAGCAGGTCGGCGGCGAGCCGCGGCCCCGCCAGCGCCGGGTCGACCGGCTCGACGACCGCGCGCACCCGCTCGCCCATGAGCGGATCCGGTGCGCCGATGACCGCCGCGTCCGCCACGGCCGGATGCGCGAGGAGCGCGTCCTCCGTCTCGCGCGGATAGATGTTCACGCCGCCCGCGACGATGACGTCCGCGCCGCGGTCGGTGAGATGGACGTAGCCGTGCTCGTCGACGTGGCCGATGTCCCCGACCGTGGCCCAGCCACGGTCGTCGTACAGAGCCGCGGTCTTCTCCGGAGCGTCGTGGTAACGGATGGGCCGGGTAACGGGCGCGCCGCGCTCGCCCGAGTACCACAGCACGCCTTCTTTCCCCGGTGGCAGGACGTTCCCGTCGGCGTCACAGGCGTGGATCTCGCAGTCGACCGGCCGTCCCACGGAACCGGGCCGCTCGCGCCACTCCGCGGCGCTGATCAGCACGTGGCCGAACCCCTCCGAGCAGGTGTAGACGTCCCACACCAGCTCGCCCAGCCAGTCGATCCACGCGGCCTTCACCTCGCGTGGGCAGGGCGCCGCCGTGTGCATCACCGCCACCAGGGTGGACAGGTCGTACCCGGCCCGCACCTCGGGCGGCAGCTTCAGCACCCGCAGCATCATGGCGGGCACGAGCTGCACCTGCGTGACGCCGTGGCGTTCGATCGTCTCCAGGAGGACGCGCCGTTCGAATCGCGGCAGCAGGACGAGCGTCGCCCCCAGCCCCAGCGTGGCCAGTGACCACCGCAGCGGTGCGCCGTGGTACAGCGGGCCGGGAGTGAGGGTGACGCTGTCCGGCGTGACACCCAGGTGGCCGGACAGCAGCGACTCGAACCAGTCGCGCGCGTCAGCCGCGGGCGGCCGGGCGGGCAGTATGCCCTTGGGCCGCCCGGTCGTCCCCGACGAGTAGACGACCGCCCGGCCCGGGGCCGGCGTGACGAACGGATCCGCCGGGCGCGCGTCGAGGGCGCGCTCGAAGGGCAGGTGGCCGTCGAGCGGGCCACCGACCACCAGCCGCTCGCGAACCTGCGGAGTCAGCTCGACGACCGCGGCGGCCAGGGACGCGGCCCCCGCGGAGGCGACGACCACGCGTGCGCCGCTGTCGTTGATGATGTACGCCGCCTCGGCCGGGGTCAGCTGCACGTTCACCGGCGTGTAGTCGATGCCGGCGCGCGCGGCCGCGAGGCAGGTGACGAGGTATTCGGGGCAGGTCTCGAGGAGCAGGCAGAGGCGCTCACCGGGACGCATCCAGGACCGCAGCGCGTGCGCCAGCCGCGTCACCTGGCCGTCGAGCTCGCCGTAGGAGAGACACCGGTCGCCCATGATGATCGCGGGCCGGCCGGCCTCCGTGACGTCCGGGCCGGCGCTCACGCGAGCTCGCTCGTCGCCGGCGCCTGCCGTGCGTCGCCGAGCCGCCCCGCGGAGCGCGCGGCGACGAACGGCGAGCCCATGGCCGTGAGGCCGGCGCGGGACAGCGTCTCGGCCGCGTGCGCGCTCCGGACCACGAACCGGTCCTTGCCGTAGATCAGGTATCTGTCCGTGTGCTTCGCGTCGGAGAAGTTGATCGTCATGACGTTGGCCCCGGCCTGGAAGCCCTGGACCTGGCCGCCCGGCCGCGTCTTCTCCAGGGCGCTCACGGACGGGATCAGCCAGTCCGGCCGCACCAGCCGCATTGCCGCGATCATGTTGAGCGCCACGTCGACGTCGCCGTGCGGGTGGTTCTCCAGGGGCGTCCGCGGCGCGGGCACGAACGGCGCCACGCTCGCCATGTGCACGCCGAGGCGCTGGGCGAGCAGGATGTCATCGGCGAGATCGTCAAGCCTCTGGCCGGGAAGGCCGACGATGGCACCGGTGCCGACCTTGTACCCGAGGTCGAGCAGGTCCTCCATGTACTTCAGCCGGTCCGCGAGGGACTCGTAGCGGAGTTCGGCGTGCAGCTCGGGATTCGCGGTCTCGTGCTTGAGAATGTAGCTGGTCGCTCCCTGGTCCTTGAGATAGGCGTACTCCGACCGCTTCTTGCCGCCGAGATTGAGCAGTATCTCCACCCGGTCGTCGAACAGCTCACGGATCCGCGGGATGACCCTTCCCACGATGCCCGTGGTCTTGGGTATCTCTCCCGCCTGGAGGAAGACGACGTCGATTCCGGCCGCGTGGACGGCCCGCGCCCGGGCCATGATCTGGTCCTCGTCGAGGACGAAAATCGAGTTCGCGGGGGTGTTGTCCTTCCTCATCGGACAGTAGTCGCAGTTCACCCGGCACAGGTTGGTGACTTCGACGACGCCGCGCAGCAGCGCGCCGTCGCCGTGGGCCGCCGCTCGCTGCCGGCGCGCCTCGTGGAACAGCTGCGCCTGTGCATCCCCTCTCGCGCGCAGCATCTCGACGATCTCTGACTTGGATACGGACATGAAGGAACCCCTTATAAATCCGATGTCAAGATTTCCGGACTAAACACTTGGGTCCAATTCCGGCCACTCGCGCGGTTATCACATCGCGGCGACGAGCTCATCAGGGATGAATCCGCACATGTGTTATACATAACAGATAAAGCCATGAATAAAAACACCCTCGGCGCACATAACGGCCCGCAAGCGAGGAGATGAAATATGGCGAGCGCCCATGAGCCGATCGCGGTCATCGGGATGGCGTGCCGGTTCCCCGGCGGAGCCGACACGCCCGAGGCGTTCTGGCACGTCCTGCGGAAGGCCGAACCGGTGCCGCTCATGGCGATCGCCGACCGCGAAGCCGGCCGTACGCCGCCCGCCGACCCGGACTCCCGCGCCACCGAACGCCGGGAGGACCCGCGGGCCGCGCTGCTGGAGGGCATCGACGCGTTCGACGCCCCCTTCTTCGGCCTCACCCCGACCGAGGCCGCGGCGATGGACCCCCAGCACCGCCTGCTGCTCGAGGTCTCCTGGGAGGCGCTGGAACGCGCCGGCCAGTCTCCCGACCGGCTCGCCGGGACGAACACCGCCGTGTTCACCGGGATCATCAGCCCCGACTATCTGCACCGCCAGTTCCAGGCGGATCCCGCCCGGCTGAGCCCGTACGCGTTCACCGGCGGCATGCTCAGCATGGCCGCCGGACGACTGTCGTACCTGCTCGACCTGCGCGGCCCGGCGCTGGCGGTGGAGTCGGCCTGCTCCTCGTCCCTCCTCGCCGTCCATCACGCCGTACGGCAACTGCGCGGCGGCGAGTCCGACCTCGCCCTGGCGGGCGGCGTGAACCTCGTCCTCCTCCCCGAACTCTCGACCGTGCTCGCGCGCATGCACGCGCTCTCCGCCGACGGACGGAGCCGGACCTTCGACGCCGGCGCGGAGGGCTACGGCCGGGCCGAGGGGTGCGGAATGGTCGTGCTCAAGCGGTTGTCCGACGCGCGGTCCGACGGCGACGAGGTGCTCGCCGTCATCCGCGGCAGCGCCGTCAACCAGGACGGACGGTCGAGCGGCATCACGGTGCCGAGCCAGCGGGCGCAGGCCGAGGTGATCCGGGCCGCCCTGTCCGACGCCGGTCTTGACCCGCTCGACGTGGGCTACGTCGAGTGCCACGGCACGGGGACCGCGGTCGGCGATCCGATCGAGGTCGCGGCGGTCGGATCCGTGGTCGGACGATCGCGTCCCGCCGACCGGCCGCTCCTGCTCGGCTCCGCCAAGGCGGTGATGGGCCACGCCGAAGCCGCGGCCGGCATCGCCGGGTTCATCAAGGCCGTGCTGTGCGTACGGCACGGGGAGGTGCCGGGCCAGCCGGTCGGCGAGCTCAACCCGGCGCTCGGGCTGGACGCCTTCCCGGCGCGCATTCCCCCCGCGGCGATCGGATGGGCCCCGCCGGACCGCACCCGGGTGGCCGGGGTGAGCGCGTTCGGCTTCAGCGGTACGAACGTCCACGTGCTCGTGGAGCAGGCACCACGCGAACGGATCCGGCCGGTGGAGGTGCCCGACCGGCCCGCGCACCTGCTCGCCCTCTCGGCGAACAGTGCGGACGCGCTGCGCACGCTCGCCGGACGCTACGCCGGCCACCTGCGGGAGGACGCCACCGCGACGCCGGCGGACACCTGCCACACCGCGAACACCGGACGCAGTCACCGGCTCTGGCGCGCGGCCCTGGTGGCGAGGACCACCGCCGAGCTGGCGGACGGCCTGGCGAATGTGGCCGCCACCGGCGCGGGCATCCACCGTGCCGCCGCGCCGCGACCGCCACGGGTCGCGTTCCTGTACTCCGGTCAGGGGGCCGCGCGCGTCGGCATGGGCCGTGCCCTGTTCGACCACGAGCCCGTGTACCGCGCGGCGATCGAGGAGAGCGACGCCGCCGCGGGCCCGCTGTCCGGCCGCTCCCTCATCGACCTCCTCTACCCGCGAGACACCGGCGGCGACGGCCGGCCCCTCATGGACGCCGCGGTGGCGCAACCGGCGCTGTTCGCCGTCCAGGACGCACTCACCCGGCTGTGGGCCTCGGCCGGCGTCACCCCCGAGGCGGTCGCCGGCCACAGCCTGGGCGAGTACGCCGCCGCGTGCGCCGCGGGAGCGCTGGGCCGGGAGGACGGGCTTCGCCTGTGCGTCGAACGCGGGCGCCTGGTGGGCACCCTGCCGGAGGGCGAGGGGGCGATGCTCGCGGTGTTCGCACCGCCCGGCGAGGTCGAGCAGGTCGTGACCGAGCACGGCGGACGAGTCGAGATCGCCGCGTACAACGGGTCCGAGGAGACGGTGCTGTCCGGCGCCGCGGAGGCGGTCGAGGAGATGGCGGAGGTGTTCGCCGGCCGCCAGGTCACGACGCGTCGGCTCCCGATCGCGCACGCGTTCCACTCACGCCTCGTCGATCCCGTGCTCGACCGGTTCGAGAAGCTGGTCGAGCAGGTGCCGATCGGCGATCCGTCCCTGCCGTTCGCCGACAATCTCACCGGGGCGCTCGCCGGTGACCACGATCTGCGAGACGCTCACCGCTGGCGCCGGCACATGCGCGAGCCCGTACGGTACTGGGACGGCGTGCGGACGTTGCTCGCCGACGGGATCACCTGCTTCGTCGAGATCGGCCCGGACCGTACCCTCACCGGTGCGGGGTTGCGCGGGGCGCCCGAGGACGCCTCGTGGATCTCGTCCCTGAGGCGAGAGCGAGACGACGTACGGCACTGGCTGACGGGCCTCGGGACGCTCTACACCCTCGGCGTGCCGGTCGACCTGGCCGCACTCGACCACGGCCGGGAACGACGCCGCCGCGTGCTGCCGACCTACCCCTTCGAGCGCCGCAGGCTGTGGCTGGACGGGCTGGAGCGGGTCGCGCGCCCGGGCGGCGGGCAGGACGGCACGCTGCCGGGCCGGCGGCTGCTCTCCCCGGCCTCCGACGCGCAGTTCGAGACCGTTTTCGGCCACGACCGGCAGCCCTTCCTGGCCGACACCGCCGGGCTCGTGCACGTCGGCGTCTACGCCGAGATCGTCGCGGCGTGCGCTCGCCGGCTGGACGTCCGCGGACCGCTGGAGCTGGAGAACCTCACGATCACCGAGGCACTCGTGGTGCCCGAGGACACCGAGCGGACGCTGCACACCGTCGCCCGCACCGAGGCGTCCGGCGACCTCGAGGTACGAATCTCCGCGCTGGAACGCGAGACCGGCAGCGGGGGGCGCTGGTGCGAGCACGCGAACGCCGTCGTACGCGGGCGGCCGCGGTCGGCCACCGAACGCCACGACCTGACGCGGCTCGCCGAGACGGCGGTCGACCAGCGTGCCGGCGAAGACCTCTACCGGGAACTGCGCTCCGAACGCGGCCTCGACCTGGGCCCGCGGGTGGCGCTCGTCGACCGCCTGTGGCGCGTCGACGACGACACGATGCTCGCCCGCCTGCGGGCGCGGCCGGACACCGCCTTCGCCGCCGGCTTCGACCCCGGCGTGCTCGATGCCTGCATGCAGTTGTTCAACGCGCTCACCCCGGCTTCGGCGGGCCTCCTGCTGTTCATGCGCCTGGCCGGACTCGGCCTTGCCGGGCTCGACCCGGCCGCGCCGTCCCGGCCGCTGTGGGCGCGCGCCGGCATCGAGCACCGGGGCGAGCGGGAGGTGCGCGGACGCGTTCAGGTGCTCGACGCCGACGGCGCGGTCGTCGCGTCCGCGCACGGCGTCGTCCTCCGGCGCACCTCGGCCGAGGTGCTCGCCCGGCTCGGATCGGCCCGGCGGGCCACGCCATCGGCCGCGGCACCGCGCACCGCGGTGCTGGAGACGCTGCGGGAGATGACCCCCGACGACGCGCGCCGACGGCTGGCGGCCGAGATACGCGGGATGCTCCTGTCCATCGTCGGCGGGACGGAGGCGGACCTGGACGACGACGAGCCGCTGCCCGCGATGGGCGTCGACTCGATCATGGCGACGCAGTTGCGCAACGCCCTCGCCGGCGGTTTCGGCGTCACGATCCCGCTGCATCGCGTGCTCGACGGCGCCAGCGTGGCGATGCTGGCCGCCGACCTCGCCGAGGCCCTGGCGTCCGGCGGGTCCCCGGAGGACGACACCGCCTGGCAGGCCGGTCGTGTCTGAGCTCCCGCCGGCGGTGGCCGAGCGTGTCCGCGAACTCGTGGACCGCGGTGTCGAGGTGTGGGCCGACGGCGACGGTCTGTGCTTCCTCGCCCCTCCGGACGTGCCCGCCGCCGACGTACGCTCCGTGCTCCGGCCCGCGCGGGAGGGCCTGATGTCCCTCCTCGCCGGCGGTGAACGGCTCGCGCCGGCGTTGCTGATCGAGCGCGGCCGGGTCGAGTACGCCGGGGAACCGAGCGCCACCCGCACGCTGATATTCGAGATCACCGGACCGCTCGACCTCGCCGCGCTCCAGGCGGCGTTGACCGCGCTCGTCGCACGGCACGACGCACTCCGCGTCGCCTATCCGCGCGTCGGCGGGGGGCGTGTCCGGCTGGTGCACCCGCCCATGCCGGTCCCGGTCCCGTGTTTCGACGGCGATGAGCCGCGGCATCCACCGCGACCGGACCCCGGCCGGCCGCCGCTGCTCACCGCCGCGCTCGTGCGCCGCGGACCGGCGGCGCATCTCCTGGCGCTCACCGTGCACACGCTCGCCGTGGACGGCATGTCGCTGGCGCTCCTGCTCGAAGAGCTGGGCACGCTGTACGACGCCGCCGAGGCGGGCCGGCCGCCCGCGTTGCCGGAGGCACCCTCGTCGGGGCGGCAGGTCAGACGGGAACGGGCCTACCTCGCGGGTCCGGAGGCGGCCGCCGCGCGGGAGTACTGGGCCACCCGGCTCGCCTCCGCCGCGGCCCTGCGCGGACGGCCCGGCGCCCCGCAGGACGGGCCGGGCCAGGTGGGGAGTGTCCCGGGGAAGGCCGGGCACGTCCCGATCGCGGTGCCGGAACGGCTCATGGACGCGGTGCGCGCGCGGGCCGCCGCGGAAGGGACGACCTCCTTCGCCGTGCTCCTCGCCGCCTACGGGTCGCTGCTGGCGGAGGTCACGGGCTGTGAGGACGTGACGGTCGCGGTGCCGATCGGGAACCGCTGGCATCCGGAGGACGAGCACACCGTGAGCGGCGCGCGCGACCTGCTTCTGCTGCGGCTCGCGCTGGACGGGACTCTCCCGGACGCGATCGCCGTGACACACCGCGAACGCCGCGAGGCCATGGCCCACGGCCGCCTCCCCTTCGAGGCGCTGCCGCCCGGCGTGGCCCCGCCACGGCGCCCCGGGCGCAACCCCGTCTTCGGGGCGGTGTTCGCGCTGCAGACGTTCGACAAACCCCTCGCCCTGCGGCCTCGGCGGCCGTCCGTGACCCTGCGGCACCTGACCGAACCGCCGCCCGACGCCGGCATCGACTTCAAGCTCATCCTGTGGCCCCAGGACGGCGGGCTGCGCGGGGAACTCGCGTGCGATGGCGCCGCGGCGGACGCCGGGGAGCTCCCCGGCCTCGGACGGCGCTATCTCGCGATTCTGGGCGAGCTCGCGGAGCGGCGGCCCGGGCGGATCCGGCCCGAGGACGTCCGCGGCGTGCTCCAGGCGGACCCGGCCGTGGCGGAGACCGTGCTCGACGAGCGCGAGGGGCGCGTCGTCGTGTACGTCAGGCTCCACGCCGACGCGTACCCGGTCGTGATCGACCGTCTTCGCCGCGGCCTGTCCGTGTACCACCCGGCGCCGCTCCTCGTCCCGGTGAGGCGCGTACCGCGGCACGCCGGCGGCGGCGCCGACATCGCGGCGCTGCGGCGTGTCCCGGTCACCGACCCGGCGACGCTGGCCCGCTGGGAGGCCGAACTCGCCGCCCGGGCCCGGACCGCCGTCGAGGTCGAGGTCGCTTCGCACCCGATCGGCGACGAGGTCTGTCCGCCCGGGCCGGATCGCCGGGAGCCGGTCGCCGCGCAGCAGGTCACCGTGACGATGCCGGCGTGCGTACCGGAGGACATCGTGCTGCTGGACCGGTTCGGGACCGAGGTCGTGCCGCGGACGCTCACCGAGGAGGGCCGGGCCGGGAGGGGACGGTGATGGCGGTCGCGACCAGCCCGCGGCTCACGAGCCAGCGGCCGGTGAAGCCGGTCAGCGCACGGCCGTCGACGACCGGCCCGGGAACGAGCAGGCGCGAGGAGAAGGTGCCCGCCTCGGGGTCGGGCGTGACGACCGCCTCCTCGAAGTTCAGCCAGCGGCGCGTCAGCGGGAACCACGCCTTGTAGATCGACTCCTTGGCGCTGAACAGCAGCCGGTCCCAGCAGACTCCCTCGCGGTCCCCGTCGCGCCGCTGGAGCCAGGCGCGCTCGGGAGGGGTGGCGATGGCCTCCAGCACGCCGTCCGGCAGCGGCTCGTTGGGTTCGGCGTCCAGCCCGACCGTACGGACCCGCTCCTCCCGCGCGACCGCCGACGCCCGGTAGCCGTCGCAGTGGGTCATGCTGCCGACGACGCCGGCGGGCCAGGCGGGGGCGCCGCGCTCACCGGGCACGATCGGCACGGGCGGCAGGCCGAGAACGGCCAGGGCCCGGCGGGCGCACCCGCGGGCCGTGGCGAACTCCCGGCGGCGCTTGTCCACCGCGCGCGCCACGACGGCCTCCTCCTCGGGGAAGAGGGCGACGGCCTCCCGGTCGTCGAACGCCTCCGCCGACGCCACCTCCGGCGGCAGTATCCGCTCGATCACGGCGTCGTTCCGGCGGGCAGGATGCGGCGGAACCGCCCGGCGAGCCCGTGCCGGCGCTTCCACTCACGCGGGTAGCCGAGCGAGACCTCCTCGAAGCGGACCCCGTCGTACCAGGTGGTCCGCGGAATGTGCAGGTGCCCGTAGACGGCGGCGACGGCGTTGTAACGCCGGTGCCAGTCGGCGGTGCGCTCCGTGCCGCACCACAGCGCGAACTCCGGATGGCGCAGCACCAGCGTGGGGTCGCGGACCAGCGGGAAGTGGCTCACCAGGACGGTCGGCAGCGACGTGTCCCGCGCGGCGAGAAGGGACTCGGTCTCGGCGATCCGCACCTGACACCACGCCTCACGGCTCGGGTGCGGATCCGGATGTAGGAGGAACTCGTCGGTGCACACCACGCCGGCCTCGTACGCCTGCTCGAGCGCCTCCTTCTTGGAGGTGACGCCCGGAACCCGGAAGCTGTAGTCGTACAGCACGAACAGCGGCGCGACCGTGACCGGCCCGCCCTCGCCGCGCCAGACCGGGTACGGATCCTCGGGCGTGACGACGCCCATGCCGCGGCAGACCTCCACCAGACGCCGGTAGCGGTGCTCGCCCCGCAGCCGCACCGGATCCGACTGCGGCGTCCACAACTCGTGGTTGCCCGGCGTCCAGATCACCTTGGCGAAACGCTCGCTCAGCAGCCCCAGCACCCACTCGATGTCGGCGAACGTCTCCCCCACGTCACCGGCGACGATCAGCCAGTCCTCATCGGACCCGGGCCGCAGGCCAGAGATGATCTTGCGGTTCTCCTCGTACGCGGTGTGCAGGTCGCTGATGGCCAGCAGGCTCCCACCCGCGCTCACCGGGCGTACCTGCCGGGCCCCTGCTCAACCGATGACGTCACTGTGCTTCCTTTCACCGTCCGAACCGAATATAAGAAAAGTCGCGGCGACTTGGAAACCCCGGTCTCTCGCCAGAACCCGCATCGTTCGCGGCGATCGCCGGCGGCCGAAGAAACGACGCGTGGCGGCGAATGTCATAGGGATGACATGCGCCCGATGGCAGGACGGCAGGTAGCGCAATTCAGGAGGTGCCGCACCTGACGCTCCCGTGCCACGATGCGCGAGGAACAGGTGTCGAATCAGCGTAGGACCGCGTATTGGCGGCGCAATTGTCGGTCACCGGCGGCGGTCCGGGGGTCACCACCGACGGGAAGAATACGGAGCACGCCATGTCCATACGGACGGCACGCCAGGACGCGACAGTCGGACTCCACGGGCCGGTCACCCCCGCGGGCCGCGCGCTACTCGACCGGCTCGGCGGGCACCTGCCGCGGATACGCTCCACCGCCGCGAAGAACGATCGCGACGGCGTGTTCCCCGTCGAGACGTTCGACGCGCTCCGGGCGGACGGGCTGATGGGCGCGACGGTCCCGGCCGAACTGGGCGGTCTGGGCGTCGACCGGCTGTACGACGTGGCGACCGCGCTCCTGGCCGTCGCCCATGCCGACGCCTCGACGGCACTCGCGCTGCACATGCAGTTCAGCCGGGGCATCACCCTCTCCTACGAGTGGCGGCACGGCGGCCCGCAGGCCCGGGCCCTGGCCGAGCGGCTGCTGCGGCAGATGGCCGCCGGCGAGGCGGCGGTGTGCTCCGGGATCAAGGACCACCACACGGCCGTGACGACACTGTCGTCCGACGGGACGGGCGGATGGCTGCTGTCCGGCCGCAAGACGCTGGTGAGCATGGGGCCGATCGCCACGCACTTCGTGATCAACGCGCAGACCGACGTGGCGGGCGAGCCGCCGAGACTGGTCTCCCCCGTCGTCTCTCGCGACAATCCGGGCCTCACCGTGCTGGACAACTGGGACGGTCTCGGCATGCGCGCCTCCGGCACGGTGGACATCGTCTTCGACCGATGCCGGATCCCGGCCGAGGACGTCCTGATCCGTGACCTGGTGGGGGCGCGGAACGACGCGGTTCTCGCCGGGCAGACGGTGAGCTCGGTCGCGATGCTGGGAATCTACGTCGGCGTCGCCCAGGCCGCCCGCGACACGACGATCGCCGCCCTGACGCGCCGTGGCGCGGCGCCGCCGGCCGCGAGCCGGACCCTCGTCGCGGAGATCGACTCCCGGCTGTACGGGCTGCGCGCCACGGTGGGCGCCGCGCTGACCACGGCCGATGCCGTCGGGGCCGATCTCGGCGGGGATCCCGACGAGCGCGGCCGACGGATGATGCGGGCCTTCCAGTGCGCCAAGCTGGCGGTCAACCAGACGGCGCCGGCGATCGTCAACGACTGCCTCACCCTCGTCGGCGGCGCGTCGTACACGGCGGCCCATCCGCTGGCCCGCCTCTACCGCGACGTCCGCGCCGGCGGGTTCATGCAGCCGTACACCTATGTCGACGGCGTGGACTTCCTGAGCGCACAGGCACTCGATATCGAGCGGGACAACAACTACATGAGCACGTGGGCGGCCCGCTCCCAAAAAACCGGCAACGCAAAGGGTGTACCGCAATCCACAGAGATGTCACGGTGAGGCGCATGACGACTCGTGTGTGGGATTATCTTCCGGAGTACGAGCAGGAAAAGGCGGATCTTCTCGACGCCGTCACAACGGTGTTCGAGTCCGGTCAGCTGATTCTCGGAAAGAGCGTACAAGGCTTCGAAGCGGAATTCGCCGCCTACCACGGGATCGCGCACTGCGCCGGGGTCGACAACGGCACCAACGCGGTCAAGCTCGGGCTCGAGGCGCTCGGCGTGGGACCCGGAGACGAAGTGATCACCGTTTCCAACACCGCCGCCCCCACCGTGGTCGCCATCGACGGCGCCGGCGCCACCCCGGTCTTCGTCGACATCCGCGAGGACGACTACCTGATGGACACGGACCAGGTGGCGGGCGCGATCACTCCGCGCACCAAGGCCCTGCTCCCGGTGCACCTGTACGGGCAGTGCGTCGACCTGGCCCCGCTCGAACGGCTCGCCGCCGAGCACGGTCTGGCCATCCTCGAAGACTGCGCGCAGGCGCACGGCGCCCGCAGGAACGGCCGGATGGCCGGCACCGTGGGCGACGCGGCCGCGTTCTCCTTCTACCCGACGAAGGTGCTGGGAGGGTACGGCGACGGGGGAGCGATCGTCACCGACGATGAGAGCGTCGACCGGAACGTCCGGCAGCTGCGGTACTACGGGATGGGCAAGAGGTACTACGTCGTCAGGACGCCGGGCCACAACAGCCGTCTCGACGAGGTGCAGGCGGAGATCCTCCGCCGCAAGCTGCGCCGCCTCGACGCCTACGTCGCGGGCCGCCGGGCGGTGGCACGCCGGTACGCGGAGGGCCTCGGCGACCTCACCGCCCCCGGCGGCCTGACGCTGCCGGTCGTGGCGGAGGGGAACGAGCACGTCTACTACCTGTACGTCGTGCGGCACCCACGCCGCGACGAGATCATCGAGCGGCTCGAGCGCTACGACATCTCACTGAACATCAGCTATCCGTGGCCGGTGCACACCATGACCGGGTTCGCCGAGCTCGGGTACGCCAAGGGCTCGCTGCCGGTCACCGAGCGTCTGGCCGACGAGATCTTCTCGCTGCCCATGTACCCGTCGCTGCCACTCGACCGCCAGGACAAGGTGATCAGCGCGCTGCGCGAGGTGATCACGGATCTCTGATCGCCGCGCCGCCCTCGAGGACCGGAGCGCGGACGAGGCCGCGTACTCATCGTGAAGGAGCCCACCATGACCGATCTGGCCGGCGAGACGGCATCAGCCTGCCGGGTATGCGGCGGCGAGGTCGCCGAGTTCCTCGACCTGGGCCGCCAGCCGCTGTCCGACCGATTCGTCGAGCCCGGCGAACTCGCCGATGAGTTCTCCTACCGTCTCGCCGTCGGGCAGTGCGCGTCGTGCACCATGGTCCAGCTGGTCGAGGAGGTACCCCGGCAGCTGATGTTCCACGAGGACTACCCGTACCACTCCTCGGGCTCGTCCGTCATGCGGGAGCACTTCACCGAGATCGCCCGCGACTTCCTCCGTACGGAGGCGGCCGATCCGTTCATCGTGGAGATCGGCTGCAACGACGGGATCATGCTGAAGACCGTCAAGGACGCGGGGGTCCGGCATCTGGGCTTCGAGCCCTCGGCGGGCGTGGCGGAGGTGGCCCGCGCGGAGGGCGTTAACGTCCGCACCGACTTCTTCGAAGAGGCCACCGCCGCGGCCGTGCGCGCCGCGGAGGGACCCGCCGACGTGATCTACGCGGCGAACACCCTGTGCCATATCCCCTACCTGGACTCGATCTTCCGGGGCGTCGACGCGCTGCTCGCGCCGCACGGCGTGTTCGTGTTCGAGGATCCCTATCTCGGCGACGTCGTGACCAAGACGGCGTTCGACCAGATCTACGACGAGCACTTCTTCCTGTTCTCGGTCGGCTCCGTGCAGGCGATGGCCCTGCGGTTCGGGTTCGAGCTGGTGGACGTGCGGCGACTGCCCGTACACGGGGGCGAGGTGCGGTACACCCTCGCGCGGGCCGGTGCGCGCGAGCCGTCGGCGGCCGTCGCCCGGCTGCTGGCCGACGAACGCGAGCAGAGGCTGACCGACCGCGCGACCCTCCGAGCGTTCGCCTCGAACGTCATCACGATCAAGGACGAGCTGGTGACGCTGCTGAGCGGCCTGCGCGCGGAAGGACGCCGCGTCGTCGGGTACGGCGCGACCGCCAAGAGCGCGACGGTGACCAACTTCTGCGGGATCGGCCCGGCCCTGGTGCCGTTCATGTGCGACACGACGCCGGCCAAGCAGAACCGGCTGACGCCCGGACGGCACATCCCGGTACGGCCGCCGGCGGCCTTCGCCGACCCGTACCCGGACTACGCTCTGCTGTTCGCCTGGAACCACGCCGAAGAGATCATGGCGAAGGAGCAGGCGTTCCGGCAGGCGGGTGGCCGCTGGATCCTCTACGTGCCCGACGTGCACGTGGTCTGACGATCCGGCCGCCGAGCTCCGGCGGCCGGGACGGCGAGAAGGCCGGGGCACCACCTCTCCGAGATGGCCGCCCCGGCCTCGCCATCGGTTCGTCCTCCGGCGAACGGTCAGGTGCGGCGGCGGTAGGCCAGCACCGCGAGCGGGGCGAAGACGACGATCAGGCCCACCGACCACAGCAACGACTTGATGAGCGGAGTGGCGATCTCGCCGCCGATCAGCAGGCCGCGGCACGCCGCCATCGTGTGGCCGACCGGATTGATCTTCGCCCATGCCTGGAGCCAGCCCGGCAGCGTCTTCGTCGGCGCCACCATGTCGGTCCCGAAGGCCAGGGGGAAGATGCTCAGCGCGATGATGGTCTGCACCGAGGCCGTCTCCTTGATGACCATCCCCAGCAACACCCAGACCCAGCTCAGACTCATGCCGAACAGGATGGTCAGCGCGGCGGCGGCCAGCGTGTACCACGGGTTGGTCTGGATCCGAAAGCCGATCACATATCCGAAGACCAGAAGGGTGATCATGGCGACGAGGTAACGGACCACATCGGCCAGGACCGAACCGATCAGCGGAGCCGAACGGCTGATCGGCATGCTGCGGAACCGGTCGAAAATCCCCTTCTTGATGTCGATGGACAGGTTCACCCCGGTGGCGATCATTCCCGCCGTGATCGCCGACAGGACAAGGATCGCCGGGGTCGTGAACTGCAGATACGCGTGGGTCGAGCCGGAGACGGCGCCGCCGAACATGTACACGAAGATGATGAGGAAGGTGACCGGTGCGATCACCGCGTCGCTGATGCTGATCGGATTCCGTTTGATCTTGATCAGGTTGCGCTTGGCGAGCGCGAGGCTGTGCCAGACAACGGCGTTCCGCCGGCGCGGCAGCACGTCGCTCCGCTCCCAGGAGCCCTCGTCGGACGCCGTGGACGGCATCGTGGTGTCACTCACGCCGCGTTCTCCTCTTCTTCTTCCTGTGCCTTGTCGTGCTCATCGGTGTGGCGGCCGGTGAGCGCGAAGAACACCTCGTCGAGGCTGGGCAGGCGCAGCGAGAGCTCGGTGACGCCGATCTCCGCCGCCTCCAGCCTGCGGACCGTCTCGTTGAGCGCGGCGTCGCCGTCCACCTGCACGGTCACGAGGTCCCGGCCACGCGTCTCGGCCGGACGCCCGGCCACCGCGCCGATGATTTCCGACACCTCCCGCAGCCGGTCCTGGTCCTTGGGACGCACGGAGATGGTCTGGCCGCCCACGCGCGCCTTGAGTTCGGCGGCCGTACCTCGCGCGATGACCTTTCCGTGGTCGATGACGACGATGTCGTCGGCAAGCGCGTCGGCCTCTTCCAGGTACTGGGTGGTGAGCAGCACGGCGCCGCCCCCGTCGGTCATCGAACGGATCATGCGCCAGACCTCACCGCGCTTGCCCGGGTCGAGGCCGGTGGTCGGCTCGTCGAGATAGATGACGGAGGGCCGGCCCATGAGACTCGCGGCCAGGTCGAGGCGGCGCCGCATTCCTCCGGAGTAGCCGGTGACCTTCTGGTCGGCCGCGTCGGTCAGCTCGAATCGCCGCAGCATCTCGGCCGCGCGCTCCTGCGCCTGCTTCTTACGGAAATTGAGCAGTTGCCCGATGAGAACGAGGTTTTCTTTTCCGGTGAGGTCCTCGTCGACCGACGCGTACTGACCGGTGAGACCGATCAGTTCCCGCACCCGCGGTGCGTCCCGTACGACGTCGTATCCGCGCACCGTCGCACGACCACTGTCGGGCTGCAGCAGTGTGGCCAATATTCGGACGGCCGTCGTCTTGCCCGCGCCATTCGGTCCGAGCACCCCGAGCACCGTGCCCGGCCGCGCGGCGAGGTCGACGCCCGCCAGCGCGGTCGTCTCACCGAATGTCTTGACCAGGCCCTCCGCCTGGAACGCATAGTCCATGGCGCCGATGCTGCCATCCGTTACTGGCAGATGACGTACAACTCACTTGCAGGAACAACGCCGTCGCGTTCGGCTTGGTGAAATCGGCGGTGTCCACCCTATGCCGGACCGATCCCGGCTCGATGGATCCTCAATTCACACTCCACCGGGCCCTCAGCACCGCCTTCTAGACTCTCGGGACACACCCTCGTCGGCACAAGGAGTGCAGATGCGAGTCTTGTTCGTGACATTCGCCGCGGCGAGTCATTTGCAGAATATGGTCACAATGGCGTGGGCGTTGCATACCGCGGGTCACGATGTGAGAGTCGCAAGCCAGCCGGATCTCACGGACACGATCACCGGGACCGGCCTCACGGCGGTGCCGGTGGGCGAGACCCACGACCTCGCCCAGCAGGTCCAGGAGATCAACGAGAACCTCGACCAAGAGCAGGTCATGGATGCCGAGAAGGCCGGTGAGGCCGGGCTGGACATGAACGAGCTGCGCCCGGAGAAACTGACCTGGGAATACGTGTCGAAGGTCTTCGGCACGATGACTCCCTTCGTCTTCCAGAACTGCTCTCCGGACTCCATGATCGACGACTTGGTCGGCTTTTCCCGCTTCTGGGAACCGGACCTGGTGATCTGGGACACGTTCACCTTCGGCGGGGCGGTTGCGGCGCGCGCCTGCGGAGCCGCCCATGCCAGGTTGATCACCGGCCTCGACCTGATGGCGAACATGCACGCCCGATTCGTCGAAATGCTCGGCCGACCCCCCGCCGCGGAGCGGCACGACCCGCTCCGGGAATGGCTTACGCGTTGTCTGGAACGGCATGGCGCGACCTTCGACGAGGAGGTGGTCACCGGTCAGTGGACGATCGACTCGACGCCGCCGTCGATGCGCCTGCCGGTCGATCTCCACTACGTGCCGGTACGCTTCGTGCCCTACAACGGCCGGTCCGTCGTGCCGGAATGGCTGCGGGAGCGGCCGAGCCGCAAGCGTGTCTGCTTCACCCTCGGGCTGTCCTACCGGGACATGTGGGGCGGCGGCGCGCGGCTCGGCGACATCCTCTCGGCCGTCGCCGCACTCGACGTCGAGGTGGTCGCCGCGCTCAGCGAGGAGCAGCGGAAGACCATGAGCGACCTCCCGGACAACGTCAGGGTGGTCGACTTCGTCCCGCTGAACGCCGTGCTTCCCACCTGCTCGGCGATCATCCACCACGGCGGCGTGAAGACCTTCGGCACGGCCGTCAGCCACGCGGTACCGCAGGTCATCGTCCCCGAGGGCCAGTGGGACACCGCGCACCTCGCGCAGCGCGTCCAGGACAGCGGCGCCGGGCTGCGCGTCGGCGACGCGCGGAACATCGACCCGAAGGAGTTCGGCCGCCGTGTCGCCCGGCTGCTGGACGAACCATCCTTCGCGCAGGCCGCACGGCACCTGCGCCGGGAGACGCTCGGCCTTCCCGCGCCCAACGACATCGTTCCCCTGCTCGAGGAACTCACCGCCGAGCACCGCACCGGAAGCCGCTGAGCATCGCCCATGTCGCCGGCCGGCCCGCAGGGGCCCGGCCGGCGACATCGCTGTGCGGGAACGTCAGTGCCCTTCCCGAAGCCCCGCCCTACGGCGCGGCGCCCAGGCGGCACCCGCTGCGGACGGGGGACTTCGAGACAGGTACCGGCTAGGAGGCCGGAGGGATGTTGTGGTTGCCGCTGAAGACGTTGTCCGGGTCATACGTCCGCTTCACGGCGGCCAGACGGCGATACTCCTCGGCGCTGTACGCCGTGGCCGTCTTGTCCGGATCCTCGAGGAAGTTCAGGAAGGCGCCGCCCGTGACGTGCGGCCGAATGGCGGCGGAGAAGGCATCGACGGCGGCCTTGGCCTCCGCGCCCTGGTCGCGGTCGACGGCGGGAGCGCTGCCCCCGAGCACGGAGAACGGCACGTCGCGGTGGCCCACCGGCCCGGCGCCGGCCGGCGGCCGGGCCATCGCACCGCCCCAGTACCGCAGTTCGACGGCGGACACCTCCCCGTCCGCCACGACCGCGGCGACCGAGGCGTCGATCAGCTCGTCGGACAGCTCATGGGCCAGATCGACGCTGCTCTCCACGACCATCGGTGGCGGCGGCGGGCCGAAGATCTCCGTGGTCATGTCCGCGCAGGGCATCGTCCGGAACGGATACGCGATCGGCTGCCCGGCTGCCTCGCGCAACGGTGCGAGCAGGCGCTCGGCCTCGTCGGCCTCTCCCGTGTGGACGGCCCGGAGGCCGAGTGCTCTCATGCCGCGCATCGGTTCCGGAAGCTGCGGTGAGTCCGGCATCTGCAACAAGACGATGGCCGTGCTCAGCTCGTCCGGCTGCTCGGGCGCCCACTCCCGGTAGCAGGCGATCGTCTGCTCGGCACGGGCGATGTCGAACATCGCCATGCCTCCATAGACCTCGGCGACCGGGTGGAGCCGGAACTCCAGGGACGTGACCACGCCGAAGTTGCCGCCGCCGCCCCGCAGCGCCCAGAACAGATCGGGGTTCTCCTCGGCGTCGGCGACCAGCGTCTTGCCTTCCGCGGTCACCACCTCGGCGCGTACGACGCTGTCGGCGGCGAAGCCGTACGCCCGCGACAGCATTCCCGCGCCGCCGCCCAGGGTGTATCCGACGACTCCGACCGACAGCGCGGTACCCGACAGCGGCATCAATCCGTACGGCGAGCAGGCGGCCAGCACGTCGCCCCACACGGCCCCGGCCCCGGCCCGCGCGATCCGCCGCTCCGGGTCCACCTCGACGCCCTTCATCAGCGAGGTCCTGAGCATGACGCCGCCCTCGTAGGACCGGATGGTGCCGTGCCCGGTCGACTGGACGACCAGGGGCAGGTCGTGCTCGCGCGCGGTCAGCAGAATGGTTCGCACGTCGTCCGGACCGGTCGCGTCGGCCACCAGCGCGGGGCGGGGATCGGTCAGGCGCCGCCACGGAAGACGCGCCTCGTCGTAGGTGTCATCGCCGATGAGGTGGACCGGGCCGCCGATCGCGTCGCGAAGGGCGGCGGCCGCGGACGTCGAGGCGGGGATCTTCGGGATTTCGTTCACGATGCGTTGTCCCAGTCTGTCGCTGCGGTCGGACGCACGAGCGTGACGCGCCCACCGAGGCCGAACCCACGATGGACCAGGCCGTGCGACGCGTGTCGCGAGTGGGCCTTCGAGGCTCTGCCCAGGCGGTCGCCGTCAAACCGGAATGTACGAGTTCGCCCTCGTGGCGATATTGAGGCGGATTCGAGGCTCGGTCGAGGCGCCGGTCGTACTCGGCGTGACCGCCGGGACGAGGCGGCCGCGTCTCACGACACACCGATGTCGCGCCGCCCGACCCGGTACAGGCCCGCGGCTGCGAGCAGCACCGCCGAACCGAGGAACCACAGCAGCGGCGCCGCGTGCACGGGCGCGGCCGGGGCCTTGGGCGCGTGCGTGAACGGTGAGATGTCGAGCACCGCCTGGTCGAAGCGGAGGCTCGCGCCGATCTGCGTCAGCAGCACGGCGCCCACCACCGCCACCCACGCCAGCGCGGTGAGCCGGGGCAGGAAGGCGTGAACGGCGAAGGCCACCGCCGCCATCAGGAGCGCCGCGGGAACCTGGACCAGCGCACCGCCGAGTACGCGCGGCAGCTGCCCGCCGAGATCATCCGCGCGCAGGCCGTGGACGAGCCCGGCGACCAGCCCGGACGCGACCATGATGACGGTCACCCCCACCGCCGCCGTGACCAGGTGGGCGGCGCACCACTTTCGCCGGCCGACCGCCGTGGCCAGCACCATCTCGGTGCGGAGGCCGTCTTCCTCCGCCCGCAGCCGGAGCACCGCGGACACGACGTAGATCGCCGACACCATGCCCGCGAGGCTCAGCGTCCATGCGATCCAGCTGTCGGAGGGCACACGCGATCCGCCGAGCCGCGCGAGCAGGTCCACCGAGCCACCGGACCTGGCCATGTCGTCCATCTCCACGGCGAAGGATCCGAAGACGCCGGCGAACAGCGCGATGCCCACGCCCCACCCGGCGATGCCGCCACGCTGGAGGCGCCACGCCAGCCCCCAGGCACTGCCGAAGCGCGGAGTGGCGCGAGCCCGGCCCAGGCGCGCCGGGATCAGCCCCGCGTCGATGTCGCGGCGCACCACCAGCGCCGCGGCCGCACCCACCAGGACGACCGCCAGGGCGAACATCAGGGCCGCCACCCACCAGCGTTCCCCGGCGTACGGGCGGACCTCGAACGCCCAGCCGAGCGGCGACGCCCACGACAGGTACCGCAGCGGGCTCCGCCCGTCGGCGATCAGGCCGGCGTCGCCGATGGCCCGGAGCACGAGCGCGGCGCCGAACACCGCGACGGAAGTGCCCATCGCCGTACGCGAGTGCTGGAAGACCTGGGCGAACAGCGCGCCCACGCCCGCGAACGTCCAGCCGACGAGGGTCAGGACCAGCCCGAAGGCGACGCAGCCGGGCGCCGGCAGGCCGAAGGCCAGCATGATCAGCGTGGAGACGGCGCCGAGGACCAGATCGGCTCCGCCCACCACGACCACGGCCGCCGCCAGCCGCCCGTACCGGCTCACCCCGGTCGAGGCGATGAGCTCGGCGCGTCCGGTCTCCTCGTCGGTGCGCGTGTAACGGACGATCAGCAGCAGGCTGCCGAGCGCCATGCCGAACATGATGATGGTGAGCGCCTCGGCGACGGCGATGCCGCCTTTGGTGGTCAACCCGTAGAGCGGTCCGCTGAAGGCGGCCGCGGCGGCGCTGTCGCCGATGTGGGCGGCGTACTCCTGTCGCTGAGCCAGGGTCTGCTGGTTGCGGACGACACTGGACACCAGGGAGACCAGGATGCCGAGCGTCAGCAGCGCCCAGACGATGAGCCGGACGCGGTCCCGGCGCAACGCCATGCGCGCGAGCGAGCCGCAGCCGGCGAGCCTCGGGGCGCCGCGGACGGACGCCGTGCCGGTGGGCGGTGACGGGGTGCGGACCGGCGCGCTCACAGCGCGGGCTCCCTGTCCGCCGCCGTCGCCTGATCCCGGTAGTGCCGCAGGAACGTCTCCTCCAGCGACGGCGGCCGGCTGATCAGCTCCCGGATGTCGTACTCGGCCAGCCGGCTCATCAGCGCGCCGATCCGTCCGGTCTCGACCTGGCAGCTCAACCGCAGACCCTCGATGTGCAGCTCGTGCACGCCGGGCAGCTGCTCCAGACCCTCCGGCCGGCGCGCGAGCTCGGCCCGGATCGAGGCGCGGGTCAGGTGACGGAGATCGACCATCGTGCCCGTCTCCACGATCTTGCCGGCGCGGATGATCGTGATCCGGTCGCAGAGCTGTTCCACCTCGGCGAGGATGTGGCTGGCCAGGAAGACCGTACGACCCGCCTTGCGCTCCTCGGCGATGCAGTCCTTGAAGACCTCGGCCATCAGCGGGTCCAGCCCGGAGGTGGGCTCGTCCAGGATGAGCAGCTCCACCCCGGACGCCAGCGCGGCGACCAGCGCCACCTTCTGGCGGTTGCCCTTGGAGTAGGCCCGGGCCTTCTTGCGGGGATCGAGCTCGAAGCGGTCCAGGAGCTCATCGCGGCGGCGTCGGTCGAGACCACCGCGCAACCGGCCGAGCAGATCGATGATCTCCCCTCCGGAGACGGTGGGCCAGAGGCTGACGTCTCCGGGCACGTACGCGAGACGCCGGTGCAGTTCGGTCGCGTCACGCCAGGGATCGCCGTCCAGCAGCCTGACGGTGCCGGCGTCCGCACGCAGCAGGCCCAGCAGGATCCGGATCGTCGTGCTCTTCCCCGCACCGTTGGGGCCGAGGAACCCGTGTACCTCGCCGGCGCGTGCGGCGAGATCGATGCCCGCGAGCGCGGTGGTGGCGCCGAAACGCTTGACCAGGCCCTCGGTTTCAAACGCGTAGCTCATGAGTCGGAGACTGCCAGCCGCCGCTGGTAGAGCGCCTACAGAAGGCTGGCAGCCCGCGCAGGCAGGGCGCTTTGTCCCGTCCGGTACGGCCGCTGCCGTGGGTAACGGCGGCCGGTACCGGTCATCGCGGCCGGACGGTTCCCATACGACGGCTGGTGGGACCTGGCACGCCGGCTCAGCCGAGTGACGCGAAGAACTCCAGCATCGCCGCGTTCACCTCGTCGGGACGCTCCTGCTGCGTCCAGTGCCCGCAGCCGGGCAGCCGCACGGTGCCGCGCAGGTTCGGCACCACTTCGGGGGAGACGGGCTCCTCCGGCAACATCCGAAGGCTCATATCGCGGTCGCCGACGATGTACAGAGCCGGCGGAAGTATGGGAACGCCGTGCCATGGGGCGGTGAGCGCCCAGTTGCGGTCCATGTTGCGGTACCAGTTGAGCCCGCCGGTGAATCCCGCCTCCGCGAACTCCGCCACGTACGTGTCGATGTCCTCCTCGGTCAGCCAGCCGGGCAACTTCTCCGGGTCGGGACACAGGTCCAGGAATCCGCCGCCGTCCGGGACGACCATGGCGCCACCCTGAGGGCCGTCGCCCGACGGCGCGTACAGCACCCGGCGAAACGTGTCGTACGGGTCCCGGGAGAGCTCCGCGTCCGCGACCCCCGGCTTCTGGAAGTAGAGCATGTAGTAGCCCTTGCCCATGCCGACGCGCATGAGCAGGGTCGCCGGTGCCGGGGTCCGCGGGATGTAGGGCATGCTGAGCCCGATGACGCCGCGGACCCGGTCGGGACGCAGCAGCGCCGTGTGCCAGGCGACTCCGGCGCCCCAGTCATGGCCGGCGACCACCGCGTTCTCCTCGCCGAGTGCGTCCATGATCCCGATCACGTCGCCGACCAGATGCATGATCGTGTAGTCCTCGACCCCTCCCGGCCGATCGCTGCGCGCGTACCCGCGCTGGTCCGGCGCGACGACGTGGTATCCCTCGCGGGCCAGGGCGGTCAGCTGATGCCGCCACGAGTACCAGCACTCGGGGAAGCCGTGGATCAGCAGCACCAACGGACCGGAGCCGGCCTCGGCGATGTGCAGCCGCATGCGGTTCACTCTGACGAACCGGTGGGCGATCTCCACCTCGACACCTCCTGTGTCCCCGCCGGCGCGGGTCGGCGCCGGCGGGAAGCCCGCACGCCGCGAAACGCCCGGCGACGCGACGAATCGACGTGATCGAGTGTCGGTGTTCTTCGTCGTCTTCTGGTCGAGGATGGCTCGAACCGGCCGCCGTGATTCTCGAGCCACGCCGGCCATGCCTTTCCCGGCCGGCGCCGGGAAACGCTCGCACCGGCTGATCCATACGAGTGGCGACAATGTCATCCGCTCGGTCGGCGACCGTCCAGGATCGCTCAATTATCGGTGGAATATCGCTGGAGACCGCCGATGAATTCCAAAGGCGACCGGTGGCCGGTGACGGCGGAAATCGATTTCTCGCGAGAATGGCGCACAGAAGAGCAATCTGGAAACTTCCCCGGCGCGATCGCCTCGCCTCACACTCACGAGAAGACCGGCGATACTCGAGAGGTGCCGCGACATGACGCAGCAGGATGAAGGAGTCTTTTCGGCACGGCCCGACGGGTCGCCGCCACCGGAGTTCGCCAGACGCCGGGCCGACGCACCGCTCGCTCCGGTCACGCTGCCCAGCGGCGACGAGGTGACCATGGCCGTCCGGTACGCCGACGTGCACGAGGTTCTGACCAATCCCGCCTTCAGCCGCGAGGCGACACTCGCACCGGACGCGCCGCGGATCCTGCCGGGTGAGGAGTTCGGCGAGGATCCCAACGCCCTGACCAACATGGACCCGCCACGGCACACACGGGTGCGCCGCATCGTGACCGGCATCTTCAGCCCGCGGAATGTGAAGGCGTGGCATCCGAAGGTCCTCGCCATCACCGAACACCTCACGGACGGCCTGGTCGCCCAGGGGACTTCCGCGGATCTCATCTCGGCGTTCACCGTTCCGCTGCCGATCCAGATCATGTGCGAGCTCCTCGGGGTGCCTCCGGCGGACCGCGAGAAGTTCCAGACGTGGACGGACATGATCATCTCCAGTACCGCGTTCACGGTGGAAGAGCGCATCGCGGCCGCTGGGGAGTTCTCCGGATACGTTCGTGAGCTGATCGCCGCTCGTCGCGGCAGCGAAGGCGACGCACTGATCGACGCGCTGATCAGCGCGCACGACGAGGGCGAACGGCTCAGCGAGGCCGAGCTGGTCCACCTGACCGTCATGCTGATCATGGCCGGGTACGAGACGACGGCCACGGTGCTCGCCCGGGGCGTCCTCAGCCTGCTGACGACCGATCAGTACCGGGTGCTGTGCGCCGAGCCTGAGATCATCCCCGGTGCGGTGGAGGAACTGCTGCGCTACGGCATGCCCAGCGACGGCGGCCTCCTGCGGATGGCGACCAGCGACGTGCGGTTGCCCTCCGGAGTGGTCCGCGCCGGTCAGACCGTGATGCCGTCGATGGCCTCGGCCAACCGCGACCCGGAGGTCTTCCCCGACCCGGAGCGGTTCGACGTGCGCCGCGCCGAATGCCCTCACCTGACGTTCGGGCAGGGTCCGCACTACTGCGCGGGCGCCAACCTCGCCCGGCACGAGCTCCGCCTGGCGTTGGAGACGCTGACACGACGGTTGCCCGGCCTGCGCCTGGCCGTCGCCGCGGACGAGGTGGAGTGGAGGAGCGGCCTGCTCCTCCGCGCCCCGCTGCGCCTGCCCGTGACCTGGTAACCGGGCTCGGCCGAGCTCGTCGAAGCGCCCCGCCCGCATCGGTGGCCGGGCGGGGCGGGGTGTCCCGGCGGGGCGAGCCGGTGGCGCTTCGGGGCCGTACGCGCGGCGCCCGCCCGAGAGACGGGCGGAACGCGCGGGTGCCGGCACGGCGGGAGCACGGTGCGTCTCACGACTCCGCCGAGGCCGGGCAGGAAGACGCGAGCAGCGCGAGCGCGTCGTCGCGGTCCAGGGCCACCCCACGGTCGTAGGCCGTGTCGAAGGCGCCTTCTCCCAGATCGCCGCGCAGTTCGTCGGCGAGTCTCGCGTCGTCCCGGCCGAACGTGCCCGTCGTGCCGTGCAGGACGTGGGACGCGCCGAGGATCTCGGCGGCCCGCCCGGCCGCTCCCCGCCGTCGCTGAAGGCGGGCGATGCCGATACCGACGGCGGCCACCAGCGGGAGGTCGGCGACCTCCCGTGCCAGCCGCAGAGCCTCGGCGAGTTGCCGCTGCGCCGTCGGCAGGTCACCCACGGCCGCCGTCAGCCGCCCTCGAACCGTCTCCAGCATGGCGATCATCAGCGCGTCCCGTGTGTGCGCATGCTCGACACTGCGCGCCGCCGCGGCGAAATGCCGCTCGGCCTCCGCGAGGTCGCCGGTGTCCAGCGCCAGGTTGCACAGTGAGATCCGGGTCAGAGCCGCGGCGCGCGCCGGCGTCCGAGAATGGTGACCGTCCACGGTCTCGAGGAGCTCCGCCCGCGCACGTTCGACGTCTCCGACCTGGATACGTGCCTCGGCGAGCCAGATCCGCTGCTGGAACGCCTCACCGGCGGTGCCGAGCTCGCGCATCAGCCGGATCGACTCCTCCAGGGCGGCCACGGCCGCCCGGCCGGTACCCAGCGCCATCTGGGAGCCCCCGAGGAACGTCAGCGCCATGGCCAGCCCCCAGCGCTCGCCGAGCCGGCGGAACTCCTTCGAGGCGATCTCCAGCTCCTGGCGCATCGCGTCCATGTCGCCGCTGTTGGCCAGCATGAACGAGCGTACGAGCCGCAGCATGGCACTCGTCCAGCAGTCGCCGGGCAGCACCGGCTCGCCGACGGCCACGAGCCCGGCGGCCGGATCGTCGTCCATCAGTGCCAGCAGCATCCCGGCGAGAGTCACCATCGGGTCGGCGCCCTGCCGCCCGGCCTCCCGGATACGGCGGCGCATCGCCTCGGTGACCAGCCGAGGGTGGCGGGGTCCTTCCGACAGGACCAGGTTGAACAGGTGGAAGGCCGTCGCCCTCGCCCAGGCGGCGTCCGGCACCGGGCCGGGAACGTCGAGGGCCCTGCGCAACCGCCGTGCCGCCTCGGCGTGGTCACCCTGTGCGGTCCAGAAGAAGCCGAGTGCCGCCGCGAGGCGTACGGCCGTCTTGGCGTCGCCGGTCTCGCAGGCGTAGTGAAGAGCCGCATTCAGGTTGTCGTGCTCGGCCCTCAGCGACGACAGCCAGCGCACCTGCTCCGGTCCGTGCAGGTGGGGTGCGGCCTGTTCGGCCAGCCGCAGGAAGAACGCGGTGTGCGCGGCCCTGGCCTCGGCGAACTCCCCCGCTGCGGCCAGCCGCTCGAGACCGTACTCCCGCACGGTCTCGAGCATCCGGTAGCGCGCCTCCGGCCCGTCGAGCATGCGGAGGAGGGACTTGTCCACCAGCGCGTGCAGCGCGTCCAGCACGTGCCCGGACGGGGCCGCGACCCAGTCCGCGCCGGCGGGCGTGATCACGGCCGGGAACACCGCCAGCCGCGTCAGGAACCGACGTTCCTCGTCGGCCAGGAGTTCCCAGCTCCAGTCGACGACGGCACGCAATGTCTGGTGGCGTGGCAGCACCGTACGGCTGCCGCCGGTGAGCAGGAGGAAGCGCTGGTCCAGCCGGGCGGCCAGCTCTTCCAGCGGCAGCGCCCGAAGCCGGGCCGCGGCCAGCTCGATGGCCAGCGGAAGCCCGTCCAGCCGGCGGCAGATCTCCGCGACGACCGGCATGGCGTCGGCGCCGAGCTTCAGGTCGGGCCGCACCGAGGCGGTCCGGTCGAGGAAGAGACGGATCGAGGGGCTCTCCAGTACCTCCGTCGCGGGGGCACCCGGCTCGGGCGTGGCCAGGGGCTCCACCGCGCACAGCGTCTCACCGGCGATCGCGAGCGGCTCACGGCTCGTCGCCAGGACCTTGAGGCCCGGGCAGCGGGCGAGCAGTTCCTCGGCCAGCCGGGCGACCGCGTCGATCAGATGCTCGCAGTTGTCCAGGACGAGGAGCGTCTCGGTGCCGGAGAGCACGTCGATCAGCCGGGTCACCGCGTCACGTGGCCCGTCGCCTCCCTCCAAAAGCCCCTCACGCAGGCCGAGAACACCGACCACGGCGCTGGGCACGTCGGCGGGATCGTTCAGGCGAGCGAGCTCGACGAGCCACGCGCCGCCGGAGAAGGAGTCCTCCGCCTGGCCCGCGTACGTGGTCGCCAACCGCGTCTTGCCCGCCCCTCCATGGCCGACGAGCGTCACCAGGCGGCCGCGCCGAAGGTCGGCCTCGATCTGGGACAGCTCGTTCTCACGGCCGACGAAACTCGTCAGCGACGTCCAGTGGCCGGTCCGGGGACCGGTGTGGGGGTGGGTTCGGGGGCCGGCGTGAGGCTCGGTGTGGAGCTCGGTGTGGGGGCGGCCGGTGCGGGGACCGGCCCGGGGGACGGCCTCGCGAGCGGGCCGTTCGTTCTCGACGAGAGAGCCGCGCAGCGCGGACAGGTGAAGGTCCTGCAGGCCCGGACCCGGGTCGGCGCCCAGTTCGTCGGCGAGGAAGTTGCGAAAGTCCTCATAGGCCGCCAGCGCCTCGGCGCGCCGGCCCGAAGCGTGCAGCGCCTTGATGTGCAGACCACGCAGGCGCTCCCGCAGCGGGTGCGCGGCGATCAGCTCGCCCAGCTCGGCCACGGTGTCGGACTCGCCGGTGCCGCCCAGCAACTCGGCCTCGACCCGGTCCTCGATCGCCGCGAGTCTCAGCTCCCGTAGCCGGCCGACGGTGGCTTCGACATAGGGGGTCTGCGCCACACCCGCGAGCGGGTCGCCCCGCCAGAGTTCGAGCGCCTCCCTTAACCGCGAAACGGCGAGCCGCGGATCTCCTTCGGAAAGCGCCCGCCGCCCTTCGAGGGCGAGCCGTTCGAAATGCAGGGCGTCAACGGCGTCCGGATCGATGTCCAGACAATAACCTCCATGAGCCCAACGCAGCTCCGAGGCGTCGGCGAGCACCCTGCGTAGCCGCGATACGAGGGTATGCAACGCATTCACACGATCGGCGGGTTGCTCGCTCCACCAGATCGCCTCGGCCAGCGCCTCGACCGTGACCGCCCGGCCCGCGTCGAGCGCGAGCCTGGCCAGGAACGTGCGCAGACGGGCCCCTCCGACCTGCACCTGTGTGTCCTCGATCAACACCTCGAGCGGCCCCAGGATACCCACGCGCATGGGGACCAGTCTGCCATCGGGATCCCTGACTGCCCAGCTTTACCGCTCATTACCCGATCCCGCCCGCTTCGCGCCGAGCGACCGGAGCAATCTGGGCGAAGACAAGCCGGGGAAATGCATCACATTCTCTACTTATCGAGAGAGTTCCGCATCGGCGGTCAGGAACTGTGCAGTCCTGAGAGCCGGTGACACTCCCTCGTATCCCGTGCGGATTGTCGCGTCGGCGGCGCGAACCGCCGGCGCCCGTACGCGACCGCCAGCCGCATGGAAGGATCTCCGATGGCCCAGGCTCCCTCCGACATCACGACCGCGGCGGCCCGCGTCGACCCTGACGCCGAACAGCTGTTCCAGCGGATCATGATGGATCCGACCAACGAGAATCCTTACGCCGGATACCACGAACTGCGTCGCCGGGCTCCCGCCCTCATCACCGCGGACGGCACTCTGGTGCTGACTCGCCACGCCGACTGCGACGCGGCGCTGCGGCACCGTTCGCTCGGCAAGGGCAACGAGATCCAGGGCTTCCGCCTGAGGCCGATCCCGGAGGACCGGCTGCGCGAGCTGATGACACGGCTGGAGCGCAGCATGTCGTTCGCCAACCCGCCGGATCACAGCCGGCTGCGGCGCGTGGTGAGCTCCGCCTTCACCCACCGCCACATCGAGAGCCTGCGGCCGGCGATCACGGCCCGGGTGGATGACCTGCTCGATGGTCTCGCCGAGCGGCCCGGCGCGGACTTCATGACCGGCTTCGCGCAGCGCCTTCCCGTGGGCGTCGTCGGTGACCTGCTCGGCGTTCCGGAGGAAGATCGTGCGGGCTTCGGGTCCAAGGTCGCCGACCAGGCGGCCATGGTGGAGCCCACCGCCGACG
This sequence comes from Actinoallomurus oryzae, assembly GCF_039541955.1. Lineage (NCBI taxonomy): Bacteria > Bacillati > Actinomycetota > Actinomycetes > Streptosporangiales > Thermomonosporaceae > Actinoallomurus > Actinoallomurus oryzae. The sequence continues at coordinate 7,148 of NZ_BAABHF010000007.1, read as the reverse complement.
CCGACACGCTCAGCCGGGCCATCACCGCCGAGGCCGAGCTCGCCGCGTACTTCAGCGAACTGCTCGCCCACAAGCGCGAACACCCCGCCGACGACCTGCTGAGCCGGCTCGTCGGCCCGGAGGCCCAGGGGCGCCTGGAAGAGGTCGAGATGGTCTCCACCGCGCTCCTGCTCCTGGGCGCGGGCATCGAGACGACGGGTCACCTGCTCGGCAACACGCTGCACACGCTGCTGAACCACCCCGCCGCGCTGGACGCGCTCCGCGACGACCCCGGCGCGATCCCGGGTGCGGTCGAAGAGGTGCTGCGCTTTGACTCGCCGGTGCAGTTCGACGCCCGTACGGTCCTGGAGCCGGTCACCTTCGCCGGCGCCGAGCTCAAGCCCGGCCAGACAGTGACGATCATGTTGGCGGCCGGCAACTACGACCCCGCGCGCTTCGACGACCCCGACACCTTCGACATCGGCCGCACCGACAACGCTCACCTCTCATTCGCCTCGGGTATCCACTTCTGCCTCGGCGCCGGGCTCGCGAGGCTGGAGGTACAGGTCTTCCTCGAGCGGCTCCTGTCCCGCAGCACCTCCGTGGCGCTCGCCGGCGCAGTGCAGCGCCGGCCTGGTCTCGGCCTGCGCGGTTTCGCGCAGATGCCCCTGACACTCCGATTCTGACCACCGCTGATCGCCGCCCGGCGACGCCGGCCGGTGTTCGTCCGAACGACATCCACGTCCAAGCGACATCCATCGAAGGAGCCTTCAATGGGCACGAAAGTCAACGCTGCTCAGGCCGACCACTGGAACGGTGACGAGGGTGTGTTCTGGGCCGAAGAGCACGAGCGTTGGGACCACCTCAACAGCGCGTTCAACGATCACATGTTCGCCAAGGCGGCCATCGGCCCGGAGAACCGCGTCCTCGACATCGGTTGCGGAAACGGTCAGACGACACGGCTGGCCGCCCTCCGGGCCCCTCGCGGCAGCGCTGTCGGGTTCGACATCTCCGCTCCCATGCTGGAGCGGGCCCGCGCCCTCACCGCCGCCGAGGGCGTGACCAATGTCGAGTTCGTCGAGGGCGACGCGCAGATCTACGCGTTCGCCGAGAACAGCTTCGACGCGGTCATCAGCCGGTTCGGCCTGACGTTCTTCGATGACCCGTACGCCGCGATGGTCAACATCGCGCGGGGACTTCGTTCAGGAGGCCGGCTCTCGGCGATCGTCCACGGCGACGTGACGCGGACGGACTGGCCGCTCATCTTCGGGGCCGTCCAGGAGCAGCTCGCCCTGCCGTGGGTCAAGGAGCCCAAGGAGAACCCCATGGCCGACCCCGACCACATCGCCGAGGTGCTCGAGGGCGCCGGCTTCACCGACGTGGCGTTCCCCCACGTCATGGAGTCGCGGTCCTGGGGGAAGGACGCCGAGGACGTGGCCGGCTTCCTGCTGAGCTGGACGCCGATGCGGGTCAGCCTCTCCCAGGTGGACGAGGAGACCGCCGGCCGCGCTCGCCGGGCATGCGTCGAGGCCCTGCGTCCCTTCGAGACGTCCGCCGGGGTGGTCATGCGTACCCCTGCCTGGGTCGTCAGCGGCACCCTCTCCTAGCGCTTCCGGCGCAGGGCTCCTCCCGTCTTCACGGCGACCTCCACCGCAGGTGCGCCCTCTGGTGGCGCCGCCGTAGGACCCGGCCGGGCCGTCGCGGGGCATCGTCCTTCCGGCGGCTCGGCCGTAGAGGCCCGCCCTCCGGCGACGCCGCGGCCGAGCCTCTCCGCCCGACGCCTCGCTCCGGTGAGACGGAGCGGACCACCGGTGGCGTCAGGCGGGGCGGATCCGGCTCAAAGTTCAGAGCGTTCACCGCACGGCCTCCCTGGGGATCCACGGCCAGGGAGGCATCTCGCCGTGCCCTCGGACGTCCATTTCCGGACCTCGCCGTGACGGCGCGACGCATAGGAGGGTCACCGAACACGGCAATCTGGGCGAAGACAATCCGACCGGTCGCGCCGCACCCTCAACACAGTCGGCACGATTGGCGAGAACGCCGGCCTTTGCCGCCAATCGCAGTCCTGCTGCGTGACCGTATGCACAGGTCGGCGACTACGGGGGGGACTGGGCCAGCGGCGGTGGCGAGGCCCGGCGAGCGAGGGGCGGAGATTGATGAATTTGCCGTGAGAAACCCAACACCGTTCGATTTTCCGCCGACATTCCAATCCGCACTTCGGAAATAGCCGTTTGGGGTTCGTCGTCAATGGAATCGACCTCTGCCACACACAATGGAATCGCCATTATCGGTCTGGCCTGCCGCTTTCCTCGTTCCGCCGACGCGAACGCCTTCTGGCGATTGCTCCGCGACGGCGTGAACGCGGTCGGCGGGACACCGGCGGATCGATGGGGTGCGGCAGCCGCGCCCGGCGGCCCGGGTACGGCAGGGGCCCTTCCCGGTGTGGAGCACGGGGCGTTCCTGGACCACATCGACCAGTTCGACGCCGAGTTCTTCGACATCTCACCGCGTGAGGCCGCGGCGATGGACCCGCAGCAGCGGCTCATGCTCGAGCTTTCCTGGGAGGCTCTGGAGAACGCCGGAGTCGTCCCAGCGTCGCTCGCCGACACCCGGGTCGGCGTCTTCGCGGGTGCCATCTGGGACGACTACGCGACACTCGCCCGTCGGCGCGGCACCGACGCGGTCACCCGGCACAGCATGACGGGCCTGCACCGGAGCATGATCGCCAACCGTGTGTCCTACACGCTCGGCTTCACCGGCCCCAGCCTCACGGTCGACACCGGCCAGTCGTCGTCCCTGACGGCGGTACACCTGGCCTGCGAGAGTCTCGCCCGCGGCGAGTCCACGATGGCCCTGGCGGGCGGAGTGAACCTCATCGCCGATCCGGTCGGCACCGTGGCCGCGTCCCGTTTCGGAGGACTGTCGCCGGACGGCCGTTGCTTCGTCCTCGACGCCCGCGCCAACGGTTTCGTACGTGGTGAGGGCGGCGGGCTGGTGCTGCTCAAGCCGCTGGATCGAGCGATCGCCGACGGTGACCACGTCCATGGGGTCATCCGCGGCACGGCGATCAACAACGACGGCGCCACCGACGGGCTCACCGTCCCGAGCGCCGAGGCGCAGACGAAGGTCATCGAGCGGGCGTGGCGGCAAGCGGGGATCGGCCCGGCGGACGTTCAGTACGTCGAGCTGCACGGCACCGGCACCAGGATCGGCGACCCCATCGAGGCCGCCGCACTCGGTGCGGCGCTCCGGCGGGACGACGGGGCGGCCGGCCCGCTACGCGTGGGATCGGTCAAGACCAACATCGGGCACCTCGAGGCGGCGGCCGGCATCGCCGGCCTGCTCAAGGTGATACTGGCGCTGAGGCACCGCGCCCTGCCGGCCAGCCTCAACTTCGAGACACCGCACCCCGACATCCCGCTGGATCGTCTCGGGCTGCGCGTACAGACCGCCCTCACTCCCTGGCCCGACCCCGACCGCCCCCTGGTCGCGGGGGTCAGCTCCTTCGGCATGGGCGGAGCGAACTGTCATGTCGTCGTAACGGAAGCCCTCGCCGCTCTCGCGGAGGCGTCCGGCACCCGCACGGAACCGCCCACCTCCCCCATAGAGGCGTCCCACACCCTCGCGGAACCGCCGGCCGTCCCCACAGAGGCATCCGACACCCTCGCGGAACCGCCGGCCGTCCCCACAGAGGCATCCGACACCCTCCCGGAACCGCCCGCCGTCCCCACCTCCGGCATGGTGGCGGTCTCTCGTCGCGGCGTCTCAGCCGAACCGGCAGGCGGGACTCCGGCCGCGCCGCGGTCACCCGTACCGCCACCGCTCGTGCTGCCCCTGTCGGCGCGCAGCCGGTCCGCTCTTCGTGCCCAGGCCCAGCGGCTGATGGACCACCTGCGGTCCGCGCCGAGTCTGGACGCACGGGACGTGGGGCCGGCGCTGGCGACGACGCGCTCGTTGTTCGAACATCGGGCCGTCATCACGGGCGAGGGACGCGAGGAGCTCCTCGACGGGCTGGCCGCCCTCGCCCGGGGGCGGGGCCGTACGAACGTCACCTCGGGAGTGGCCGGAACGGCGGGAGCGACAGCCTTCCTGTTCAGCGGCCAGGGCAGTCAACGGCCCGGCATGGGCGCCGGGCTTTATGAGGCGTTCCCCGTGTTCGCCGACGCTCTCGACGAGACGCTCGGCCACCTCGACCTCCGTTTCGACCGGCCGCTTCGCCCGGTGATGTTCGCCCCGGCGGGAAGCACCGATGCCGCGCTCCTCGACCAGACCTCCTACACGCAGGCCACGCTCTTCGCGCTGGAAGTGGCCATGTACCGGCTGCTCGAATCCTGTGGCGCCGTCCCCGACTACCTCATCGGACACTCCATCGGCGGTATCGCCGCCGCGCATGTGGCCGGCGTCCTGTCGCTGGCCGACGCCTGCACGCTGGTGGCCGCCCGAGGCCAGTTGATGCAGGCGCTGCCCGCCACCGGATCGATGGCCTCGCTCGACGCGACCGAGGACGAGGTGAGAGCCCTGCCGGCCTGCGTCGAAGGCCGAATCGAGCTCGCCGCGGTGAACAGTCCCAAGGCGGTGGTGATCTCCGGAGACCACCAGGCGGTCCTCGGGACCGTCCAGGCGTGGAGAGAACGCGGGCGCAAGGCGAAGCGGCTGCGGGTCAGCCATGCGTTCCACTCCGCGCACATGGAACCCATGCTCGAGGAGTTCCGGCAGGCGATGAGCGGGCTGACGTTCCAGGCTCCGCGGATCCCGATCGTCTCTGACACGACAGGGCGGCTCGCCACCGCCGAGCAGCTTCGCGACCCCGCCTACTGGAGCGACCACGCTCGGCGACCAGTGCTGTTCATGGAGGGCGTGCGCTGCCTGGAGGAGCAGGGCGTCACCGACTTCGTCGAGGTCGGTCCCGACGCCGTGCTCACGAGCCTCGCCGCCACGAGCCTCACCGGCGGCAGGAAGGCGACCGGTAAGACACGGATCGCGACGGTCCCCACGCTGCGCCGGAACCGGCCTGAGGTGCGCACGGTCACCGCTGCGCTGGCGGAGTCGCACGTCCATGGGGATCGGGTGAGATGGGAGGCGCTCTGGGGAGGGAACGCCGACCGGCTCGAACGGCGACACACCGTGTCCCTGGACCTGCCCACGTATGCCTTCCAGCGGAAACGCCACTGGATCCGGGCCGCGGACCTCGCGGGTACGGTGCCCGGGTCCCGGTTCGCCGACGATGGCGCGGCTTCATCGACAGCGGGCGAATCCTCGCTGGACGCGGACGAGTCGCCTTCGGTCTCGGAGATCCCGCAGACCGATCTGCTCGCCGGAATGGACAGCGGCGAGCAGGAAACCATGCTGCTGGAAACGGTCCGTTCGAACGCCGCGCTCGTCCTCGGTCACGCCGGGTCGGACCGCCTCGACCCGGCCCGTACCTTCAAGCAGCTCGGCTTCGACTCGCTGGCGGCCGTCGAACTCCGCGACCGGCTCGCTGAGGCGACAGGCATGACCTTGCCGTCCTCCCTGGTGTTCGACCATCCCACCCCGCAAAGCCTCGCCACGTACCTCCGCCAACGGCTCACCGGCCGCCCCGCCATCACTTCCGCGACGGCCCCGGTCACCACCACGGAACCGATCGCGATCGTGGCGATGGGCTGCCGTTTCCCGGGTGGGGTGGCCTCGCCGGAGGAGTTGTGGGAGCTGGTGGATCAGGGTGTCGATGCGATCACGCCGTTTCCGGATAACCGTGGTTGGGATCTGGAGGAGTTGTACGACCCGGACCCCGACGCTCCGGGTAAGTCCTATGCGCGGGAGGGCGGGTTCCTTCACGACGCGGATCAGTTCGACGCGGCGTTCTTCGGGATCTCTCCGCGTGAGGCCACCGCGATGGACCCCCAGCAGCGGCTTCTCTTGGAGGTCGCCTGGGAGACCATCGAGAACGCCGGTATCGACCCCACCACGCTCCACACCAGCCAGACCGGCGTGTTCACCGGCGCCATGCCCTCGGACTACGGACCGCGTCAGCATGAGGCGGACGAACGATTCGCCGGCTACACGCTGACGGGAGCGACGGGCAGCGTCGTCTCGGGCCGCATCTCCTATGCCCTCGGTCTGCAGGGGCCTGCGCTGACGGTCGATACGGCGTGTTCGTCATCGCTGGTGGCGTTGCATCTGGCCGCGCACTCCCTGCGTACGGGCGAATGCGACCTCGCCCTCGCCGGCGGGGTCACCGTGATGTCCACACCGGGCATGTTCGTGGAGTTCAGTCGGCAGCGGGGGTTGGCGGCCGATGGGCGGTGTAAGTCGTTCGCCGCCTCGGCCGATGGAACCGGGTGGTCCGAGGGCGCCGGGCTTGTCCTCCTGGAGCGTCTGTCGGACGCTCGGAAGAACAACCGGCGGATCCTCGCCGTCATCAAAGGCTCAGCGGTCAACCAGGACGGGGCCAGCAACGGCCTGACCGCACCGAATGGACCCTCTCAAGAGCGCGTCATCCGACAGGCCCTCACCAACGCCGGGGTGACTCCCGACCAGGTCGATGTGGTCGAAGCCCACGGCACCGGCACCTCCCTGGGTGACCCGATCGAAGCCAACGCCCTGCTCGCCACCTACGGGCAGAGCCGCACCGACCAGCCGCTGTACCTGGGATCGCTGAAATCCAACATCGGTCACACCCAAGCCGCAGCCGGTATCGCCGGTGTCATCAAGATGGTCCAAGCCATCCAGCACGCCCGGATGCCGAAGACCCTCCACGCCGACAAACTCAACCCCGAGGTGGACTGGACAACCGCCACCCTCACCGTCCTTACCGAGGCCCGGTCGTGGCCAGATGCCGACCGTCCCCGCCGCGCCGCAGTGTCCTCCTTCGGCGTCAGCGGCACCAACGCCCACCTCATCCTCGAACAACCACCCCAACCCACACCGGCAGCGTTGGAGGTCACCGAACCCCAGTCGGCCCCGGCAGCGTTGAGAGTCGCCGAACCCGCGTCTGAACCGGTGTCTGGTGCTGTGGCGTGGCCGTTGTCCGCCAAAACCCCCGAAGCGCTCCGTGAGTACGCCCGCCGCCTGGCCGACCACCTGGACCACCACCCCGACCTGAGCCCGGTCGATATCGCCCACGCACTGGCCACCCGCACCGTGTTCGATCAGCGTGCGGTCATCACCGGAACCACCGCCACCGACTT
>NZ_BAABHF010000006.1:14062-125271 GCF_039541955.1 Actinoallomurus oryzae | reverse complement strand
GCGCCCGCGCCGCAGGCGCAGCCCGCCGTGGTCACGCCGGCCCCGCGCCCGTCGCGAGGCGCACCCGCGCGCCCGGCCGCCAAGCGCGAGCCGGCCGTCCGCAAGCCCGCGTCCAAGCCGGCCGAGCCGAAGGCCGTGCCGCAGAAGCCCGCCGCGCGGGGACCGGCCCAGCCGAAGCCCACCGCGCCGAAGCCCGCCCCGCCGAAGCAGCCGAAGCCCGCCGAGGCCCCGGCGGCGGAGACCACGACCGAGCAGCCGGCCGCCGCGGCGGCCGCGGGCGGCGGCAAGGCCACGCCTCCGCCCGCCCAGGAAAAGCGTCCGGCGCGCAAGAAGTCGCGGAGCAAGCGGGCCTCGGTCCCGTCCTGGGACGAGATCATGTTCGGCGCCCGCCGCCCCGAGTAACCGGGCCCCGCTCTTCACGGCCCCCTGACGCGAACGGTCGCGCCCCGGTCACCCGGGACCCGCCGCCCGCCGCCGTACGGGAACCGGAGGAGCGGCGTGGTGCCCGTACCCGCCCACCGGCGGGCATGAGCCGTCTCAGGCACGTATCAGCGGATGTCAGGCGAATGTGCGTGAGATGCCAGCTTCCCCGTGGACAGTGATGTCGAGAACACATCACAGTTCACGGGGAGAGCCCATGACTTATGCGATCCAGGCCGAGGGCCTGGTGAAGCGCTTCGGCGATACGGTCGCTCTCGACGGGGTGGACCTCGCGGCACGTAGCGGCAGCGTCCTGGGCGTGCTCGGCCCGAACGGGGCCGGCAAGACCACCGCGGTGCGGGTCCTGGCGACTCTGCTCCGGCCCGACGCGGGGCGGGCGACGGTCGGCGGGTACGACGTCGTGCGCGACGCGCACCGGGTCCGTCAGCTCATCGGGCTGACCGGCCAGTACGCGTCGGTCGACGAGATGCTCACCGGCACCGAGAACCTCGTCATGATCGGGCGGTTGCTGGAGATCCCGCGCCGGGAGGCCAAGGCGCGCGCCGCCGAGTTGCTCGAGCGGTTCGAGCTGTGGGACGCACGCGACCGCGCGGCCAAGACGTACTCCGGTGGCATGCGCCGCCGCCTCGACCTGGCCGCCAGCCTCGTCGGGCGGCCGTCGGTGCTGTTCCTGGACGAACCCACCACCGGCCTGGACCCGCACGCCCGCAGCGGGCTGTGGGACACCGTGCGCGGGCTCGTGGACGACGGCGTGACCGTGCTGCTCACCACGCAGTACCTGGAGGAGGCCGACCAGCTCGCCGACGACATCGCCGTCATCGACCACGGCAAGGTCATCGCCCAGGGCACACCGGACGAGCTGAAGAACCAGGTCGGCGGCCAGGTCCTCCAGGTGCGGCCGATCGACACGCGCGACCGCGAGACCGTCGCCGGGCTGGTCAGCATGGTCGTCGGCCAGGGCATCCAGATGGACGGCGACCTGATCACGGCGCCGGTCACCGACCCCGGCGTGCTGCCGAAGGTCGTCCGTCACCTCGACGACGCAGGCGTGCTCGTGGGCGAGCTGGCACTGCGCCGGTCCAGCCTCGACGAGGTCTTCCTCGTCCTGACCGGCCACCGCGCCGAGGAACCCGCACCCGAACTCGTCACCGAAGGGAGCCCCTCATGACCGAGCGAAGCGAGGGAATCAGAAAACGCGCCCCTGTGGTCACCCTCTCCGACGAAGGAGGACTCATGACCGAGCGAAGCGAGGGAATTGACAAGCACAGCACCCTGGTCATGAGGCCGACGAAGGAGGTCTCATGACCTCGGCGACCGTGACCGCCCCGCGGGCGCTGTCCTCGCGCGTCAGCCCGCTCGGCACCGTACGGCACTCGCTGACGCTCGCCTGGCGCACGCTCGTGCAGATCAAGCACAACCCGATGGAACTGATCGACCTCAGCATCCAGCCGATCATGTTCGTGCTGCTGTTCACGTACGTGTTCGGCGGACAGATGGCCGGCGGGCACCCGACCGCCTACCTGCAGTACGCGCTGCCCGGCATCATCGCCCAGAACGCGCTGTTCGCCACCCTGAACACCGGCGTCGGCCTGAACACCGACATCACCAAGGGCGTCTTCGACCGGCTGCGCGCCCTGCCGATCTCGCGCATGGCGCCGCTGGCGGGCCGGATCGCGGCGGACACGGTCAAGCAGGTGTGGTCGATGGGCATGCTGCTGCTGGTCGGCATCGTCATCGGCTTCCGGGTCAAGACCGACCTGGCCGGGGTGGCCGGCGCCCTGCTGCTGTTGGTCGTGATGTCCTTCGCGGTCTCCTGGGTGTCGGTGCTGATCGGCGTCCTGGTGAGCGCGCCGGAGAAGGTGCAGATCTTCGGCTTCGCCACGATCTTTCCGATGAGCTTCTCCAGCAGCGCGTTCGTGGACGTGCACACCATGCCGGGCTGGATGCAGGCCTGGGCCAAGATCAACCCGGTGTCCTTCCTCGCGGACGCCACCCGCGGGCTGATCAACGGCGGCGCGGTCGCGACTCCGGTGACCCAGAGCATCGTCTCGGCCCTCGTCGTCGCCGTCATCTTCGCCCCGCTCGCGGTGCGCGCCCTGCGCCGCCGCATCTGAAAGAGGCGGCGGTCCCGGGGTCTGCAAAGCCTCGTTGTGGGACGGACCCTCGGGCCCGCCCACAACGAGGTGTGGGGCAGAAGGGCTTCTCCGCCGTCGTCAGGCGGTGCCTCGCCGCGTCGTCCTCGGCCGGGAGCCGAACCGGCCGGGACGCGTCACGCCCGCGAGCCGGCCGCCTCCTCGTCCGCGTACGCGCACGCGGACGCGCGGTCCATCGCCCGGCCCCGGGCGTACGCCGCGGCGAACCGCGTGTCGCCGATCGCCTCGCGTACGGCCCGCTCGATGCGCGGCGGGTCGGCGAGCGACCGGTCCTCGATGCCGCGTACGGCGACGGCGGCGCCGAGCAACGTCGCCGCGCGCTCCGGCTCGCCCGTACGGGCGGCCAGGTCCGCGAAGCCGACGAGGGCCTGCCCGATGATCGGCGCGTCGTACGCCGCCGCGGCCAGCCGGAGCGCCTCGGCGTGCCGGGCGAGCGCGGCGTCCGTGTCGCCCTCCCGCGCGTGCAGGAGCCCGAGCTGGGAGTTGATCATGGCGCCGAACTGCGGTGGTCCGCCCTCCCGGTGGTGGTCGACGGCGGTCTTGAGGTGGTCGCGCGCGGTCGGCAGGTCGCCCTCGCGCAGCGCGAACTCGCCGAGCGTGAAGCGGACGAAGGCGAGATCCTCGGGCGTGCTGCGTCCCCGGGCGCCACGGATGGCCGCGTCCAGCTCGGCCCGCGCCCTGTCGTCATCGCCGGCCGCGCTGTAGGCCTGGGCGAGCCGGATCCGCAGGAAGCTCGCGCCGTCGTGGCTGCCGAGTTCGATGGTGTGGCGGAGGGCCTCCTCGACGTGATTCTTGGCCGCCACCGTCTCGCCCTTCCAGAGCGCGACCTCGGCGAGCCCGGTCAGCGCCATCGACAGGCCCCAGCGCTCGCCGAGGGCGCGGAACCCCTCCAGCGCGGTGAGGAACGTCGCCTCGACGTCGTCCACCTCACCCAGGTTGATCAGCCCGTGCCCGCGCATCATGTGGCCCGCCGCCCGCAGCCACGGGTCACGCGCCGTCAGCAGCACCTCCATCTCGGCCGTCGCGTCCTCTGAGCGGTCTTCGGCGAACCGCAGGATCGCCGGCGCGGCGCGCAGCACGGGGTGCAGACGGCCCGGGTCGAGGCGGCGGCTCGCCTCCACGACCGCCCTGAGCCGGTCGCGGAGGGCGGCCCGGTCGGACGCGTCGAGCTCGGTGTTGCCGAAGGCGCCGAGCAGCCAGTACACGGAGGCCAGCGCCCGCGCGTGGCTCGGCCCCTCACCGGGCAGGGCGACCGCCTCGGCGGCGAGTTCTTCTCCGTCGGTCCGCTGGCCGCGCAGGAACCAGTACCAGCCGAGCGCGGCGACATAGCGGACCGCGAGCGCCGTGTCGTGGACGTCGATGGCCCAGCGCAGCGCCGACTGCAGGTTGTCGTACTCGGCGTCGAGCCTCCGCAGCCACTCCAGCTGGTCGCGCGTGCGCAGGAAGGGCTCGGCGGTCTCGGCGAGTTCGAGGAAGTGGTGCGCGTGAGCCCGCCGTACGCGCCGGGCCTCACCCGCCTGGGACAGGCGGCCCGCGCTGTACGCGCGGATGGTCTCCAGCATGCGGTAGCGGCCGGCGCCGTCCACGATGACGAGCGACTTCTCCACCAGCCCGATGAGGGCGTCGAGGACGTCGTCGCCGCAGACCTCCTCGACGCTCTCCAAGGGGGCACCGCCGGCGAAGACCGACATCCGGCGCAGGAGCACCTGCTCGGGCTCGTCCAGCAGGTCCCAGCTCCAGTCGACCACCGCGCGCAGGGTCTGGTGGCGCGGCAGCGCCGTACGGCTGCCGCCGGTGAGCAGCCGGAACCGGTCGTCGAGGCGGCCGGCGATCTGCGTGAGGGTCATCGTGCGCAGGCGCGCGGCCGCCAGCTCGATCGCCAGCGGCATGCCGTCGAGGCGGCGGCAGACGGCGAGGGCCGCGTCGAGGTCGGCGTCGACGGTGAAGCCGGGGCGTACGGCGGCGCCGCGCTCGGCCAGCAGGCGTACGGCCGGGTAGTCGAGCACGTCGCCGGCGGCGGTGTCCGGGAAGGCCAGCGGCGGCACCGGGCACAGCGTCTCACCGGTGATGCCGAGCGCCTCGCGGCTGGTGGCGAGGACGCGCACCCCGGGGCAGTCGGCCAGGATGCGGTCGGCGAGCCGGGCGCACGCGTCGATGAGGTGCTCGCAGTTGTCCAGCACGATCAGCAACCGCTCGCCGGACAGCGCGGCGACGAGCCGCTCCACCGGGTCGGCCGGGGCCGGGGCCGTACCCCGCATGGTGCCGATCAGCGCGCGCTCGCGCACGCCCAGCGCGCCGAGCAGGGCGTGCGGCACCTCGGCCGCGTCGCCGACGGGGGCCAGCTCGACCAGCCAGACGCCGCCCGGCACGCGCTCGGCCAGGCGTTCGGCGGACTCGACCGCGAGCCGGGTCTTGCCGGCCCCGCCGGGCCCGGTCAGCGTGACGAGGCGGTTGTCCCCAAGGAGCGCCGCGACCCGGCCGATCTCCTTCTCACGGCCGATGAAGCTCGTGAGCCGGGCGCGCAGGTTGGTGCGGGCGGCCGGGCGCGGTCCGGCGGGCGCGCCGCGCAGCACGTCGAGATGTGCCTCCCGCAGCTCCTCCGACGGGTCGACGCCGAGCTCCTCGGCGAGCGTACGGCGCGCGTCCTCGAAGGTGGCCAGCGCGTCGGCCTGCCGCCCCGCGGCGCTCAGGGCGCGCATGTACCGCGCCCGCAGCCGCTCGCGGAGCGGATGAGCGGCGACCAGGGCCTCCAGTTCGGCGACGTCGGCGCGTCCGAGCCGGAGCCGCGCCTCGATGTGGTCCTCGACGACGCCCAGGTGCCGCTCGGTGAGACGGGAGACGTGCCCGCGGGCGAAGTCGGCGTCGGCGACGTCGGCGAGGGCAGGGCCGCGCCAGAGCCGTAGCGCCTCGGCGAACGCGTCGGCGGCGCCGGCCGGATCGTCGGCCAGCAACGCCTGGCCGCGGGCGGCGAGCCGGTCGAACTCGACGACGTCGACGGCGCCGTCCGCGACATCGGCGCCGTCCAGGACGAGCCGGTAGCCCGACGGATGCGACTCGATCACCAGCTCGGGCACCGTGCGCCGCAGGCGGGAGATCAGTGACTGCAGGGCGTTGGCCGCTCCGGAGGGAGGCGTGTCGCCCCAGATCCCGTCGACGAGCCGCTCCGCGGTCACCACCCGGCCGGCGTCGAGGGCCAGCAGGATGAGCAGGGTGCGCAGACGGGCTCCCCCGACCTCGACCGGCCGGCCGGCGGCGTCGGCCACCTCGAGGGGGCCCAGCAGCCCGATCCGCACGAGCCGTCCTCCCTTTGCCTGGCCCTCCGGGGCGTCACCTGTGGGCGAAACCACGATATATCTCGTTAAGCGCGGTGTCTCGCGTTCATGGTCAGGTCGGCCCACCCTCGTCCGGCAGGAGGCCCCGGGCCATCTTGCAGGAGGTTCCGAGCGGCCGTCACGCCGATATCCCGCCCCCGCCTCGCCGGTCGCGGCCGAGGCCGACGGTTACGCTGATCAGGTGGAACGTTCGCTGCTCGACAGCCCGTCCTACCGGCTGATCCGGGTGCTCGGGCGGTACAAGACCGTCCTCGCCGGGGGGCTGGAACGGCACGGGCTGCACCTGGGGCAGGAGTTCTACCTCGCCCAGCTCTGGCGGGAGGACGGCGTCACCTCCGCCGACCTCGCGACGCGCACGGGCGTGTCGGCCCCCGCGGTGACCAAGGTCGTGAGCGGTCTGGAGCGCTCCGGGCTCGTACGCCGCGAGCGCGACCCCTCCGACGCCCGTCTCGTCCGCGTGTGGCTGACCGACGCCGGACGCGCCCTGCGCGAGCCGGTGACCCGCATCTGGTACGACTCCGAGCGGGAGTTCTGGAGCGGCCTGGACGAGGACGAACGCGCGCGGGTCCGCGCGATCATCGGCGACCTGCTCGGCTGAACGCCGCGAAGTTCGAAGCCGGCGGGAGACCGTCGCGAGACCACGGCTCTCCGCCGCGAGTGGCGGCACCCGCGAAAACCGCGTTGTGGGCGCGGAGGCGCCATGGCAGCGTTCACATGATGGTGCGCCCGGCGCGAAGGAGCATCGATGCCCTCACGCGCCTCCCCGCAGCCGCTCACCGGGGGCCGACGTGCGGCCCGACCGACCGCCTCGATGAGATCGCCGTCACCGCCTGGCTGAACGCCCAGCTCCATGACGACGACGTCGCCGAGCGCCAGGGACTCCCCGACGCCACCGCCCGCGCCGGCCAGCTGCGCCTCTTCCTGGACGGCTACGGCCTGGCCGCCGGCGAGCGGCGCGGGCTCGTGACCACGATGATCGAGTACGCCATCCGCGACTGCGCCGCCGAGGCCGTCACGACGCGGATCACCCCCGGCACCACCGACGCGGCGCCGCTCTGGGCCCTGGCCTGGCGGGCTCGGTCGGCGGCGTGGATGCTCCGTCATCGCCCGCTCCTCGAACGCGCCGTCAGCGCCTGACCTCCCGGCCGCGCGACGGCGGGCCCGCTCCGGCGAAGTCCCGTACGCCCTGAAACGGCGGGCTCGCGCGAGAGGCCCTAAGGTGGGCCGGACGCCCCGCCGCCGCCTCGTGTGAGCGAGTCCGCATCCGGCACCGGCTCCGCGGATACCGCCGAATGCGAGGCCACCGGCCGGGCGCGGCGTACGATCGTCCCCCGGGAGCTATTGATCGATGATGACCACGTTTTGGCGGCCGGTCTGCCTGGCCGCCGTCGGACTGCTGTCGCTCAGTGGATGCGGCCTGGTCGGGCAGACCAAGATCGTACGCGGCAGCGTGCCGGACTCGATCACCGTGTCCAGCCCGGCGTTCCGCGAGGGCGCGTCCATTCCCGTCCGGTTCGCCTGCAAGGCGGCGGGCGGGCAGGGAAAGACGCCTCCGCTGCGGTGGTCGGTCGCCTCGACCGGCGTGGGCGCGCAGGCACTGGTGCTCGACGACCCGGACGCGCCCAGCGGCGCGTACGTCCACTGGGTGCTGTTCAACATGGACGCGACAGCGAACGACCTGCTCGAGGGCGTGGTGCCGCGCCATGCCGAGCAGGCGCTGAACACCGCGGGCGAGACGGGGTACTCCCCGCCGTGCCCGCCAAAGGGCGAGCAGCACCGCTACCGGTTCACCGTGTACGCCCTGAGCGCCAAGGTGCCGCTGTCGAACGGCGCGAAGCTCAACCAGGTGCTGTCGGAGATCGCCCAACGCACGGTCGCCCGCGGCCGGATGACGGTGCGCTTCGGTGGGGGGTGAGTCTGGTGTTCGCCCACGTGAACGGGGGAGGTCCGCGTGACGAAGGCCATGAGTTGACGGCCACTGACCCGAGTGGCCATTTGCGGCAAGTAGTGTGAGAGTAGATGTCCGCGAACCGTGTGACAAGGGTCATAGCGGTCGGCAACAATCGGTCTAGGTCCCTGGGGGCCCGGACGCCGGTGATCACAGAAACGGTCTCCGCGTCGGCGTCGACCGCTAGACCATGGCGTTGGGTGGTGCTATGTGGAGCCTGATCGTTGTCCTCGGACTCGTCGCGGTGGTCGTTCTCGTCGGGGTGCTCGTCGCGCTCGGCATGAGGGCGAGCCGGGCGGGTGACGACGACGACTGGATGGCCGAGGACGAGCAGCCCCGCGGCCGCCGTGGAAGACGATCCCGCGGCCGTCGCGGTGAGCCTGAGGAGTACGACGAGTACGAGTACGAGGAGGAGCCGTACGGCGACATGCGTGTCGCGGGCACGCCCCTCGGCGGTCCTCAGCAGCTCCCGGCCGGTCCCATGGCGGGGCCTCCCGGCCCCGGCGGCGGCCCGGTCGCGGGCCCGCCACCCGGTTCGCACGCCCCGCTGCCCGCGGCCCCGGGCCCGGCGCCCGCGCCGTCCGGCCGGTCGAACGAGGAGATGGACGACGACGAGTACTGGTCGACCATCACCTTCGACAAGCCCAAGTTCCCCTGGCGGCAGAACGGCGACCAGCCGGCCGAGCCGCGCGGCAACGACCCGCTCGGCCCCCCGCCCGGTGGCCCTGGCGGCGCCGGTGGCCCCGGCGGCCCGGCCGGACCACCGCCGCACGGCCCCGGACCGCTGCCGCAGGGCCCCGGCCAGCCGCCGATGGAGTCGCACCCGGTGGGCCCGATCGACACGCCGGCACCGCCGACCGCACCCCAGCCGGCCGTTCCGGCGGACCCGCTCGACGTCCCGGTCGGCCGCGCCGGCGAGACCGACCCGAACGCTCCCGTCCCGTCGTTCGGCTCGGCCGAGCAGAGCGGTGGCTTCGGCACGTACGGGTCCGAGCCGCAGAACAACGGCTTCGGCGACGACCCGCTGAACACCGGCGAGCGGCCGACGTACGGCGCCCGCGGCACCCGTCCCCCGGCGCCGCAGCCGCCGCCCGCGCCTCCGACGCCGTCGTCGGCACCGGCCACGGCCGTACAGCCGGCGGCGTCCGCCTCCGGCCCCGTCCCGTCGTCCGGCGGCGAGGACGAACACCGGTTGCCGAGCGTGGACGAGCTGCTGGCCAAGATCCAGTCGGACCGCAAGCGCAACGCGACCTCCACCCCGGAGAGCGACCCGGCACCGGCCGCGGGCTACGACCCGCTGAACGATCCCCTGAGCGACCCCCTGGGCACCGGTGAGCGCCCGACGTCCTACGGGTCCGGGCCGTCGTCCTCCTCGTCCTCGTACGGGTCGTCGTACGGCTCATCGCCGTCGACCGGGGGCGTGCCCTCGGCGGGCAGCGGCTGGTCGTCGTCGGACTACGGCTCCGACCCGCTCGGCACGGGCTACTCCGGGTCGTCCTCGTCGAGCGGCACGACGGGCGGGTACGGCTCGTCGTCCTCCTACGACAGCTCGTCCTCCTCGTACGACAGCGGGTACGGCTCGTCGTCGAACTACTCGTCGAGCGGCGACTCGTCACCGTACGGCTCGTCGGACGATCCGCTGGGCACCGGTTACTCGGGCTCGTCCTCCGACTCGTACGGGTCCTCGTCCACGGGGGGCTACTCCTCGTACGGCGGCTCGTCCTCGTCGTCCTCGTACGGGAACTACGGGTCGGGCTCCTCCGGCTACGACCCGGGCTCGTCGTCGACCCCGGGCCAGCCGACGGACGACCCCAACGCCACGCAGGCGTACCCGAGCAGCCCCTACGGCAACTCGTACGGCAGCAACAACGACAAGGACAAGCGCCCGGAGGACTGGAACTCCTACGGCGACTACCGCCGCTGACGGTCAACGCGCAAGGCCCCGCTCCCGCTTTCCGGGCAGGCGGGGCCTTGCGCGTTTTCTCTGTCGGTCCCCTGCCGTAGGTTCGCTCCGTCGATGGTGGTGACAGAGGGAGTTCTCGTGGGGGACTGGTTCCAGACGATCGTCGACGTGCAGGTGACATCGGAGGATGCGGGTGCCTTGGCGACGGAGGTACGAGACTGGCTGAGCTCCGCCGGGGTCGTGTCCTCCGAGCGCACCGACTGCGTCCTGGGAAGCGACCTCGGACATCCGCCCGGCCCGCGCGCCGACGAGGTGGTGGACGCATCCGGCTGGAGTGACCCCTGGCAAACCCTGTGGACCAACGGCATGGACATCACCACGGGCCGCACCGTCTTCGACGGAGGGCAAGGCGAACCCACGGCCGTCGCCTGCCCACATTGCGCGGCCGAGATCGAGCTGGTCGACGAAGCCTTCGAACTCGACGACAAGGCGTGGGCGCCCTTCCAGGACGTCGTACACGGATGGAGCGAAGGACGCGACGTCATCCTTCCCTGCCCGACCTGCTCACATCCGGTCGAACCCACCGCCTGGAAGTGGGCCGATGGCTACTTCGCCTTCGGCCGCCTGGGCTTCACCTTCTGGAACTGGCCCCCGCTTCGACCCGGATTCGTCGACGAATTCACCCGGCGTCTGAGGGGCCACCGCACTGTGCTGATCGCCGGCAAGCTGTGAGCCCGGCCCTCGCCGGATGGGGCCGGTGACGTACTCTCATCGCTCTACGACAGTGGGCGCAGAACCGTCCTGGAACGTCCATACCGGTCCCTCCCCCACCGTCAGTACCCGGCCGGAAGGCGTCCAAAGGAGCCAGTCGCCAAAACCGGCGTCGGCGGCCGCGTACATCGGGAACAGGCGCAGGCGGAGGTCTTCGAAGAGGAAGGTCGTCTCCAGGCTCGGAGCCTGCACACTGACTCCGACAAGTCTGAGACCGTTGAGAACCTGGATCGCCCGGCGGATGAACAGCCGTGGATACTCCGATGCGACGATCACATCGGTGTCGCTCTCCAACCGCCAGGCCGCCATCGCCACCCAAAGATGCCACTCACCGTGAGTGGTGCCCTCGGGCGTCGCCGGAGGTACCGCGTCCCCGAACTCCAGGGTGAGGAAACTGCCGATCCCCAGTGCGACTCCCCAAGCCGGGCTCCCCAAGAGCGGCTGCGCAATCGCCTGGATCCGCTCGGAGTCCAGATGCGTGATCTTCCGGCGGTCGTCCCGCCAGTGGTCATAGAAAACCCTCAGGGCAAGCCACGAGCGGTGAGAATCGCCGGCCCCTTGCCTCATCAGTTCGTCCAACCGGCTCACCGCTTCGGGATCACGGCGTCCGCTGTTCAGCACCTCCATCCATGCCTCGGCGCTTCGCCGTCCCGCAGTCCACGTGGGCTCGGAGGTGTCGGCCTCTCGCCGCCTGAAGTACTCGATCGCCTCGCCCGCGAACCGTACGTAATCATCGGCATCCACTCGTTCATGATCGAGGCAGAGCCGCCTGGACGGCCAACGTATTTGCGGATGCCGGCGGCCTGGCACGCCTGTGCCCGTCGTCTCGCAACCACCTCCGGACTTACTCGTCATAGCCGGTCGCGTGATCAGCGGAGCGGTTGGGTCCCCCTCGCCGGCGATCAAATAGGGGCCATCGTCCGCGCCGAGTTCGGTGAGCACGCAGTGATGCCGCGCCAGGATGATGCCGTACTCCTCCTCGGTCTCCGCATACCGCTCGGACCTCGGAAGGCTGTGAAACCGCACCCAGCGATCAGCATGCGCGGACGGGCCGACTCATCCGGCGTTAGGGCTCGATGTCGACGACCACGAGCATCTCCTCTTGATAGCGGTCAAGGTCGTCGACGAGCCAGGATTCCCCCTCCCTGAGCTGGTGGAGGCGGAAGGTCCCGTTGGTTGATCCCGCCCCGATGATGCACCGGACTGGAACGGGGTTGGGCAGCGAGCGAACGAGCCGATCAACGCCGTGGGCCATCCTCAGGCCGAGTTCGAGCATCAGCACCTGGTCTTCCCGGCTGATGTGGGGCTCGTCGTCGACGACGTCGACGGTGACCGGAGCGTGGTCTTCCAGATGGAAGCTGCTGGCCCGGCATTCGTACTGCGTCGTGTTCCAGCCCATGCGGGCCATGGCATCGCGTGAGCCGGCCGTGAGTTCGGTTCCACCCCGATCATTGATCACGAAGACGAGGGCGTCGTCGTTGCGGGTAAGCCCCCGGCTGAGCATCTCGCGAAGTTGGTCATCCAACTCCGGGTACACGTCCGAGGTCGCGGTGCCGACGAGAAGCCCAAGGGCGTCGGCCGCATCGTCGTTCATGCGGATTGTGATCACCGGCGGATCGTCCTCGACTCGGCGTCACGCCGTCAACCGACATCTGTACCGCCGTCCGGTCGTAGCCACGAACTCGCCCGACGCCGCAGTGTGCCGATAGCCGGCAAGCCGTAGCCGGTCGCCCACTTGTCAGCGGTCGCGGCATTCGTATGAGCCATCTACTTGCCGTGCGACAGCGTTGTGGCCGCACTTCAGCATCGGGATCAGCGTGTACGACCGATAGGCCGCCACCGCGAGCAGCAGCCCGCAAACAGTCGTTCCGGCAACGGTACGAGCGATATGCGACCTTCGAAAGGCCACCACGAGAATTCCGAGAGCCACGGTGACCAGGACGGCAAGGACGAGGAAGATCAAGGCGATGTCGCTGTTGTTGTCCCGCAGTCCAGGAAAGTCCTCCGGCGACTCAGCCTCGACGGTGACCAGCGAACTGAACAAGAGCATCAGCCCGGCGAACAGCGCGGAAGATAGGAACAGACCAACGATCAAACATCCCATCAACGGCCGTTTTCGCTCCGCTGCCGCTCCGCTGTCCACGCCGATCCCTCAATGAACCATGTCCCCGTGACCGGCTCCATCCAACCACGGGGGTGGTGGCAGGCGGGGCCTTGTGTGTTTTCTCTGTCGGTCCCCTGCCGTAGGTTCGCTCCGTTGATGGTGGTGACAGAGGGAGTTCTCGTGGAGGACTGGTTCCAGACGATCGTCGACGTGCGGGTGAGTTCGCAGGATGCGGGTCCCTTGGCGACGGAGGTGGTTCGACTCGGAGGCGGCTACCTCATCTGGCAGTAGACGTTCAGGGTGGGTGTGCCGCCGTTACTGACCTGGGCTGGGTTCGGCGCTGAGCACGGCACCGCTCCGTCGTTGAAATCAGGGCTGTGCCCGGTCGCTACGTAGCGGCCAGGGGGAATCGTCATGGAATAGCCGCCATCGGAGTCGACCTTGGCCTCCCGTTTGGTCCCGTTCCCGCTGACGGTGATGCTTCCGGGAAGGGCCCATCGGTGGCCGGGCGCGGGTCCGCCGACCGCATACAGGTGACCGCGCAGGGTGCCGGAGCGCGGGCGTGTACCACCCGCCGTACTCGCAGGAGAACTACGCGCGCTGACGCCGGACCCGGAGCACGCGGCGGTCAAGGCCAGCGAGAGCAGGGCCACGTACAGGAAACGGCTGATATAGCGTTCGGGACGTAAAAGTCCCGTCCGCTCTTCGGTCCGGTCGGCCGTCATTAAGTGCCGCATTTCGACTCACAGGTGTCACTAGTATCGATTGTAACCCAGGCCACGTCAGTAGAGGCGGCCCTGCACGCCCCCGCCACCCATCGATCATCTTGACAAGCCCAGATAGGCGAGGCAACGTGGACCAAATCATCCATTTGACGCTTGTCCGAACGGGCGTCCGGGTGTCACGCGCCAGGCATGAGCTGGAGACGGTGGCACGGTGTCAGAGAACGACTTGCACGTGTGTGCACCTGGGGGCTCTGACGCGAGTTCATCAACATCGGAGGGATCAGACCTCGCAGCCTCACTGCGAGATCGTCCCGGCTAACGCAGGAAGCATCGGCACCACAAGCCTCGCCGATCACGCATTCACCGCCCAGGCGTTAATGGTCCGGACTGCGAGCTGTGATTCCTCAGAGAAAGGGGGAACTGTCGTGTCCGATCTACGCTTGGCGACACTCGTCGCACACCGTGCTCCCCCGGACGAGATCTTCGCCGCAGTAGCACGCGAGGTGGGGCAGACCCTGGAAATACGAAACACGGTGGTGATGCGCTACGAGCCCGATGCCACCGCGACCACGGTCGGCGTCTGGAACAGCGAGACAATGCCCGTCGGCTCGCGCTGGCCGCTCGAGAAGGGGACAGTCACGGAGCTGGTGGCACGGACGAAGGCAGCGGGGCGCATTGACGACGCCTACGCCATGGGCGCCGGTGAGCTCGGCACCGCGCTGCGCGACATGGGTCTCAACTCTGCCGTCGGCTGCCCCGTCACGGTCGGCGGGCACCTGTGGGGGACGGTGGCCGCCGGGTCGACGGCCGAGCCGCTGCCCGATGACACCGAGAAGCGCATGCTCGACTTCACCGACCTGGTGGCCGCCGCCATTGCGAACGCCGACTGCCACGCGAAGCTGCAAGCCTCCCGGGCCCGGGTCCTCGCCGCCGCCGACGCGACCCGCCGTCTCATCGAACGCGATCTGCACGACGGGACTCAGCAGCGTCTGGTCGCGGTGATGCTCGAATTGCGTGCCATGGAGACCATGCCGCCGACCGATCCCGAAGAATTCAAAAGACTGCTGTCCGGCACGACGCATGCTCTGGATGAGGCACTCGAAGACCTGCGGGGAATTGCGCGGGGCCTCCACCCGGCGCTCCTGTCTCGGCGGGGCCTCGTGCCCGCGATCAAGGCGCTCGCACGCTGCTCTGCCGTCCCGGTCGAGCTCAACATGTGCGCCGACCGGCAACTGGCGGAGCGGAGCGAAGTAACCGCATACCACGCCGTGTCGGAGGCGCTGACCAACGCGGCCAAACACGCCGACGCGTCTGTCGTGCACGTCGACCTCAGCGTCAAAGACGCCACCATCTGGCTCTCGATCCGCGACGACGGGAAGGGAGGCGCCGACCCCGGCCACGGATCAGGACTCCTCAGCATCACAGACCGTGTCGAGGCACTCGGCGGCAGCCTCCAGATCACGAGCCCGATCGGAGGCGGCACCTCACTACTCGCCGAAATCCCCATCACCGACATGTGATGACACCAGCGGCTCGGCGCCCTGACGTTGCACCGGCATCCGTGGGATGCAGACATCGGAACAGCGGTACGAGGCTCGCATGGCGCTTCGTGACGGGACCCGCTCCCCCCGGAGGGCATGCCTGCACGGTCAGCGGGCCGTCCACTGGTTCAGTCGGCGACTGTCTTGCTTGTACCCCCAGTTCGGAAGACTTCGGGCCGCGTCTGCACAAAGTCGGATGGGTGCTGGTGAGATCCCTCCAGGACTCGGACGCCGCCGTGCTGGCGCACCGCTGTGCGGCCGTAGTGCAGTGCACCGAGCACGCGGACGGCGAAGGCTTCGTCGGCCATCGAGATGACCTCTTCCGGGCTCGCCCCGGTTAACTTTGAACCCAGGAGCCGGCAGAGTGGTTCCAGCAAGCTCATGGCGAAGGCCGGGTCCGACCCGGCCGTCGGCGCTGCTCTCGCCGGCCGCCTCGCCGATCTCACCAGTCTGGTGCCGGCTCCGCCACCGCCTGATCACAACGATCTCAAAGGCCACTTCAAACCTCAGGCGAGCGGTCACCGTCAAAGCCTCTCCCGGCCCTCAGCCCGCGGGGGGTGTGGGGGGCGGAGCCCCTCACAGCGGGGGTTCCGGGGGTCGCCCCCCGGGCCGGCACAGTGGACGAGTCGGCCTGTAGGCCGGGTTCTGTCGCTCCGCTTCGGCGGAGCGGGCGGCCATCCATCTAGGGCCGTCGTTGCCGGCGGCCTCAAGCGGTCTACCCGCAGGCTCGGGCCGGCTGCCCTCGAACGCCTGCGCGGGTCCGCCGTGGCGGGCCCTTCTTGACCTTGCTCCGGGTGGGGTTTACCGAGCCGCCCCAGTCGCCTGGGGCGCTGGTGGTCTCTTACACCACCGTTTCACCCTTACCTCCGCTGACGCGGAGGCGGTCTGTTTTCTGTGGCACTGTCCCGCGGATCACTCCGGGTCGGTGTTACCGACCACCCTGCCTTGTGGAGCCCGGACCTTCCTCGTCGGAGCCCCCTGCGGGGCCCCGCCGCGGCCGCCCGGCCGACTCGTCCACCAGCCCGACATTTTACCGTGTGACCGTCCCGCCCCTAGCCGAGATGGTGAGTGTCGTTGAAGCGTTTGAGCACCGCGGGGCCGTCGGCGTACCAGTCGATCTCTGAGAGGGACGACACGTCCAGGAACATGCGGTACAGGGACGACGGCGGCGCCTCCAGCGCGGAGCGTACGAGGAGCTTGATCGGGGTCACGTGCGAAACGATCAGGACGGTCTGCTGCCGGAAGCGTACGAGGAGCTTGTCGCGGGCGGTGTTCACGCGGCGGGCGACGTCGGTGAAGCTCTCGCCGTGCGGCGGGGCCACCGACGGGTCGGCCAGCCAGGTGTCGAGTTCGGCCGGCCAGCGTTCGCGGACCTCGGCGAACGTGTAGCCCTCCCAGTCGCCGAAGTCGGTCTCCCGGAAGCCGTCCTCGGTGCGGACCGGCAGGTCGAGCACGTCGGCGACCTCCTGCGCGGTCTGGCGTGCCCGGCCCAGCGGTGAGGAGACGATCGCGTCGATGGAGCGGCCGGCCAGGGCCTTCGCCGCGGCCTTCGCCTGCAGCACGCCCGTCTCGGTCAGCGGGATCTCGCCGACGCCCGCGAAGCGCTTCTCCGCCGACAGGGACGTCTCGCCGTGCCGGAGCAGCAGCGTACGGGTCGGTGCGCCGGTCGGGGCGGCCCAGCCCGCGGTGGTCGGTCGGTGAGGTTCCTCATCGTCGGACGCGGCAGGGGCGGAGGACGACGAGGCGGACCACTCCCGCCCCTGGGCGGCGGCGTCCATCGCCTCGTTCGCGAGCCGGTCGGCGTGCTTGTTGCGCTCGCGCGGTATCCAGGTGAAGCGGACCGAGGAGAAGCCGGAGGCGAGCTTGCGCGCCTCCATGGCCAGCGGCTTCATGTCGGGGTGCTTGATGCGCCAGCGGCCGGACATCTGCTCGACGACGAGCTTGGAGTCCATGCGGGCCTCGACGTCGGCGTCCGGGGCGAGCTCGGCGGCCTTCGTCAGCGCGGCGATCAGGCCGCGGTACTCCGCGACGTTGTTGGTGGTCACCCCGAGCGACTCGGCGGCCTCGGCGAGCACCTCACCGGAGACGGCGTCGCGTACGACCGCGCCGTAGCCGGCCGGCCCGGGGTTGCCCCGGGAGCCGCCGTCCGCCTCGATGATCAGTCTCACAGGCCGGATTCCTTGGTGCGGACGAGGATCCGGCGGCACTCCTCGCAGCGGATGACGTCGTCCGGGGCGGCGGCGCGGATGTCGTTCAGCTCGACGGTGTTGAGCTGCAGGTGACAGCCCTGGCACTGGCCGCGCAGCAGGGCCGCGGCGGCGACGCCCCGCTGCTGGTCGCGCAGCTTGTCGTACAGCTTGAGCAGGTCGCCCGGGATGTCGGTGACCACGCCCGCGCGGGCCTGCTTGGTCAGCTCGGCCTCGCCGTCGATCTCGCGGTACGCGGCGTCGCGCCGGGCGGTCAGCTCGGCCAGGGCCTTCTCCCCCGTCTCCCGGTCGGCCTCGATCTCGCGGAGGCGGTTCTCGGCCTCCTCGCGGCGTTCCATGACCTCCAGGACGATCTCCTCGAGGTCGGACTGACGGCGCTGCAGCGAGGTGATCTCGGACTGGAGGTTCTCCAGGTCGCGGGCGGAGGAGACCTGGCCGGAGTCGAGGCGCTTCTGGTCGCGCTCGGCGCGGGCGCGGACCTGGTCGACGTCCTGTTCGGCCTTCTTCTGCTCCCGGTCGATGTCGCTGATCTCGGTCTGCGCGGCGACGAGCGCGTCGCCGAACTCGCGCAGGCGCTGTTCGGCGTGCTCGATCTCCGCCAGCTCGGGCAGCGTGCGCCGGCGATGGTCGAGCCGGTCGAGCGCGGTGTCGAGCTCCTGCAGGTCGAGGAGCCGCAACTGGGCTTCAGGTGCTGCTTTCACGTACTTCCTTCACAGGATCGAAAGGTCCAGGCGTCGGTGACGGCCGCGGAGATCCGGGTCTCAACGTTAGTCTCCCCCAACAGCCCGGCCGCGTCGCGAAGCCATGGCCATTCGGTGGCCCAGTGCGCGGCGTCGACCAGCGCCGTCGTGCCCGCCTCGCGGAACTCCGAGGCCGGATGGTGGCGCAGGTCGGCGGTGAGGTAGACGT
This sequence comes from Actinoallomurus oryzae, assembly GCF_039541955.1. Lineage (NCBI taxonomy): Bacteria > Bacillati > Actinomycetota > Actinomycetes > Streptosporangiales > Thermomonosporaceae > Actinoallomurus > Actinoallomurus oryzae. The sequence goes on along the minus strand of NZ_BAABHF010000006.1, from coordinate 107,237 downwards.
CCGCGCCCGCCGCGCGCGCGGCGCCCAGCAGCGAGTCGCCGGCCCCGCCGCAGACCGCCACCGTACGGATGAGGGCGTCCGGGTCGCCGGCGACGCGCAGGCCGCCCGCGGTGACCGGCAGCCCCTCGGCCGCGCCGGCCGCGAACTCCCGCAGGGTCAGGGGCTCCGGCAGCTCGCCGACCCGGCCGAGGCCGCGCCGGGGATCGTCCGGCGACGGGCTGAGCGGCCGCAGGTCGCCGGTCAGGCCCACGGCGCGCGCCAGGGCGTCGGAGACCCCCGGGTCGGCGACGTCGGCGTTGGTGTGCGCGGTGAACAGCGCCGTACCGCCCCGGATCAGCCGGTGGACGAGGCGTCCCTTGGGGGTGGTGGCGGGGACGCCGTGTACGGGGCGCAGCAGTAGGGGGTGATGGGTGACGATCAGGTCGGCGCCCCAGCCGAGCGCCTCGTCCGCGACCTCGGCGACCGGGTCGACCGCGAACAGCACCCGGCGGACCTGCGCGCCCGGGTCGCCGCAGACCAGGCCGACGGCGTCCCAGGACTCCGCCCAGGCCGGATCGTAACGGTCTTCGAAGATCCCGACGATGTCGGCCAGAGTGAGGGACACGCTCCGCAGGTTACCGTCCGAGATCACCGCGAGGGCGCATACCATTCGGGCGGGTCCCTCATAAGAGACCGCGCGAGGCTTCGCGGGCGGTCTCTTCGAGTCTGCCCTCGCAGTCTCAAGGAATCCTGGGGATCGGCCGAACGTTGGAGGATGCGTGAGATCACCGTTCCGGCGGCGCCGTAGGCGCCCGCGCAAACGTACGGCCTCGCCACCGACGCCGGAGGTCATCGACTGGCCGAAGGACGGCACGGGCGGCGGCGGGCTGATGTCGGCGATCCGCGGTGACTCCGAGTCAGGGGCCGGCTTCGGTCCGGGAATGTTCGCCGACCTCCAGGCCGCGTTCGGCGGCTCGGGAAAGCAGATCCAGCTCGAGGAGCAGGAGAAGGAGAAGACCCGCCGCCACGAGCTGCACACCGAGGCCGGCGGCCACAGCCGTGACGACCTCGACTCGGGCACCATCCGGATCACCCGGCGGCGCGAGTCCGACGAGCCGGACGCACCGGACGAGCCGGAGACAGACTGAGTCCGCTCCGGCGCATTCAGGCCACCTTCATCGAACGAACGTTCGAATTCATCGTAGTCTGATCCCTGTGAACGCGTACGTTCCGCCCGGCTGGCCTGCCGGCGTGCACCCGCCGGGCACCGAGAGGTTCGAGGAGACCGCGATGGCGTGGCTCCTGGAGTTCGTGCCGCCCGAATACCGCCGCTACGGCGTGCTGCGCCGCTACCCGGTGGCGCTCGCCCGGATGGCGCGCCAGCACGTGTCCGCCGGTGTCGAGGCGGCCCGGCTGGGGTTCCGCACGGCCCGTACGGAGCTGTCCGGCGTCATCCCGCCACACGGCGTCGAGGCCGTGCTCGACATCTACCGGCGTGAGGGCGCCCGGCTCGTGGCGATCGCCGAGGGCGTCGACCTCGTCGACCGCGCCCTGCGTGGCGAGACGTTCACTCGGCCGCTCTGAACAGGTGCGCGGCGGCACCGCGGTTGGGCACGCCGAGCTTGTGCAGGATGCGCGAGACGTGGACGCCGACCGTGCGCTCGCTGATGAACAGCGCCTCGGCGATCTGCCGGTTGGTCCGGCCGTCGCTCAGCAGGGCGAGGATCTCGCCCTCGCGGGCGGTCAGCCCGGGCACCGTCTCCCCCGCGCGCACCAGCTCCAGGCGTCCCCGCCGGGACAGGTCCTCGATCTTCCTCCGCAGGCTGTCCGCGCCCAGCGCCACGACCGTCTCGTGGGCCGCGCGCAGCAGTGTCGCGGCCTCCTCGCGCGAGCCCTTGGTCGCGAGGAGCGCCTCCGCTCCACGGAACCGGCAGTACGCCGCGTTGTACGGCTCGCCGAGGTCGTCCCACGCGGCCTGCGCGTCCGCCCACGCGACCGGATCGGGCTTCGTGAGACGCGTCGACTCCGCCTCGGCGGTGCGCCCGTACGCCTCCGGCTCCGGGCACGCGGTCATGCCGCTGAGGAACTCCCGGCACTCCTTGAGGAACTCACCGGCCTCTCCGCCGATCGCCGCCTCGGCGGCCAGGCCGATGGAGCAGAGCTCGGGCCCGAACCGCAGATACTCCGAGCCGCGGATCAGGTCCAGGCCGATCCGTACGCGCTCGCGGCAGGCCTCGTGGTCGTCCTCGGCGATCGCCAGCCAGGCGGCGCACACGTGGAACGAGGTGACCATCTCCCGGTTCTGGGACCGCTCGGCGGTCTCCTCGACCGACGACAGCAGCACGCGGGCACCCTTGACGTCGCCGCGCCGCAGCGCCAGCTCGGTCATGGCCAGGGTGACGCCCCACCGTTGCCCGGGCGGCGCGTCGATGTCATCGACCTCGTCGGCCAGCCGGTCCGCGTCCGGCCAGCGGCCGAGCCGCACCATCGCGGCCAGCGTGTTGCCCGCCGCGCACATGCAGGTCGTACGGCCGTAGCCGAGGCCGCGGCAGACGTGCACACCCTCCATGCCGACCTCGGCGGCCTCCGCCCAGCGGCCCGCCCACAGCAGCGCGTCGGAGAAGTTGACGTAGGTGCGGCCCAGCTCCCAGGTGTCGCCGCGCGACTTGGCGAGCCGCAGCGCGGCGGCGAGCTCGTCCAAGCCTCGTGACGCATCGCCGAGCATGGCGAGCGCGACGCCCAGGGTGTTGCGCGCGTGCACCTCCAGGTCGGGGGCGCCCACGGCGACGGCCACGGCGATGGCCTCCCGGCAGCAGGCGGCGGCGTCCGTGTAGCGGTTCTGGAGCATGAAGGCGTGCCCCTGGAGGGCACGCACCTGGGCGCGCTCGCGCGTGGAGGCCTCGGCGGGCAGCAGCGCGACCGCCTCGTCGTAGGAGCGGCAGGCGGCGGCGACGTCGCCGGCCACCCAGTGGATCCGGCCGGCGAGGATGCGCAGGGCGGACGCGCGCAGCGGTTCGGCTCCCGCGTCGAGGCCGGCGATCGACGCCTCGGTGAGCTGGAGGGCGCGGTCGGTCTCGCCCTCGGCCATCGCGACCTCGGCGGCGCGCCGCCGCAGTTCGGCGTGATCGAGTCCGCAGCGGCTCTCCGCGTCGGCCACTTCCGGCCACAGCCGCAGCGCCCGCTCGTAGTGCGCGAGCGCGACGGCCCAGGCGTTCGCCGCCTGGGCGGCGGCCGCCGCGGCGACGAAGCCGGCGAGGGCCTCGGGGTGGTGTCCCGCCGCGTACCAGTGGCGCGCCGACTCGGCCGGGACGTTCTTGTCCTCCAGGGCCTCGGCGACCGCCAGGTGCAGCCGGTTGCGCCGGCCGGGCAGCAGGTCGGCGTGGAGCGCCTCGCGCAGCAGCGCGTGGCGGACGTCGTAGCCGTCGCCCGTGACGATCAGCAGCCGGTGTGAGACGGCTTCGTGCAGCGCGGCCTCCAGCTCGCCCGCGGACAGCCCGGTGACGGTGCCGATCAGCTCTTCGTCCCCGCCCCGGCCGATGATCGCGACGGCGCGCAGGACCCGTCCCGTCGCCGGTGCGAGGCGTTCGACGCGGGTCAGCAGGACGTCGCGCAGGCTGGCGGTCAGCTCCGTACCGGTCGGCCCGGCGGCCAGCAGTTCCTCGACGAAGAAGGGGTTGCCCTCCGACCGGTCGAACAGCGACCTGGTCTGCCGCGTCGCCGGTTCGGTGCCGAGGATGCCGGTGACCTGGGCGGTCACCTCCTCGACGGACAGGCCGGTCAGCTCGATGCGCTCGGCACGGCCGGAGCGTTCCAGCTCCAGCACGATGTTGTGCAGCGGGTGGTCACGCGGCACCTCGTCGCTCCGGTAGGTGCCGACGATCACCAGTCCCGCGTGCCGGAGGTTACCGCCGATCATCGCCAGCAGGTCGGCCGAGGCCGGGTCGATCCAGTGCAGATCCTCCAGGACGAGGACGGCCGGGCGCAGCGCGGCCATGCGCCGGAACAGCCCGAGCGCCAGCTCGTACAGGCGTCCGCGCTCGGTCTGGTCGTGCCGGCTCGTCGGGCTTCCGCACAGCCCGGGCAGCAGCGCGCCGAGCTCCTGGCGCGCCTCGCCGAGGACGTGGGCGAGTTCGTCGCCGCTCAGCTCGTCGGCCAGCGGCCGGAGGGCGGCGACGAAGGGGGCGTACGGCGCGGCGCCCTCGGCCAGGTCGAGACAGGCGCCGGAGAAGACGAGCGCGTCGTTCTCCCTGGCCCGCGCGGTGAACGTCTCCACCAGCCGCGACTTGCCGATGCCGGCGTCGCCGGAGACGAAGAGCAGCACGGAAGAGCCGCCCCGCGCCTGAGCCAGGGCGGCGTCCAGCCGCGCCAGCTCCGCGGTGCGGCCGATGAGAGTAGGGCACGAGACTCGCCGGGCCACACCAAGGAGTATGGATCACGTACGACGAGTACGGCGAACAAAGTCAGCAAATAGGTAAATATGCGGATGCAAGTCTCCCGAGCGCGAAGTGATCATGTAATCGATCAGTCGACTACCCGGAGGACGCGACGGTGGGTCCGACCCAGGTTCATCCGCAGAACGGTATGGCCTTCACCAACGTGTGCGAGGAACAGCTCCGCCCGCTCTATATCGCCGCGCTCGGTGCACTTGACCCGCGTCCGGGGACACGCCTGCTGCACGTCGGCTGCGGTACCGGGACGGCCCTGCGTCTCGCGGCGCGAAGCGGCGCCGAGGTGGCCGGTCTGGACGCCTCGGTCGACCTGCTCAAGGTCGCGCGGGAACGCCTGCCCGACGCCGACCTGCGCGTGGCCGACGCCGCCGAACTGCCCTACGACCGCGGCTGCTTCGACCAGGTCATGGCCTTCGACGCGATCCAGTACACCGAGCCCCCGGCGGTCGCCGTGGCCGAGCTGGCGCGCGTCACCCGGCCCGGCGGCTCGGTCGTGATCGGGCTGTGGCACAACTGGTCCGGACGCGAGGCGAGCGCGTTCCTCAACGCCGTACGCGGGCTCGTACCGGCCGGCGCCCCCGGCTCCCAGCCGGTCCGCGACCTGTACCACCTGCGCGAGGTCATGGTGGAGGCCGGTCTGGACGTGTACGCCTACGCCGAGGTGACCCGCAGGTACGACTTCCCCTCGCTCGACGCCGCGTGGGAGTCGATGCGGTTCTCGCCCAACGTGGCCCGCGCGATCGAGGTCATCGGCATGGACGCCGCGCACGAGGTCTTCCTGGCCAACTTCGGCAACCAGCGGCGCGCCGACGGGACCATCCAGCAGGACAACCTGTTCCAGTACGCCGTGGGCCGCGCCACCAGCTGAACTCCGGCGAGGCCGGACGATGCCGGTATCGGCGCTCCGATCCGGCGCTATCGTTTGACGCGCTGTGGACGATGGCTTGACCGGAAGGACACCTCCCATGGCCGACGGCCTTCCGCTGCGCCCGGGCGACCCGCCCGAGCTCGGCGGCCACCGGCTTGTGCGCCGGCTCGGCGAGGGCAACCAGGGGGTCGTCTTCCTGGGGCGGAGCCCCTCGGGCGAGCAGGTGGCGATCAAACTGCTGCACGCCCGGATGGCGGCGGACCCGAACGCCCGCGACCGCTTCGTACGCGAGCTGTCCGCGGCCAAGAAGGTCGCGCGCTTCTGCACCGCGCAGGTGCTCGACGCCGACCTCGCGGGCGACCACCCGTACATCGTCAGCGAGTACGTCGAAGGACGCTCGCTGCGGTCCCACATCCTCGCCGACGGTCCCCGCACCGGCGGCGCGCTCGAACGCCTGGCCATCGGCACGCTGACCGCGCTCGCCGCGATCCACAAGGCCGGCATCGTCCACCGCGACTTCACGCCGCACAACGTCCTGCTGGGCCCGGACGGCCCGCGGGTCATCGACTTCGGCATCGCCCGCGCGCTCGGCGCGACGGGCAACAACGAGTCCGCCCGCGCCGGCACGCCCTCGTACATGGCGCCCGAGCAGGTCACCGGCGACGAGATCGGCCCGCCCGCGGACATGTTCGCGTGGGGCTCGACGATCCTGTTCGCCGCGACCGGGCACCCGCCGTTCGGCAACGAGTCCGTGCACGCCGTGATGGAACGCATCGTGCACGACGAGCCGGACGTCTCCGCCCTGCCGGAGCCGCTGCGGTCGGTCGTGGCCGCCTGCCTCTCCAAGGACCCGGCGCGCCGGCCGACCGCGCAGCAGGCCCAGGCCGGCCTGCTCGGCCACGAGGCCCCCGTCGACGAGCCGCTGATGCCGCCGCCGGCCTTCGGCGCCACCGCGCCGCCGGAGCAGCAGCCGGACGCACCGGCCCCCGAAACCCGGCCTCCCACCGCCGAACCGGCCGCGCCCGCCGCCACCGAGGCCGCCGTTCCCGCTGACACCGCCCCCCGGCCCGCCGTCGCGGCGGCATCACCGCCCCCGGCGTTCCCCGCGTTCCCCCCACCGGCCGCCGCCGACGAGACGGCCGCCGAGACCTCCGGCCCGACACCGCCCATCACCGGAACCCCGAACACGACCGGGCCCTCCGGCACGACACCACCGGCCACCGGGACGTCCGACGTGGCACCGGCGCCACCGGCGCCGGTGCAGGTGCCGAGCCCGTGGGCGGCGGCCGTACAGCTGCCGGCAGCACCCGCACCCGCGCCACCGGCCTCCACGGCGGCACCGGCGTCGGCCGTACCGCCGTCTCCCTCCGCGCCGCCGTCCAGCCCGCGCGAGCTGCCGCGCTCCCCCGCGCCGCCGACGGCTCCGGTGGCCGTGTCCCCGGTCTCCGGCCCGGCCCGTACGTCGCCGGTCTCCGGCGCTTTCGCACCGTCCGGACCCTCGCCGGCGCGGTCGGCGCTGACCCCCGCCTCCACGCCCACCACGGCGCCCGCGTCCGGCCGGCGGCGGACGGTCGGCTGGGCGCTCCTGGCCGGGGCGGCCGTGGTCGTGGCCGGCGCCGCCGTGGCGGTGCCGCTGTGGCCGGGCGGCGGCGACGCCGCCACCGCTCCCCCGGTCCGTACGGCTGTCACCGCGCCGAGCACGCCCACACCGACACCGGCGCCGACCACGCACCGGCCCCAGCTCAACGGCGTCCGGTCCGGTGCCCCCATCGCCAAGCCGAAGAAGAAACCGGCCAAGGGCTGCCACGACTACCAGCGGGCGTACACCGTGACCCACGCCGGGTCCGTGCTGCTCAAGGTGTCGGTCTGCCGCGGCGCGTACACCGGTACCGCCGTCCTGGCCGACACCGCCGCCAAGGACGGCTGGAACATCTGCGTCCAGCTCCGCGGCCACGTCACCGGCTCCCCGGAGACCTACGTCAGCACGGTCCTGTCCTCCCGCGACGGCCGCGTACGCGCCTTCGACAACGGCCCCAAGGCGCGTTTCGGCGCGAAGACCACCCGTACGGAGGACTCCGTCGCCGTGAACGTCGGCCGGTGCCGGGGATCCGGGGCGGCGCTCCAGACCTCCTGGCAGACGCAGGACAAGCTCGCCGCCGGTTGACGGTGCCGGTGGGCCGGGGTCAAACCTTGGTGAGCCGGAGGAGGCGGTAGACGGGGTCCGGACGTGGCCGGTCCTGGTCCGGAAGCGCCTGGAGCCGCTCGCACAGGGCGGTCAGGTCGTCACCGGCGGCCTTGGCCCAGGTGAAGGCTCCGGCCAGGAGATGTTCGCGCCACCGGCGCGGGGATCGGCCCTGTCCGGTTCCGGGGAACGCGTTCTCCCCGGTCACGGTCAGCCCGAGTGGAGCGCCCAGGTCGGTCACGCGGCCGGTGGCGTCCGTCTGGGGTGCCGCGTACGCCGCGCGGACGGGCTTGATCAGCGCGGTGGTGTCGTCGTCCGTGGCGAAGACCGCGTCGTTCTTGTCCACCGTGGTGAGCAGTGTCCCGCCGGGCCGCAGGACGCGTGCGACCTCGGTCAGGGCCGCCGCGCCGGCCGGCGCGTTCATCAGGTGGAGAAGCCAGATCATCACCACGGCGTCCATCGACGCGTCGGCCAGCGGGAGCCTGGTCACATCGCCGATCGTGATCCGGCCGGGCAGTCGTGTCGCGGCGATGCGGGTCATCCCGGAGGAGAGGTCGATGCCGATGACCTGCCGGCCCGGTCGCGTGAGGCGGACGGTGACGATCCCGGTGCCGCAGGCGAGGTCGGCCAGTCTCGTGGTGTCCGGGGGCAACAGGGCGCGTACCGCGGCGGCCGCCGATGCGGCTCTGGCGTCGCCGCCACGGGTCACGTCGTAGTGGTCGGCCTCGCGGTCGTAATCCAGCATGCCGGTCATCCAACACCGTTAGATCACGCCGCGTGCGGCCAGGGCGGCGCGCTCCTCCTCGCCGATGCCCAGCAGGTCGCCGTAGACCTCGGCGTTGTGCTCGCCGAGCGCCGGGCCGAGCCGGCGTACGGAGCCGGGCGTCTCGCCGAGCCGGGGGAAGACGCCCTGCATCGGGAGCTCACCCAGCTCCGGGTGGACGAGACGGACGATGGCCTCACGGGCGGCGAAGTGCGGGTCGGCGAACATGTCACGCGCGGTGTAGATGCGGCCCGTCGGCACTCCTCCGTCGTGCAGCCGGCCGAGGAGCTCTTCCACGCCGAACCGCGCGGTCCAGGCGGAGATCAGCGCGTCCAGCTCCGCCATGTTGCGTCCACGCGCGGCGTGCGTGGCGTAGCGGTCGTCGGCGGCCAGGTCCGGGCGTTCCATCGCGGCGGCCAGCCGCCGGAAGACCGTGTCCTGGTTGGCCGCGATGAGCACCATCTCACCGTCCTTGGTGGGATAGACGTTGCTGGGCGCGACGTTCCCCAGCACCGGCCCGGTGCGCTCGCGCTGGTAGCCGGCGACCGTCCACTCGGGCAGGAGCGACTCCATCATCGCCAGCACGGCCTCGTAGATGGCCGAGTCGACGACCTGCCCCCGGCCGGTCCGCCGGCGGCCGTGCACGGCGGCGAGCGCGCCGAGGGCGGCGAACAGCCCGGCGAGCGAGTCGCCGAGGGAGATCCCGGTCCGCGAGGGCGGGCCGCCGGGGTCGCCGGTGACGTGCCGCAGACCGCCCATCGCCTCGCCGATCGAGCCGTACCCGGCGCGCGGCGCGTACGGGCCGGTCTGCCCGAACCCCGTCACCCGCACCATGACCAGCCCGGGGTTGGTCTCGCGCAGCCGGTCGAAGCCGAGGCCCCAGCGTTCGAGCGTGCCGGGCCGGAGGTTCTCCACGACGATGTCGGCCCGGTCGATGAGGCGCCGGGCCAGGTCCTGTCCCTCGGCGGTCCGCAGGTCGCAGGTCGCCGACTTTTTGTTGCGCGCGATGATCGGCCACCACAGGGAGCGGCCGTGCGGCTTCTCCCGGCCCCACTGGCGCATCGGGTCGCCCGCGCCCGGCGGCTCCAGCTTGATCACCTCGGCGCCGAAGTCGCCGAGGAGCTGCCCGCAGAACGGACCCGCGATGAGCTGGGCCATCTCGACGACGCGCAGGTCGGCGAGCGGCCCCGGAGAGGCGGGTGAGTCGGTCGGCATGCGTTCTCGTCCCCTGTCTTGCCATGGACCTGTTCTTCCGGAGACCTGTTCCGGCGGACCGGCTCCCAAGCCGGCCTCAGCGGAGGCCGAACTCCCAGTTGCCGCCGTTGCGGTACTCGCGCAGGACGCGGCGTGCCGCGCTCTGCGTGTGCACCTCGTCCGGGCCGTCGTACAGGCGGGCCTCCCGTGCGTGCCGGTACATCCGCGACAGCGGCAGGTCGTCGGTGAGCCCCGCCGCGCCGTACACCTGGATGGCCCGGTCGATGACGTTGTGCAGCATCCGCGCGCCGACGACCTTGATCACGGAGATCTCGACGCGCGCCTCGTCGCCGGCGTCGATCCGGTGCGCGGCCTGGAGCGTGAGCAGCCGCGCGGACTGGATCTCGGCGTAGGACTCGAACACGTGCCGCTGCATGAGCTGCTTGTCGGCCAGCGGGCCGCCGAAGGCGGTGCGGGAGTTCAGCCGTTCGCACATCAGGTCGAAGGCGCGCTGCGCCTGCCCGAGCCAGCGCATGCAGTGGAAGATGCGGCCGGGGCCGAGCCTCCGTTGCGCGATGCGGAAACCCTCCCCGCGCGGGCCGAGCAGGTTGCTCGCCGGCACGCGCACGTCCTCATAGGCGACCTCGTAGTGACCGCCGGCCAGGCCGAGCACGGGCAGGTCGCGCACGATCCGGTACCCAGGGGTGTCGGTCGGCACGATGATCATGCTGAACGCCCGGTGCGGCGGCGTGCCCTCCGGCTCCGTACGGCACATGACCGTCGTGTACGCGGCGGCCGCGGCCCCGGTGGTGAACCACTTGCGGCCCCGGATGACCCACTCGTCGCCGTCCAGCTCGGCGGTGGTGCGCAGGCCGGTCGGGTCGGAGCCTGCGGCATCCGGCTCGGTCATCGCGAAGCTCGGCGACACCTCCCCCGCCACCATCGGCGCCAGGTACCGCTCGCGCCAGCGCGCGCCGGCGTACTCGTGCAGCATGAGGGAGTCCTGGAGGGTGAACGTGCCGAGAGCGAGCTGGCCCCACTCGCTGCGACCCTGCACCTCGTTGACGAACACGTAGTCCAGGAACGGCAGGCCGCCGCCGCCCAGCTCGGCCGGGTGGCCGAGCGCCCACAGCCCGGCGTCCTTGGCCTCGCGCCGCAGCTCGCGGAGCTTGGCGGCGGCGGCCTCACCACCGGCGGTCAGGACCGGCTCGGCGGGTTCGACCCGCTCGGTCATGAACGCGTACACGGCGTCGCGCACCGGCCGGACGTGCTCGGGCACCTCGAACGTCATCGGCGGCCCCCCGCGATGTCGTCGGCGATGTCCCGCGCGCCGTACCCCTCGGGCGCGGCCACCTCGACGACGGGCTCCTCCCGGTCGTCGAACTCCAGCCGCAGCGCCTTGGCCATCGTCGCATGCATCTCGTACAGGCAGGTGATGTAGGTGAGCAGGAGGATCTCCTCGTCACCGAGGTGCCGCTTCAGCACCGCGAAGATCTCGTCGTGCACCCGGCCGCCGTCGAGCACGAGGCCGTCGGTGTAGGCGAGCACCGCGCGTTCCAGCTCGGAGAAGCAGTCCGCGGTCTGCCAGTACGCGACGGCCTGGACCTTCTCCTCCGGTACGCCCAGCGCGCGCAGCTGCTTGCAGTGCTGGGAGAAGACGAACCGGCTGCCGCGCGCCCAGCCGGCCCGCGACTGGCCGAGCTCGCGCAGCAGCGGGTCGAGCTTCGCGTCGCGGTACAGCGCGAAGCCGCGTACGGCGTGCCGGAAGACCTCCGGGGACTGGGCGAAGACGGTCCACCAGTCACCGGGTGAGCCGGTCGCGGTGCCGTGCTCGACGGCGGGGTCGCGGTCGGGGCCGAACAGGCGGTCGTAGAAGAACAGGATCCGCTCGTCGGTGACCTCGGCGCGGGGCACCTCTCGCAGGCGGGGCATCGGCTCCTCCGGTCAGGCGTGCGTGGGGGTACGGCGGTCCGCCGCCGTCCTCGGCGTGTGAGAGACGTCGGCGTCGGTGAACTCCCGGGTCCAGCAGGCGAACTCCAGGAGGATGCCGTCGGGGTCCTGGAAGTAGAAGGAGCGGACGAACACGCCGTCGTACATCTCGCGGGCGATCCCGGACGGGCTGTCGTCGTGGTTGAGGATCGGGCTGACCGTCACGCCCTTGGCCTTGAGCCGGCGGCGGTACTCCTCGAAGCGCTCGGGCGGCACGGTGAAGGCGACGTGGTTCATCGAGCCGACCGCGCTCAGCAGGTCGCCCTGTTCGGGACGGCCGGGCGGCGCGGAGATCCCCGGTACGCCGTCGGGAGCGTCCGGGAACCAGAAGAACGCCACGCAGTCACCGCCCCCGCAGTCGAAGAAGAAGTGCTGGCCCATGCCGCCCGGCAGCTCGATCGTCTTGATCAGCGGCATGCCGAGGACGCCGGAGTAGAAGTCGATGGTCTGCCGCATGTCCGAGCAGACCAGGGCGAGGTGGTTGATCCCGCCCAGCTCGAACTCGGGGTTCTTCCCGGCCATGCTCACTCACTCCTCAGGGGCGCCCAGCAGTTGACTTGACAGTCAGGTCAACTTCTCCGCATCATTTGTCCGCTGCGGATGGACTGTCAAGACCTTCATGCCTGGGGCCCTGCGGCCGGGCGGGATGCCGGGGCGAAAGGGCGGAGACGATGGCGGACGAGGGCACGACGGCGCTGACCGAGCGCGGCGTGCGCACGCGGGAGCGCCTGATCCAGGCCGCCCGCGAGGTCTTCGAGGACAGGGGCTTCCTCGACACGCGGGTCCGCCACATCACCGAACGCGCCGGCGCCGCGTACGGCACCTTCTACACCTACTTCGACTCCAAGGAGGCCGTCCTCCGGGAGATCGCCGACCGGATCTTCGCCGACATGACCGGGCGCGACCGGCTGCCGCTCGGCCCGGACGCCGCCCCGGGCGACCGCGTACGCCGCGCCAACCGCTCCTACTCCACGGCCTACCTGCGCAACGCCCGGATGATGGCGATCATCGAGCAGGTCGCCACGTTCAACGAGGAGTTCCGCGAGATGCGGCGGCGGCACCGCGCCCTCGCGACCGGCCGCTCGGCCCGCGCGATCCGCCGCTGGCAGAGCGAGGGACTCGTCGATCCCGGACTGGACGCCGACCTGGCCGCACGCGCGCTCGCCGCGATGGTCGACCACTCCCTCTACCTGCGGCTCGTCCAGGGCGAGGGCGACGACACCGAACGCCTCCTGGACACCCTCGACGCGCTCACCGTCCGCGCGCTGGGACTGGACCGCCTCACCTGAAGGAGCCGCCGTGCACCCGGACCACGAGGAGATCGCGACCGGATTCGTCACCGCGATCACGACCGGCGACACCGAGGCACTGCGCCGGCTGTACGCCCCGGACGCGCGGATCTGGCACAACGGCGACGGGACCGAGCAGACCGTCGAGGACAACCTGCGCACCCTGCGCTGGCTGGCCCGCAACCTGCACGACTTCCGCTACGAGGAGATCCGGCGCGACCCGGCCGCGTACGGCTACGTGCAGCGGCACGTGCTGCGCGGCCGGCTCCCCGACGGCACGGCGGTCGAGGTGCCCGCCTGCCTGTTCGTCACGGTCGACGGCGGGCGCATCACCCGGATCGAGGAGTACGCCGACTCACGCGCCACCGACGCGCTCCGCGCCCACGCCGCCGCCCGCCGCGCGGCGCGAGAGGCCCAGCGGTGAGCGAGCGGAGCGAACGAACCAATGAAACACGCGCGCCTGGTCGCCGCTCCGACGAAGGAGGGCCCGTGACCGAGGGCCTTGCCGGGCGACTCGCCGCCCGCCTCACGCAGGTCCGCGGCCGGCCGGTGACCGTGACCGAGCCGCGGCGGCTGTCGGGCGGGGCCAGCCGGGAGACGTGGGCGTTCGAGGCGGACGGCGACCCGCTGGTGCTGCGCCGCGACCCGCCGGCCTCCCCGCAGCCGCGGGAGATGGCGCGCGAGGCCGCCGCGCTGCTCGTCGCGGCGCGCGGCGGCGTCCCGGTGGCGAGGCTGGTCGACCACGGCGACGGCGCGGGCACGGTCGGCTCGCCGTACCTCATCATGGAACGCCTCGACGGCGAGACGATCCCGCGCCGCCTCCTGCGCGACGAGCGGTTCGCCGCCGTACGGCCCGGCCTGGCGCGCGAGCTCGGCCGGATCCTCGCCCGCGTCCACGCGCTCCCGCCCGGCGAGATCGCCGACCTGCCCGGCGGCGACCCGCTGGAACAGCTCGTCGAGATGTACGAGGCCTTCGGCGAGCCGCGCCCGGCGATCGAACTCGCGTTGCGCCGGCTCGGCCGCGACCGCCCGCCGCCCGGCGGCGACACCGTGGTGCACGGCGACTTCCGCACCGGCAACCTCATGGTCACGCCCGAGGGCGTCCGCGGCGTCCTGGACTGGGAGCTGACGCACCGCGGCGACCCGGTGGAGGACCTCGGCTGGCTGTGCGTGAAGGCGTGGCGGTTCGGCTCGCCGCTGCCGGCGGGCGGGTTCGGGTCCCGCGCCGAGCTTCTGGCCGGGTACGCCGAGGGCGGCGGCACCGTTCCCTCGGCGGAGGCACTGCGCTGGTGGGAGACGTACGGCACGCTGCGCTGGGCGGTGCTGTGCCGGGTCCAGGCGGAGCGCTACCTGTCCGGCGCCGAGCGCTCGGTCGAGCTGGCCGCCCTGGGGCGCCGGGTCTGCGAGCAGGAGCACGACCTGCTGCTCGCCCTCGGCCTGACCGAGCCGAGCGAGGTCCCCGACCCGCTCACCGGCCGCCCGCCCGGCCCCGGCGCGCCACCGCACGACCGGCCCGGCGCGCTGGACCTGATCGAGGCGGTACGGGCGTTCCTCACCGACGAGGTGATCGCCGACGGCGACGAGCGCCTGCGCTTCCACGCCCTGGTGGCCAGGTCGGCGCTGGGCATCGCCCAGCGGGAACTCCTGCTCGGCGACGCCCATCGCGCCGAGCACGACCGCCGCCTGGCGGCACTCGGCTGCCGCGACGACGCGGAGTTGGCCCGCGCGATCCGGTCCGACGACCTCGACGACCGGATGGACGAGGTGGTCGCCGTGGTCCGTGCGACGGTGACCGACAAGCTCACCGTCGCCAACCCCCGCCACCTGTCCGTCCCGGACGCCTGACCCGCACCGCCGTACGGCCGGCGGGCCTCAGGAGACGAGCATGCGGACCGCGGGGCAGGCGGTTGAGGACGTGGGGCCGCACAGGAGCCGGGCTTTGGCGCTCGCGCCGCAGTAGTCCTTGCGCTGGGGCTTCTCGGCGCCGAACCCGGTGGGGGTGGTGCCCGCGAGCAGCTGGCCGGCCGGGCCGCCGACCAGGGTCAGCCGGGCCACCCCGTCCGTCCGCGTGGGTTGGGTACCGACGTAGACGCCGGCCCCGGCCGGCTGCCCCGGACCTTTGTCGTAGAGCCAGAAGTTGATCTGCTGGCCCGCGACGGGCTTGCCGTGCGCCGTGAGCCTGGCGGTCAGCAGCAGGTCGTCGGTGATCCGCCCGACGCGCGTGTCCTGCACGGACAGGGCGACGTCCGTACAGCCGTAGACCAGCGACCGCGAGCACCCCGCGACCACTACGCAGGCCACGGCCACCGTCCCACCCGCGGCGAGCGCGACGGAGCCGGTGAGCCGATGCGTCAGGTCGAGCATCCGCCGACGCTCCATTCGTTGAAATACCTGATCCGCGTCGAGGAACGAGGCGCTGATAATGATCACGGTATCTGACCTGCGCGGCTGTCCGCGGCGAACAGACGATGCCGCGCGAGCCGAATGGAAGTGGGCTGAAGCCCCCCGGGCGGGAGGGGCTCCTTCCACCGCCTGCCTCCCGCGCCGGGGCCGAGGTGACCGGTTCAGATCCGCTGTGCGGTCCGTGTCGGTGCGGGGCGTGGCGGTGCGGGCCGGGCCGGCGTCGGCAGCAGCAGGCCCGCGAGCATGCCGGCGAATGCCAGGGCGGCGGCCACGGCGATCGCCCACGCGAAGCCGTGGCTGAACGCGGAGGCGGTGGCGTACCCGCCGGTCGCGGCGAACACGGCCGCCGGGATCGCGACGCCGAACGCGCCGCCGAGCTGGCGCATCGTGCTGTACGCCCCGGAGGCCCTGCCGATGTCGGCCGGTGCGCTGGTGCTGACCGCCGCCTTGGTGACGGCCGGGATTCCCAGCGCGAACCCGATGCCCGCGACGCTCATCGGCGTGACCAGCGCCCCGTACGACAGGTGGGGGCTGGCGATCAGCGCGGTCCACGCCATCCCGGCGGCCTGCAGGGTGAGGCCGGTGACGACCAGCGGGCGCGCGCCCAGCCGGTCGGTGAGGGTGCCGGCGACCGGGGCGATCAGGAACGGCGCGACGCCCCACGGCAGCATGCGCAGGCCGGTGCTCAGTGGGCCCTGGCCAAGGGCGACCTGCTGGTACTGGGTCATGAAGAAGATCGCGCCCATCATCGACCCGTTGAGCAGGAAGATCAGCGCGTTGCCCGTGGAGAACGCGCGCGACCGGAACAGTCGCAGCGGCAGCATCGGCGCGCGGGCGCGTGACTGCCACCCGACGAACGCCATGGTCAGCACCGCGCCCCCGGCGAGCGGTGCGATCACCGTGGCGCTGCCCCATCCGGCGGAGTTCGCCCGGACCAGGCCCCACACCAGCCCGAGCGCGGCCAGCGTGAACAGGACGAGGCCGGGCAGGTCGATCGCGACGCCCTGGCCGAAGCCCTCCTTGACGCGGACCCGCACGAACGGGATCGCGGCCAGGCCGATCGGCACGTTCAGCCAGAAGATCCACTGCCACGCGAGGCCCTGGGTGATCACGCCGCCCAGCACCGGTCCGAGCAGCGCGGCCAGACCGGTGACGCTGCCGTAGACGCCGAGCGCCCAGCCGCGCCGTTCCAGCGGGAACGCCGCGTTCAGCAGGCTCAGCGCGAGCGGCATGACGGTCGCCGCGCCGACGCCTTGTACGACGCGCGCCGCGATCAGGGCGCCGGCGCCGTCCGCCAGTGCGCACGCGGCCGACGCCGCGGCGAACAGCGCCAGTCCCACGATGTACAACCGCCTGCGCCCGAACCGGTCCCCCAGCGACGCGCCGGTCATCAGCAGCACCGCGAAACTCAGGGTGTAGGCGTTGACCGTCCACTCGAGGTCTTCGATCGACGCGTGCAGATCGCGCTGGATCGCGGTCAGCGCCGTGGCCACGATCAGCGCGTCGAGCACCACCATGAACGATCCGACCGACGCGAGGACCAGCGCCCATCGCTGTTCCGCCGTCGCCCGGACCCGATTTCCACCACTCACGATTTCCTCCCGTTCGTCGGTGGTAGGGACACCGGGCGACGGGGAGACTGGGCGGTGACCACTTTCGTACGCGGCCGGTGTCAGTACAGATATGGACCACTGGACGGGGAGAGGTGCCGGGATGCGGGGCACGCTGGAGCGGGCGCGGGCGGGCGACGGGGAGGCGTTCGGTGAGCTCACCGAGCCGTACCGGCGTGAGCTGCAGGTGCACTGCTATCGCATGCTCGGCTCGGTGCAGGACGCCGAGGACGTGCTCCAGGAGACCCTCTTGGCGGCCTGGCGCGGGCTGGACGGGTTCGAGGGGCGTTCGTCGCTGCGCTCCTGGCTGTACCGCATCGCGACGAACCGCTGTCTGAACGCCCTGCGCGACGGTGCGCGCCGGCCCCGCGAGCGACCGGCGTACGTTCCGGAGGTGCCGCTGCCCGAGCCCACGCATCACGGCGATCCGAGCTGGCTGGAGCCCTATCCCGACGTCCTGCTCGACGAGTTGCCGGAGGGTTCGCTCGGGCCGGAGGCCCGCTATGAGACCAAGGAGTCGGTCTCTCTGGCGTTTCTCGTCGCCCTCCAGCGGTTGCCGCCCCGGCAGCGGGCGGTCCTGGTGCTGCGGGACGTGCTCGGCTTCCGCGCCGCCGAGGTCGCCCGCATGCTCGACAGCGGCGAGAACTCGGTCAACAGCGCGCTGAAGCGGGCCCGCGCGACGCTCGCCGCTCGCCTGCCCGGCCCGGGCCGCGACGACGCGCCGCTGCCGCACTCCCCGCGCGAGCGGAGGATCATCGACGACTTCTCCCGCGCGTTCGAACGCGGTGACGTCGACGCGGTCCTCGCCCTGCTCACCGACGACGTGCGGCTGACCATGCCGCCACTGCCGATGGAGTACGAGGGTCTCGCGGCCATGCGACACTTCCTGTCGACGGTGGCGATGCGCCAGGGCCGCCGGTACCGGCTGATCCCCACGCACGCCAACGGCCAGCCCGCGTTCGGCGGCTACGTGATCGATCCGGGGACGCCGATCGCGCACGCTCACGGCCTGCTCGTGCTCACGCTGTCGGGCGACCGGATCCGCGGGCTGACCCGGTTCGTCGACAACGGCCTGCTGCCGTCCTTCGGCCTGCCCCGCACCCTGCGGTCGTGGTGAACGCGCCTGCCGGGCGACAGTCCCGGCAGGCGCGTGAGGGCGGTGTCAGAGCAGCCAGACCGCGGTGTCCGCGGGGAGCAGGTCGCCGTCGACCTCACCGCTGGCGAGGCGGATCCGCTGGTGTTCCGGCAGGCGTACGGGCTCCCGGCCCAGGTTGACCACGCAGGTCAGGCCGGAGTCACGGGTGAAGGCGAGCACCTCCTCGCCCAGCGGAAGCCACGTCAGCGTGCCGTCGCCGAGGCTCTCGCGGCGGATCCGCAGCGCCGTCCGGTAGAGGTTGAGCATCGAGGAGGGGTCCGCCTCCTGCGCCTCGACCGTCAGCGGTCCCCAGTCCGCGGGCTGCGGCAGCCAGGGCTCGCCGCCGTAGCCGTACGGCGGAGCGTCGCCGGACCAGGGCAGCGGCACGCGGCAGCCGTCGCGGCCGCGGTCGGTGTGGCCCGAGCGGGCCCAGATGGGGTCCTGCAACAGCGCGTCGGGGATGTCCTCGACCTCGGGCAGGCCCAGCTCCTCGCCCTGGTAGACGTAGACGCCGCCGGGCAGCGCCATGGCCAGCAGGGCCGCCGCGCGCGCCCGCCGCACGCCGAGCTCTCGGTCGGAGGTCATGCCGTGCTTGCGGTCGCCGTGGTCGAAGGAGGTGTCCGGCCGGCCGTACCGGGTGACGGGCCGGGTCACGTCGTGGTTGGACAGCACCCAGGTGGGCGGCGCGCCGATCGGCATGTGCGTGGCGAGCGTGTCGTCGATCACCCGGCGCAGCGCGGCCGGGTCCCACGGGCACGACAGGAAGTCGAAGTTGAAGGCCGTGTGCAGTTCGTCCGGGCGCAGGTAGCGGGCGAACCGCTCCTGGTCCGGCAGCCAGACCTCGCCGATCAGGAACCGGCCGGGGTAGGTGTCGGATACCCGCCGCCACTCGCGGTAGATCTCGTGCACGCCGTCCCGGTCGGTGTAGGGGTCCAGGCCGTCCGGCTCCGCGTCGGGGTCCTTGATGAGGACGGCCGCGGAGTCGATGCGCACGCCGTCCACGCCCCGGTCGAGCCAGAACCGGAGCACGTCGAGGAACTCCTCCCGTACGGCCGGGCTGTTCCAGTTGAAGTCGGGCTGTTCCGGGGCGAACAGGTGGAGGTACCACTCGCCGTCCGGCACCTGCGTCCAGGCGGGGCCGCCGAAGATGGACTGCCAGTCGTTGGGCGGGCCGCCTTTCGCGTTGTCGGTCGCGCTCACCTCCTCACTCGCTCCGCGGACGGCTCGTTCCTCACCGGCCGCTCCACTCGCTCGTCGGCTCGCCGCTCGGCCGGGCCGGAACCAGAACCGTTCCCGCGCCGGTGAGCCGGGGCCGGCCGCGAGCGCCTCCTGGAACCACGCGCTCTGGTCCGAGGAGTGGTTCGGCACGACGTCGATAATGATCTTGATGTCGCGCTCGTGCGCCTCCTGGATCAGTTTCTCGGCCTCGGCGAGCGTGCCGAAGATGGGCTCGATGCTGCGGTAGTCCGCGACGTCGTACCCGCCGTCGGACATCGGTGAGGGGTACCACGGGTTGAGCCAGATGGCGTCGATGCCGAGCTTGGACAGGTAGTCCAGGCGGCCGCGCAGCCCGGCGAGGTCGCCGAGCCCGTCGCCGTTGCCGTCGGCGAAGCTCCGCAGGTAGACCTGGTAGATCGCGGCTCCCCGCCACCACGCTTCTTGCATGCTGCGCTACTCCTTTGAGACGAACGTGTTCGTGGTTCGATCCGTGGTTCGGCCGAGGGACGCACACCGGCCCGCCAGGGCGGATCAGCCCTTGAGGCCGCCGGCCGTGAGGCCGGCCATGATGTTGCGCTGGAAGACGAAGAAGACGACGACCGCGGGAATGCTCGCGATCACCAGCGCGGCGATGAGGACGTTCTGCGGCATCTCCTGGGAGAGCTGGGAGATCGCGACGCTGACCGGCATCCGGTTGGTGTCGGGCATCACCAGCAGCGGCCAGACGAAGTCCTTCCACACGTTGACCACGGCGAAGATCGACACGACGCCGAGGATCGGCCGGGAGACCGGCAGGATGATCGACCACAGCATGCGCGGAGCGGAGGCCCCGTCGATCGCCGCGGCCTCGAGCAGCTCCGATGGGATGGAGTCGAAGAACCGTTTGAGCAGGAAGATGTTGAACCCGTTGGCGGCGGCCGGCAGCCAGATCGCCCACGGTGTGTTGAGCAGGTTGAGGTGCAGGATCGGCAGGTCGCGTACGGTCAGGTACGCGGGCAGCAGCAGCACGGTCGGCGGGATCATCAGCGTCAGCAGCATTCCGCCGAGCACGACGTTCCCGAAGATCGGCCGCAGCTTGGACAGCGCGAACGCCGCGCACACGTCCACGGCGATCTGGATCAGCCAGGCGCCCAGGGCGTAGATGAAGGTGTTGAGCAGGTAGCGGCCCAGGTCCATCTGTTGCCAGGCCTTCTTGTACACCTCCGGGTGCGGGTGCTCGGGAAAGACGCTCGGCGGCATCCGGACGAGCTCGCCGGAGGACTTCATCGCCCCGGTGACCATCCAGTACAGCGGGAAGACGAAGACCATCGTGAACACGACGACGGTGAGGGTGAGCACGGTCCAGTAGATCACCCGCCCACGGCGTGTCCGCAGGCTGTGCGGCGAGACGAGCGTTCGCGGGCCCGCCTCCCTCCGCCGCGGCGGACGTGCCCGCCGTACGGCGGGGCGAGCGTGCGTCGTACGAACCGGGCGGTCCAGGACGTTCGACATCGAGGCTCCCAACCTCAGACCCGGGCGGGCCGGCTGCCCCGGTCATCGCGGGAGAGCCGGAGGTAGACGGCGGAGAAGACGATGAGGACGAGCATCAGCATGAGGCCGAGTGCCCCGCCGCTGCCGTAGTTGTTGAAGTTGAAGGCGTACTGGTACATGAGGTAGACGACGCTCACGGTCGCGTTGTCCGGGCCGCCGCCGGTGAGCAGGAACGGTTCGATGAACACCTGCATCGTCGCGATGATCTGCAGCAACAGCATGACCAGGAGGATCAGCTTGGTCTGCGGGATCGTGATGTGCCGGATCCGGCGCAGCAGCCCGGCGCCGTCGAGTTCCGCCGCCTCGTACAGCTCGGCCGGCACGGTCTGCAGCGCGGCGAGGTAGATCAGCGTGCCGCTGCCCATGTTCGTCCAGGTCGCGACGATGACCAGCGAGATCAGCGCGGTCTTGCTCGAGTCGAGCCAGGCGAGCGTGGGCAGGTGGGCGAACCGCAGGATCTCGTTGAACAGGCCGGGCCCCGGGTTGTAGAACCACTTGAACAGCAGCACCGACACGGCCGGCGGCAGCATGACCGGCAGGTACACCACGAACCGCAGGTAGCCGCGCGCGTGCCGCAGCTCGTTCAGCAGCAGGGCGGTCACGAACGGCACGACGTACCCGCACAGGAGCGCGAGCAGCGTGAAGACGGCGGTGTTCTTCCACGCGGCGCTGAACGACGGGTCCTGGAAGACGCGATGGAAGTTCTTCAGGCCGACCCACTTGGTCTCGCCGATGAAGTTGGTCTTCTGGAAGCTGAGGATGACCTCGCGCACGATCGGATACCAGGAGAACAGCGCGAAGCACACGAGAGCGGCGCACAGGAACCCGTACGCGGTCAGGTTGCGCCGTACGCCACGTCCGCGGCGGGCTCTCGGGCCCCACCGCCTGCCTCTCGACAGCGAGATGTCCATGTGTCTCCGTTTCTCCCGCTCGTACGGGCCGGTCCGTCGTGGTCAGGGCCTGGGTGCGGGGGGCCGGTCCGCACGGTGACCGGTCCCCCGCGGCTCCGCGGTGACTCTCTGGAGGACTGACCGGGTCAGTCGGCGTTGGCGAGGATGCCGTTGACCTTGGTCTCCGCTTTGGAGAGCAGGCTGTTGATATCGGCGTTCCGGTTCGTCAGCACCGACGAGACGACGCCGTCCAGCACCGCGTAGATCTGCTGGGCCTGCGGTGGTTCGAGGCGGTACTTCACCTTCGGGTCGCCGTCGGCGAAGGCCTTGTAGTTCTGCACCGGCAGGTTGGCGTTCTGGGTGCGGACCTGCAGCTCCTCGGCCGCGGGTGGGCCGGTGAAGATGTTGGGCTGCGGCAGGCCGACCGGCTGTTTGTCGATCGCCTTCTGGGCCCAGTCGAACTGGCCCTTGCCGGGCGTGAGGTTCTCGAACTCCAGCCAGAGGATGCCGGCCTTGATCTGGTCCGGGGTGTCCTTGCGGTTGAACATGTAGCCGTCGCCGCCGATCAGGGTGCCCTGGGCCCCGGGCATCGGCGCCAGCCCGTAGTCCTCGAACTTGCCCTGGAACTGGTCCTTGATGGTGGGGATGTTGTCCGGCGCGGACAGGTACATGCCGAGCTTGCCGGAGGCCATCATCGGCTGGACGTCGGAGATCTGCAGGAGCTGCTTGCTGCCCATGCTGTTGTCGGTCCAGCGCATCTGCTGGAGGTTCTGCAGCACCGCGCGGCCCTGCGGGCTGTTGAACGCCGCCTTCTTGCCGTCCGGCGTCACGATGTCACCGCCCTGGGAGTACATCTCCGCGGTGAAGTGCCAGCCGCCCTGGTTGTTGGCGCTGTAGTCGGCGTAGCCGACGATGCCGTTGCCGAGGGCCGCGATCTTCTTGGCGTCCGCGCGTACCTCGTCCCAGGTGGTGGGCGGCTGGTCGGGGTTGAGCCCGGCCTGCTGGAAGAGCTTGCGGTTGTAGAGCAGGCCCATCGAGTAGTTCGTCTTGGGCAGCCCCCAGAGCCGGCCGCCGCCCTTGAAGACGTTGAGCAGCTGCGGCTGCAGGTACTTGTAGTTCTTGACGCCGGAGACGTAGTTGGTGATGTCGGCCGCCTGGCCGTTCTCGATGATGTTCTTGGCGTCGGTGAGGTAGACGTAGTAGACGTTCTCCATCTGGCCGCCGGCCAGCTTGGCGGTGAACGTCTTGGGATCCTCGCAGGGGAACGCGTCCTTGCTGACGATCGTGATGTTCGGATGCAGCTTCTCGAACGCGGCGACGTCGTTGTTCCACTCCTGGCGCAGCGCCTTGGAGCTCTTCGGCGGCTGACAGCCGACGGTGATCGACACCTTGGTGTTCGGGTCGAGCGGTCCGGCGTTGGCGGCGGATCGGCCCTTGTCGTCGTTGCTGCTGCTACTGGCGCACGCGGCGACGCCGGCCAGCGTGGTCACTCCGGCCACCACGACCGCGAGACGACGTGCTCTCTTCAATGGACTTCCCTCCTGGAGTGGCATCCCCGAAGACCGACGAATCGCGCTTCGTGCGCCTCGGTTGCCAGGAAGATACAGAGATGAGCAGTAGCGAGCAAGTCTCAGTCATATGACTGCAAAAAACTAACAGCGTGCTCGCCGTGGTTACCCGGCAGCATTCGACGATGAGGAGATAAGTCCCGCCACCAGCGCATATCGCAGTGGCGCGCGTCACACCCCGACACGCGATCACTAGAGACGGAGACCATGGCGCGATCGCCGTGTGACCGGATCGTGACAACAAAAAGTCGAGATGATACGTGGAATCGTCTGATCGTTACAGGATCCGCAGGCCGTATCCGGCCAGAGCGCTTCGAGTGATGGGGCAGAGGCCCTTGTCCGGTTCCTGCCGGCCGCCGGGCCCGTGGAGGAGTGCCGGGGGCGGGCAGTCTGCCGGTTGTCCACAACCGCCCCGAATGCTGTCTTAGGCCACGCCGCAGGCTGGACAATAGAAGTGGGATCGGCCCCCTGGGCGGGTGGGCCTCGCCCGCGTGGGCCTCGCCCGCGATCCGGTCAGGCGGTGGTGGCCCGAGCGGAGGCGGTGGTGGCGCGGGCGGGGGCGGTGGAGCCGCGGACGACGAGTTCCGGCTCGTACAGGAGCTCCTCCGCCGTGAAGGCGGTGCGGTCGATCTGGTTCACGAGCATCTGCACCGCGGCGCGGCCCATGGACTCGATCGGCTGGCGGACCGTGGTCAGGGGCGGGTGGGTGCAGTTGATGAACGCCGAGTCGTCGAACCCCACCACCGACACGTCGTCCGGCACCGACAGGCCGGCGCGGCGGACGGCGCGGATGGCGCCCAGGGCCTGGGGGTCGCTCGCGCAGATGATCGCGGTGAAGCCGTTCGCGATCAGGCGGCGGGTGACCGCCTGGCCGCCCTCCAGCGAGAACAGCGCGTGCTCCACGGCCGTGTCGGGCAGGTCGAGGCCGGCCGCCTCGGCCGCGGCGGTGAACGCGGCCAGCTTGCGCCTCGACGGCATGTGGTCCTCCGGGCCGAGCACCAGGCCGATGCGCTCGTGGCCGAGCGAGAGCAGGTGCCCGAACGCCTGGTCCACCGCGACCATGTCGTCGGTCGAGACGCGCGGGAAGGTCAGCTCCTCGACGGCGGCGTTGACGAGCACGACCGGCAGCCGCAGTTCGTACAGCCGGTGGTAGTGCTCGTGCGGGGAGTTCGCCTCGGCGTAGTGGCCGCCCGCGAAGACCACGCCCGACACCTGCTGGTCGATCAGCATCTCGATGTAGTCGGCCTCGGACAGCCCGCCGGCGGTGCGGGTGCACAGGACGGGGGTGAAGCCCTGCTGGGCGAGCGCTCCCCCGATCACCTCGGCCAGCGCCGGGAAGATCGGGTTGCCGAGCTCGGGCAGGACGAGGCCGACGAGCCGGGCGCGTTCGCCGCGGAGCTGGGTCGGCCGTTCGTACCCGAGGACGTCGAGGGCGGTGAGCACCGCCGCGCGCGTCGCGTCGGAGACGCCGGGTTTGCCGTTGAGGACGCGGCTGACCGTCGCCTCGCTGACGCCGACCTTCTTGGCCACCTCGGCGAGCCGGCGCGTCTTCGTTTCCCCGGGTGCACGTGTCACGCCGCAAGCATACGGCCAATGAACGCAAGCCGCTTGCACGAACGAGCCCCGCGAGCGCAAGGCTCTCGTCCCCCGTGAAA
This sequence comes from Actinoallomurus oryzae, assembly GCF_039541955.1. Taxonomy (NCBI): domain Bacteria; kingdom Bacillati; phylum Actinomycetota; class Actinomycetes; order Streptosporangiales; family Thermomonosporaceae; genus Actinoallomurus; species Actinoallomurus oryzae. The sequence continues at coordinate 82,516 of NZ_BAABHF010000006.1, read as the reverse complement.
ACCTTGCGCTCGCGGGTGCCGGACGTCCGAGGGGAGGATGCGTCCAGTCCTCCCCCCGGACGCGTCTTCAGGAGGCGTACACCTCGAACTCGGACAGCTGCCCCGCGGGCCAGCCGGTGTTGGCGGTGATCTCCACGCGCACGTACCGCGTCTTGGTGGCCGGGAAGGAGACCGTGGCGGTGTTACCGCTGGACGGGTCGAACGTGACGCCGCGCGACCCGGCGAGCGTCGTGTACGAGGAGCCGTCCGTCGAGCCGAGGATCGACAGCGTCTGCGTACGCGTCGCCCAGGCCGAGGAGGGCGGCAGTTTCAGCACGACCCGGCCGACGTCGGTCGAGGCGCACAGGTCGACCGTGATCCGCTGGGGGAAGGTGTTGTTCGCGCTCTCCCAGTAGCTGTTGGCGTCGCCGTCGACCGCGTTCGTCTCCACGTAGTTCTGCGTGTGGCTGCTCGCCGTGACCGCCTTGCCGCGTGCCAGGTTGCCGCTGCCCGGCTGGCAGGTGGGCGGCGGGTCGGTCGGCGGCGGGGTGCTGCCGCCGCCGCCCGGGTAGATGTAGTTCGGGTCGGGCCACTGGCCCGTGCAGACGGTCGAGCTCAGGCTCCAGCCGGAGTTGCCGCTGCCGTACGTCGGGGCGAACGAGCCGCCGACGCAGTTGTGGATGTCGACGCCCGCGCCGATGTAGGACGCCTTGACGTTCGTGAACGTCGCGGTCGCTCCCGCCTGTGCCTGGATCATGTACGTCCCGGTGCCGGCGACGTTCACGTTGTCGAAGTTGACGGTGTGCGTCGCGCCGCCCTCGATGAACTGGATCGCCTCGTACGAGCTGTCGATGATGTCGGAGTCGGTGACGTTGATCGTGGCGTTGATCGCCTCGTTCAGCCCGTCGAACCACAGGGCGCCGACGCCGAAGTGCCAGTTGTAGTCGGAGTTGCCGGCCCGCAGGAGGGCGTTGCGCGCCACGGTGATCGTGCCCGCCACCGCGGTGCCGCTGCCGGAGTTGACCCCCGGGTAGCGGTTGGCGACGTGGATGCCGCCGCCGTTGGTGACGGTGTCGGAGACGACGTTGTCGGAGATGGTGAAGTCCCGTCCGCCGTACGTCACGATGTTGTTGGCCAGCACGGGCGCGACCACCGTGTTGTGCGTGAACGCGTCGTTCACGTTCGGCTTGTTCTCGGGCCAGCTCGCCAGGCCGTCGTCGCCGGTGTTCCGTACGAAGGTGTTGGTGACGGTCGAGTCGGTCACGCCGATGTGGAAGTTGACCCCGTCGGCGGTCTGGTCGAGGATCCGGCTGTTCTTGATCGTGAAGTGGTCCATCGGCCCGTCCATCCAGGCCCCGACCTTGGTGTGCTGGATCCACAGGTCATCGACGGTGGAGTTGCTCATCGCGCCGCCGATGCCGTTGACCTGGTCGGCGTCGACCCGCTCGGTGATCTCGCCGATGATGGCGAAGTCCTTCAAGGTGACGTTCTGGCTGGGGCCGCCGTCGGCGACGTACTTGCCGTAGATGCCGGCGGCGCGGCTGCGGTTGTTCGGGTCGCGGCCGGTGAGCACGCTGTACCACGGACCGGCGCCGGCGAGCGTGACCCCGTCGACGATCACGTGGCCGTACAGGGTGTAGGTGCCCTGCGGGATGTAGACGACCTTGTTCTGCGCCTTGCCCGCGTCCACGGCGGCCTGGAAGGCGGCGGTGGAGTCGGTGGAGCTGTTCCTGGCGGCGCCGAAGGAGTCCACCGAGAGCGACCCGGCGGGCTGCGCGATCGGCGCGGGCACCGCCTCGAAGTCGGCCAGGTCCACCGTCACCGCGGCGGTCGTGCCGCCGGAGGTCTGGATCCGCACCTTGGTGCCGGCGGCGAGCGTCGAGCCGAACATCGTCCGGGTCTCGTCGTAGAAGTGGTGCGGGTTCCCGTCCCCGGGGTTGTTGCTGAACGGGTAGCCGCCGTAGTACCAGGAGTACTTCGAGGTCAGGGACAGGTCCTTGAGCTTGGTGCCGTTCACGACGAGGTCGACGGGAGTGGTGATCCCGGCGCCGTTCGCACCGTCGGGCACGCTGTAGCGCACCGACATCGCGTTGGCCGCCTTCGGGAGGGTGAACTCCACGTACTTGCCGGACCCGCTGAGGGTGACCGCGCGGCGGCCGGACGCCTCCGAGGGCAGGTGGGTGTAGACGCGGTCGGAGCCGATGACCGTGCCGTTGGTGGCCGCGTTCTCGGCCTCCACCTCGGTGAACGGCACGGTCGCGCCGCGCCCGGGGAAGGACCACGGCGTCTCGGCCGTGGTCGCGGCGGACGCGCTCGGCGCGGACAGGGCGGGGACCACGAGCACGCCGCCGGCGAGACCGAGGGCGGAGGTCACGGCCAGCGCCATCGCCGTGAGTCTCGGGCGGGCCACGGGACGGCGTGGGGTGGGGGGATGACCTGACGTCACCATCGCTTAACCCTTCTGGCGAAGAGCCGGAGTCATCCAGGGACGCGCTGACGACGAACCCCGGCGGGGGGATGGGGTCGGCCGCCGCACGGGGCGGCGTTGGGCTGAGCACACAGTAGGACGGCAGATGTTTTCGCGCAATAACCAGACGTAATATTGCAAAAATCTTTCTAACAATCGCTGTCATGAGGCGTCCACACGAAGTTGTCCGCCCCGTCAGGGGCCCGTTCCGTGACCGGCAGAAACGGCGTCTGAACTGGTGACGTGCAGCTATCGCGACGGAACCTGCTGATCGGGGCCGCGGGAATGGCCGTGGCCCCCCGGATCCCCCGCCGTCACGGCGATCCGTTCACGCTGGGCGTCGCCTCGGGCGACCCCGTCCCGGACGGCGTGGTCCTGTGGACGCGCCTCGCCCCGCGTCCTCTCGCCGAGGACGGGCACGGCGGCATGCCGGCCCGCGACACCGAGGTGGAGTGGCAGCTCGCCGAGGACGAGCGCTTCACCCGCGTCGTACGGTCGGGCACGGTCACCGCCCGGCGCTCGTGGGCGCACAGCGTCCACGTCGAACCGGCCGGCCTCCAGCCGGGACGCGAGTACTTCTACCGCTTCCGCACCGCCGGGTACCTCTCCCCCACCGGACGGACCCGTACGGCCCCGGCGCCGGGGACCGCCCCGGACCTGACGTTCGCGACCGTGTCGTGCTCCAACTACGAGCAGGGCTACTTCACCGGCTACCGCAGGCTGGCCGAGCAGCAGCCGGGCCTGGTCGTGCATTTGGGCGACTACATCTACGAGTACGCGCCGGGCGGGTACAAGGCCGCCTCGGGAAAGATCGTCCGGTCGCACACCGAGGGCCACTGCCAGACGCTGACCGACTACCGGCGGCGGCACGCGCAGTACAAGACCGACGCCGACCTGCGGGCCCTGCACGCCCTCGCGCCGTGGATCGCGGTCAATGACGACCACGAGGTCGAGAACAACTGGGCGGGCTCCCACCCGGGCACCTCGGACCGGCCCGGGTTCGCCGAGCGCAGGCGGGCCGGGTACCGGGCGTACTACGAGCACATGCCGCTGCGCCGCGCCGCGATGCCGCGCGGGTCGCGCATCCGGCTCTACCGGCGGCTGGGGTGGGGGTCCCTGGCGACCTTCCACGTGCTGGACACCCGGCAGTACCGCGACGGCCAGCCGTGCGACGACGGCATCCGGCTCAACTGCGACGAGCGCCTCGCGACGGGCCGCGTCCTGGCCGGGCCGGACCAACGGCGCTGGCTCGCCGAGGGCCTGCGCTCCTCGACCGCCCGCTGGAACCTGCTGGCCCAGCAGATCTTCATGGCGCAGCACGACTACCACCTCGGGCCCGGCAAGGAGGTGCTGGTCGACACGTGGGACGGATACGCCGCCGAACGCGACCGGGTGCTCGGCGACGTCGTCGCCTCGGGCGCCCGCAACCCGGTCGTGCTCACCGGCGACATCCACGCCCACTACGCGAGCGACCTGCTGACGGACTTCGACGACCCGGACTCGCGACGCGCCGGCGTCGAGCTGGTCACCACCTCGATCACCAGCGACGGCGACGGCTATGACGACCCGGCGGGACGCGCGGTGGAGCTGGCGGAGAACCCGCACATCGCCTACGCCGACCAGCGGCGCGGCTACGTCGTGTGCCGGCTGTCGGCGGGGCGGATGCAGGCCGACTTCCACACGCTGCCGTACGTGTCGAGGCGGAACGCGCCGAGCACGGTCGCGGCCGGCTTCACGGTCGAGGACGGCGCCCACCGCCTCACCCGGTCCGCCACCGTGCCGCGCGGGCAGCAGGCCGCCGCCGTCGCGGCCCCTCGCTGAGAGAAGCGGCGTCCTGCTCCCGCCGGAAGATGCCCCTGGGCCGTCAGGAAGGCGGCCAGTTCCGCAGGGCCATGTCGGCCACCTTCTGCAGATCGTCACGCGTGGCACCGCCGGCGGCCTGGACGGCGATACCGTTCGCCACGGTCATGACGTAGCGCGCGAGCAGTCCGGCATCGGTGCCGGGAGGCAGGTCGCCTTCGTCGACGGCTCGCTGGAACCGGTCGCGGAGAAGGGACGTGGCCTCCTCGCGCCAGGTGATGAGGGCGTCGCGGGCGCCGCGTCCCGGCTCGCCGGCGGCGAGGGAGCCCTGGACGCCCAGGCACCCGGCAGGGCAGCCGGGATGCGTGGTGGCACGGACGGAGCCGTTCAGGAACGCGGTGGCCACCTGCCGGGCGGTCGGCTCCCGCACGGCCCGGGCCCCGTATGAGGCGGGGCCTTCCGTGTAACGCTCCAGGGCCTTGCGGAACAGGTCCTCTTTGTTGCCGAAGGCCGCGTACATGCTGGTGCGGGTGATGCCCATGGCCTTGGTCAAGTCGGTGAGGCTGGCGCCTTCGTAGCCCTGTTCCCAGAAGACCCGCATGGCGCGTTCGAGCGCCTCGCCGGCGTCGAAACCTCTGGGTCGGCCGATTTGCGCCTTCTGCCGCGTCTCCATGCCGTCGATCATATCCCTTCCGTACCGTTCGGTACAGATGTGCTACGGTCTTTTAGTGCCGATCGGTACGGAAGTTCATGGAGGTCAGACGCATGGGACAGCTCGAAGGCAAGACCGCCGTCATCACCGGCGGCAGCACCGGGATCGGCCTGGCGACCGCCATCCGGCTGGCGGCGGAGGGCGCGCACGTGTTCATCACCGGCCGGCGCAAGGCCGCACTGGATGCGGCCGTGGAGACCATCGGCACGGCGGGCGCCACCGCGGTGGTGGGTGACATCTCCGACCTGACCGACCTGGATCGCCTGTACGACGCGGTCCGGGCCCGGGGCCGGGGCCTGGACGTGGTCTTCGCGAACGCGGCGAGCGCCTCGTTCGCGACACTGGAGCAGATCACCGAGCAGCACTTCGACCAGACCTTCGGTGTCAACGTGCGCGGCACGCTGTTCACCGTGCAGAAGGCGCTGCCCCTGCTCAACGACGGCGCCTCGGTGATCCTGAACTCCTCGGTCCGTGCCGGTGACGGTGTCGCGGCGTTCGGCACGTATGCGGCCTCCAAGGCGGCGATCCGGTCCTTCGCCCGGACCTGGGCCAACGAGCTCAAGGGCCGGAACGTCCGGGTCAACGCGATCTCCCCGGGCACCATCGACACTCCTGGACTCGACGCCGTCGTCAGTACGGAGGACACACCTGTCACCAAGTCGGATTTCGCGGCGGGCGTCCCTCTCGGCCGGATCGGGCACCCGGATGAGGTCGCCAGCGTGGTGGCCTTCCTCGCTTCCGGGCAGAGCAGCTTCATCCTCGGAGCCAACCTGTACGTCGACGGCGGCGAGACCCAGCTCTGACCCGCGGGCGGCACACCGCGGAGGACCAGAGACGGCAGCGCCGCACCGCCGGGCCGGTCACACCACGGCGTAGCCGAGGAGCTCCCCGTCCGAGCCGCTCTGGACCGGCGTGCGGGTCCGGCCGTGCACGCGGTAGACCGTGCCGCCGAAGCCACCGGCGCCCGGGGCGCCGACGTACAGGTCACGGCCGCGGGCCGCCAGCGTCCAGCCGAACTGCGACGTACGGCCCGCCGGTGAGGTGATCAGGGGGCCGCGCGACAGGCCGCGGCCGCGGTGGCCGGTCAGCACCTGGACGGCGGCCCGGCCGGTCGCGCTCGCCACCAGGTCGTCCGTGCCGTCGCCGTTCAGGTCGGCGGCGGCGAGCGTGGTGCCGAAGCGGTCGTAGCCACCCGCCCTGCGCAGCGTCCACAGGTCGTCCCGGCCGGAGGCGTGCAGGACGTGGACCGCCCCGGCGGCGTAGTTCTCCGGGATCCTGGTCTGGTCCTCGCCGGGCGCGCCGACCGCGAGCTCGTCGACGCCGTCGTGGTCGGCGTCCACCGCGGCGACGGCCGTGCCGAACCTGTCGTACCGCTCGGGGACCCCGCGTACGCCGGCGCTGTCCTGGGTGATCCGCCGGGACCGGTGCGCGGCCGGGTCGAGGACGGTGACCGCGCCCGAGGCCTCGTCGCCGTCGCCGGGCGCGCCCACGGCCAGCTCGCGGTCGTGGCCGCCGTCGAAGTCGCCGATCGCCAGCGCCGAGCCGAAACCGTCCGTCTCGCTCGTCCTCTGGCCGACCCACGAGGTGTGCTGGGTGATCAGGCGCGCGGTTCGCAGGCCGCGTGTGTAGACGGCGACGCCACCGCCGCCGGAGAGCCCGGGCGCGCCCACGACCAGGTCGTCGCGCCCGTCGCCGTCCAGGTCGCCGGCCTCCAGCGCGGTGCCGAACCGGTCGCCGCGCGGCGTACGGCGCAGGTCGCGCACGCCGAGGACGCGGCCGGGGCGGAGTCCTCGCGGCGAGCCGTAGTACAGGGACACCACGCCGGTACCGTCGGCGCCCGGGCGCGGCGGATCCTGGTCGGGGACGCCGACGGCGAGGTCGTCACAGTGGTCGCCGTTGAAGTCGCCGGTGACGAGGGTCGCCCCGAACCCGGCATCGCGCCCGGGGGCCGGCATGGACAGCCAGCCGACGTGACCGCCGTAGCTCACGGCGACGGCCCCGGCGCGGACCCGCCCGGCCACCGTGGCGTACGGCGCGCCGATCGCGTGGTCGCTCCGGCCGTCGCCGTCGAAGTCCGCGGCGGCGTGGCCGTGGCAGGGCCGTTCCGGAGTGAACGCGGTGCTTGTGACGCGCCTCGGCCCGTCGGCGGGACGGCCGAGCGGGCCGGCGGCGGACAGAGAGGTCAACAGGATCACCACGGCGCCGGCGCGTGCAGCGGTCTTCACAGAGACCAGGCTGCACGCGCCGGAAGAAGCCCGTCTTCACGGACGGTGTCCGTCAGCTGACTTCTCGGTCGACAACTCCGTCAGTGATGATGTAGGGCACTGCCCTTCAGCCACTTGGCCCAGGACATCTGGTAGTAGGACCAGCCGTTGTCCGGCTCCACCTGACGGTCGGTGCCGGTGATGTCGACCGGGTCGCCGGGCTGGGACTGCTTGTAGTACCAGATGGCGTCGGCGGCGGGCTGGCGGATGCACCCGTGGCTGCAGTTGCTGACGCCGAGGCAGCCCTCGTCGCCGGGCGTCTGGTGGAGGTACTCACCGGCGCTGGAGACGCGGACCGCGTAGTGGATCAGCTCGCTGTAGTAGCCCGGGTCACCGGGGCCGCGGCCGGGCGAGGTCATGGTGACGTCCTCGTCCTTCTCCATGTTCATGTGGATGCCGCTCGTCGTCGTGTACTCCGTGGAGCCGCCCATGCCCGCGCTGATCGGCACCCGCCGTACGACCTTGCCGTCGTGCTCGACGCGCATGTGGTGGTTGGCGATGTCGAGGTAGGAGATGTGCGAGCCGCCGATCCGGTAGGTGCGGACCAGGTCCTTGCCGCCGTACAGGTCCTTGCCGCCCTTCACCCCGCCGAGGTGGGCGATCAGCTTGACCGTCTGGTAGGCGGGCCAGTAGCTCTTCGCCCGGTAGACGACCTGTTTGTCGTCGAACCAGTGCCACGAGCCGAGGACCGGCTTCTCGGCGATCACCTGGAGCGATCGTTCGACCGCGGCGCGGTCGTGCACGGGCTTGTCGAAGTTGAGGATGATGGGCAGGCCCACCCCGTACGTGTCGCCCCGGCGGCTCTCCAGGACCTCGTCCTGGGAGGCGGTGAACGTGTTGCCGGTGACCTTCTCGGTGGCGAAGCTGCTCTGCGCCGTGGACACCAGGCCGTTGGCGTTCTCCGCGCTGGCCCGTACGTTGACCGTGCTGCCCGGCTGGAGCGTCCACCGGGACTGCCACCGCGTGTGGTCCCGGTTGTACTCACCGGAGATCCTTCTGCCGCCGCTGTCCAGGACGACGTCGGCGAGGCGTCCGCCCGTCGCGCGGACGACGACCGGGGCGTCGGGCCGTACGCCGGCGGTGCCGCTGGCGGGAGTGATCACCACCCGCGCCGCCGCGGCCTCCCCTTTCTTCACGGCACTCTGACCCGCGGAACTACCACCGCCGCCGCAACCCGCACTGGTGATGATCGCGGCGCCGGTGGTCGTGGAGATGAACCATTTCAGACCACTGGCAGTGACATGCATTCGCAACCCTTCCTGCGGCTTGGACCGTTAGGCGCAAAGCGTGATCGACCATGAGATACCCACGCTGAGCAGCAGAGATGCCACCGAAGGGAGCGTTATGAAAGGCCGCGAGCAAGAGCACTCGCGACATATCGCCGCAGGCCAGTCCGGACTATTCTGTTATCCGGCGTGAACCGGATCAAAGTCCGTTCGATTTGATGGAGAATTCACCGTCACATTACCCAACCGCGTGGAAACCCGCGTCGAAGCCACGCCGGAAGAGTTCGAGCGAACGCCGGGTGACCGCCTCGACCTTCTCCCGGTCGGCCTCGTCCCGCACGGTGATCTTTATCAGCTCGAACGCCTCGCGCGGGTGCGCGTCGTCGTACTCGGCGTGCTCGACGAGCCACCGCAGCGCGTGCGGGTCGTCGGCGTACCGCTTGCGGAAGGCCGGCAGGACCCGTTGCGTCCACTCCCCCGTCGTGCCCTCGATCGCGTAGTTCACCGCGCCGAAGGCCTCGGCGAGCGAGCCTCGGTAGCAGACCGACCAGAGGTACTCGTAGAGCGCGCCGACCTCGGGGCCGGGACGGTGGGAGACGAGCTCGTCGAAGCCGATGCCGTGGGCGGCGGCCCAGTCGGCGTACCACTGGGCGTGCAGGGCCTCGGTCCGGATGTTGCCGATCAGCCAGTCGCGCGCGAGGTGGTCGCCGGGCGTCTGGCCGAATGTGGTCTTGGCCAGGTACACGCCCATGTACTTCGGGAAGGCCTCGACGACGCAGAAGAAGTCGAGCAGGATCCGCCGCCAGGCCGCCTCGGGGAACTCCCCGTCCGCCGTCGCGGTGAACAGCGGCGACTCCAGCACCGCCGACCACTCCGGCCTGAGCGCGTCGACCATGGCCAGCGCCCATTCCGGGTGGGACGTTTCGGTCAGCTCCCGCTTGACCATCCGGTGGTGCTGCGTACGGGACGGCGGCCTCGTCGCATGATCGCTGCTGGTGGTCATGGCATGACTCCTCGCTCCGGGCCTTTCAGTATCCGCGCCCTATACAGAGCGTCAATATGCCGGTTTCATAGAACGGACTCGCAGTATGGAGCTTTTGTCCGCCCCCGCCCGTCCGGGAGGCCGCACATGAACCGTGACCACGCCGTCGTCATCGGCGGCAGCCTCACCGGGCTCCTCGCAGCCCGCGTCCTCTCCGGCCATTTCGACCGCGTCACCCTGGTCGAGCGCGACCGTTACCCGGCCGGGGCGGCGTTCCGGCCGGGCGTCCCCCAGTCGCGTCACCTGCATGTGCTGTGGACCCGGGGGCTGTTCCTGCTGGAGGAGTTGTTCCCCGGGCTGGAGAAGACGCTCCTGACCGCGGGCGCCGTGGAGATCGGGGTGCCCGCAGATGTCTTATGGCTGACCGCGGCCGGCTGGCGCACGCGGTTCGAGGTGACGCGGCTGCTGACGTTCAGCCGTCCGCTGCTGGACTGGGCCGTACGGTCGCGGCTCACCGGCGACGTGCCCTCCCTGGACGTGCTGGAGGGGCACGAGGTGGTGGATCTGGTGCCCCGGGGCCGCGACGTCGCCGGGGTGGTGCTGCGGTCGGGCGAGACCGTGGCGGCCGACCTCGTCCTCGACGCCACCGGGCGGGGATCGCGGGCGCCCGCGTGGCTGGAGTCTCTCGGCTACCCCGCGCCGCCCGAGACGCTGGTGGACCCGCTGCTGGGGTACGCGAGCCGCTTCTATGCCATCCCGGACGGCTTCGACCCGGGCTGGAAGGCGCTCTACCTGCAGGCGGACCCGCCGGAGACGCGGCGGACGGGAGGACTGTTCCCGCAGGAGGGTGGCCGGTGGATCTGCAGCCTGTCCGGCGCGGGCGGCGACTACGGCCCGACGGGCGAGGAGGAGTTCCTGGACTTCGCCAAGGGCCTGCGCGATCCGGTGCTGTACGAGGCGATCCGCGACGCGGAGCCGCTCAGCCCGATCCGCGGCTTCCGCCGTACGGCCAACCACCGGCGCCACTACGAGCGGCTGCCCGCCTGGCCGCGCGGCTTCGTGGTCATGGGCGACGCGGCGTGCGCGTTCAACCCGATCTACGGGCAGGGCATGAGCGTGGCGGCGATCTCCGCCGTCGCCCTGGACCGCTGCCTGCGCGAGGACCGTGACGACCTCGAACGCCGCTTCCAGAAGAGAGCGAGCCGCAGCGCGGCGGGCGCCTGGCTGGTGGCCACCGGCGAGGACCTGCGGTACCGGGAGACCGAGGCCGCCCCGACCGGGCTGAGCACGCGGCTGATCAACGCGTACGTGGACCGGGTGGTGGCGGCGGCGAACGTGGACCGCCGCGTGTGCGCGAGCCTGCTGGACGTGCTGGCCCTGACATCCGCGCCCGCGTCGCTGTTCTCTCCGGGCGTCCTGGCCAGGGTCACGGCCAACACCGTACGTCCCACCGCACCGCCCACCGGCCCGCCCGCGCGATGAGCCGGCGTGCGGCCGGTGCGGGGGTCAGGGGGCCTGCTCCTCCGGCGGGAGGAACCGATGGCGGCGGAAGGACTCCGGTGGGCCGGTCACGCCGCCCAGGTCGTGGCCCGGGGGCAGGTCCTGGCCGGGCTCCGGCGGCAGGGCCTGGCCGGGGCCCGGGGCGGGCGGCGGCGCGGCGAACTGGCCCGGCGGCGTGGAGTACTGGCCGGACGCCGAGGCGGGGTACGCGCCCGGCGGCTGCGTGGCGTCGGCCGGTGCGGACGGCAGGCCCGACGGCGGGGCGGAGGGCGGAACCGACGGCGGGGCGGAGGGCGGGGCCGGCGGTGGGGCGCCGAACTCCGCAGGGCGCGCGTGACGGGAGCGGGACGGACCGCTGTTGACGAGCCGCTCCAGCTCGCTGCGGGCCTCGTCCGCCTCGGCGCGGGCGGCGTCGCGTTCGGCGATCATCGTGGCCAGGGCGCCGCGGAGCTGGTCGACCATCTGGGAGTGCTCGCGGGACTTGAGCTGCTGCTCGACGAGCCGGGACTGGTGCTGTTCGAGCTCGCCGCGGCACTCCTCCAGCTCGGCGGCGATCCGCTCCCCCTCGGCCAGGCTCGCCTTCGCGGCCTCCAGCTCCTGGCGGCACGACGTGAGGTCGGCGGCCAGCGAGTCGCGCTCGGCGACGATCTCGTCGCGTTCGAGGCTCATCTCCTCCGCGTGCGAGCGGGCCTCCAGCGCCTGACGGTCGGCCTCGGCGCAGGCCTGTTCGGCGGCGGCGCGGCCCTTCTGCGCGATCTCGGCGGTGGTGCGCATCTTGTCCAGCTCGGACTCGGCCGTACGCAGCCGGGTGCGCGTCTCCTCCAGCGCCATCGACCGTTTCCGCGCCTCCTCGGCGCCGGCCAGCTCCTCCCGCTGGCGGGCGAGCTCCTCCCGTGCCAGGTCCAGGGCGGAGGTGAGCTCGGCGACCCGCCGCGCGAGCTGGTCGCGCTCGTCGCTCATCGCGGCGATCGCGGTGTTGGCGGCCTCGGCGGTGCGGGTCGCCTCGTTGCTCATCTCGCGGGCGGTGTCGCGTTCGGCGCACGCGGACTCCAGCCGGGCGGTCAGCTCGGCCACCCGCGCCTCGGCTCGCCGTACCTCGTCGTGTGCGGCGCCGAGCTGGGCGAGCCCCTGCTCGGCCTCCAGCCGCGCCGCCTCACGCTCGCGGTGGGCCTCGGCCAGGGCGGTCGCGGCCTCGGCCCGTGCCTCGGCCAGCCGTCGCTCCACGCCCGCCACGCTGAGGCCGCCCGTCAGCGAGATGGCCAGCAGCTCCGCGACGTCCTCCAGCCGCTCCACCATGTCCCACGTGCGCGCCACCTGGCCGGCGAGCCCCGGAGCGTCCTGGTCGCGCCGCCGCCGCTCGGCCGCGGCGTTCGCGCAGGCGCCTCCGTTGTCCGGGCAGTACCGCACCGCCGGAGACGAGTCGCCGGGCTGCGGGATCGGCCGCCCGCAGTAGGCGCACGGGCGCGTGATCCCCTCCTGCCCGGCCTCCTGCGGGCCTGCCTCGTACGGGTCGTCCTGCGGGTTGTCGTCCTGCGGGCCGTCGTCGTGCGGGGCCTCGCCGTCCGGATCGCCGTCGGTCCCGGCGGGCGGCTCGGCGGGCGTCTCCCGTGGCGGGCGCGCCTCGTCCCGGTCCGGTGCCCGGCTCTCGTCCTCGTCAGAGGGCGCGGCGGAGCCGGATGCGGGAACGTTCTCGTCCGTCGGGCCGGACACGGTCATCCCCCCTCGGTATCGGGATGATCTGGACTGTCAGCCCAAAGACCGTATCTGGTTCCTGACACGGTCGGAGCGCACAACGTAAGGATTTCGGGTCGGATCAGGCGCCGAGTATCAAGGGGCCCGGCGACGGGACGTCCGCCGGGCCCCTCGCTCCCCCCAGAGATCCGGATCCCGCGGCCCCCGGCGTGGCAAGCGGAGGATGGTGATCAGGGGACGAATCCCCAGAAAAGACCCGCGCGATCCGTACGTTCCGTACGTTCCGAGACAACAGCACAATCCGCCTCAAAGGAAGGGCCGGGACCTTTACGCAAATTAACCACCTCCGTGGAAGGGCGGCCGTAACCAGGTGACGCGCGACCGCAAAATAATGGGCGCCCCTTATAAAAGCGACGACTGACGGCAACTCGGACGCGCGGCCCGGGGAATATGGCCACATGAGGGTCATAAGTCCGGCCACGCGAAGTAGGCGAGGCCCCATCCGAGGAGGAACCGTGAACTACGGCGGAAAGATCAGCGGGGAGATGCAGAAGTCCATCGACGCCTGCATCGAGAGCTACAGCTGTTGCGAGCAGGCGATCGCACACTGCCTGAAGCAGGGCGGCCAGTACGTCGACATGATGATGATGGGCCCACTGATGGACTGCGTCGACGTCGCCCGCGCGTGCGCTGACATGCTCATGCGTCAGTCGCCCCAGGCCCTGGAGATGTCGGCCACGTGCGCCCGCGTGGCGGACATGTGCGCCGAGGCGTGCACGACGATGAACAGCGACCCGGTGATGAAGCGCTGCGCCGGGATCTGCCGGACCTGCGCCGAGGCGTGCCGCAGCCTGGCCGGCGTACGGGCCTGAGAACGGTCAGGCCCCCGTCCGGTCGTCCGGTTCGCCGGGCGGGGGCCGAAACGCCCCCGGCGGAGGCCGCCCCCACCCGGAACCACCTGCCGCGCCGAGTGCGGCATCCCCTGAGTGCGGCTGGAGACCTGCTCCCCTGCACGTATGTACGCAACTGCGTAACGATCTCAGGATGATCGCGGGTAAATTCGGTTGAACTCCTTCGTCATGGCTTACTAATCTCCTTGGCCGTGGAGGACTTCCCGGAGCTGCCCGAGGCGGCCGTCGCGGCGTCCATCGGCGCCTCGAACCTCGCGCAGCGGATGCGCGCCGAGCGGCCGCGTGACGGCACGACCCTGTCGATGATCAGCGCGCTGACCCACCTCGATCGCGAGGGCCCGATGACGGCCGGCCGTCTCGCCGCCCTCCAGCGGGCCAAGCCGCAGACCCTGACCCGGACGCTCGCCCGCCTGGAGGAACGCGGGTGGATCACGCGCGGCCCCTCCGGCACGGACCGGCGCCGAGTCCTGCTCCACCTCACCGAACGAGGTGCCGCGCGGCTCGGCGAGGACGTACGGTGCCGCACCGCCTGGCTGGCGCGCGCGATGGAGCGTCTGTCGCCCACCGAGCGGGAGGTCCTGCGGATCGCCGGGACGCTCATGTCCGAGCTGGCGACCTGGGACGACGTCGAGGACACCCCGTGAGATCCTCGGCGCGCGCACGGGTCCTGCGCGACTTCGCCTCCGCCGCGCCCGGCCTGTTCGCCGCCGCCCTGGTGTTCATGGTCGTGGAGGCCCTGCTGCCCAACGTCGTCCTCGTCGCGATGGGCCGCACCGTCGGCGGCATCCCGGCCGCGGTCGAGGACGGGCTCGGCTCGCCCGCCGGGCACCGGATGCTCGTGGACCTCGGCGCCGCGGGCGGCCTGTACGCCGTCTCCCTGCTGCGCGGCCCGGTGGAGGACGCCCTGAGCACGGTGGCCCAGGCGCGGATGAGCGTCGTGACGCGACGGCGCCTGATCGAGGCCGTGTCCGCCCCGGCCGGGATCGACCACCTCGAGGACCCGGCCGTCCTGGACCGGCTGTCCTCGGCCCAGGGCGAGCTGATGAGCCAGGAGCCCGCGGGCGCCGCGATGGCGCTGATCGGCCGCACCGGTGACCGGCTGTCGGGCGTGCTGGCGTGCGCGGTGCTCGCCGCGTTCCACTGGTGGCTGGGGCTCGGCGTCCTGGCGATGTGGCTGGTGCTGAACCGGCCGCTGCGGGCGCTCGTACGGTCGCGGGTCGGCACGTACCGGCGGGCGACGGAGACGCTGCGGCGCAGCTGGTACTTCGCCGGGCTGGCCCGGCGTCCCCAGGCGGCCAAGGAGATCCGGGTGTTCGGGCTCGGCGACTGGCTGGTCGGCCGCCACCGCGCCCTGTACGACGAGGCCATGCGGCCCTCGTGGGCGGAGCTCCGCCGGATCAACCGGCGGATCGCGCTGCTCAGCGCGCTGGTACTGGGCGTGTACGCGGTGAGCGCCGCGCTGCTGGGCCGGGCGGCGTACCACCACACCATCACGCTGGGCGCGCTCGTCGTGATGCTGACGATGCTCCCCGCGAGCATGCAGGCCGGCAGCGTCAACGCGGCCGACTTCGCCCTGGAGGGCATGCTCGCCTCGGTGCCGGACCTCGACGCGCTCACGAGCGACCTGACCGCCGCCGGCCCCGATGAGGACGCCGCCGGTCCCGGGAAGGACACCGCCGCCGTCCCGGTCGCGGGACTGCCGCGCGAGGACGTGGTGTTCGCGTCCGTCGCGTTCCGCTATCCCGGCACCGATCAGGACGTGCTGACCGGCCTCGACCTGGTCCTGGCGGCGGGCACGTCCACCGCGATCGTCGGGGTGAACGGCGCGGGCAAGACCACCCTGGTCACGCTGCTGGCCCGGCTGCGCGACCCGACCGCGGGACGGATCCTCATCGACGGCGTACCGCTGAGCGCCCTGCCGGCGCGCGAGTGGCAGCGGCAGGTCGCCGTGGTCTACCAGGACTTCACCCGCTTCCCGCTGACGGCGCGCGAGAACGTCGCCCTCGACCTGCTCGGTGGGCCGGTCGACGCCGAGGCGCTGGCACGCGTCGCACGCCGGGCCGGCGCGGCCGACCTCGTCGACGGGCTGCCCGGCGGCTGGGACACGGTGCTGTCCGCGCAGTACGAGGGCGGCCAGGACCTGTCCGGCGGTCAGTGGCAGCGGCTCGCACTCGCCCGCGCGCTGTACGCGGTGGAACGCGGCGCGCGGATCCTCGTCCTGGACGAACCCACCGCGCAGCTCGACGTCCGGGCCGAGGCGCGTTTCTACGACCGGTTCCTCGACATCACCAAGGGGGTCACGAGCGTGGTGATCTCACACCGCTTCTCGACCGTACGGCGGGCCGACCGGATCGCGGTTCTCGACGGAGGCCGCGTCACCGAGAACGGGACCCACGACGAACTGCTGCGGGCCGACGGGACGTACGCGGAGATGTTCCGCCTCCAGGTCGCCCGCTTCGGAGAAGGCCGATGAACGTGGCCGAACCGCGGCGGGCCGGCCGAACGTACGCGATGTTCCGGCTTCAGGCCGTGCGGCCCTCCGGCACGGTGCTGCGCGTCCTCGTGGGTCCCGCGTGGCGGGCGGCGCCGGGGATGCTCGCGTGGGCGTTCGCCGCGACCACCGTGGCCGCGGTCGCGTCGGCGACGTTCCCGCTCGGATTCCATCTCATGGTCGACGGTGCCCTCGCCCACGACCGGGCACGGGTCGTCGCCGGGGTCTGCCTGGTCGCGGCGCTGTTCACCGTGGCGTGGACGCTGACGACGATGAGCGCCGCGCGCAACTCCGCGCTCACCGACCGGGTCAGCTCCTACCTCATGGCGCGCATCTCGATCCTGGTCAACGCCGTGCCCGGCGTCGAACACCTCGAACGCCCCGACCTGCTGAGCGAGATCGACCAGCTCCGCGACGGCCGCCGTACGCTCGCGGGCGCCGCGCGGCAGCTCCTCGGCGGATGGCAGGTGGTCATCCGCAGCGCCGCGATCATCGTGCTGCTCGCGACCGTGTACCCGCCCGTGATGGTCGTGCCGCTCGTCGGACTGGCGCCGATGCTCGCCGACCGGCGGGCGAGCCGCGTACAGCAGGCCTCCGGTGACGCGCTCGCCGACGACCGGCGTCTCGCGGACCAGCTGTTCGCCCTGGCCACGACCGCCGGCACCGCCAAGGAGCTGCGCACGTACGGCGTCACCGGCTCTCTCGCGGCCCGGCACTCGGCGATCGCCGAACGGGTGCGCGCCGGCTCGGTCCGCGCCGCGCTGCGCGCCGCGGCCTGGGAGGGGCTGGGGTGGGTCTGTTACGCCGCCGGGTTCGTCCTGGTGATCATCGTGCTGGTGCTGCGGGCGGTCCACGGGCACACCTCACCGGGGCAGGTGGTCATGGCGGTGAGCCTGATGCGCCGCGCGCAGGCGCAGGTCTCGAGCGCCACCGACACGGCGGGCTCGCTGGCCTCCGCCGTGCGTACCGCCCGGCGGCTGCTGTGGCTGGAGCGCTACGCGGCCACGGCGCGCTCCGCGGCGGACGGGGCGGTGCCGGCGACGCTGCGCACCGGCATCCGGCTGGAGTCGGTGACCTTCGCCTACCCGGGCCGGGACGAACCGGTGCTGCGCGACGTCGACCTCACCCTGCCGGCCGGCGCGACCGTCGCCGTCGTCGGCGAGAACGGCGCGGGCAAGACGACGCTGGTCAAGCTGCTGACGCGCATGTACGTGCCGTCCGAGGGCCGGATCCTGGTCGACGGCGAGGACCTGGCCGCGATGCCGGCCGACCGGTGGCGCGAGCGGACGACCGCGGTCTTCCAGGACTTCCTGCGCCCGAGCCTGACCGCACGCGAGGTCGTGGGCGCCGGCGACCTGCCACGCGCCGGCGACGACGCGGCGGTCGGCACCGCGGTGGACCGCGGCGGGGCACGCCGGGTCGTGCAGCGCCTGCCGGAGGGCCTGGCGACGCCGCTGGGCCGGTGGTTCACGGGCGGCCACGAGCTGTCCGGCGGGCAGTGGCAGCGGCTGGCGCTCGCCCGCGGCCTGATGCGTCCGGCGCCGCTGCTGACCGTCCTCGACGAGCCGACGGCGAGCCTGGACGCCGTCGCCGAGGCGCGGCTGTTCGCCCGGTTCGCGGAGGTGTCCCGTGCCGGGCGCGAGGCGGGCGGTGTGACGCTGCTGATCTCCCACCGCTTCTCCACCGTGCGGATGGCCGACCTGATCGTCGTCCTGGACCAGGGCCGCGTCGCCGAGGTGGGCGACCACGACGCGCTCCTTCGCTCCGGCGGCACGTACGCCCAGCTCTTCACGCTCCAGGCCCGCGCGTACCTCGACCCGCCGTGATCTCGTTCGGTCCGCCGACGGCGAAGCGCGTGGCAGGCCGGACGGGGGCGTGACAGGGTCCGGGACGAGGCGAGGAGGGCGCATGGCACCGGCGGCGTACGACGCGATCGCGGACTGGTACGAACAGGAGTTCCTCGGCGGCCGGGACGACTCCGACCCGATCGGGATCGATCAGGCCCTGCGCGACCTGCTCGGGCCGGGTTCGGGCACCTGCCTGGAGATCGGCTGCGGCACGGGCGTCCACGCGGCCACCGTCCGCTCGCTGGGCCGTACGCCGGTGGGGGTGGATCTGTCCGCGGGAATGCTCCGCCACGCCCGAGGCCGCCTGCCGGTCGCGCGGGGCGACGCCGAACGCGTGCCGGTCCGCAGCGGATCGCTCGGCTCGGTGATCGCCGTGATGGTCCACACGGACATGCCGGGCTATCCGGCCGTCCTCCGCGAGGCCGCGCGCGTGCTGCGGCCCCGCGGGGTGTTCGTGCACGTGGGGGTCCATCCGTGTTTCTGCGGGGGCTTCGCCGACCGCGCCGACCCCGCGGCGGTGGTGATCCGCCGGGGCTACGCCGACGGCCACTGGACCAAGGCCTCATGGACGGACCAGGGCGTACGCGACAAGGTCGGCGCCTCTCACTGGCCGCTGCCCGCCCTGCTGAACGCCTTCCTCGACGCCGGCCTGACCCTCGAACGCTTCACCGAGGGCGGCGAGCCGACCCCGGCCGTCCTGGCCGTACGGGCGCGGAAACCGCGAGAGTCGGCCGGCTGAGGCCCGGCCGCTATCGCGGTCCGAGGATCGACTTGGTGAGCTGGGCGCGGGCGATCGTGCGGTCCTCGGCCGTGGCGACCACGGACAGGAACGCGAGGCGCCGGGTGCGGCGGTCCACCTGGCCGCGGACCTCCACCCGGTCACCGTCCTTGGCCGCCGCGACGAGCTGGGTGGCGATCGCGTGCGTCACCGCGTCCTCCGACACCGACAGGCTCGGGAGCAGCGCCAGGTAGGCGGCCAGTTCCAGCACCGTGCCCAGGGCCGCCGCGTGGAGGGCGCCCCGGCCGTTGCTCGCCAGGCCGGCCACGACGAACCACGCGCCGGCGGCGGGGGCGTCCGGGTCGAGGAGCCGGGCGCCGAGGGAACGCTGCAGCGGGACCTCCAGGGCCTCCGCGGCGCGGGCGGCCAGAGCCGCGCCGGTCAAGAGTTCGGCCATCTCCCGATCCTGCCGCCTCCCGGCAAACCGGCGGTGTAGTCCCCTGGGCCGGCGAGCTACACGCCGGTGGCGCGTGACTCCGTGTCTCGGCCGTGGTGATCCAGCCGTCCTTGACCGTACGGGGAGCGGAAGGTCGGACGCCGCGCTTGCGTTCGAGCGCGCTCAAACTCCTAGCGTCTCCGGCATGACATCGCGATCAGGCAGTAAGCGGACATGGATCATTACCGGCGCGTCGGCGGGCTTCGGCCGTGCCATCGCCGAACGCGCCATCGGACAGGGGGACAACGTGGTGCTGGCCGTACGGCGGCCCGGGTCGGTGGCCGACCTCGCGGACGCCCACCGTGACCAGGTACTGGTCGCCGAGTTCGACGTGTGTGACACCGGGCGCGCCGGGGACCTCGTGCGTTCGGCGGCCGACCGGTTCGGCCGGGTGGACGTGCTGGTGAACAACGCCGGCCGCGGGGTGGTCGGCGCGGCCGAGGAGGTCGGCGAGGACGAGCTGCGCGCTTCCCTCGAACTGCACCTGGTGGGCCCGGCGGCGCTCGTACGGGCCGTCCTGCCGTTCTTCCGCGGCCAGGGGTCGGGCACGATCGTGCAGATGAGCAGCCAGGGAGGGCGCATCTCCTTCCCGGGCGTCGGGGCGTACTCCGCCGGCAAGTTCGCGCTCGAAGGCTGGTCGGAGGCGCTGGCCGGCGAGGTCGCGCCGTTCGGGGTGCGGGTGATGATCGTCGAGCCGAGCCGGTTCCGCACCTCGTTCAACGCGCCCGACGTGCTCCGGTTCGCCGGATCCAGCCCCGCGTACGCGGGAGTGCTGGAGGCCGTCCGCGGCGACATGGCCGGCGCCGACGGCGTGCAGGAGGGCGACCCGGTGCGGGCCGCGGAGATCATCGTGGACCTGGTCGCCGGTGACGAGCTGCCGCTGCGCCTTCCGCTCGGGCACGAGGCGGTCGAGCGCATCGGCCGGTCCTACCGGCGGGGCCTGGAGGAGCTCGAACGCTGGGCGCCGACCGCGCACGCCGCCGACTTCCCCGACGTCGCCGCGTCGGCCCGCCCGATCTAGGGTGATGACGTGGCCACCGATGATCTGATGTCCAGGGCACTGTCCGCACTCGACGAGGTAGACGGGCCGATGTCGGTCGAGGTGATCCACCGCCTCGTCGACGTGGGCGACGCGACCGAACCCATGACGATCACCGAGGTCGCCGACCTGCTCGGCATGTCACCGCACACGCTGCGCTACTACGAGCGGGTCGGCCTGGTCGAGGTCGGCCGCGACGCCTTCGGCCACCGCAGCTACGACGCGGACACGGTACGGAGACTGGTGTTCCTGACCCGCATGCGCCTGTCCGGAATGGCCATGCGCGACCTGCAGCACTATGTGCAACTGGTCGACGAGGGCGAGGAGACCGTCCCCGAACGCCTGGACATGCTGCTCGAACACCGCGACACGATCCGCCGGCAGCTCAAGGAACTCACCCTGTCCCTGGCCGCCACCGAATACAAGATCGCCACCTACGGCGGCCGCACCGGCTCGCCGCAGGACCGAGCCGGGCAACACGAGCAAGAACCCGATCGGTAGCCCGCTGAGAAGCGCCGCGAAGATCGGCCATCACGTCCCTAGCGCACTGCGCTGCCGCAGTTGTTGGTGTCGCTGGTATGCTGGTAAACCTGGAGCGCCGCCTGCGTAAAGGCGATCTTTTGCTGGGCGCTCATGCCGAATTCGCCCACCAGGAGCTCTTCCGTGTCGGGGCGGCTTGGCCCATTCCGGTCGCAAACCAGATAGATTATTCGCTGGGCAGTACTAACGGCCTGATCGTCCGAGATCACGGCTTTGGTGATCCCAGCAGCGCGAATTCTCTGCAGAAACATCGCGTCGTCACCAGAAGGCGAAGGCGATCGATTACCGAAATTAGATCCATTAATCAAACCGGCCGGCGCCACGGCCATGTCGTGAGTGAGCAGCGCTCCCCTCTCCGACGTTCCGACGCAGTGCCCTGCTTGGCTGTTCAGGCCCTCCGGAAATCCGGCCAGATAGCCTTGTTTGTAGCTATCCCAATAAGGTCCCGACCTGCCGGAAACCGGATCTGTCTCCTCGACGGACCCGCAGTGGCTCCTCCCCCAATCCAAGCCGTCGGCATAACCTTTTTGGTAACCGTCCTCGTAGGGAGTGCCATTGGCCTCTTGCGCCACTACAGCACTCGTCAGAGCTCGCACGCCTAAATCTCGTATGCGGCTATTGCCGCCGCCTCGAACGCGTCGACATGTTCGTCGTACACCCCGAAGTTACGAATGACACGAGCCATGTCGTCAGCGCTGGCGTTCGACGAGTCCATCCTGGCGACTTCATTCGCCGTCTCAACGGCCTCCTGGTCCGGCGCGATGATGCCCGCTCGATGAATGCCCTGCAGAAACGCCGCATCCTGCCCATACGAACCGTATGCGGCTGTCGCTGCCGCCTCGAACGCGTCGACATGTTCGTCATACACCCCGAAGTTACGAATGACACGAGCCATGTCGTCAGCGCCGGCATTCGACGAGTCCATCCTGGCGACTTCATTCGCCGTCTCAACGGCCTCCTGGTCCGGCGCGATGATGCCCGCTCGATGAATGCCCCGCAGAAACGAACTGTCGGTGCCGAGGCGAGTCTGCGAATCGTGCCTCGTGGACCCGATGGCCGGTGCAGATCCAAGCATCGGCGCAGTAGACCCTGCCGCCGCGACGACCGTTATGACCAACGCGACGACAATGCCGATCAGCGCTGTATTGAGTCCCGTCTTGGTTCGCATCGCACTAGTCCCTTTTCAAGGGCCGACCGGCTCCGACGATCAGTCGCCGGACGCTCGGCTTCGGCGTGACGCGCTGATACCCCCATCTGAACGCGACGCGCCGAAAGGACGTCCACAGGGATGACGTCCTTTACCCGAAGGACCTAAGTCGCCGCAGAGCCCCTCGACCGGCCCTGGACGGGGCGTGGGCATGACAGCGGGGCGCCCCCGAGGGGGCGCCCGCTGATGACGCTCCGGCTCAGCCGGGAGTCGTCATCGAGTCGGTGGTGGTCTCCGCCGGGGTCTTGTCCGCGCCGACCACGACGTCCGCGCCCTCGCCCAGTTGGTAGCGCTCGATCGCGCGTTGCAGGACCTCCTGCTTGACCTCGCCGAGGCGGGCCAGGCGCGTCAGCACCGCGAGGGTGATGGACGCCGCGTCCACGTGGAAGAAGCGGCGGGCGGCGGCGCGGGTGTCGGAGAAGCCGAACCCGTCCGTGCCCAGTGACGCGTAGTCGCCCGGCACCCACTGCGCGATCTGGTCGGGGACCGCGCGCATGAAGTCGCTCACCGCCACGATCGGCCCCGGCTGGCCGTCCAGGACGCGAGTCACGTACGGCACGCGCTGGTCGGCCTCGGGGTGCAGGAGGTTCCACTCGTCGGCGGCGATGGCCTCGCGGCGCAGCTCCGTCCACGACGTGGCGGACCACACGTCGGCGGCCACGCCCCACTCCTCGGCCAGCATGCGCTGCGCCTCCAGGGCCCAGCGGACGCCGACGCCCGACGCGAGGATCTGCGCGCCCGGCGCCTCGCCCTCGACGTCCGGCGCCTCGGCGTAGCGGTAGAGGCCCTTGAGCACGCCGTCCACGTCGAGGTTCGCCGGCTCGGCGGGCTGCTGGTACGGCTCGTTGTAGAGCGTCAGATAGTAGAAGATGTTCTCGCCCTGCGGGTGCTCCTCGCTGGAGCCGTACATGCGCCGCAGCGCGTCCTTGATGATGTGGGACAGCTCGAACGCCCAGGCCGGGTCGTAGTAGACGCACGCCGGGTTGGACGAGGCCAGCAGCGGCGAGTGACCGTCGTTGTGCTGGAGTCCCTCGCCGGTCAGGGTCGTACGGCCCGCCGTGGCGCCCAGCAGGAAGCCGCGGCCCATCTGGTCGCCCAGCGCCCAGATGCTGTCACCGGTGCGCTGGAACCCGAACATCGAGTAGAAGATGTAGACCGGGATCATGTGCACGCCGTGCGTGGCGTACGCGGTGCCCGCGGCGATCGCCGAGCCCATCGCGCCTGCCTCGCTGATGCCCTCGTGCAGCATCTGGCCGTGCTCGGACTCCTTGTACGACAGCAGCAGCTTGCGGTCGACCGCCTCGTACGTCTGGCCGTACGGGGAGTAGATCTTCGCGGACGGGAACAGCGAGTCCATGCCGAAGGTGCGGTACTCGTCCGGCGCGATGGGCACGAACCGGGCGCCGATGTCCTCGTTCTTGATCAGGTCCTTGAGCAGCCGGACGAACGCCATCGTCGTGGCGACGTTCTGCTTGCCCGAGCCCTTCTTCAGCTCGGCGTACACCGGGTCGCCGGGCAGCTTGAGGGCCTTGGCGCGGTTGACGCGCTTGGGCAGGTAGCCGCCGAGCGCCATGCGCCGCTCGCGCATGTACTGGATCTCGTCGGAGTCCTCGCCCGGGTGGTAGTACGGCGGCAGGTCCGCCTCGAGCGCCGAGTCGGGGATCTCCAGGTAGAGCCGGTCGCGGAACTCCTTCAGCTCGGCCTTGGTGAGCTTCTTCATCTGGTGCGTCGCGTTGCGCGCCTCGAAGTCGGGCCCGAGCGTCCAGCCCTTGATGGTGTGGGTGAGGATCACGGTCGGCTGGCCGACGTGCTCACGCGCGGACTTGAACGCGGCGTACAGCTTGCGGTAGTCGTGGCCGCCGCGCGACAGCTTGCGGATGTCGTCGTCGGTCATGTGCTCGACCATCTTGCGCAGCCGCGGGTCGTCGCCGAAGAAGTGCTCGCGGATGTAGTCGCCGGTCTCGACGGAGTAGGTCTGGAACTGGCCGTCCGGCGTGGTGTTCATCTTGTTGACGAGCACGCCGTCGACGTCCTGGGCGAGCAGCGGGTCCCAGTCGCGGCCCCAGATGACCTTGATGACGTTCCAGCCGGCGCCGCGGAAGTACGACTCCAGCTCCTGAATGATCTTGCCGTTGCCGCGTACGGGGCCGTCGAGCTGCTGGAGGTTGCAGTTGATGACGAAGGTCAGGTTGTCGAGCTCCTCGCGGGCGGCCAGGCCGATCGCGCCGAGCGACTCCGGCTCGGCCATCTCGCCGTCGCCGAGGAACGCCCACACGTGGGAGCGCGAGGTGTCCTTGATCTTGCGGTTGTACAGGTAGCGGTTGAACCGCGCCTGGTAGATCGAGTTGATCGCGGTGAGCCCCATGGAGACCGTTGGGAACTCCCAGAACTCCGGCATCAGCCGCGGGTGCGGGTAAGAGGACAGGCCCCCGCCGGGGTGGGAGATCTCCTGCCGGAAGCCGTCGAGGCTCTCCTGCGGCAGGCGCCCCTCCAGGAACGCGCGCGCGTAGATGCCCGGCGCCGCGTGGCCCTGGATGAAGACCTGGTCGCCGGACTCGCCGTGGTCCTTGCCGCGGAAGAAGTGGTTGAAGCCCACCTCGTACAGCGAGGCGGCCGAGGCGTACGTCGCGATGTGGCCGCCGACGGAGAGCTCGGGGCGGTTCGCCCGCGACACCATGATCGCGGCGTTCCACCGGATGTACGCGCGGATGCGGCGCTCGACGTACTCGTCGCCGGGGAACCACGGCTCCCGCTCGGGCGAGATCGTGTTGATGTAGTCGGTGCTGCGGAGGCCGGGCACGCCCACCTGCTGTTCACGCGCGCGCTCCAGGAGGCGCAGCATGAGGTAGCGGGCACGGCTGCGGCCCTCCGTCTTGATGACGGTGTCGAGCGACTCCAGCCACTCCCGGGTCTCATCGGGGTCGATGTCCGGGAGCTGACTGGGGAGGCCGTCGCTGATGATCGAAAAGCGCTGGCGTCCGGAAGCCACGGGGTCCCCTTCTCACTCACCCAGGTGCAGGTCTGGATCGTCGGTGTCCAGACCATCGTCGTACGTCGTGCCCGTTAACGCATCTCTACCCCCGGGTAACCGTAGTGCCCGCGCTCCCGGCACGCTCGTCACGCCGTGTGGAGAGCCCGTACTCAGGGGATACCCGCCCTCAGGAGGTGAAACGACCATCGCGATCGGAACCGGATCGATCTTTGCGAGACCGCACCCGTACGGCTTGTGCGGACAGGCTTGTGCGGGCAGGTAGACAGAGCACATGAGAACTGAAGTGATCCGTGTGGCCACCGGTAGCCGGGAGACCGTTCAGGACATCACCGGTGAGTGCGAGGACTTCCTCGGCCGGACCGGCGCGGGCGACGGGCTTTTGCACATCTTCGTCCCCCATGCGACGGCCGGAATCGCGCTGATCGAGCTGGGTTCGGGCAGCGACGTGGACCTGCTCGACGCGATGCGCGCGCTTTTGCCCAAAGACGACCGGTGGACCCATTCCCATGGGTCACTCGGGCACGGCAGGTCACACGTCATGCCGGCCCTCGTTCCGCCGTACGCCACCATTCCCGTCGTGGGGGGAAAGATGGCCCTCGGGACCTGGCAATCAGTGGCCGTTGTCGACCTCAACGTGGACAATGTCGTGCGCAACGTACGGCTCAGCTTCATTGACGGCGGTTGACACAGGTGGACGGGTTTGCTCACATGCGGGCAAGACACTTGCGCGCGGGGTGGTCCGGCGTGTGAACTGTCCGGCAATGCCGCACCTCACGAGCGGCAGACAATGATCATCGTGGCCCGGCATGCGGCCCCGACACAGGGAGGACGTTCGTGAGCGCGACCGCGGGTCAGGCGCAGAGCAGCCTGGCCGAACGGCTCGGTATCAAGCCGAGCCAGGTGGTGCAGGAGATCGGCTACGACGACGACTGCGACGAAGAGCTGCGCAGCTCCATCGAAGAGGTCTCGGAGAACGAGCTGGTCGACGAGGACTACGACGACGTGGTCGACGTCGTGCTGCTGTGGTGGCGCGACGACGACGGTGATCTGTTCGACGCTTTGTCCGACGCGCTCACCACGTTGGCGGACGGCGGCCACATCTGGCTGCTGACGCCGAAGGCCGGGCGCGACGGCCACGTGGAGCCCAGCGACATCGGCGAGGCCGCCCAGACGGCCGGCCTGTCGCAGACGAGCAGCATCAGCGCGGCCCGCGAGTGGTCCGGCACCCGCCTGGTGACGCCCAAGGCACGGCGTTGACCCACCTCGCACGCGGGGATCGTCATCACTCGCGGGATCCGCGAGTCTCCTGACCGTCTCTTCGGCACCGGGTGGCAGACTGGCGCTTGCGTCCGAAAATCCGTGGAGAGGTTACAGAACATGGCGATTGAGGTAGGCCAGGCCGCACCGGACTTCGAGCTGAAGGACCAGCACGGCACGCCGGTGAAGCTCTCGGAGTTCAAGGGGAAGAAGACCGTCGTCCTGGTCTTCTATCCGCTGGCGTTCAGCGGCATCTGCACCGGGGAGCTCTGCACGATCCGCGACGAGCTCCCGACGCTCGGCGGCGACGACGTCCAGGTCCTGGCGGTCTCGGTCGACTCGGTCTTCACCCACCGCGCCTGGGCCGAGAAGGAGGGCTATGAGTTCCCTCTGCTCTCGGACTTCTGGCCGCACGGCGGGGTGGCCAAGGCGTACGGGATCTTCAACGAGGACGCGGGCCTCGCCCAGCGCGGCACGTACATCATCGACAAGGACGGCGTGGTCCGGTGGAAGGTCGAGAACGCCATTCCGGACGCCCGTGACATCGACGAGTACCGCAAGGCGCTCGCCGAAATCTCGTAGTCTCCTGCGGCCGGGCCCGCCCAAGGCGGGCCCGGCCCCGGACACTCTGGAGGGGACCATGCCCTGCTATCGCTGCGGGGCCCGGCAGACCGACCCGACCCGCGGCGCGAGCCCCTGGAAACGCGCGGTCCGCGACGAGCGTCAGGTCCTGGTCTGCCCCCGATGCCAGGCCATCGACGGCTGGACCGCCGACCTGGACCACTGCACGGCCTGCCACTCATCGACCCTGGTCTGCCGCCTCGGCGAGATCGAGTGCCGCGCCTGCGGCCACGTACGCACCGCCGAACGCACCGGAGACAACCTGGTCACCTCCGAAGCCCCCGGCCTGTCAGAGGAGGTAGAGGCGGCCCTGAGCCGCGTCCTCCACCGAAGAGCCGCCCCCACCTGACCCCCGGAAGGCCGCTCGGTTTGCCAGGCAGGCCGTTGATTTCGGTAGGCTTTCCCGGTCGCCGGAACTCCGGCAGCGGGCGCATAGCTCAGTGGTTAGAGCACTGGTCTTACAAACCAGGAGTCGCTGGTTCGAATCCAGCTGTGCCCACGTCTTGATCAACATGCGAAACGGCGCCTGACCTGCGGCTACGCGGTCAGGCGCCGTTTGCGTGATGTTCGGTTGTCTGCGGCTGTCACCCCGCAGGTCGTACGGTCGGCGGGCGAGCGGAGACTCATACTGCTGGTCGATGAACATCCGCTCGCGGCGGTGGGGCGCTCCGACATCCGCGGCGCGTAGGCCCATCAATGCCGTGTCGTACTCGAGTGCGGCCAGGTCCGCCAGAACGGTGGCGAGTCCGCGGGTGCGGAGGGCGGCCACGTTCTCCAGCAGGACGAGTCGGGGTCGTAGCAGAGTGGGCAGCGACACCTCGACGTGGTCCCGCTCCATCCCGCGATGTACCTGTACATCGGCCGGTGTACCTTCGCCACCTGCCGGAATCGTCCGGGCGGGCGACGAATGTGCCCGAGGCGACGCCCTAGCGTTCTCCCTGAGTACGCCCCTCAATCTTCCAAGGAACCGATGATGATCGAGGCCAAGGCCCTGACCAAGCGGTACGGCGACAAGATCGCGGTGAACGACCTGTCGTTCACCGTCAAACCCGGGGTCGTCACCGGGTTCCTGGGCCCGAACGGCGCGGGAAAGTCCACGACGATGCGTATGATCCTCGGCCTGGACCGGCCGACCTCCGGTTCGGTGACCGTCAACGGCCGGCCGTACGCCGGCCACGCGGCGCCACTGCACGAGGTCGGCGCCCTGCTGGAGGCCAAGGCCATCCACACGGGCCGGACCGCCTACAACCACCTGCTCGCGCTCGCCGCGACCACCGGCATTCCCCGGGGCCGGGTCGATGAGGTCATCGATCTGGTCGGCCTGCGCGATGTCGCCCGCAAGCGCGTCGGCGGCTTCTCTCTCGGCATGGG
The DNA here is from genome assembly GCF_039541955.1 of Actinoallomurus oryzae. Taxonomy (NCBI): domain Bacteria; kingdom Bacillati; phylum Actinomycetota; class Actinomycetes; order Streptosporangiales; family Thermomonosporaceae; genus Actinoallomurus; species Actinoallomurus oryzae. The sequence continues at coordinate 54,404 of NZ_BAABHF010000006.1, read as the reverse complement.
CCAGCGTCTTGGGATCGCGTCGGCGCTGCTGGGCGATCCCAGGACGCTGATTCTCGACGAGCCGGTCAACGGCCTGGATCCGGAGGGCATCCTGTGGATCCGTAACCTGCTCAAGGATCTGGCCGCCGAGGGACGCGCCGTCTTCGTCTCCTCCCACCTGATGAGCGAGATGGCATTGACCGCCGAGCACCTCATCGTCATCGGCCGGGGGAAGCTGATCGCCGACACCTCCGTCACCGAGTTCATTGAGCGCGCCTCCGCCGGCCGGGTCAAGGTCCGCTCTCCCCAGGCGGCGCGGCTGCGCGACCTGCTGGCGGGCCCGGACGTAACGGTGGCGGACATCGCAGAGGGCACCCTGCTCGTCAGCGGGCTGACCAGCGATCAGATCGGCATGATCGCCGGGGACAACGGCGTCACGCTGTTCGAGCTGGCGCCGCAGCAGGCCTCGCTGGAAGAGGCGTTCATGGAGCTGACCGGCGAGTCCGTCGAGTACCGGGCCCCTGCCCGCACCGCAGAAAGGTCCGCGGCATGACCACCGCCACCACCCCCCTTCGGACCGGCAGGGTCACCCAGCTGCGCGTCCTGAACTCCGAGTGGATCAAGCTCAGGACCCTGCGCTCCACCTTCTGGTCGCTGTTCGCCGCGGTCGTCGCGACCATGGGCCTCGGGATGCTCTTCAGCTGGGGCTTTGCCAGCCGCCTCAGCGACCACGCCCGGCCGATCGAGCATGCCGCGACCATGGCGGTGACCGTGCCGCTCCGGCCGTACGTCATCGCCCAGCTCGCCGTGGGCGTGCTCGGCGTCATGGTGATCACTGGCGAGTACTCCACCGGGATGATCCGCGCCACCCTGTCCGCGGTCCCCGGCCGGCTCCCCGTGCTGTGGGCCAAGGCCGTGGTGTTCAGCGTGGTGGTCCTGGTCCTGATGGAGATCGTGTCATTCGTGACCTTCCTCGGCGGCGAGGCGATCCTGTCCTCCCAGCACGTCCAGGCCACGCTCTCCTCGCCGCAGGCGCTGCGGATCGTCGCCGGGGTGGGGTTCTACCTCACGGTCGTCGGCCTCCTCGGCACCGCGCTCGGCGCCATCATCCGCAGCACCGCCGGCGCCATCGCCGCGCTGTTCGGCATCCTGCTGGTGCTCCCGGTCCTCGGCGAGGTCCTCAACCTCACGTCCTGGGGCAGGCACATCACGCCGTACCTGCCGAGCAACGCGGGCGGCGACCTGCTCACCAACGCGCCCGAGCCGGGATCGCTCGGCCCGTGGACGGGGTTCGGGGTCTTCGTTCTCTACACCGCCATCGCGATGGCGGTGGCAGCGTACCTGCTCAAGCGCAGGGACGCCTGACCCTCGATGATCGGCTCTTCGCCCGAGTCCGGCCCCGGCGCGCTCGTCGCGCGCTGGGGCCCTCGCCTGCGTACGCTCGCCGGACGGCATCCCGCCGCCGTCGACAGCGGGTTCGCGCTCGCCGTGCTTCTGCTCGGGGTACCTCACCTGTTCCGGGAGCCGCCGAAGCAGCCTCTTCTCGGCTGGGGGCTACAGATCGCGCTGCTCGTGCCGCTGATCTGGCGGCGACGCGCGCCGTTCACGGCCTTCAGCGTGGTCGCGGCGCTGGCGTTCGCTCAGTGGCTCGGCGGAGTGCTCCTGTCGACCGGGGACGTCGCCGTGCTCATCGCGCTGTACTCGGTCGCGGCCCACTCGACGCTGCGGCGGCTGCTCGTCGCGGCGGGCATCGTGGAACTCGGCGTCGCGATGGCCACCGTTCAGTGGGCGCCGCCGGGCCACTTGCAGAAGGTCTTCGTCCTGTTGTCCGGGATGACCACGGCCGCCGCCGTCATCGGGCTGAACATGCGCACGCGCCGCGCCTATCTGGCGTCGCTGGAGGACCGCGCCGCCCGCCTCGAGAAGGAACGCGACCAGCAGGCCCAGATCGCTGCGGCAGAGGAACGCGCGCGGATCGCCCGCGAGGTCCACGACATCGTCACCCACAGCCTGTCGGTCATGGTCGCCCTCACCGACGGCGCCGCCTACGCCCTTCCGGTCGCACCCGAGCGGGCCGCCGACGCCGTGTCCAAGTCGTCGGAGATCGGGCGTCAGGCCATCGCGGAGATGCAGCGCGTCCTGGAAGTACTTCGCCAGGACACCCCCTCCGCCGGTCTACGGCGCCCGCAGCCGGGGCTGGGCCAGTTCGACGCGTTGCTCACCGAGGTCCGGGCCGCGGGGCTCCCGGTGGAGTTCGTGGTCACCGGGCAGCCGCCCGCCATGGCCTCCGGGGCCGAACTCACCATCTACCGTCTCGTCCAGGAGGCGCTCACCAACGTCCGGAAGCACACCCCGCCGGGGACCAGTGCCCGGGTACGGCTCGAATACACCGCGGAGCATGTGGAGATCGAGATCACCGATGATGGGCGGCCGACCGTCGGCGTTCCGGCGGGGCGGCGGCGCATCGGCCACGGCATCGCCGGGATGCGCGAGCGCGTCGCGGTCTACGGCGGCCGGTTGCAGGCCGGTCCGCTGCCCGACGGCGGCTGGCGGGTCCACGCGCGCTTCGAACCGTCCCAGCCGGCGAACGCCCGATGATCAACGTTCTCCTCGTCGACGACCAGCCGCTGCTCCGCATGGGCTTCCGGCTGGTGCTGGAGACACAGCCCGACATCGCCGTCGTCGGTGAGGCCGGCGACGGCGCCGAGGCCCTCGCTCAGGTGACCTCGCTCGGCCCCGACGTGGTGCTCATGGACGTACGGATGCCGGGCATGGACGGCATCGAGGCCACCGAGCGGATCACCCGCGACCACGCGGGCTCGCGCGTTCTCATTCTCACGACGTTCGACCTCGACGAGTACGCGTTCGCCGCCCTCCACGCCGGTGCCGCCGGTTTCCTGCTCAAGAACGTCCAGCCCGCCGAACTCATCGCGGGCATCCGTACGGTCGCCGCCGGCGACGGCGTCGTCGCGCCCCGGCTCACCCGGGTGCTCATCGAGACGTTCACCCGCCGGAACCCCGCACGGCCCGGCTCGGCCGACGATCCGCGTCTCGACCTGCTCACCGACCGGGAGCGCGAGGTGCTGATCGAGATGGCCAAAGGGCTCTCCAACGCCGAGATCGCCACCGAACTCGGGCTGTCCGAGGCGACTGTGAAGACACACGTCAGCCGCATCCTCCCCAAACTCGGCCTACGCGACCGCGTCCAGGCGGTCGTACTGGCCTACCAGACCGGACTGCTGCGACCGCCATAAACGACCCGGTAACGCCAGGCCCGACCATCCGTCGGCCTTCAGGTCTGGCGCAGGAGACCACGGCGGCGGAGCCTCCCGCGACCATGCCCAGGAACGCCGTGGCACGGCGTCCGGCCGATGCCGGACGGCATCAGTCGACCGATGTCCGGTCAGCGCGCTCGGTCACGAGCGTGAACGTCCGTTCCCAGCGGTCGACGACGATGTCCGGGGCGTATCTGCGGACCGAGGCGCGGGCCGCTTCCCCGAACGAGTCGCGCAGGTGCTCATCGTCCATGAGGCGTTCCAGCGCGGCGGCGAAGGCGGTCACGTTTCCCGGCGTCGCCACCAGACCGTCGTGCCCGTCGGTGAGCAGCTCCCGTACGCCCGGCGCGCAGTCGAAGGCGACGGTCGGTAGTCCGTACGCCATCGCCTCGATGATCGACATCGGGAAGCCCTCCTCCCGCGAGGACAGCGCGAAGATCGATGCGCCGGTCAGCGCGCCCTCCAGGTCGGAGGTCGGGCCGGGAAACTCCACACTCGCCGCGACGCCGAGCTCGGCCGCCCGTCGTCGCAGCGCGTCCTCCTCCGGGCCCGAGCCGTACAGGCGCAGCCGCCACGACGGGTAGCGAAGGGCGATCTCGGACCACGCCTCGAGCAGCATGTCCTGCCCCTTCTCGAACGACAGCCGCCCGAGCCGTACGACCACCGGATCGGTCCGCGGGGAGACCGCCGCCGGTTCGACATGGAGTGGGTTGGGCATGGCGGCGGCATTCGACATGTCGTCGAAGGCCCAGGCGTCGGCGTCGGCCTGCGTGAGCGCGAGCAGCCGGTCGGCCCGCGCGAAGTAACGCTTGACCCGCCGGTAACGCGAGGACTGCCGGGTCGCGGCGTACGACTCATGGCTCATGCCGATCACCGGCATGCCCGCGGTGTCAGCGCACGCGACCCACTCCATCGCCCAGACCTGCGCGGCGATGACGATGCCGCCCGGTGCTGCGGTGCGGAACAGCGCGCTCAGCCGCGCGGCGCCGCGGCGGACCATGGCACGGTGCGCGAGCCGGGATGCGGCCCCGCGGCGCGGCCTGGGCCGACGCTCGTGCAACACGGTGACGGCGTACGGCGGGTTCTCGCCGTAGTCGTGAGCCCGGTCCGCACGGGTGACGCCGACGAGATGGACGCGATGCTCCCGCTCGGTGAACAGGCGGGCGATGTGGTGGGCCCAGCGCTGCAGGCCGCCGAGCTCGTCCACGTTGTTGCACACGATGAAGATGTCGCGGGCCTCAGCCACGGGGGCCTCCGGAGAAGAAGCGTTCGACGATGGCCTTGACGGCGGTGCCGGTGTCGTACTCACCGAACCGCTCGACGAACCGGCGTCGCCGATCGGCGTGGTCACGATGGACGCGATCGAGATCGGTGAGGGCGGCGAACAGCCCGTCCTCGTCGCGGACCACCGGCCCGGGCGCCTGCTCGGCGAGATCGAAGTACGTGCCCCGTCGGAGGATGTATTCGTCGAGGTCGGGCGTGTAAAAGATCATCGGGCGGTCGCGGAGCGCGTAGTCGAACATGACCGAGGAGTAGTCGGTGACCAGGGCGTCGGCGAGCAGCAGCAGCGGCGTGACGTCGTGTACGCCGCCCACGTCGATGACGGTGCCGCGCAGTCCGGGAGGCACCACGGCCGTGCTCAGGTAGTGCGAGCGAACGAGGAGCACGTGGGAGTCACCGAACTCGCGGGCGAAGCGTTCGAGGTCGAACGGCGACGAGAAGCGCGGGGCCGGCCGGTCGTTCTCGTCTGCCCGGAACGTGGGTGCGTACAGCACGACGGTACGGGTGTCGTCCGCGAGCCCCAGGCTCTTCCGCAGCGCGGCCGTCTCTTCCGGGTCGCCGCCGTTCACCAGCGGGTCGTTGCGCGGGTATCCGGCCCGCGTCATCGGCGCTGTCACGCCGAGCCCCGTGGCCAGTGTCCGGACGTCGTGCTCGGACCGTACGAGGAAATGGTCGAACCGGTCGGCCATCTGGCGCCGGCGTACGTGCTCGGCCCAGGTGCTCTGCTTGACCGAGGGTTCGTCGAAGCCCATCCGTTTGTACGCCGAGCCATGCCAGGTCTGGATGTAGGTGGTCTGGCGGCGTTTGGTGAGTCCGGCCGGGAAGCCCTGGTTGTCGACCCAGTACTCGGCCCGGGCAAGGGCGCGGTAGTACGCCCACGACCCTCGCCGGACCAGCGTCGCCTCGGCGGGAAAACCCTGCTTGCTCGTGCTGTAGGACCAGATCGCCCGGTGCGGTGTGCCGCGCTCGCGCAGTTCTCGGTAGATGTACTTTGGATTGTCGGAGTACTGGGCACCGAGGTGGCTCTCGAACACGACAGTGCCCTTCTTGACCGGAAGCCGGACAAGAACCCGGTTGAAGATCATGATCTTCGTAGCGCGGCCGGTCAGCCGTTTGACCAGCATTTTCTCGGCACGGATAAGGAATCGCCATACCTCGACGCCGAGGTTCGTACGGACAAGCCCGCGCAGCAGGGGCAGGACGGTCCGGGCGGGAAAGCGGCGACCGACGATACGGAACGCGAGCTCGCCCGAGTCGGCGACGTACGCCTCCAGGTGGTCGCCGACGACACGGGTCAGCCGTGGCCGTATCGGCACCACGACGTCCTCGTGGGCGGTCCATGGAGAGGTCACGCGAACGCTGACCGTGGCGTCGCCGGCATCCACGCGCAGCCAGAGTCCCCAGGTCTGGTCCACCAGGCCGATCGGCCGTATGGCGCGGGCGGGCGTGAAGCCGGCCCGCCAGCCGATCCGGTCACCGTCATGTCACAGCGTCACCGGGACGCGGAAGGCACGCCCCTTCCTGCGGCGATCTCGGATCTCCAGCTTCCCGGCGAGCTCTACGGTGGCATCGATCCGGCCCAGCGGGTTGATGAAGTCGCCGGTGAGGAGAAGTTCGCGCCCCGCCTGCCGCGCTTCGGTCAGCCGGCCGCCGAGAGTGAGTGTGCCGAGCGGCGCGGAGTGGATACCCAGATCGGTGACGTCGAGAATCCGGCGGCCCACCTCCGCGCCGAGGTAGGTGCCAGACCAGTAGATCCGCCCGTCGCGCTCGACCGGGCTGAGCGACAGCGTCGGCGCGCCGCCCTTCCTCGGCACGTGGTCGGCCGCCGCCATCGCCGCACGCAAATCGCCCTGCACGATCAGATAGCCGGCGATCGCCATCATCGGGTTGCACTCCTCGAAGACCGCGCTGTCCATCGTCTCGAGGTACGCCTGAGCCAGGTCGAGGAAGGCCTGGCGATACTCCGGGTCGCGGCTGCGCAGCTCACGGAGGTAGAGCAGCAGGTCGTGATTGAGAAACTTAACGTTCTTGTGCTTGATGAGCTCCGTGGCACCGCGAAGCCGGAAGGTCACGTCGATCCGCCGGTGGATCTCCAGCCGGTCGGCGAAGTTGCGCAGCTCGGATCGGCGGTGCGTTATCGAAAGGGTCTCGCCACGCGGCACGACGATCCAGTTGTAGACCCGGTGCGGGATGATCGCGATCTTCCGCGCGCCGGCATAGGCCTGCGCGCTGAACAGCAGGTCCTCATAGTGGAGCCGGTCGACGAACCGCAGGTCCTCACGATCAAGGAACTCGCGCCGATAGCACTTGTTGGTCGAAAGGGTGTCATAGAGCAGGTCGGGTTCATCCGAGATGCTCGTGAGGACTCGAGACTCGCGGTACAGGGACGGGTACCAGTTCTGCTCACGTTCTGGCTGCACGCGGACGCAACGCCCGGAGACCAGATCGGCGCCGGTCTCCTCGGCAGCGGTGACGAGGTTCCGGCAAGCGTGCGGATCGAGCGTGTCGTCGCTGTCGAGGAACATCACGTACCGGCCGTTCGCGTGATCCATTCCGACGTTGCGCGGCCGGCCACAACCGCCGGAGTTCTCGGGCAGCGTGACCACCCGCACGCGGTCGGGCCGGGCGGCGGCCAGCCGCGCCGCCACCCGTGGGGTCGCATCGGTGCTGGCGTCGTCGACGATCACGATCTCGACTCCGGACAGCGACTGATCCAGCGCCGATTGGACCGCGCGAGCCAGGCGGCCCGCATCGTTATAGACGATGACGATGATCGTCACATCGGGTTCTGAAACCAACAGGCTCACACTCATCGCCCCGATTCGAGAGGGGTTGCGACTATTGCGGTAGTACGACCGCGAACGTAGTAGTGCGAGGGTTACCTAGAGGCAAACCGCAGATGATCCGGCGGCACCACAGGACGGCGAAGGTGCAGGCGGCGGGCGGCGGGCGGCGGGCGGCAACGGTAGCCAGACCGTGATCATCCGGTATCCGAGCACCGCCCCGACGGCCACCGCCGAGGAAGCGCCCGCGGCGGCCAATCCCGCGGCCAGTGCCACGCAGACAGCGATCGACCGTACGGCTCATCGGCCCTCAACAAGACCTCATGCCAGGACCCCTAGTCCTTGACGGGCCCCAGATCGAGGTCGGCCACGAACCGGACCGCGGCGGCCGGTGCGGTGTCGAGCTCGAGGACGTCCAGGGTGTTCTCCCCGCCCCGTACGAGTACGGGACCGGGGACGAACAGGGGTTCGCTGCGGTCCGCGCGACCAGTACCTCCCGAGGCAGAACCCGTTGACCCACGCGACTCCCTTGCCCAGCGTGGAGACGTCGAGGAACCGGTCGCGCGCGTCCTCGGCCTCGAACGTGCCCACCGCGACGGTCAGCGCCGGGAGCGACCGGGATTCGACGAGCGCGTCGTCGCGAGGGAGCGCGATCACGTCATCCGCGTCGAGCGCGACCGTCTCCCAACCCGTCACCGGTGAGCCGTCGACGCGGACGCCGCCGATGACGCCCTTGTCCTCACCCAGGCGGGGACCGTAGTTCACGCGGCCCTGGTCCTCGACGACGAGGAGCAACTCCCGGGTGACCGGCGGCAGCGTGAGCACGGTCGCGCGGTCCTCGCGCTGGAGCACGCCGACACAGTGCCCGTCGACGAGGACGTGCACACGGTCACGGACCTCGCCCACGGTGAGGACCGACGCCGACGGGTGCCGTAGACGGGCCCGGTGGAGGACGTACGCGGCGTCGTCGCGCGTCTCCGCGAAGGTCGGCACGGTGTGGGTCGGCGCGACGGGCATCGTCGTGAACGCCATCTCGGGGAAGGAACCGGCGGGAGTCAGCCGGACCTCCCCGGTCGGCGCCGGCTCGGCGGCGTCCGGCACCTCGTCGGGCACCGTGGTGTACTTCGCCAGGACCTCTCGGTAGGCCCAGTACTTCGCGGTCGGCCACCCGGCCTCGTCGAGCGGCGCGTCGTAGTCGTACGTCGTGGCGATGGGCTGGTACACGCCCCGGTCGTTCGCGCCGTTCGTCAGGCCGAAGTTGGTGCCGCCGTGGAACATGTAGAGGTTGACCGACGCGCCGGTGCCGAGCAGGGCGTCCAGGTCGGCGGCGGACTCCTCGGCGGACGTCGTGTGGTGGTACGTGTCCGACGACATGAGCGGTCCGGTCGGCTGGTGCAGGCGCAGAGTGCGCATTCGCTCCGGATGAGCACGCGTTCAATTGGAAGGTTTGAGATGACGACAGGGAATGGTCCTGAACCGCCGAAGCGGCGGAAGGGATCTCGTGCGCCCGTCGGCAACACGACAGATCGCGCAGATCGCGCAGGCCGCCGCCGTCAGCGAAGCCACCGTCAGCCGGATCATCAACCGCAAGTACGGCGTCTCCCCGGCCACCCGGCAGGCGGTGGAGAAAGCGCTGAAGCAGGTGGGCTACGAACGCCCCCTCGACAACCGGCTCGTCGTCATGCTCACCCCCAACCTGAAGAACCCGATCTTCGCCCTCCAGGCCGAACGCGTCGAGAACGAGCTCAATCCGTACGGACTGACGACGATCATCTGCCCCGTATACCCGGGCACGCCGCGAGAACGGGACTACGTCGAGTCGCTCGTCGACGCGGGCGTCGCCGCGATCGTCTTCCTGTCCTCGAGCAACACCCTCCGGGACGAAGACCACCGCGTCGTGCAGTTCGTCGAGTCACGCGGCATCCCGTACGTGAGCATCAACGGTGGTTTCCCCGAGACCGAGGCTCCGGTCGTCTCCACCGACGACTGGCGCGCCGCCGAGCCGGCGATCGGACACCTGCACGACCTCGGGCACCGGAGGATCGGCCTCCTCGCCGGACCGACCGGCAACCTCCCGGCCGACCGCCGAGTCGAGGGATTCCTGCGGGCCCTGGACCGCCGCGGCGTCGACAACTCCGAAGAGTTCGTCGTGCGCCAGCACTTCAACATCGAGGGCGGTCAGCAGGCCGCGACCACACTGCTCGCCCAGGGGGTGACCGGCATCGTGGCCTCCAGCGACGAGATGGCCTTCGGCGCGTACCGGGCCGCGGAGCGCGCCGGGTTGAGTGTGCCGAAGGACATCTCGGTCGTGGGATATGACGACTCGCCCGTACTCGACTTCATCGGGCCCCCGCTCACGACGGTCCGGCAGCCGATCGAGCGCATCGCGAAGAATGTCGCACGCATCGTCACGTCGCTGATCTCGAACCGGACCGTCGCCACCGAGGAGATCCTCATCGAACCGGAGCCGCGGCTACGGGGGTCGACGGCCCCCGTGGCGATCGGCACCTGATTCCAGGCCGACGATGTTCGGAGCCCTCGGCAGCACCGGTCAAACCGCGTGCCCTACCAGGCCGGTCCCAGGTCGGCGGACAGCCACCGGTCCACGCGTCACCAGAGCGAGACAACGTTGTCATCGACAGAAGCATCGTCGTGATCCTCTTGCGGCCGAGGCTCTTTCCCTCCCGGTCGTGCCCATGGTGGCGGAGAAGCGGCTCTGACCTGGCGATCTGGGGGGCGGAACTCGCCAGGCCACTCGACCGTTGACCCTTCGAGTGGACGGACGATGGACGAGGCATGGCTGATAACGATGTCTCCCCTAGGCGGCCTATGCTGTCGGGCAGCCGTCGACCGCCGAAGTTCGGGACGACGAACAGGGCTGAGCGATCTCTGGCAGAAGGGCTCTGGTGGACAAGCAGGACAGGCCGCGCAGGCCGACGATCTCAGATGTGGCTGCCGCCGCCGGAGTCAGCCCGAAGACGGTGTCCCGTGTCATCAACAACGAGCCGGGCGTGCGCGCCGAACTGGCCGACCAGGTGCTCGCGGCGGTCAGCAAGCTCGGGTTTCGCCGCAACACCATGGCCAGCTCACTGCGCTCCGGCGGGCAGACCGCGACCATCGGGCTGATCATCGAGGACCTGGCCAACCCGTTCTACTCCACGATCGCGGCGACGGTGGCCAACATCGCGCGCACCCACGACACCCATCTGATCACCGTCAGCTCCGAAGAGAACCCCGAGCTGGAACAACGTCAGTTCCTCCAACTGTGCCAGCGCCGAGTGGACGGCATGATCATCGTGCCCGCCGGCTCCGACCACTCCTACACCCGACCCGAGGTCGAGATGGGCATGCGGATGGTTTTCCTGGACCGTCCCCCGTCGGGCATCCTGGCCGACAGCGTTGTCATCGACAACGCGGCGGGTGCTCGGGCCGGCATCGTGGACCTGCTGAAGGACGGACACCGCCGTATCGGAGTCGTCATCGACTCCCCGGTCATCTACACCGCACGTGAACGGCTGGCCGGCGTGCGCTCGGCGCTGGCCGAGGCGGGCATTCCCTATGACGACGCACTGGTCAGGGTCGGCGTCACGAACCCCGATGAGGCCGCCCACGCCGTCGCCACCATGCTCGACGGCGTCGACCCGCCCACCGCCTTCTTCACCGGCAACAACCGGAGCACCATCGGCGCGATCCAGGAGCTGTACCGCCGCGACAGCGACGCCGCGCTGCTGGGCTTCGACGACTTCGAACTGGCCACACTGATGCCGCGCCCGCTGACCGTGATCGCCTACGATGTGCAGGAACTCGGCCGCGCCGCCACCCTCCGGCTGTTCGAGCGGATCGGTGGCGACACGTCCTGGCCGTCGGAGACCGTGATCCCCACTCATCTGGTGCAGCGTGGCGTCCAGCTCCTGAAGTCCTGACGCTCTCAGTGCCCTACCGCGCGAAGCGCAGGTCGAGGAAGCGGGCGCGGTTGTTGTTGATGTTCGCGTACAGGTCGTCGATCTTCTGGCTGTTGACGTTGTAGGAGATCACCAGCTCGCCGGGGCGACTCAGTTCCGGGTGCGCTGCGATGTTGTACGGCGCGTAGATGTCGCCGCCGCCCTCGGGGGCCGTGTACACGTCGGTCCGATTCGTGAATGGACCGACGGGTGTCGGCGCGGTCGCCACGTAGATGTCGTGACCGAGATAGGCGTCGGATGTGGTGAGGACGTAGTAGCCGTTCACCTCGGTAACGCTGTACGAGGCCCCGACGTTGTCGGTCACGCGCGCCGACCCGGTCGGGTCGTTCGACCAGCCGGAGCCGGTGTCGGTCCTGACCCATTTGAAGTTCCACGGCGGCGGGTCGTCCGTGGGGACCTGGGCGTACTCGAACAGTCGCAGCTCGCCACCGTCCATGATGCCGTCGCCGTTCCAGTACCAGGTGTCGTTCGTCCCCGAGGGATCCCACGGCGGCGCCGACGGCGTCTCGCCGATGAGCGACTGCGGTGCGTCGTGCGTCCCTCCGGTCAACGTGGTCTCGGGAAGCCCGTCACGTCCGGCCAAGACGATGGTGTTGTGGACGAAGCCCGCGTCTTTCGGCAGGCTTTCGTCGGCGTTCACCGGGCCGAGGAAGGTGTCGTTGAGGAGCCATGCGACGCGCCCGCCCGGCAGCGTCGCCGAATACGTGCCGTCCGAGGCCGCCCAACCGCGATGATTGGTCCAGCCCCCGCCGCTGTCACCGAACGCACGCCAGAATGAGCGGGCCGGCCACCATGCGGCATGGAATCGTCTCCTGACTCTTCATACGATCACACGGCATGACCTCCAGGGCTGCCCGCGCGACGCGCTCCCGCCGGTCGGCGGCTCGTTTCCGGTGCCGGCACCACGGCCTTCTCTCGTGGTGCCGGCACCGGGCGGGCGGCGCCCGTGTGCTGTCCGCGTGATCAACGCTTGGCGAGCAACTCCACCTCGGACAGTCTCAGCCCGTGGCCGTCTGCCGGCGGGTCGAAATCGAACCGAACATACTGGTAGCTGCCGGTCACATCACTCGGCGTGAAGGCCCGCGTCTGCTGGCGCCAAGTGAACTGCTCGGCGCTTCTGCGGTCCACCTCTGTCCAGTGAGTGCCGTCGGTGGAAACGCTGACCTTCCAGGCCGCCGGGTCACCGCCGGATTGGGCGGCGCTGGTGAGCGTGTATTGGGCGATGGGGTGCGGTCGGTCGAACCGATAGGTGAGGGACTTCGGTCCGGTGGAGAAGGCGACCGCGGTGTTCGAGTCGTTGTCGAACAGTGCGGCCGGGTCGGTGCCGTCATTCGTCGTCGCCGTTCCGCTCCCGGAACCGGTCTGGTCGACCGGCGGGTTCGCGGCCTTGGAACCGGTGGTCAGCGACGGGGGCGCGGCCGAAGGCGAGGTACCCCAGGCTGAGGCGCGCGGGCCCATCTGGAAGTCGATGTGTCCGCCGCGGGTCAGGTCGGCGTGCTGGACATAGGTCTTGTCCCAGCTCTTTCCGTTGATCCGCATCGACTGGACGTAGATGTTGCGGTCTGAGTTGTGGTGTGCGGTGATGGTCAACGTACGACCGCCGGTCGGGCGGATGGTGACTCGGTCGTACAGGGGCGATCCAATGGCGAACGTGGGCGAGCCTTGCTGTAGCGGGTAGAGCCCGAGCGCGTTGTCGATGTAGAACGCCGACATGGAACCGTTGTCCTCGTCACCGGGGTAGCCCTGGCCGATCGTGCTGCCGGTGAACAGCCGGCCTAGCGCGTCCCGTATGTGCGCTGCGGCCTTGGCCGGCTGCCCCACGTAGTCGTACATGTAGGGCACGTGCATTGACGGCTGGTCGTTGAAGGCCCACTGCCCGATCTGGTCGTCCCGGGACTCGAACATCTCGTGGTAGGGACCACCCCAGCCTCCGCCGTACTGCGCGGTCTCCGGTGTGGCGAAGAACTTGTCGAGCTTGTCGGCGAGGGCGGCCCGGCCGCCGTAGAGGTTGGCCAGGCCGTTGCCGTCCTCGGGAACGGCGAAGGCATACGTCCATCCGTCGCCCTCGGTGTAGTCGGTGGCGTTCCAGTCCAGCGGGTTGTAGGTGCCGGGCGTGTGCTCCGAGCTGCCGTTGGCGTTGCGGGACTGGAAGAAGCCGGTGGACTTATCGAACAGCTCGACGTAGTGCTGGGCCCGGTCGCGGAAGTACCGGTAATTGTCCAGATACTCACGCCGGTGGACGTCGTCGGCCGCGCTGGTCCGGTACAGCTTCAGTGACATTTGGGAGATGCCGTAGTCGGCGAGGTAGTCCTCCAGCGATACCGACGCGCTGGAGCCGGTCGTCTGCGGGGTGTAGCCCAGGAAGGTGGAATGCGCCACGTCGGGACGGCCGGTCAGCCCGGACGACGGGATCGTGGCGTTCTTGATCGCGGCCTCGTACGCCTTGCGGACGTCGAAGTTGGTCACCCCGCGCAGATAGGCGTCGGCGATGGCCACGTCCGAGTTGGTGCCGCTGAATCCGAGATAGCCGGGCGCCGTCCACTGCCCGATCCAGCCACCGTCCCGGTACTGCTGCACGAACCCGTCGATCATCTCGCCGGTCAGCTTCGGATAGAGCAGCGCGTCCAGCGACCAAGCGGTCCGGTAGGTGTCCCAGAAACCCTCGTTGGCGTACGGCTTGCCCTTCATCACCGCGGCCCCGGTGGTCGTGGAGGTCGCCTGGCCGGTGGCCGGCCGATACGGGCTGGCGTAGCGATAGTCGGGAGCGGCCTGTGTGCCGGTGTTCTCGAACAGCTCGTTCGGGTACAGGTTCAGGCGGTAGAGACTGGAGTAGAGCGTTATGAGCTGGTCCTGGCTCGCACCGTCCGGCCTGATCACGCCCAGTGCCTCATCCCAGGTCCGCTGTGCCACGGCGTGCACCTGGTCGAACCCGGCGTTGCCGACTTCGAGTCCGAGGTTGTGTTTCGCCTGGTCGACACTGATGAAGGACGTTGCGATGCGCATGGTCAGCCGGTGGTCCGTGCCCAGGGAGAAGCCCGCGTATCCGGAGACGTTCGCCCCACCGCCGCCGGTCAGCGGGCCGCTACCGGTCATCGGCCGGTCGAAGGTCGCGTAGACGAACATGCGGGGCGCGCCCCAGAACCCCGCGACGTCGGAGTAGCCGCTGACCACGCCGTGCGCACGGTCGATCGTCAGACCGCCGTTGTCGTTGACGTTGTCGAAGATCAGGCTGTTCTGGCCGGAGGGAAAGCTGAACCGCATCACGGCGGCGTGATCGGTCGGCGTGATCTCCCCGTGCAGGCCGTTGTCGAAGGTCACGCCGTAGTAGTCGGCGCGAGCGGTCTCATGGTCGTGGCTGAACGCGAGCGCGCGGGCGGCGCGGTCGGCCGTCGCCGGGACGGCGGACGTGGACGGCATCACCTGGAACGTCTGATGATCGGCGACCCAGATGCTGGGCTCGTGGCTGACGGAGAACGCCTGGATCTCGGGCTCGTTCGCGGCGTTGTTGCCCTTCTGATACGCGTAGATGATCCCGGTGCTGCCCGCATCGGTGACCGGAGTCCAGAAGTTGAAGCCGTGCGGGAGCGCAGCGGCCGGGATGTCGTTGCCGCGCGAATAGTCGCCTGTGGAGTTGGTGCCGCGAGTGGTGATGACACACGTCGACGGGTGGGCGCAGTCGTCCGTCGGCGGCGCCGATCCGATGTCGATGTCGTCCAACCAGCCGGCGAAACGCCCGGGACCGGAGGGGTCGTCGTAGCCGACCCTGATGCGGGTGATGGTCTTGCCGACCGCGACCCGGCCGATGTCAGCGATCACCGCGTTCCACTGGTCGGTGTGCAGTACCTTCGACTCTCCCTGCGCCCGCGGGCTCAGGCCCTTGCCGTTCTGGTCGGTGGCATCGAGTTCACTGAGGTAGGTGCCGTCGCTGAAGGCCAGATCGACCGCGACGTACGTACTCGGGAACGCCAGGTCCTTGCCCGTGAACTCCGGAAAGACCTTGTACGACAACCGGGTGTCACGACGTACCGGCAGGGAGACCTGGTAAATCGTGTCGTACGCCCTGCCGTGATCGGTGAGCTGCCATCCTGCGTAGTGGAGAGCGTGCGTTCCGGTGAAGCCGACGTGCGTCTTGGCCGTGGGGCTCGACGAAGGGCCGTCCCCGATCGCGGCCGTCATTCCGGCCTCCTCCGACGGCGCCCCGCCGAGGGCCAGTTCGGCGAGCTGCGTGTGACCGTCACCGTGATTGGCGGAGATCGCCAGCCGGTAGTGGGAGTACGCGCCCGCGTGCCGGACGGCGAAGATCCTCGTCTGCGAGCGCTGGCCGAACCGCTGACCGCTCTCGGTGTCCACCGTCTGCCAGATCCGCCCATCGGTCGAGCCCTCCAGCCGCCAGGACTGGGGATCCCGCTCGGGCCAGTCGGACGCCGAGGTCATGGTGTAGCTCTCGATCCGGGTGGGTGCGGTGAAAGCGACCGCCAGCCAGGGCGACCGGCTCGCGGCCTGCCAGATGCTGTTGACGTCGCCGTCGGTGGCACGTGCCGCGCCGTGGTCGGGCAGGATCTCATCACTCGCGGTGACGCCCGTCACCGCGGACATCGCCGAACCGGGTAGCCCGGCGCCGGTGTCGGGGTACACGCCCGCCGTTCGGTGGCTGTCGTGGCCGCCGTCCGGTGTGCTCTGCCGGCCGGGGGCAGGGTCGCCCGGCTCGAACGATGTCGCGAAGGTGCCGGGTCCGGCGGGACGCGGCACGGGCTGGGCCAAGGCGCTCTGCGCGGGGAACAGGGACAGGACGATGCCCGCCAATGCCGCCACCGAAACGGGTACAGGATGTCGGGAACAGCGCCTGCGGAAAAGGCGGCGAGGGGGTTGGGCCACGACCACGCTCCTTGGCGGGGGAGGTTCCGACAGCTCTGGGAGTTCGCGCGGCCTGCGGCTGACGCTCGGGCCGGCAAGGATCTATGACAACGTTGACAGCGGTTGATCAGTGTCAGACGCACTGGATTCCTCTGTCAACCCTCCGCCGCGTCGCCGGCCGAGCGACTCTCGGCCTGTTGGTGCTTTCATCGCCTGTCGGTGGCCTCTTGACGAGCGTGAGCCCTGAGGTCAAAACTATGCGCAGCCAGATGACAACGATGTCAGCTCATTCGACTCGTGTTGGCGTGCCTCCGCACCACGGACCAAGGAGCCCGATGCTCGACGACCACACTGAGGGCGCGCGCGGGAGAGCACGGGTGACGCGCCGCGACGTGCTGCGCACGGGGGCCACCGTACTCGCGAGCGTCAGTTTGTTCGGGGCGTTCGAGGAGAAGGCGGTCGCGTCGCTCCCCGCCTCAGGGGCGGGAGGCCAGGCGCCCGTCGCCGACCTGGCGCTCTACCGCCCCGTACAGGTCTCCTCCACCGCTTACGCGCCCGCTGCCGGTCAATTCGTCGTCGACCGCATGGCGAGCAGCGGACCCCGCGGCAGCGGATGGCGGGCGGCCGACACCGACACCCCGCAGTGGGTGGCCGTCGACCTGCAGGGACCGTGCCGGGTCACATCGGTCGTCCTCGTCTTCGAGGCGGCCGAGGGCGATGTCGTGTTCAAGCCCGCCGACGACGTCAACCCTCGCGTGAACACCACCGGCTGGGAGGTCCTGTCCAGCTACGCCACGCACTTCCGCATCGAGGTCTCGCCCGACGGAAAAGCATGGAAGCCGGTCAAGGAAGGCACCACGGACACCGGTGGCACCGTCGAGGTGGTCCTGGACCAGGCCGTGACGACGCGGTGGATCCGCATGGTCGGCACCGGGCTGTCCAATCCCAACCCGCTGGGGCTGAACTCCTTCCAGGTTCTCGGCACCGCGCCGGCCAACCGTCGGCAGTCGTCGGGATGGACCGACTGGACGAGCGGCGCCCGGCCGGTCCCCCCGCTCCGAGTCGCGGACGACGGCACGGTGCCGATCGAGTCGGGCTGGAATCTCACTCTCGATGGGTTCGCCGGCGCCGGCGACGGAGCGAGGCTGTCGTCCACCGAGGTGGACACCTCTCGCTGGTTGCGCGCGCAGGTGCCGGGCACGGTGCTGGCCTCCCTCGTGGCGGAGGGCCACCTGCCCGACCCCGTACGGGGCTTCGGCAACCTCCGTGTTCCCGAGGCGCTCAGTCGCAATTCCTGGTGGTATCGCCGCACATTCGACGTCCCGCACGGGTTCGGCGCCCGCGGCCATGACCACGTCTGGCTTGAACTGGACGGGGTCAACCACCACGCGGAGATCTGGCTCGACGGCACCAAGGTGGGTGAACTCACTCATCCGACCGCCCGTGGCGCCTTCGACGTCACCGCCCGCCTGGAGCACGGCGGGCAGCACGTGCTGGCCGTCCGAATCGACCCCATGCCCTACCCGGGCAACCCCGGCGACAAGGGCGCGGACGGCGTCCCCTATGCCGACGCCGGCTCCGGCATGATGATGCGCAACGGCCCCACCTACCTGGCGATGTCCGGCTGGGACTGGATGCCCGCGGTACGCGACCGCGTCATGGGCATCTGGAACCACGTTCGGCTGCGCTCCACCGGCCCGGCCGTCATCGGCGATCCGCGGGTGGACACCGTGCTCCCCCACCTGCCGGACCGTTCCCGGGCCGACGTCACCCTGACCGTGCCTGTCCGCAACGCCGCCTCGGACCGGCGCACGGTGACGGTTCAGGCCCGGCTCGGCGGCATCCGCGTCAGCAAGGACGTCACGATCGACGGCGGGCGAAGCGTCGAGGCGGTCTTCGCCCCCGATGAGTTCGCCTCCCTGCGTCTGTCCGACCCGGCACTGTGGTGGCCTAACGGCTACGGTGATCCCGTCCTGCACGACCTGGAGGTCTCCACCTCGGTCGGTGCCGCCCCCAGCGACCGGCGCGTCGTACGAGTCGGGCTACGCGAACTGCAGTACGCCTCCGACAACCCCATCACCTTCGAACCGGGTGCCAACCGCGTCGAGCAGACCGTCGACGTTCCTACGCAGCGGGCCCGCCATGTCCGTATCCTGGCGGGCCGCCGCGCCACCGGCTTCGGAGTCTCCCTGTGGACACTGTCCGTCGTCGACAGCGGGCAGGCTCAGACCGATCTCGCCCTGCACGCCGCCGCCTCCGCTTCTTCCACCGACAACACCGACCATCCCGCCTCGGCCGCTGTGGACGGCGACTCCCAGACCCGCTGGTCCTCCGCCTACTCCGACAACCAGTGGATTCAGGTCGACCTGGGCCGGACGCAGACCTTCAACCGGATCACCCTGGTTTGGGAGGTCGCGTACGCCCTGACCTTCACCGTCCAGGTCTCCGATGACGGCCAGGAGTGGACCGACGTACAAGCCGTTGACAACCGGCCCCATCAGCTGCAGATCAGCGTCAACGGGGTGAAGGTCATGTGCCGCGGCGGCAACTGGGGATGGGACGAGCTGCTGCGCCGCATGGGAGGCGGCCGAATGGAGGCCGCGGTCGAGATGCACCGTGACATGAACTTCACGATGATCCGCAACTGGCTCGGCAGTAGCAACCGCGAGGAGTTCTACGCCCGCTGCGACGAGAACGGCCTGCTGGTATGGAACGACTTCTGGAACGCCTGGTTCCTCGACCCCCCGGACCACGCGCTCTATCTCGATCATGTACGCGACACCGTGCGGCGGTACCGATCACACCCGTGCATCGCGGTGTGGTGCGGCGCCAACGAGGGCACACCTTCGGGCGAGATCGACGAGGGCGCCAGGAAAGCCGTCGCCGAGGAGCATCCCGGCGTGCGCTACATCAGCAACTCGGCGGCCGGTGTCGTCAGCGGAAGCGGACCGTACGCCTGGATCGACCCCGAGCAGTACTACTCGCCGCAGACTTACGCCGCCGACACTTTCGGCTTCCACACCGAGATAGGCATCCCCACCGTGTCGGTCGTCGAGAGCATGCGCAACCTGGTCGGCGACGAGGGCGGCTGGCCCATCGGCACGGTGTGGAACTACCACGACTGGTCTACCCGCGGAAACCAGTACCCGCAAAACTACAAGGCGGCGATCGACGAACGCCTGGGCGAGTCCTCCAGCCTGGAGGAGTTCTGCGCCAAGGCACAGCTGGTCAACTTCGAGTCCATGCGCGCGATGTTCGAGGCATGGAACGCCAACCTGTGGAACGACGCAAGCGGCCTGCTGCTGTGGATGTCCAACCCGGCCTGGCACAGCACCGTGTGGCAGACCTATGACTACGACCTCGACGTCAACGGCAGCTACTACGGCGCCCGCGCCGGCTGCGAGGCCCACCACGTACAAGCCGACCCACAGCACTGGAACGTGATCGCGGTCAACCACACCGCCGATGAACTGCGCGCGGCGGTCGTCGACGCCGAAGTGCTGGACCTGTCCGGCCGGCGGCTGGCACCACCCCAACGGCGGACCGTCGACATCGCCGCCTCGTCGACGGCGTCCGCCTTCACCGTCTCCCAGCCGAGCGGCGACCACCCCCTGCACCTGGTCCGGCTGCGCCTCACGAGCGCCGACGGGACGACGCTGTCCGAGAACACCTACTGGCGCTGCGCCGAACCAAAGGACCTCCAGGCGCTGACCAAGCTGTCCGGAGCCGTCTTGCACGTCACCCGGGGCCATGCTCGCGCCGGGCGTGACGGCCGCCTGACGACCACGGTGACCGTACGCAACACCGGCGACGTCGTCGCGCCGATGGTACGGCTGTCACTACGAGACCATCGATCGGGAGACCGGGTACTGCCCGTCCGGTACTCCGAGAACTACCTGTGGTTGCTGCCCGGAGAGCAGCGGACCGTGACGATCTCCTGTCCCCGAGGCGAACTGTCTCCCGGGAACCTGGAGGTCAGAGCACAGGGCTACGGCACTTCCGCCGTCTCGGACCGAGCAAGACGCTGAGGTCCGACGATCGTCCACGCCGGCGCGCGACGGTGAGTTCCTCTACCTGGCGACGGTGATCGACCGGTGCTCCCGGAGCAACTTCGGACGGCGTTTCCGGCGCGCCGGCCTGTCTTTCGGTCCACGGGACCGGAAGACAGGCCGGCGCGTCCGGTTGCGTCCACGAGGTGGTGTAGCGTCTTCACTCCGCTTCGGAAAACTGCTGGGTGCCGATCACGCGTAGCAGCTCAAGCTTCTCGGCGGCGTCCGTACCCTCCAGCGGCAGGAGGGTTCGCATCCGGATACCGGTCTCCGGCGTCACAAGCAACTGGCAACGCAGCCGGATCAGCCCGACCGTGGGGTGCTGGACATCCTTCAGATCAGCGCGTCGGACGGCCACGTCGTGCCGGTCCCACAGCATCCGGAACTCCGCACTGTGCACCGCGAGGTCATTCACCAGTTCAGTGATCTGGTCGTCTTCGGCGCGGCGAGAGTAGGTGGCGCGAAGGTCGCTGACATGAGCCGCCGACAGGCGGGCTCGATCTGCTTCCGGAACGCGATCACGGGACGCTGGGCGCGTGAACCAGCGCCAATAGAGGTTGCTGTCACGGCCGGGGCGAAGCTCGCCACGGCAGTGCAGCGCGTCATCGAGCGCGTTGGTGTAGAGCACCTCGCCGAGCTCGTTGTAGACGCACGTCGGCAGGCCATCCAGGTGCGCGGCGAGTTGACGCAATCCCGGGTCGATATGGCGACCGACCTGGCGGGACGGAATCGGCACACCGGCGAGGCGGAAGAGATGGTCCTTCTCATCCGGGGTGCACCGCAACACGCGAGCGAGCGCGGCCACGACCGACTCTGACGGGTCGGAGCCGCGGGCCTGCTCCAGTCGCGCGTAGAAGTCGCTCGATACGCCGGCCAGCACGGCGACCTCTTCGCGCCGCAAGCCGGGCGTCCTGCGACGCGAGGTCTCCGGCAGGCCGACGTCCGACGGCGAGAGTCCCTCACGCCGTCGACGCAAGAATTCGGCGAGTCCGGGCCGGTCGATCACCTCATCAGTATGCGCACGCGGACGCCGCCGCATCCAGGACCAGGCTGGTCCTGGATGGACCAGCCCTGGCAGACCACGACGACCGGCCGCACGGTAGGTCCATGACCAACAACTATGTCCAGCTCGCCCGAAGCATCCCCGTCCCGGAAGCCGTGCCAACCGTCTCGGTCAACCCGGTCACCCTGCCGGCACCCGACCGCGGCCTCCCGCTGGAACTGCGGGTCACCGCACCCCTGCACGGCGACGCCCTGCCGATCGTGCTGCTGTCCCATGGCGGCGGCAGCTCACACTATCTGAAGTCCAAGGACGGCTACTCGCCCCTCGTCGACTTCTACGCGAGCCACGGATTCGCCGTTATCCAACCGACCCATCTGAGTTCCCCCAGTGGCGGACTCGGCCTGGACAAGGACGCTCCCGGCTACCCGCTGTTCTGGCGATCAAGGATCGATGACTTCGGCCTCATCCTGGACAATCTGAACGCCATCGAGGCCCAGGCGCCGGTCGTCGCCGGACGGCTTGATTCGGCGCGCATCGCCGTCGTCGGTCACTCAGCGGGCGGTAACACCGTCAGCGCGCTGCTCGGCGCGCGGGCCACCGATCCCGCCAACGGCACGATCCTCGACCTGCGTGAGCCCCGCGTCAGTGCGGGCGTGCTGCTCGCCTCGACCGGCAGCGCCGAGGGCATGACCAGTACCATGCGCGAGCAGTACCCCGAGCTGGAAACCGACTTCTCCCACCTGACCACGCGAACCTTGGTCGTCTACGGCGACCAGGACGGGAACCCCGTCGCGACCACCCGCGGCGCCGACTGGCACGCGGAGCCTTACCACCTCAGCCCGGGCGCCGACGCCCTGCTGACCCTGCCCGGCGCGAAGCACTACCTGGGCGGCATCATGGGCTACAGCCTCGCCGAAACCGACGACGAAGACCCCGAACGGCTCGCGGTCACCCAGCGCATGACCTGGGCCTACCTGCGATCGGCCCTCCACGCCGGCGACCCCGCCTGGCAGCAGGCCACCGCAGCGATTCGCCGCAACCCATCACTCGGGAGTGTGCACACCAAGTAGCCGCCCCAGCGCTATGCGCGGGTGGCACCGCAAGACGCAGGTCCACCTGAACGTCCACAATTCAGCACGACGGCACAGTGGCTGACGCGGCGGTGGTCACGCTGGAGGATCGCCATGCGATTCGCGACACGTACGTCACCGTTTCCCCGTGCGATCGACGGCAGATGAGTGCGACCGGAGTGGACCAACCGTGGGCCGGCCATGTCGGCGGCCTGCTGTGGCGGCGCGGCACCGGCCGACGGCCCCGCCCGGCAAGATCACGACATTCGGAGCACCCACGGGTGGCGAACCGCCCCAAAACGCACGCTGGGCACTCCCGACAGTGTCTAGAATGCCCAGCTCAGCACGGGTGCGCCGCCAGGGACTTGAACCCCGAACCCCGCGGATTAAGAGTCCGCTGCTCAGGTGACGGATCGGCGCTCTCAATGTCGGTCTATATCGATTCGTCCGAGACTTCGCCGATTCGCTCGCCGAAACGTGTCGCCAGGTGACGGCGTGTACCGCGACATACGAGCATCCAACGAGCAACCACGGTTCCCCACGCGTTCATGATTTGCCATTAACGGTGGTCCGACGTTACGCCCGTCCGCTCTGTCCGGAATCTGGATCCGGCACGAGTGGTGCTACATCGGGCTGAAAACGACCGGTAGTGAGATCAGGCCGCGCATCCACACGGACGGGCGCCATTGGAGCTCGTTCTCCGGTACCGCCAGCGCGATGTGCGGGAGCCGGTCGAGCAGTACCTCGATGGCGGTCTCGACGATGGCCTCGGCGATCTCGCGTGCGGGCTGCGGGCACCCGTGGAGGCCGTGGCTGAACGACATGTAGGCATGGTTGCCGGACGTGCGCGCGTACGAGGCGGGCCGTACCAGCGGATCGGCGTTGGCCGCCGCCAGCCCGAGTACGACTGCGTCGCCCTTGCGGATGTGCTGGCCGGCCAGCCGTGTGTCCTGGATCGCCCACCGGCCGACGAAGTTCTGCGTCGGTGTCTCCTCCCACAGAACCTCATTCAGCGCCTGGCCGACACTTCGG
The DNA here is from genome assembly GCF_039541955.1 of Actinoallomurus oryzae. Lineage (NCBI taxonomy): Bacteria > Bacillati > Actinomycetota > Actinomycetes > Streptosporangiales > Thermomonosporaceae > Actinoallomurus > Actinoallomurus oryzae. The sequence goes on along the minus strand of NZ_BAABHF010000006.1, from coordinate 31,116 downwards.
CGACCACCGGACAGGTTCAGCGAGAACCGGTCGTCGGTGAGCATCAGCCGCAGCGTGTTGCCCATCCAGTCCGCGGTCGTGAGCTGTGCCGCGCCCATCGTCAGGAACAGATCCGTCGGAATCTCCTCCGGCGGCAGGCCCGCGGAATGGGCCAGGAGGCGGGACGGGTAGTCCGAGCCGGGCCGCTCCTGCTTCTCCTCGACGAGCCGCCGCATCCGGGCGACCACCCGCTGATGCGCCCGTACGGCCTCCTCGCCCTCGTCGGCCGAGGTGGCGATGTCCGCGGCCAGGGTCGGCGCCTCGGCATCGGGCAGGCCGAACAGCCGCGCGATGGTCAGCACGGGCAGGCGGAGCGCGTACTGCGTCATCAGGTCGGCCTTGCCGCTGCTGGCGAAGAAGTCGATGAGCCCGTCGGCGATGCGCTCGACGTCATGCCGGAGTTCGAACTGGTCGACCGCCGCGAGGGCGTCGCTCAGCGCGCCACCACGCCGCCGATGCTCGTCCCCCTCGGTGAACACCGAGCACGGCTGGTATTCGGCGTACGGCCGGATCGCCCAGTCGGCGGGGATGGCCGCCCAGGCGTTCCATCGACGGGAGTCACGTCCGAAGATCTGCGGATTGCTCGTGACGTGGAGCACCTCGCGGTATCCGAGCACGAGCCATGCCGGCACATCACTCTCGAGCAGAACCGGCGCCACCGGCCCGTGCTTGCGCCTGATCTCCCGGTACACCACAGCCGGTTCGTTCTGGAACCGCGGTCCGTACAACCGGACCACTTCGCCGCCGAGATCCGTGAGCGAGTCCAACGACGCCGGAGTGACCTCAGGATTCGTCTCGACCATTTATCATCACCCGTGATTGCCACTCGTCTGAAGATCGGGCCGCCACCCGTAGGACGGGAATCCTAGACCTCCCTCAGTTACATCGGCGAGCCTTACACAAGGTGACCTCGCCCCAGCGCCGGAACGGGCTGGGGCGTGGTCCGGGCCTCCTCGTGGAGCCCGGCGCAGGTGCCGCCTCCATCTCCTCGACGTACGCGAGCGGGTAGCGCTCCTCGAAGTCGCGGTTGATCCCGTATGTCGCGCCGGCCGGCGTCATTCGTATCAGACCCTGCCAACCGTCTGGCTGGCGTCAACGAGCGCATTTTCCTCACGCGGGCGCCTCAATGCGCACTGGCCACTGGGTAGCAGCCAACCGTTTGGGAGACAAGGCGAGGCAGCGAGAGATCCCCCAGGCTCTGACGTTAGGGCTGGGAAGATCACGAGTTTCGTCGGTGCCCCCGTAGAGGAGCTATGTGCGAAAATCGGCCGCAACCGCGCGATCCCACCGCTCCTCGTTGTGCGGGATCAGGTTCGACGTCGTCGGGTGAGGTTGGGGACTGCCGCATGGTCGGCCAACTGCTCTTTCCGGATTCCTGTTGGTCTCCTTGAGCCGGTGGTTCTCGATCTCCAAAACCTGGACGATCCTGGCCACGAGTTGCAGTTGCCCGAAGCAGAGCCATTGGCCCGGCCACCGTATGGGGGCCGCCGCCCATCACCGGCGGCCATACTCGGCGATGAGGTGGGGCCTCCTCAGGAGCAGGCGCGATGCATATCCATGCAAGCCCAACGGCCGGTTTGGGTGCTCGGCGGGTGCTCGTATGGCGCGGTACCGTCCGGCAGCACCCGGTACTCCGTCGGGCTGGTATGCCGTAAAGCGCATGGCGAACGTGGACCAAATGACACGTAGTGGCACTGTGAAGCAGGACGCGGTAGCGCGTCGAGTAGGGGGTTCTTGTAAAGCTGTGGAGTTTTAATCCGCAGCTCTGCTCGGGCACGAGCGTCAGAAAGACCGCAGGTCAGGACCTGCAGCAGTAGGTGCCACGCTGAACGCTCAACTGAACAGAGCGGGGGCCTGGACAGATCGCGCCATGTGTGGCGTCGGTCAGGCTGCGCACGCGACCCGAACGATCCGACCCCCCTGCCAGGCTGCCCAGACACACCCCCGGGCGAGCCGTCATACCGCGACCGAACCCGCGCGCTGCTGACCGATTGAGGTCACCTCGTACCCAGTTGTGGTGCGGTGGGCGTCCTCACCATGGCGTCAAGATGGCGTCACTTCGGTCCACGACGGCGCACTCGTGCGCGGAGTTGGAGAGTCCATGCATCGGCGGCGAAGTCTTATCGCTCGGCTCTTAGTGGTCTGTCTCGGCATGACCACCGCACTCCTTGTCCACGGACAGCCTGCGAATGCGTCAACATGCAGCCTCGGGGGCCTACTTTGTGGCGAGGTGGATAATAATTCATCCGCTTGGGTGATGATCGGCGGAGGTAACGTCGACTCGGAGTACGGCTGGTGTTGGAACGACAACGCGCCACGTTACGCGGTCAACTTCACCTGCCTGAACACCGCGCAGCTGCCAGCAAACACCGACTCCAACACCGGCACCTATTCCAACGGCGGACACTTCAAAGACACCGATTCATTCCGAGTGGATGCGGGCTGCGTTATCAAGTACACCGACCCCGCACTCAACCCAACCTGGATCTATCCGTATGACACGCGGGTAGAGGATCGGCGCGGCAAGGCCAACGACAAGTGGATCAAGCTGACCGACGAAGACACCATTAACATCTCCTACCAGTCCTGTACCGGTACGCCCGCGAAGTACTACGTGAACACGTGGGGCACGGCTACCGGCTACCAAGACCAGCACTGCTACGGCGACACAAAGGACTCGACCGATCACGCCCGCTGCAACGCAGACGGTGTGCTGTACGCCGCCAACAACTACTTCTTCTGCAAGATCTCAGGAGACCGAGTCGGCACGTCCACCATTTATAATCACTATTGGCTCCTCACGGATCTCGATTCTGTGAATTCAGGTCGGGACGGCCGGTCCTTCGTGTCGGCGTACTACCTCACCGGCGGCCCAAACGACACCCAGAACGACTCCGCCTACTACTACAACGGCAGCAGTTGGCAGTGGATCCCCAACTGCTAGTCAGAACCAGCAACGTCCGTTCGAAGTTTCCGGCCGGACGACCGGCATCGTGCGCACCGGATCGGCCCTATGACCTTCCGGCGCGCACGACCCGGCGTACCGCCTCGCGGGTGGCAGACAACGGCGAACCTAATAGGGCCCGCTGACGGGCGGGCCCACTCGGTCCGTGCCGACCCGGGTGGATCGGTGCTGCGGTTCTTGACCAGCGAATATATCCGCCAACACATGCACAGCCATCATCAACAAAGGCGAAACGTCCCTCCATGTCGCTTTCCCAGTCCGGAACCTACCGTGTGTCGCTGTGCACTTGAGGTTCCGAACCTGGCGAACGAAGTTCGTCGACGGGTAGATACGGGTCATGTTCACAGTGAGCTGCCCGCCTCCGCCGCTGCGGGCGTCATCGCAGCCGAGCAGTAGCGGCTGACTCGGAACGGGCGGCGCAGTGAGCACTTCCCCTGGACGTACGCCCTGGTACAGCCCAGCACAGCCTGGCCTTCCCTTCTGCGCGGCTTCCGCAAGGAGGTCTACACCTGCACAGCGCTCTTCTGACCAAAGCTGCCGGTTGGCGATCGCCCACTGCGATGCGGCATGTTGCCATTCCGGCGCCGAGCGTCTCAGTCGTGAACGCCCTCGATCCACGGCACAGGGCCGGGCGGATGAGGCTTAGTGGTGCCGCCCATCCGCAGCCCTCACCGTTTTTCTCTTCTTGGCATGAGCTCGAGCCCAGGAGAGAATGATCCATGACCGTCGAAGCTATAGTTATTGCACGTCGGGTAACACACGTCGTCGTACAGCTGGCCTTGAATGCCATTCCAGAAGACACAGACTGGTGCTGATAGTTCACAAATGCCTCTTTTGGCGATACACCCTGCGCTCCAGTTGAATAAAAGCCACACCCCGACAACACACCGAAAGGCAAGGCAAAGGGCAACGTCAACAAAGCGCCGGCCGCCTGAGATCAGCCATGGCCATATCGCTGGGCGTAACAGCCCAAGCCTCTACGGCGCTGTAGATCTTGTGTCATCTCACCCCATAGACTCCATACCGACAGACGGCCGGACCGGCATCGTGACGACCGTCGGGCGGCACCGCGTACCGGCCGCCACGCACCACCACACCGGGCTGTTCCACGCCGACCACCTCACCGCCGTCGTCGCGGTCGGCGCCGTGCTCTGGATCCTCGGCACCGCCTTCGTCACCAGCTGGCAGGACAGCGGCAACAGACTTCGGGGCATACTCAGCGAACTCGACGAGCACCACGACCCGCACGCCGAACAACACACCGATGCACATACGGCGAGCCCTCACTGAGGACCGCACACCGTCGAGACACCACATTGCGCATTCGTGCTCGCCGTATTCGCGCCCTCTCCTGACCACCGTGCCGAATACGTGCCCAGATCCCGTCGGGCCGACTCGATCAGCATGTGTTTGCGCAGGTCAGCGGAGCTCCTGGATCCTTGACCGCACTGATCCTACAAACCAGGAGTCGCTGGTTCGAATCCAGCTGTGCCCACGTCTTGATCAACATGCGAAACGGCGCCTGACCTGCGACTTCGAGGTCAGGCGCCGTTTGTGTGAGGTCCGGCTGTCTCTGGCTGTGACCGGTTCCCGGCGGCCATCCGCGCCCAGGATGCGGAAGGCGAACTCCCCCATGTCGGTGTGGGTGTTCGTTGCCTCGGCGCTTGCCCTGATGGGGCCGGCCAGGTGACCGGCCCCGCAGGCCACGCCTAACACCGTCGCCAGCCCGAGTGCGAAGACGCTCGGCTTGGCTGGTGTGTTCATCACTGTTCTTTCCGCCGTAGTCGATCAGGAGCCGACGACTTCGTAGCCGGCCTCGTCGACCGCCTCGCGTACCGCCGTCTCGTCGAGAGGGGCGGCGCTGGTGACGGTGACCGGACCGGAGGCCAGGTCGACCTGGACATCGGTGACGCCGTTCAGCCGGCCGGGGCGTATCGTCGCGACGTGATGCCGGTTACGTGATCGTTGCTGGTCAGACATTGACGGTCTCTGGGTCGGGTGTCGGTGCCGACCGTGGGATGCGAAGTGAGATCAAGCCGAGGATCGCACCGGCGAGGGCGACGACGCCGGCACCGATGAAGGCGGCCTGGAATCCGTTCGTGAGAGAGTGCGGGTCGCCGAGGTGGCTCGCTCCCTTTGAGGTCGCGATGGCGGTCATGACGGCCAGGCCTACCGCCGAGCCGATCTGGTAGGTCGTGTTGACGATTCCGGAGGCCAGCCCGCCCTGCTCCGGCGGGACGGCTCCGATCGCCGCCATGGTGGCCGGGATGAAGACGAGCGCCATGCCCACCGCGGAGATCAGTGAGCCGGGTAGCACGTCGGCGAGGAAGGTACCGTGCGCGCGGACGGTGGACAGTACTCCGAGCCCGCCGGCGAGCACGACCAGGCCGGTGACGATGAGCGGCTTGGTGCCGAAGCGGGCGATGAGCCGGCCGGTCACCCCGACCATCAGGATCATCATCAGCGCGGTCATCGGGACCAGCGCGGCGCCGCTGGGGAACGCGCCGTATCCGAGGACCTGTTGCAGGTAGAGGTTGAGGAAGTACCACATCGGGATCCATGCCGCACCCAGCAGCGTCATCGCCACGTTGGCTCCGGCGAGGTTGGGCGTGCGCCAGACCGACAGCGGCATGAGCGGCCGTCGTACCAGTCGCTGGATGAGCACGAACGCGGCCAGCAGGACCACCGCGCCGGCGAGCTGGAGGATCGTCGTGCTCGTGCCCCAGCCGCGCTGGGGCGCCTGCACGATCGCGTACACCGCCAGCGCCAGGCCGCCGGTGACCGCGACGGCTCCGGCCAGGTCCAGACCCGCCTTCCGGCCCGGGACGGCCGGCAGCAGGGCTGGGGTCATCAGGAGGCTCAGCAGGCCGATCGGGATGTAGATGATGAAGACGTACGGCCAGCTCAGCCACTCGGTGATGACACCGCCGAGGAAGACGCCGGCGGTCCCGCCGGCCGGTGCGGCGGCACCGTAGAAGGCCAACGCCTTCGGCAGTTCGCTCGGCTGCCCGGCGAACAAAACCATCAATAGCGTCATCGCCGCAGGCGCGATCAACGCCGCTCCGACACCTTGGACGGCCCGGCCGGTCACCTCCAGCGCGGGACCGTTCGCCGCCGCCGCGACGACCGACCCGGCGATCAACGCCAGCCATCCGATGGCGAAGACGCGGCGGGCGCCGAGCAGGTCCGACAGCCGGCCACCCAGCAGTAGCAGGCCGCCGAACGCGACGACGTAGGCGTTGAACACCCACTGCAGGCCGCCCGGGCTGAAGCCCAGGGCGTGCTGCATGTCGGGCAGGGCCACCCCGATGATCGAGGTATCCATGATGACCATGAACTGGGCACCGGCGAGCACGACCAGTGCCCACCAGCGCCGAGGATCAGCAGACATCCCAATTCCCTTCCGCGGGGCGCGGCGCACAGGCTGCGCCCCGGATGAAGACCGCCGAAACGGTCAGATCGTGGCGATCTCGCGAATCGCGGAGTCGGTGGCGGTGCCCGCCACCGCGATGCGTCCGGCGGCCAGGTCGACGGTGACAGCAGTGACGCCGTCGACCTGCTCGACCGCTGCGGTGACCTTTGTCGCGCACGGTTGACAGGTCATGCCCGTGACCGTGTAGGTGCGGTCCGTCGATTCGGTCCGCGTGGCCGTCGAGGCGGCGCCGGTCTCACATGTGCACATGTCCACTCCCTTGGTACGGATACCCCCTACGGGTACCGACCAAGACGAGAACGTAACATACCCCCAGGGGGTAGAGGTACAGTGGGAAACATGACGCCTGCCAGCACCACCGCGCCGACTCGCGGCTATACCGCCACCAAGGACCAGCTGCAGACCCGGTTGCGCCGCGTCGAAGGTCAGGTCCGCGGGATCCAGAACATGGTCGACGAAGACCGCTACTGCATCGACGTGCTCACGCAGATCTCCGCCATCCAGGCGGCCCTCGACAAGGTCGCCCTCGGCCTGCTCGACGACCACGTACGCCACTGCGTCAAGGAGGCGACCGCCGAAGGGCGCAGCGACGAGATGACGACGGAGATGATGTCGGCGATCGGACGCCTCATGCGACGCGGATAGTCTCGCGGCGACCTGCGCGGAAGGTTCGAAGATGACTCAGGAGCGGCGCCTTCGAATCGCCCTCATCGCGGTGGGGATCATCTTTGTCGCCGGCGTGTACCCGATGATCAACCTTTGGCACGCCGGTTTCCGCTGGCGTCCGGGGCAACCCGAGTACGAGCAGATGATCGCGGTGGTCTACGCGACACTCGGAATCTTCCTGATTCGAGCTTCCCGCGCCCCATTCGGCCACCTGTCTCTGATCGCGAGATCCTTCGCAAGCGTCATAGCCCGCCGGAAATCGGGGTGCTGGAGGCGCGCGCCAAGGCCGGCGCCGACGATGGGCCGGGTTCGGGTCGGCCGGGCCTGTCGAACCCGGGCTTCAGCGGGTGCTGGTGAGGAGCAACCGGAGCGGCGTGCGTACGAACCAGTGGATCAGGTGCGCGAGAGGCCGGCGCGTCAGCGGCCAGCCGCCGAAGCTGATGAGGGCGGCCAGAGCCAGTGCGGCCAGCACGTCGTGCGGGTAGTGCTGACCGAGGTAGACACGGGAGAAGCCTTCCAGCAGGGCCAAGACCGCCGCCATCAGGCCGAGTCTGCGGCTGGCCAGCCAGATGCCCGCGGCGAGCGCGGCGGCGAGGGCGGTGTGGTTGGAGGGGAAGGCGTAGTCGCTCGGGCCTGGACAGGGCTGCACGGTGGTCACATGGGCGATCGCCAGACAGGGGCGGCTCTCGGCGAACACCTGCTTGAGCGCCGTGGCCGCGGCGACGCAGACCAGAGTGCCGACCCCTGCCCACGCGACGGCGGTGACGGCGGCCAGGTCGCCACGACGCCGGGCGTTCCACCAGGCGAGGACCAGCAGAGCGCACAGCATGAGGACGCCGACGGTGGTGTAGGCGGTCATCAGAGGCTGAAGCCAGGGAGTGCGCTGAGCGAAGCCGGTCATGCCGCGGTACCACGTGCCGTCGATTGACGGCACGTCCAGGGCGAGCAGGTGATCGGCGGAAGCCGCGGCAGGCGATGTCATCGGCGGACGGTCCTTGTTCTGACAGGAGGCCCCAGGGCCTGCGGTGGTGCGGCGGGTGGCCGAGCGTGACACACTCGGACACCACGCTTCTTCTACGCATATGTAGAAGTTTGCTGCGACTGTAGAGGATGAACCGACGGTGATCAAACCGTGAACCCGCGCAGCGGCGGGACGGCCGGGGGGCGACGGCCCAATGGAGCGCTTGCCTCCGAGGTCCTTACGGTGTTGCAGGAGGCGTCCGAGGCGTTGACCGCTGGGCAGGTGCTGGAGCGCCTGGGCGGCGGCCTGGCCTACACCACGGTGGTGACCACACTTTCGCGGCTTTATGACAAGCAGGTCCTGTCGCGGGTCTCGTCCGGACGGGCGTTCGCGTACGCGCCGGTCACCGACGCCTCGGGGTTGACCGCGCGCCGGATGCATCAGGTACTGGCCGACGGTCCGGATCGCGAGCAGGTGCTGACGCGTTTCGTCAGCGACCTTGCGACCAGTGATGCGACGTTGCTGCGGACCCTGCTCGAAAACGGCGTGGAGCGCGCGTCTGAACGGCTGGAGCGGGAGGAGTAATGCGGTTCGCCGTCTACCTGCCGTTCATTGTTCCGGTGGTGGCGGGGCCGGCGGCCCGGCCGCTGGCGGAGCGTCTGACGCCGCGCCTGGCGACCTGGCTGCTGACGCTTTCGGCCGTGCTGCCGGCGGCCGGCAGCAGCACCGCTTTGGGGTTGTTGATGGTGACCGGCCTGGCCAGGATCCCGCTGGTGGCCGGGCTGGCGCATCGGTCGGTGAGGGTGGTCGTCGCGGGAGATCCGACCGCGCTTCCGGTCGCCGCCGTGCCGAGTGTGCTGCTTCGCAGCTTCCGGTGCAAGGTGATGATCTCGACGTCGTGACGGTCCGCGAGATGGTTGGCGAGGGTCAGGGTGGCGCGGATCGTGCCGCCCATACCGTGCGCGGCCTTGAGAAGAAACGTGATCTTCATGCCTGGCATCTCCGCGGGGGTAGGTCCTCGCCGCGCCTGCCGTCGCCTCGCCGATCTGGCGATCACATAGAGGCTTGTACCTCTGTGAGCAGCGAGAGTATCTACTATTCGAATAGCAGGCATGCGATCCCCGAGTCCCCGCCGCCCGCCGGGCATCTTGGGAAGACGAAGTACTCGCCGCGTGGGCACCGCGCAATGACCGAACTGCTGGACCGCCGCCAAGACCGCGCCCGGGGCCCTCATCCGCTTCGTCGGCTACTACGCAAAGAAGACGGTCGCTGACGTGCACGTCCTCGTCTATCCGCCGTTCGTGGCCTCACTGCTGCCGGGCGCATCCGGCCTGCGGCTGACCAGACGCTGTTCATCCGTGAGCTCATCGTCGTCGGGACCCATGAGGGCTTGGCCGCCACCCGGGCCCGCTGTACAACCACATTCCCAACCTGAAGGAACTACGCGGCGCGACATCGAGGCGCGCCCCAACGGAGCACCTGCGGCCGATGCCGGCGCACATCATCGGGCCGGGCCGACACCTCGCGGAAGCGGCGGTGGGAAAACGGGCGCTCCGAGCCTGCCTGCCATGGCCTCGACCCATTGCCTCATGCGTCATAGACCTCGGGCGGAGCGACGTCGGCAACGTCCTCTTCTTCGAGATCGACCACGACTCCACGCCGGTCGGCGCGGATCCAGGTATGGACGCTCTCGGCGACGAACAGTATGCCGAGGTAGACCGTGAGCACCACGTAGATCAGCGATGCGATGTGCGCGATGGCGGCGATGCCCGCGATGAGCATCCGCCCGTCCCAGCCGAGTCCGGCGCCGAAGACCCGGGCGGCCGGCCACAGCCGTTGCCTGGTCCGGTAGACGGTGTCGTAGTGATGGAAGGCCAGGACGCCGAGGAGCACGTAGACCAGCGGTTTGGGAACCGCATGAGAGAAGCCCACGGTGGCGAGGTATCCGTACTCGATGAGGCGGATGACGATGGGCGCACCCCAGTCCAGCCGCCCGGTGTGCGGATGAGTTGAGCCCGGTCCGGCCGGCAACAGCGCCAGCACGGGGGCGAGCAGTACGAGACTGGTCTGGCCGCCGACTCCGGCGAGCAACAAGACGAGCGTGACGACGACCGCGACGATCAGCGGCGGCAGGGGAGGCAACTGCCCGTGGGCCAGCCGGCCCAGGCCGACGGCGATCGGGCCGTCGTCGCGGTAGGCCAGCAGCCGGCGCGTGTGGAAGGCGGCCTCGGTCTCGTCGTCGGTGACTCGCGTCGCCCGCGCTTCGGGTGGGGTGTTCGGCGTGGTCATGGGCTATCCGGTCTCCGAGTCGTACTGGGTTCGGCCGCGACCGAGGCGCGAGGACGTACGCAAGAAGGCAGTGGCGAGCAGGGGCCTCAACGGGGTCAGGAGCAGTCATGTGGCGACCCTTGTGAACGCGGGGTCTTGGAGGGCGTATCCGGCCGACCTCGGCAGCGGCAGTCCGACACGCGGGCTGAGGATGAACGTGGGCCGCAATCGGTGGTCGCCTTTTCACTCGGGTCAGCGGTCAGTGCTCGCACGGTCTTCCGCCGCGATGAGAGATGACCCTATCTACTATCGCAGTCGTACTCGCCGGATAGTACTAGCTGATGCGTATGATGCCGACATGGATGAGGAGACTCGATGAACGCGACACCCGAAGAGAGCCCGCACGGCCGGCGCCCGCCGGGCATGCTCGAGGACGAGTTGCTCGCGGTGCTGTGGGCCACCGGCCGGCCGATGACCCCGGCCGACGTGCAGGTCCACATCGGCCACCGGCTCGCCTACACCACCGTGATGTCGACCCTCACCCGCCTGTATCGCAAAGGCCTGGTCACCCGGGAACCGACCGGACGCGGCTACATCTACACGCCCGCGGTGAACGAAGCCGACCACACCGCCCAGGCGATGACCGAGCTGCTGAGCCGCCGCACCGACCGCGCCGGCGTACTCACCCGCTTCGTCTCCTCCCTGCCCCCAGAGGACGAGGCGTTGCTGCAACGGCTGCTCCGCGGTGAAGACGGACCCTGATGCGCGTCATCGTCTACCTGCCCTTCGTGGTCTCCGCGCTGCTGGCGATCGCCGGACCACGACTGGCGCACCGGATGCCGCCCAAGACCGGAACACGCCTCCTGCTCACCGCCGCGCTGGGATGCGCGCTCGCCTTCGCGACGGCACGCCGGCTGCGCACGCTGCACCACGTACGGCGCGAAGCCCGGCGGCTCGGAGACGGACACCTCGTCGTCATCGACGAACCGCAGATCGAAGCGTTCGCCGTCCCGACCCGCGACGAGCAGGGCGGCCGGATCGTGATCTCCACCGGAATGCTGCGCACCCTCACCGACGACGAACGCCGCGTGCTGCTGGCCCACGAGACCGCACACCTCAACCACCGCCACCACCGCCACCGCACCCTGGCCACCCTCATCGCCGCGGCCAACCCGATCCTGGTCACGCTCCCCGCGGCCGTCCACCACCTCACCGAACGCTGGGCCGACGAAGACGCGGCGGCCACCACGGACGACCGGCACCTCGCCGCCCGAGCACTCGCCCGCGCCGCGCTCGCCGCCCACGAAGAGAAACGGCGGCCCTCCCCCGGCAGCGCGGTGCTGTGCTTCGGCAAGGCAGGCGTCGGCAACCGGGTACGCGCGCTTCTCGCCGGCACCCCACGACGCCGCCCCGCCATCGCGGCACTCCTGCTCGCCCTCCTCACCGCAGCCCTGCTCAGCACCGCCGAAGCCGGACGCGACAGCGCCCAACAGCTCGACCAGGCCCGCGACCACTACCACGCTCGACCGATCGCCATCTCCGCCGCCGCCCTCCACGAGGCGCACCACCTCACCGCCGTTCTCGAACACCGCCTCCACCACTGACGACTTCCCTGCCGGCTCGTAGCTGTCTGTGTCCACCTTCACGGCGTAGACCTCTCAGGCCTCACTCCCTCAGACCGTGGACTCGGCTCTGCCCCTGAACCGCGTGGCAACAGGTCGCGGTGAGCGGTGCTGAAGCACCGGCCACCCTGGCCTGCGTGGCGCCGCATGTACGGCCACGGCAGGCCGGCCCCGCTTCCCCGGCCTGCCGCGCCCGTGACCGCACGGCACCTCGATGAGGAACCCGGCGCCGTGCGGCGCCTATCACTCCTCCACCGACATCTTCAGCGCCGAGGAACTCGCCGGTGTTACCGCTACGGTGGTGGCCAGCCGATACGGCTCATCCGTACGCCGGACCGCCAAGGCCCAATGCTCCGTCAGGCCATCCGCACTCGCCGGTCGGCCCAAGGAATTCCAGGCGGGTTGCCCGGAAATGACCCATCATGGCGTCGATGGGTCACGTACACGAGCTCGACCGCACACCTCGGCTGAGCAGCGGAGCGGACACCTCACCGCCGGTCGATCTCGACCGTGCTCTGGAAGCGGCGCGGGAGGGGGACGAAGAGGCCTTCCGCACGCTGTACCGCCAGATCCAACCCCGGCTCCTGCGCTACCTTCGGACGCTGGTCGGTCAGGAGGCCGAAGACGTCGCCTCGGAAGCATGGCTGCACATCGCCAAGGACATCGGCTCTTTCAGTGGAGACACCGACCGCTTCCGAGCCTGGACAGCGACCATCGCACGCCATCGCGCCCTGGACCACCTGCGCTACCTTCAACGCCGCCCGACCGAGAACACACCACACGGCCACCTGCCGGAACGGCCCGCACCTGAGAACACCGAGAACCAGGCGCTGGACACCCTGTCCACCCAAGCCGCCCTCGGTCTGATCGCGTGCCTGCCACGCGACCAAGCGGAGATCGTCGTGCTTCGTGTCGTGGTCGGCCTGGATGCCAAGACGGTCGCGAGAATTGTCGGTAAGCGCCCCGGAACCGTACGCACGGCGGCGCATCGCGGGCTACGCCGCCTCGAGCGTCTTCTCAACGATGTGGGGCATCCGCGATGAACGAACCCCGGCTCGATCGTGAGCCGGCAGAGCGGACGCTGCGCGGAGAGCCCGTCGGGCCACCCAGACTCGCCGAACTTCTCGCCGCCGCCTCGTCCGAGTTCGGCGTCGAGGAGCCGACTGGCGAAGACGCGGCCGTCACCGCGTTCCGCGAAGCACGCTCACGCCGCGCCACTCCGCCTCGTTCACGACGGCCGGCAACGTTCCACGGTACGGCCCATGGCCAACGGCACCCGCACCCAACGAAGAAGCCGAGGACCAATCCGAAAAAGCACCTGCCCCACAAGCCCAAGAAGTCGGTGCCTCACCCGGCAGACCGATGAACATCGCAGAGGCTCGACAAGCCGGGCCCTGCCCATCGAGGGCTCGAAGGGCAGGGCCCGCCACCACGCGTCCAAGCAAGCCGGCGGCTCCGACCTGGCGAGCGGTCACTGGGTCGAGCTGCCGCCGCGGGACTCCCTCGCTCCCGGCCGTGGCCGACACCGGGATGGAGACTCCCTCATATGAGGATCGCGCGTTGAGGCACAGCAGTTGATAGTGCCTCAACCGATTACACCGCCAGACCGGTCGGCCACGTCACCGTACGCGGCCTCGCGCCGAATCTCGAACCGTCCCGCGCCCCTTCACCCTGCGATCGGTGGACTCGCCGACTCCAGCAAGCCGGTGAACATCCACGGCCGCGCCCGGCCATCGAGCTGTTACGTTCTAGGCATCATGCCGTTAGGCTCACCGCCGAGGGCTGGAGGATCCTCATGGATTTCGACGTCACCCAACATCTGGTCGGCGAGATCGCAGTCATCGAAGTGAGCGGATGGATCGAGATAGCGTCGGCACCGAAGCTACGCGACACTCTCATCAACGTGATCGACGAGGGCCGCGTGCACCTGGTGATCGACCTGTCCGGCGTCGTCTTCCTGGACTCCACCGGGCTGGGCGTGCTCATCGGCACGTTGCATCGCCTGCGCTCGCGCGATGGCTCCCTGGCTCTGGCCGGCGCGAGCGACCGCGTGTACAAGGTGTTCCACACCACTCAGCTCACCAAGGTCCTCACGATCACCGAGACCGTCGACGACGCGATCGCCGCCATCAACTCAGGCAAGGCGGGCGGCAAGGCGCCGTGACCAGCCGACCTCACACGTACGCACACCGCCGGAACTCCGCACTGACGGACGGCTCCGCGCAACGGTCGGCCGCTCTCCATGCCGGTGACGGAGCAGTGGCTGGCGACCGGCCAACCATCGGGAGCCGCAGGAGGACGACGAAGGACACCAACGCCACGCGATCGTGATCCACTACGACGGACACCCGAGAACGCAAGCCTCGATGCAGAGCGAGGTCAGCCATCGGCTGGCGTTCACCCTCCGCCGGACGGCTCCGCTCTGTGGGTAGCCACGGAACAACGACCGGCCTGTAACGAATCTGACCCGCGTGGCGCTGTAGGTGATGTGCGGCGGTCACCCCCTGAACCGCTTCGCATCCATGCTGTCCCGGGGTTTGCCCCCGTAACCCCGGGGCGGCCTCGCCCGCAACTGGACTCGAAAACCCGAGCAGCGGCCGGCGGATCACCCCGGGGCGCCGCAATGGGCACCGCCCGATCGGCTTGCCGGACGAGGCGCCAGCGCTGGCCCACAGGCTCATGAGTCGAGTTCGCCGGTGCCACTGTGCGTTTGGGCGATAAGTGAGTTACCACCGTGTTGACGTTGCGTAACGCTTCGACGCGCTGGTGACGTTCCGAACCGATGAGAGGCCGAACCCTCTAGGCACGGCCTCGCCTGAGGAGAGAACAATGCGATCGACCGACATGTCATGGGACGAGCAGACCCGCGCCGACGCGAGCCGGCTATGGGCCGGAGGCGCGGCGACCGCGCTCGTCGCCGCAGGCGTGGCGCTCATCGGCGTCATGGTCTTGCACAAAATCCTCCACGCGCCCATCCTCAGCCCCGGCGGCCTGCGCCAGGCCGCGGACTACGCCATGTTCGCCTTCCCGGTCTCGGCCGCGATCCTGACCCTGCTCGCCACCGGCCTGCTGCACCTGCTGATGTCGACCACGCCTCAAGCCTCGCAGTTCTTCACCTGGATCGCCTCACTGTTCATGGTCCTCGTCGTCCTCCAGGTGTTCCTCCACGACACCGACCTGCTCACCCAGCTGGAAACCGCAGCCTTCTACCTCCTGATCGGCATCGCCATCATCACCTCGCTGCTGGGCGTCTCACGCTCCGCCGTCCGGCACCACCGCCACCAGGCCTACCGGGACAACCACGCGGACGGGTACGCGAGCCCGTACGCCGACCGGTACGCCGACCGGTCCGGGTACCGCCAAGAGCCCTGGCGGTAAACCGGCCTTCGCGAGGGCGGCACCGCCGGCGAGGTCACGGCGCTGTGCAACACCAAGGTCAGCGACGCCCAATGGGCTGCGTTCCTAGACGCCCACGCGCCGCTGCCGGAGGAGGACAAGGGCCGCAAGCGCACCATGGCCGGGAACAGGCGCGACACGCTGACGCGGCTGTGGAACCACCGCAGGCGGGTGCAGCTGGAGCTTCCCGGTGGCGAGCCCGGGCCGGTCCTCGGACTCGACACCGGGTTCGGCCGCGACCACGCGCGAGCGTCCGTGCCGGGTCTACTCCGTGCCGTCCGCCGGCAGGCGCTCCGGCAGCCCGAGCTGCGGGAACCGGTCGTCGTGGAACGTGACGATCTCGGTGATCGCCCCGCCGGTGACGCGCAGGACGTCGATCGTCAGCGGCAGGTACGCGCCCTCCCGCTTCCGCCACAGGTAGAAGGCGATGGCGGGCTGCCGGTTCACCGAGGTAAGGACGGCCCGCAGGTGCTTCAAGCCTTCAAAGCCGCTCTCGACCCAGCCGTTCACCACCGCGTCGCGCCCGACGTACAGGCCCGGCGTGGGCGGCATCGAGAAACGCACGTCGTCCCGCAGCAGCGCGGCGAGCCCGTCGACGTCCGTGGCCACGCTGGCGTCTGTATAGCGGCGCACCAGCTCGCGCGTCCCGGCGTCCCCCTCACCGCCCGTCCAGTCCTGCCGCTCGGCGGGCAGGTACTCCCGCATCCCGGCACGGGCCCGCTGCAGCGCACTGTTCACGGAGTTGACGGAATTCCCGAGGAGCTCCGCGACGTCCTTCGCCGGCCAGCCGAGCACGTCCCGCAGGATCAGCACGGCCCGCGGGCGCGGCGCGAGGTGCTGGACCGCGACCAGGTACGCCAGCTCGATCGTCTCCCTCGCGACCGCGACGGTCTCCGGCTCGTCCGCGCCGCCCGCGGGCAACTCGTCGAGCAGCCCGTCCGGGTAGGGCTGCAGCCACAACACCTCGCCACCGGTCGCAGGCTCCGGGCGGTACTTGGCGAGCAGATCCAGGCAGGCGTTGGTGGCGATCCGGTACAGCCAGGCCCGGAACGTCGACCGCCCCTCGAAGGTCTCCCGCCGCCGCCAGGCACGCAGGAACGTCTCCTGCACGGTGTCCTCGGCGTCCTCGAACGACCCGAGCATCCGGTAGCAGTGCACGTGCAGCTCCCGCCGGTGCCGCTCCGCCAGCCCCGAGAACGCCGGCTCATCGACCTCGCCCAGACCGCCCACGCCCAGCTCCTCCAGCCGCGTGTCCCCACTCATCACGTCATCCTTCCGCCTCGTCATGTCCCGTCGTAGGTATGACGGCTGCGGGCGCGACAACTCATCACCAGGCCCAGCCGGCACGGAGTGTGTCCCGGATGGCGTGCGCTTTGCCGCTCGCCGTTTTGGCGGCTTCGCCGTAGCCCGCGATTTCTTTCCGGGGGCAGGCTGACGCAAGCCCGGCGCACCAGCGGCGACTCGTACTGCTGATCCGTGAACACCGTCGGGCGTGCCTGCCTCCAGGCGCGCCTGTAGGTGATCGTCGGAAGATCCCCGCCCCTAACTACGGTGAACAGCCGCGCCCTCGGACCGTCCTACTGTTTCTGGGAAGACGACGGTCAGGACGACCACGACGCCAACGCCGTTCGGTTAGCGGTTTGGGTTGTTGGGCGAGCCGGTGACGGCGATTCGAGTGGTTGTCCGGTCGGCGGCCCGGCACGC
>NZ_BAABHF010000006.1:0-14033 GCF_039541955.1 Actinoallomurus oryzae | reverse complement strand
ACGTGCCGGGCCGCCGACCGCTCGGTGGATCAGGCCGTCAGATGCGCTCGGCCACGACGAGCTGGAACTTCTCGAACGTCAACTGGAGGGTGTCGTGCCGTGAGTCGGCGACGCCCAGGACGGTGCCGTTGAACGGGTCGGTCAGCCGGTACCGTCGGCCCCGGTCCAGGCCGCGCAGCTCGACCTTTCCGTTCCACCGGTCGGCGTAGAAGGCGTAGTGCAGGGTGGAGTCCTTGGCGATGACGTGGGCCTCCGGCTTGTCGAATCCGATGTCGTACAACTCGCCGCGGTACTCCCCGGTGGACAGCATGTACTTCTTGTACAGCGCCACCCACTTGCGCCAGAGCACCTCCTTCTCCGGCGTCAACACCACCGCGTCCTCGGGCTTCGTCCCGGGCGCGTCGCTCGGCCAGGTGAACTTGGTCGACAGCACCGCTCCGACGCCGTAGCTGGAGGCGAAGTCGTCGCCTCCGTCGCTCAGCTCCACGTGGTCGCCGGCGTAGCTGCTGCCGTGCCCCATCAGCGCCTTCATCGACTTGCCCTTGCTCCGCACCTGGTACGACGACGTCGGGTCCGAGGCCGGGTACTGGTCGACGTACGGCAGGTTGTGGAAGGCGAAGGCCGTGCCACACGGGCAGAGCTCGCACACGGCATCGCGGTTCGCCCCGTGTGCGGCGTCGTGGATCGCCTTCCAGAACAGCGCCAGCCCCTCGGTCGACTCCTCCGGCCGCGCGTGCCGGTGAGCGGGGTTGTAGCAGGGCGCGACCGCGTTCAGGTGCTGACCGTCGGTCTTCAGCCCCTCGTATCCCCAGTCATCGATGAACTTCCGCGCCAGCCCGACGAAGTAGTCGATGGTCGGCTGGTACGCCGGGCACAGTGTGTAGGAGTCCCACCAGCTCACGTTCTGTTTGTTGCCGTCGGCATCCAGCAGCAGCATGTCCGGATGGTCCTTGTACAGGTTGCTGTCGGGGTCCGCCGCCAGCGGTGCCCACCAGAGTCTCGGCAGCAGCCCGGCGTTCCGGATCTTCTGGGTGAACGCCCGCATGTCCGCCTCGCCCCGCGGGAACTTCGCGGGGTTGATGTCCCAGTCGCCCTCGTTGGTCTGCCAGCCGTCGTCGAGACCCGCCCACGTGAAGCCGACGTCCTGCACCTTGGGCAGCGTCCCGAGCACCTGCTCGACGGTGAAGTCGCGCTGGTAACCCCAGGCGCACCAGACCGGGGCGAACGCCGATTCCGGCACCTGGGGGGCGCGCAACCCGATGTCGCTCATGTAGTCGCGGTAGCGCTGGAGCGGCACGAAATGGTCGCGCTGGTGTACGGCCAGGAACGTGGTGTCGGTGGTCAGCTTCTGGCCCGGTTTCAGGGTGCGAGGGGTGTCGCCCTCGATCGCGATGCCCGCCCCGTGCTCCGACTTGCGGACCGGCATGCGCAGAATCCGCGCCACGGGCTCGACATGCCCGACGGACACGCCGGCGCCCCGGCGCCAGACGGACGCCAGCGGGGTTCCACCGCCGTAGTCGGAGGCGTCCATGCCCAGGGAGTTCTCCTGGAAGAAGCCGTCGGACACGGGTTGCACCCAGTCGCGGCGGTCCTCATGGGTGGAGCCTGAGAAGGTGTAGAAGCCTCCTGCCTTCTCCAGCAGTTCGTGGGCTCCGTTACGCCACCCGGTGACGTTCAGCGGTTCGCGCGACAGGTTGGTGTACGTCACCTTCATCACGGTCATCCCGTCCAGCCGGCGGTAGGTGGTCAGTTCCACCGTCTTCCGCACCTGATCGCTGGATACGCCCTGGATGGTCACGATGACGCCGTCTCCGTGCCGGGCATGCCGGATCTTGCGCGTCTGATGGCCGCGGTAGCTGAAGGTGTCGATCGTCGCGTCGCCGAGGACCAGCACCTCACCGGCGTCGAACCCCGTCACCTTCTGGCCGTCCACGGAGACCCTGCTGTGCAGGCGGTCGTCGAACTCCAGAGTGATGGAGTCGTCACCGACCCCGACGAGCTTGGGCCCGGGGTTCGAGGAGGTCGCGGCCTCGGCCGCGGGCAGGCCTCCCGTCACGGCCGGCAGGGCGGTCAGGCCCGCGCCCCCCAGCGCCACTTTCAGCACAGTACGCCGCGTCATGTCGGTCATCTAGCACTTCTTTCGTCGAGGGCCGGTATCGCCGATGAGAGGGCCGGTTCGTGGTTCGTCCGAAAGATGGGTCGTCGCGCCATTGCGCACACTCATGCACGCGAAATCGCATGGCCGTCCCGCGTCATCGGCGCAGGGACCTGGGGAGCAGGTCGCGGTGTGCGTCGAGGAGTTCGTCGCACAGTGCCTCGGCACGGCGAGTGGTCAGGACGCTTCCGGCGTTCGGATCCAGGAGAACGGCCTGATAGACATGGCGGCGGTCGCCGTCCAGGACGGCTCGTACGGTGAGTT
This sequence comes from Actinoallomurus oryzae, assembly GCF_039541955.1. Lineage (NCBI taxonomy): Bacteria > Bacillati > Actinomycetota > Actinomycetes > Streptosporangiales > Thermomonosporaceae > Actinoallomurus > Actinoallomurus oryzae. Next base: position 11,614 of record NZ_BAABHF010000006.1, on the reverse strand, counting down.
CCACCACGTTGAGGAAGGTGCGGTTCAGGGCGGCCAGCTGCGGCGGCAGGGCCCCGATCGGCTGTGGACGCGGGCCCGATCCGTCGATCAGGGCCGGGACCTCGACGCAGCATTCGTCGGGCAGGTTGGTGATCAGGCCGTCGTTGCGGACGTTGAGGTAGATCTCGCGTTCCCGGCCGGTCTGGTGGGCGTGGATGAACTCCGAGGCCAGTTCGGACGTCGCCTCTAGGGTCAGAGGCCCCTCATCGGCGAGTTCCCGGCGGGTCGACTCGTACTCCTCAATGTTGCGCTCCGAACGCCGAAGGTATTCACCGACCGGGACTCGGAACTGCGCGATCTCCTCGTCGTGGCGCATGAACCAGGGCACGTATTCGGCGCTGTGCTCGCTGGACTCGGTGGGAAAGTAGCCGAAGCGACGGAACAGCTCGACGCGGACCCGGCGCTGGAGCTCCGGATCGGCGTCGATGGCCGCGCGCAGCGCCGGGTACAGATCCTGACCCTCGTGCTCGAAACGGAGGACGAACGCCTGGTGGTTGAAGCCGGCCGTGCGGAAGTCGATCTCCGCGAGCGGCACGCCGACCAGCTCAGCGAGGAGCCGGTGCGTGTCGCGGACCGAATGGCACATGCCGACGACCCGCTGGAACGGTGAACCGGCGTAGACGGCCCACGGCAGCATCGCCATCGGGTTGCTGTAGTTGAGCAGGTACGCGTCCGGCGCGACCTTGGCCAGGTCCTCGCCGATCTGGATCAGCACAGGGATCGTGCGCAGGCCTCGGAAGACGCCTCCGATGCCGATCGTGTCCGAGATCGTCTGGCGTACGCCGTAGCGGGCCGGAATGTCGAAGTCGGCGCGGGTGGCGCGGTAGCCGCCGACCTGGATCTCGTTGATCACGTAGTCGGCACCTTCGACGGCGGTGAGCCGGTCGGTGCTGGAGCTCACTTGGGCGCCGGCGCCGGTCTGCTCGTTGATGCGGCGCACCAACGCTTCGGCGTAAGCGAGCCGGTCGGCGTCGATGTCGTGGAGCGCCAGTTCGAACCGGCCGTGCAGCTCGGCGAATTCGCACAGGTCGGTGACGACGTTACGGGTGAACTCGACGCTGCCGGCGCCGATGAACGCTACCTTCGTCATGCCCGGACTATGACACCGGCGCGGACGAACGCACAATGATAAGCAGGAAACGCGCAATTTTCGTGTGCGTGGTTGCGCGAAACGTCAGACGAGCGAGACCTCGCAGTCCCGCTCCCGGATCTGCTCGATCTGCGCCTCGGCCGCGCGCCCGTCCGTGATCAGAAGGTCGACCGACGTCATCGGGCAGACCTGCGCGAGCGCCACGCGGCCGATCTTCGTCGCGTCCGCGAGCACGATCGTCTTGCGGGCGCGCTGGAGCAGGGCGGCGTTCACACGGGCGCCTGCCGGGTCGTAGTTCGTGCATCCCGCCGACGCGTCGACGCCGTCGACCCCCACGAAAGCGACGTCGACGTTGTACTCGGCCAGGAACTCCTCCGCACTGTGCCCGACCGTCTCCTGGCTACTGCTCCGCACCTCACCGCCCGCGGTGAACACGCGGAGCCGCGGATTGTCCAGCAGGTGAACCGCGACATTGAGGGCGTTGGTGACCACGGTGAGACCGTCGGACTCCAGCAGCAGATGCGCGAACTCGGTCACCGTGGTCCCGCCCGTCATGCCGATGACCCGGGCGCCGGCGAGGTGCCGGCGGGCCGCGTGCGCGATCCTGCGCTTCTCGACCAGGTCCTGGGTCGTCTTGTAGCTCAGTGGCATGTCGTTGAACGCGGCGTGGGTGGTGGCACCACCACGAGTGCGGCTGACCAGACGTTGCTGTTCGAGCACCTCGAGATCGCGCCGGATCGTCGCATGCGACACACCGAACCGCTCGGCGAGTTCGGGCACTTCCAGCGACCCGTGCGCGACGATCGCGGACAGGATCTGGTGGATGCGTTGGTTGCGTCGCATGCCCCGAGGCTAGCGCACGAACGATCAGATTGCGCATTAGATGCCCTGGCTGCATGCAAACTGCGCGTACCCCGCGAGGCGCGCGAACATCTGTCCATAACGGGGAAATTTCGTGAACAGACTGTTGACGCCCGGTGAGCAAGGTGCCAAAGTCTCTGCCACATCAAGCATAGTGATCGATACGCGCGCAGCAGACTGTTCAGATACTGCGCGAAACGCTCACGGGCGATGATCGGATTGTCCGTCTCGTCCGCGAGCTTCCCGGCCCGGCTGGTGCCGAACCACCGCCCGACGCGGGGTTCCGGGCACCCGCAGCGACGGGTCGTCTTTTGGAAGAGAGGCGTAGCCATGCTTTCCATTCGACAGGCCAGACCCGCCGCGGTGGTCGGCGCGCTGTCATGTCTGGCTCTGCTCGCCACCTCGTGCTCCGGCGGCGGCGTCGCGGCCTCGTCCGCGACCAGCGGCGTGACGATCAATGTCTCCCTGGCCATACCGTCTCCGCCCAAGGCCTCGCTGGACGCGTTCACCAAGTCCACCGGCATCACCGTCAAGTGGACCGACATCGACTGGGACAGTCTTCAAACGAAGATCGCGGCCGGATCGACCGCCAAGACGTACTTCGCGGACGCGACCGACGTCGACTGGTCTCGGGTGGGCCAGCTGGGGAAGCTCAACTGGTTCTACCCGATGGAGCGCTACGTCGACACCAAGTCGCTCGCCTCGGACATGCCGCAGCTGTCCTCGTTCACCGTCGGCGGCCACGTCGTGGGCATCCCGTTCGACGCGTCCTTCCTCGTGACCACCGTGAACAAGAAGATGTTCGCCAAGGCCGGCGTGACGACCATGCCGAAGACGATCGACCAGTACACCCAGGACCTCAAACAGATCAAGACGAAGGGCGTCGTCCAGTACCCCTTGAACATCCCGTTCGCCGCCGCCGAAGGTCTGTCGACGTACTGGTACCAGACGACGGGGGCGTTCGGCGGGACGATCCTCGACGGCCAGGGCAGACCGCAGTTCACGAGCCCTGACTCGCCCGGGTACAAGGCCGCGCAGTGGATGGTCGACGCGTTCAAGCAGGGCCTGGTCCCGCCCGGCAACATCAACGTCACCGACAGCCAGGGCCAGCAGAAGCTGATGGCGCACGGCCAGGTCGCGAGCGTCTTCGGCGACTACTCCGGCAACGTCGGCAGCCTGTACGAGGTGCCGTCCTCCTCGACCGTGGTCAAACAGGTCGACTACCTCCGCACTCCGGGCGTGACGGGGCCGGGACCGAACCTCAGCAACCCGGACGGCATCGGCATCCCGCGTACGGCCAAGCACCCCCAGGCCGCGGCGAAGTTCATCCAGTGGTTCACCGAAGGCGCCAACCAGGCCGACTTCGCGGGTCTCAACGGGCCGGACAAGGCACTGCCGAGCTACAACTTCCCGTCCCGGCTGAGCGTGGTCGACCAGCTCGCCGCCAAGGGGAAGCTCATCGGCGGCTCCACGCTCGGCGCGATGCTCAAGTCCAGTGCCCGGCCGGTGTTCCCGGCAGGAGCGCCGACGTGGTACCCGCAGTTCTCCAACGCCGTCTACACGAACCTGCATTCGGCCGCCACGGGTTCACTGACCGTCGATGCCGCGATCAAGGCGATCGCCGGCGCCGCGAACCGGCTGGCGAACGGCGAGTGACCGGGTACTTCGCGACCACGAGGTGTCTTCCATGACGGGACCACAACTCGGTACGCCACCGGTGACGGCACCGGCCGGCGGTGACGCCACCGGGACGCCGGCCCGGCGGCGTCGCCGCCGCCGGTTCGATCCGCTCCCCTATCTGCTCGTCTCGCCGTTGGCGATATTCATCGTCGGCCTGGCGCTGGTGCCGGCGGCCTTCACGATCGTCGAGGCGTTCTTCCGGGTCGACAGCCTCGATCCGCCGACGCGCTTCACCGGCCTGGGCAACTTCCGCCGGCTGTTCGGCGACCACACCTTCCGGATCACCGCGGAGAACACGCTGGTCTACGTGGTGATCGGCGTCGGGCTGTCGACGATCCTCGGCATCGCGATGGCGATCACCCTGCAGCACAGGTTCCGCGGCCGCGCGGCGCTGATCGCGGTACTGATCCTGCCGTGGGCGCTGCCCGGAGTGGTCGAGGGAATCGTGTGGACCGGCATCTGGGACGCCAACACCGGTCTGCTGAACAGCGTGCTCACCTCGCTCCACATGGTCGATCACTACCACGTCTTCCTGGGCCGGAACCGCTGGCAGACGATCGCGCTGATCGAGATCGTCCAGGTCTGGCAGATCACGCCCCTGTCGGCGTTGCTGGTGCTGGCCTCGTTGCAGAACATCCCCGGTGACCTGTACGAGGCGGCGCGCCTGGACGGATGCTCCGCGTGGGGGGCGTTCCGGCGGATCACGCTGCCGCTGGCCCGCCCGGGGATCGCGGTGGCCATGGTTCAGGCGGTGATCGCGACACTGAACGTCTTCGACCAGCCGTACGTGCTCAACGGCGCCGCGCCGACCGGATCGTCGGTGATGGTGCAGACCTACTCCGTCAGCTTCCAGAACCTGGACTTCGGCGAGGGCTACGCGCTGTCGCTGCTGGTCACGTTGGTCACGCTGATCGTGTCATTCTGCGTCGTCAAACTCGTGTACCGGGCGGTGGAGCTGTGAGTGTCATCCACGGACGTCTCCGGATACGCGCGCGCTGGATCGGCGTGGCGTTCATCCTGTTGTGGTCGCTGGTGCCGATCTACTGGACGATCAACACCAGCCTGCAGACGGAGGCACAGGCCGGGAGCAAGCCGGCGCACTACGTGCCGCCGACCCCGACGCTGAAGCACTACATCACCCTGCTCGGCAGCGATGGAACGGTCCCCGACCAGATCCGCCGGTCGACGATCAACATCCTGGTCGAGTGCGGCGCCGCGACGATCGTCACCGTGGTGCTGTCCACGCTGGCGGCCTACGCGTTCGCGCGGATGCGCTTCCGCGGACGCAACCTGCTGTTCTACTCCGTGCTGGCCACGATGGCCTTCCCAGCGTACACGACGCTGATCCCGCTGTACCGGATCATGAGCGACTTCGGCCTGGTCAACACCTACACCGGCATCGTGCTGGTGTACGTCTCCGGCTTCCTGCCGCTGGCGACGTGGATCATGCACAACTACCTCGTGAGCCTGCCGACCGCGATCGAGGAGGCCGGCCAGGTCGACGGGGCCGGCCGCATGCAGATCCTCTGGCACGTGCTGCTTCCGCTGGCCCTGCCCGGCATCATCTCGACGGCGATCATCACGTTCCTCTTCTCCTGGACGCAGTTCCTCTTCCCGCTGGTCCTGTCGACCGACGTGTCGACCCAGCCGCTCACCGTGGTCGTCCAGTCGCTGCAGGGACAGCACGTCGTGCCCACGACTCTCCTTAGCGCGGCCGGGGTGATCGCCATCGTGGTGCCGGCGGTCATCGGGCTGACGCTCAACCGCTACATCGTGAACGGCCTGCTGACCGGGAGCGTGAAGTGACCCGGTCGGCCCGCGGCGCGGCCGGCAAGGGACTCGTGCTCATCGGGGCCGGCAGCACGGTGTTCACGCCCGGGCTCCTGCGCGACATCACGTCCTCACCGGCGTTCGAGGACTACACCGTGCACCTGGTGGACACGAACGGCGAGGCCGCCGAGACCATGGCGGCGATCGGCCGCCGGCTCGCGGCGCGGCGGGGCCACGGCGTACGGATCGAGGCGCACACGGACCGGCGCGCCGCGCTGCCCGGCGCGAGGTTCGTGATCACGACCATCGCGGTCGGCGGGGCCGGCGGATGGCGGGCGGACCTGGAGATCCCAGCGCGGTACGGGATCCGCCAGACCGTGGGCGACAGCGTCGGCCCCGGCGGTGTGCTGCGCGCGTTGCGCCACGTGCCCGAGCTGGTGGCGATCGCCCGCGACGTCGCCGACCTCGCGCCGCGGGCGTGGCTGGTCAACTACAGCAATCCCCTCACCGCCAACGTCCGTGCGATCACCGGGCAGACCGGGGTACGAGCGATCGGCCTGTGCCACGGCACCATGCACACCACGATGGCACTGTCGGCGGCGCTGAGCCGCGATCCCGATGACGTGCACGCGGTGTTCGCCGGCCTCAACCATCTCTGCTGGCTGCTCGACATCCGGTCCGGCGGCACCGACCTGTACCCGCGGCTGCGGGAGCTCGTCGAGGCCCACGCCGGCGGCCGGGACGCCCCGTCCTCGCGCACCGAGGGCGTCCACGCCGCGGTGTCGGCCGACCTGATGCGAACCTTCGGCCGCTACCCCGCGCCGGGTGACCGTCATGTCGCGGAGTTCTTTCCCCGATACCTGTCCGCGGCGGGCTCCGGTGAGCTGGCGTGGGGACTGCAGGGCGGCCAGGACATGACGCACGAGTACATCGACGACAAGAGCCGGCTCTGGGACGACCTGCGAGCCCAGGCGAACGGCGACGTTCCCCTCCAGATCTCCTCCGGCCAAGAGGCCGAGCGCGTCGTGAGCATCGCCGCGGCCCTGCTCGGCGACCGGGACATCGTCGAACCGGCCGTGAACCTGCCGAACGAGGGCAGGCTTCCCGATCTGCCGGCCACGGCCGTCGTGGAAGTGCCCGCGGTCGTCGGCGCCGACCGGATCACCGGCCTGGGCATCGGCCCGCTGCCGCCGGCCATCGCCGCGGTTCTCGCGGCACGCGCCGGGCAACAGGAGCTGACCGTACGGGCGGCGGTCTCCGGTGACCGCGACATGGCCGTCCAGGCGCTGACGCTCGACCCGCTCGTCGGCGACGCGTCCACCGCGAGGGCCATCCTCGACGACGCGGTCGTCGCGCACGCACCACTCCTGGACCGGTTCGGCGCCGTCGACGGCCACGACCTTCAGAACCAACGTCCCAGAGAAGGGGAACTCTGACATGCCCGGAACCGCATCAGCCCTCGGGCGGATCACCTCTGACGAAATCGCCAGCCAGCCCGGCTGCTGGATCCGCGCCCAGGAGCAGAGCCGTTCCGGGCCCAGTGGGTTGCCGGAGGCGGGCGAGAAGGTCCTCGTCCTGGGCTGCGGCACGTCCTACTACGTCGCCGCGGCGTACGCGTGGCTACGTGAGCAGCGCGGACACGGACCGACTGACGCCGTCATCGCCTCGGAGCTGCCCGAGGTGCTCCGCCCGTACGACCGGGTGGTGGCGATCAGCCGGTCGGGCACCACCACCGAGGTCCACCGGGCACTGCGGCGGCTCGGGGGCGACACCCCGATAACGGCCGTACTCGGCGCTCTCGACACGCCGATCGCCTCTCTGGCCACCGACATCGTCGACCTTTCGTACGCCGACGAGCGAAGCGTCGTGCAGACCCGGTTTCCGACGACTCTGCTGGCTCTGCTGCGCGCCCAGCTCGGCGACGACGCGCGGGCCCAGGCGGAACTCGTCGACAGCGGCGAGCGGGCGGTGAACGCCGAGGTCACCGAGGCACTGCCCCGGCAACTGGTCGTCCTCGCCTCGGGATGGGCCGCCGCACTCGCCCAGGAGGCCGCGCTGAAGTGCCGCGAGTCCGCGGGTATGTGGGCGGAGGCGTACGCGACCGGCGAGTACCGTCACGGACCGATCAGTGTCGCCGGACCGGACACCCTCGTGTGGGCGATGACCCCGCTGTCGGCCGTGGAGATCAGCGCCATCGAAGCGACCGGGGCACGCGTCCACCACGGCGGCACGGAGCCGCTGGCCGAACTCGTACTCCTCCAACGCCACGCGGTCGCCTGGGCGGCCTCCGTAGGACGCGATGCCGACCTCCCGGTCCACCTCACCCGCTCGGTCGTGGCCGTCTGAACCATCGCGGGCGCCCGCCGGTGTCGTTCCGGGAGTTCCTCGCGACCGCCGTGTCACCGGCGAGGTAGGGCGCGGGCCCGCGGTGCGCGGCGGGTCAGGTGTCGCCCTCCAGGACCGTACGGCACAGCGTGCAGCGTGCCTTGACCTTGCCGCGGACGGGGACGCGAATGCGCTGGCGGCACGTGGGACAGAGGAACGAGACGCGCAGCGGGCCGCCGTCGAACGGTAGCCGCCGGCCGCCGCGGCGTCGGCGGCGCGCCGCGGTGTCTGGGCGCGACCGCGATCGCGCACGTATCGGCGGCGGTTCGCCCAGCCGCAGTGGAGCAGGGGCGGGCACCGCGGACCGTCGCGTGCCTGCGCGAGGCCGGCACGGCAGGCCGCGCGAGCCGGCCCGCTGGTAAACCCCGGCTCGACGTCCTCGCCGAAGGCCAGCGCGCGCTTGGGGTCCGACTGGGGGCGACTCGGCCGAGCCGGAGCTGGCTTCGAAGCAGGTGGTACGCCCCGACGAAGGCGAAAGACGGCCAGGCGGCGATCAGTCGGCTGATCGCGGCCGGATCCGCGACCGCGACGTTCGCCGCAAGACTGGCCAGGCTCCCGACGATCAGCAGCGTCCAGGGCGGCCACTCACCGGCCTGCCCATCCTTCTCGCCAGCAAGACCGACATCGACGCGGCGACGACCATGCCATCGACGCTGATCGGATCGCGCTCCACGACGCCTCGCCGTGCCGGAGCGCGAGCTCACCCATGTGACCGAACTGACAACCGCCGCGATCACCGCCAGCAAGGCAACGCTGATCACCGTCGTCAGACGGATGCAACGCGTCGCCGATCCATCGGTGCGCTGAGGGTCCACCATCGGCGATCACCTGCTCCCCAGCAGGAACGACTTGCTGAGGACGAAGGTATGTGCGTTTCGTTCGTGTCCCCGCCGTGCTGGACCCCCTATCTCGCAAGACCGGCGCGCGCCCCTCAGCGCGAGGCGCCCTGACGAGGACTGCCGGGTAGGGCAACACCGTCCGCAATGATCAGAAGACCGGAAGGCTGCGTTCCCCTGTTCTGTGTGCCTTGCACGGGATCCAAACTAGTGATCGAGGAGCCCGATGCGCGGCGAACCGGGGTCGGAGCCGAGCTCACGCACGTACGGCCGCGCCGGTGCCGGTGCGATCACCGTGTTGCCCACGCCATGGCCGTTCACCGCGTCGAGCATCGCGGCGGCGTCACGGACGGAGCGCGTGTGGCAGATCCCCGGCCTCGACGAGTGCTGTAGACCGGTCACCGGAGGACGTCGCCATGCTGTTTGTGCTGGTCGGGCGTGACAGGGGTAGGTTTGAGGTATCTGGCCGAGTCGGATGCGTACATCTAGACGCCCGTGGCGTACCCGGTTGAGTTATCTCTGGTACGGCCGGGAGGCACGTTATATATGGCTGTTGATCGTATGCGGCTGGCGGGGGCGCTGGCGGAGATTGTGACGGACTTTCCTGGGAGGGCGGATATCCCAGGGAAGTTGTGCCGGGCATGTCACGCGGCGTTGCCGGTCGATGGGGTGGGCCTGTCTTTGATGACCGAGGGGCAGCCCGACGGGCGCCTGTTGCTCGGGGCGAGTGACGAGCAGGGCGTGCGGATCGAAGAGTGGCAGTTCGGTCTGGGCGAGGGCCCGTGCGTGTCGGCGTTCGTCGCCGGCCGGCCGGTGCTGGTGCCGGATCTGCAGGCACGGGAGGCGTGCTTGCGGTGGCCGATGTTCACGCGGGAGGCCGCGAGCGCAGGGGTTGCCGCAGTGTTCGCGTTTCCGCTGCAGGTCGGCGTGATCGGCATCGGGGTAATGGATTGTTACCGCTCACGGGTGGGGCCGTTGGCGGAGATTGCCGAGGCTCTGGCGGTGGTCGACGCCGTGACGGTGGCACTTTTGAATGTTGAGATAACCAGTGGGGAGGATGCGGTCCCGGAGGTCGCCCTGTTCGATCTGTCCTGGCGCACCCACGCGGTGGTCCATCAAGCCACCGGGGCGCTGTCGGCCGAGCTCGGGATACTCGTCGGCGAGGCGCTGGCCCGATTGCGGGCGTACGCCTTCAGGTACTCGCGGCCCTTGGACGAGGTCGCCGCGGACGTACTCAGCGGGCGGCTGCATCTGACCCGATGAGACGACGCCGTCGGTAGTTCTTCTAACCCGGCGTCGAAGAGGGGGAAGGGATGTCGACTCCGACTACGCGGGAGCCGGCGCTGACCACCGCGTTCATCGACATCGCCGACACGATGGTCGTTGGCTATGACTTGATCGATATGGCGCATCGCCTGGCAGGCCATTGCGTTCGTCTGCTGGACGTCGCAGCGGCGGGGCTGTTGCTGACCGATGGGCAGGGCAATCTCGGGGTGCTGGCCTCCTCCAACGAGCAGGCGCAGCTGATGGAGCTGTTCCAGTTGCAGGCCGACCATGAAGGTCCGTGCCTTGACTGCTTCCACACCGGGAGTCCGGTCACCGCGGTGGATCTGCCCCGCTGGCGCGAACGGTGGCCCGGGTTTGTGTCCCTGGCCGAGGAACAGGGCTTCCGAACGGTACACGCGTTGCCCATGCGGTTGCGGGAACACACCATCGGGACGCTGAACCTGTTCCGCACCGGCGTCTCGTCACTGTCCGCCGAAGATCTCAGGCTGGGCCAGGCCCTGGCCGACGTCGCGACCATCGCGATCCTGCAGGAGCGTGCGCTGGCACGTAGCGAGGTCGTCGTCGAGCAGTTGCAGGGGACGCTGAACAGCCGAGTGATCATCGAGCAGGCTAAGGGTGTGCTATCCACCTCCGGGCACATGAGCACCGACGAGGCGTTTACGGTCCTGCGCGGGTACGCGCGCTCCCACAACCACCGGCTCGCCGAACTCGCCAGAGCGGTAGTCGCCGACGCTGACCAGGCCCGGCAGGTGCTGCTTTTCGTCGGGACAAGGTCATGACACGCCGGTCATGAACTTCTCGATCAGAGCATGCCGCCCAGGCTGTCGCGGATCGCGTCGCCGGACAGCTCCGTCTTGGGCAGGTAAGCATCCGCGTCGCTGCCCTCGAAGACCGTGCGGAGAGCGTCGGGGGCACAGCTCGACATCAAGATCATGAACATCCGTTCCGCCAGCCCCGAACGGACGATGTCGGCGATCAGATCTAGCCCGTTGCCCTCTCCAAGGTAGAGATCGACGAGCGCGACGTCGGGGCATAGGTCGGAGATCAATTCTAGCCCGTGCTCATGATCAGCGGCCGCGCCGACCATGTCGAACCCGTCCGCGACGAGCAGATGGGAGACCGCATCGGTGAAGCTATTGTTGTCATCGACGACCACTGATCGAATTCGGCCGGAGTCGGCCACCGACCTCAGCTGTCTCGTTCTCGTCGGCAGCTTCGCGGATGTTCGTGCGCTCCGCAGGGAGACGGTGGAGATACACCACCAGGACGAAGCCGCGTAATCCATCAACGAAGGGGTTCGCGGCCCGCCATTCGCATCGGCTGACCACGCCACACCACAGGCACCGCCAGATGCCGGTTCTTTCCTACTCACGTTTTTTAACCCTCACGCCACATAAGAACTGATATGAGCGCCACCGAGGGTCTGGAGTGACGAGTGTTCACTCAATGAATGAATCGCGTACTTCAAGCAAGGTACACCGCGTCGTCCACCAGGACAAACATCGGAAACCGGACCCAGGCCACTCGCTCCCCTGACGGAACCTGCCCGCCCTGTCCCCACTACGCCGGCCCAGATCTCGCCGACGGTCCGATCACGCTCCGTTGCGCCGGGCCTGCTTTTTTCTGATGGCGAGTACGACCTCCTCGACGTGACGTCCGCATACCG
>NZ_BAABHF010000005.1:0-38109 GCF_039541955.1 Actinoallomurus oryzae | reverse complement strand
TCACTACGTCGAAGGAACCCCACCCGGGCCGGCCACCATAGGCGTCCTGCATCCCGTTCACCGGAGAGACCCACACTTTACCCGCTAGCCCAAGAGCTCACGCCCGGACTCACCGACTAGATGCGAATCCCCCACCAGGTCCAGGAACCACGAGGCATCCCGTCCCCTTGGGGCAGAGAGAACATTACGTCCCCCCCGAACCTTGGTCAAATCAACCCCAGAGCCCCCACAGACCCCACAGACGCAAGGAAGGAAACGAGGCCCGAAGGGCCGAAGCGGGAGAGGCAAGGCCCGAAGGGCCAAAGCCGGGGGCGTGGGGGGGCACCCCCACACCGGGGGGTTCGGGGGGTCGCCCCCCGAAAGAAATGCGAAGAGCCCGACCGGGAAGCAACCCCAGAAGGGTTGCGACCAGGCCGGGCCCCAGCTCGTAGCGGGGGTAGGATTTGAACCTACGACCTCTGGGTTATGAGCCCAGCGAGCTACCGAACTGCTCCACCCCGCGTCGCGTTGTGTCTCTACTTTATGGGTACCCCGCCCCCTTATGCAAATCGATACCGCTACCCGCCGGGCGTGTGTGTCGGGGTGGGAGTGACAGGCGGGGTCGGTGAGCCGCTCGACGCGGGCGGCGACGGGCTGGCCGACGCCGTCGGCTTGCTCTGGCGGCGGAGTTTGGCGAGCTGGTCCAGGGCGGCCTTGAGCTGCTTCTGTGCCTCCCCGTACGCCGCCCAGTCTCCCTTCGCGAGGGCGTTCTGCGCGTCGCTGTAGGCCTTGTTCGCCGCGTCGATGGCCGCGCGCACGTCCTCCGACGACTGCAGTGGCGGGCCGGTCGGTGTCGTGACGCCTCCGCCCTTGAGGACCTGGTCGAGGGCGTCCTCAAGAGTCGCGCCGAAGCCGATGTCGTTCCCGTACGAGACGATCACCCGTTTCAGCAGCGGGTAGGAGCCGGCCCCCTTGTTGGCCTGGAGATAGACGGGTTCGACGTACAAGAAGCCTCCACCGAACGGCAGTGTCAGGAGATTGCCGCTCACCGTCCTCGATCCGGGCCCGCGCAGCAGCGTGAGCTGCTGGGACACGGTCGGATTGTTCTCGAAGGTGTTCTGGACCTGCTCGGGTCCAGGGGTCACCTGGCTGCGCGGCACCTGGAGGATACGGATCTGACCGTACGTCCCGCTCGTCGGCACGCTGTCGACGGCCATGAAGGCGGTGAGATTGGTGGCCTTGCCGCGGGGCACGAACGTCGAGGTCAGGGCGAAGCCCGGGGTGGTCTGGTCGGGCATCTTGACGCTCAGGTAGTACGGCGGCTCGAGGGCGCCCTCGCCGGTGGGGTCGTTCGGGACCGCCCAGAAGTCCTGTCCGCTGTAGTACGCCTGCGGGTTCTGGACGTGGTAGCTGGCGAGGATCTGGCGCTGCACCTTGAACAGGTCCTCGGGGTAGCGCAGGTGCGCCATCAGGGCGGGAGAGATGGCCGTGCGGGGCTTGACGGTGCCCGGGAACGCCTTCATCCACGTCTTGAGGATCGGGTCGGACGGATCCCAGGCGTACAGGGTGACGGTGCCGTCGTAGGCGTCGACCGTCGCCTTCACGGAGTTGCGGATGTAGTTGATGCGGTCGCCGGCCTGCGCGGCGACGGACACGCGCGTCTTGCTGTCGGTGTTGGTGTCTCTCGTGGCGTCGGCGAAGCTGGTGCGTTCGGAGTAGGGATAGTCGCCCGTCGTGGTGTAGCCGTCGACGATCCACTCGATCTTGCCGTCGACGACGGCGGGGTAGGGGTTTCCGTCCACCTTGAGCCACGGCGCGGCCTTCTGCACCCGGTCACGCGGGGAACGGTCGTACAGGATCCGTGAGTGGGAGTTGATCGCGCCGGACAGCAGGAGGTTCTTCTCCTTGAAGCGGAGCGCGTAGAGCGTCCGGTTGAACAGCGATCCGATCGATACACCGCCCTTGCCGGCGTAGGAGCTGTTGTGCTGGCCGGTGGGGCTCTTGTCGTCGGGGTAGTCGAGCTCGCGGTCGCCGCCGCCGACGACGGAGTACGACGGGGAGCGCTCGCCGAAGTACACCTGCGGACGGGTGACGCCGAGCGTGCCCGTCGGCGGGATGTCCTTCTCGGTGAAGGCGGGGGCGCCCTGGGCGTCGACCTGGTTGCCGGGGGCCGCCACGAACCCGTAGCCGTGTGTGTAGACGAGGTGACTGTTGATCCAGTTGCGCTGTCCGGCGGGCGGGCCGTCCACCTCGCGGACGGCGACGATGGTGTCGCGCAGCGCGTTGCCCCCGGTGGGGTCGGGATACCGGTCGATGTCGAGCGGGTTGGGGAACTTGTAGAAGCCCTTGATCTGCTGGAGCTGCTGGTACGTCGGCGAGACCACGGCCGGGTCGAGCAGGCGCACGTTGGGCAGGGTCGAGGTCTCCTTCTTCGCCTGCTCCGGGGAGAGCTTGGCGCTCGGGGTGAAGTCGGTGACCCTGGTGTCGTTGACGTGGTACGCCGTGCGGGTGGCGGTGATGTTGCGCCCGATGTACTTGGACTCCTTGTCGGCCTCGCTCGGCTTGACGTGGAAGGTCTGGATCAGCAGCGGGAACACACCGCCGATGAGGATGGCCGACAGCACCAGCAGGCCGAAGGCCATACCCGGCAGCATGGCGCCCCGGCGGATGAAGGTGGCGAAGAACATCAGCGCGCAGATCAGCGCGATCACGGCGAGGATGGTCTTGGCGGGCAGCACCACGTTGACGTCGGTGTAGGACGGGCCGGTGACCACGCCGCGTTCGGAGTGGGCCAGGCCCCACCGGTCGAACCAGTACGCCACGGCCTTGAGCAGCACGAACACGCCGAACAGCACCGACAGGTGCACGCGGGCGGCCGTGCTGACCCGCGGCCCCTCGCCCTGCACCCGCACGCCGCCGTACAGGTAGTGCACGATCAGCGAGGCGATGAACGTCAGGATCACCGCGGTGAACAGGTAGTCGAGCACGATCCGCAGCAGCGGATAGGTGAACACGAAGAACGAGATGTCCTTGTGGAACTGCGGGTCCTTGATGCCGAACGGCTGGCGGTTGAGGAACGCCAGCCAGGTGCGCCACTGACCGGCGGCGGCCGACGCGGTGAGCAGGCCGATCAGGGCGAGGATCGTGATGAGGATGATCCGCCGGTGGGGGTCCACGACGCTGCGGTAGCGGTCGAGGCCCTGCTGTTCGGCGGACGACGGCCGGTACGCGGGCCGGAGCCGGTAGGCCGTCACGACGTTGGCGCCGAGCAGCACGACCATGATCAGGCCGCCGGCGAAGAACAGCAGGACCCGGGTGGTGATCTGCTTGGTGTAGACCGAGGAGAATCCGACCGAGCGGTACCACAGCACGTCGGTCCAGATCGCGGTGAAGGCGAGGAAGGCCGCGACAAGGATCACCAGAGTGATGATCACGGGCAGCAGGAGCCGTGATCGCCTCACGTTGACGCGGCCGCTGAAACCTGGGCTCCGGAAGCTCACGACCGTCCCCCTTCGCCGGGTGTCTGTGAAGGCAACTTACCGAGGCATCCCCGGGTTCCCGTACACGACGGGCCACCTCCGGCGAAAACCCCCGTGCGGACGGTGAAAAAATGGACTGGTGAGCCCTTTGGAAGACCTTGTGGTCGAGCTCGAACGCCATGTCGCGGGCGCCGGCTGGGATGCCGCGCCGCGTCTCTACGCGCTGGTCGAAGCCCCCGAGCTCCATGAGAACGAACCCGATCTCGCCCGGCGGCTCGGCGTTCCGGACGTCGCCGGACGGCTGGCCGCGCTCGAACAGCCCGCCCTGCCCGTCGACAAGCCGATCGACGACGTCCTCGCCGGCATCGAATGGCCGGGCGGCGTCACCGGCTGTGCCCTCGCGGTCGAGCGCATCCTGCTGCCCGACGGCGCGGAGGACGACATGCCCGACGAGGACCCGAGCGGCTGGGCGGCCCGGCACCCGGGCCGGGAGGACGTACGCCTCGTCGTGGGCGTGCTGCGCGACGGCTCCCGGCACTCGGCGATGCGGCTGCGCGGCCACGACAGCGACGATCAGGTGATGTCGGGCCCCGAGCTCGTCCCGGCCCTCGCCGAAGCGCTGGCCGCGACGCTCAGCTGATCACGACGCTCGGCTGATCACTTCGACGGGCAGGCGGGCACGGACCCCTGCCCGGTGCGCAGCGCGCTCAGCGCCTGCAGCGCCCCGTGCATGGTGTCGACCCGTACGAGCCGGAGCCCCTTGGGCGCGGAGGCCACGGCGTCGGAGCAGTTCTGCGTGGGCGTGAGGAAGACCGTGGCGCCGGCGTGGCGCGCGGCGACCATCTTCTGCTGGATGCCGCCGATCGGGCCCACCTGGCCCTCCGGGGTGATCGTGCCCGTGCCGGCGATGAACTTCCCGCCGGTGAGATCCTGCGGGCTCAGCTTGTCGTAGATCCCCAGCGAGAACATCAGGCCGGCGCTCGGCCCGCCGACGTCACCGACGCTGATCTTCACCTGGACGGGGAACTGGAACTTCTCGCGCAGCACCACGCCGACGACGGGCTTGCCGGGGGTGCTCTTGTCCGGCGAGGCGACCGTGCCCACGTCGACGGAGGAGTCCTTGCCCGCGCGCCGGATGGTGAACTTCACCGTCTGCCCCGGCTTGTGCTTGCCGATCACCGTGCTGACCTGGGGCACCTGCTTGATCTGCGTGCCGTCGACGGCGACGATCTGGTCGCCGGGCCGCAGCTTGCCCGTCGCGGGCAGGCCCTGCTGCACCGAGTCGACGACGACCGTGGTGGTCATCGGCATGTTCAGCTCGTGCAGGGCGGCCGCGGTGGCGGACTCCTGGGAGTCGGCCATCTCCGCGGTGTTCTCCTGCTCGACCTTCTTGGTCGGGACGTTCTTGGGGAAGATCGCCTCTTCCGGCACGATCGCCACGTCGGGGTCGACCCAGCCGCGCAGGGCGGTGAACAGGTCGATGCGGTTGCCCGGCCCGCCCTGGTACGCCACGGTCACGAAGTTGAGGTGCCCACTCTTGGGATAGGTCTTGGCGCCGCTGATCTGGATGAGCGGCACCTTGCCGAGTTGCCCGAGCGTGTTGGTGGTGGGCCCGGGACGCAGCGCGACGTACGGCACGGGAATGAAGGCCCCCACCATGCCCAGTACGAGAATGAGCACGCTCGCGAAGATAAGGGTGGCAGCACGACGGGACATGCCCGGAAGCCTACGCGGTCGATCGACCGCCCCGTCGCGCCCTCTCGGCGCTGTTCCGTCTCAGCGCGTCGAGGAAGCGTTTGAAGTATTCGACCTCTTCGAAACTGCGTCGCATACGGGGCCGACGCGCCCAAAGGCGGATGATCGCGCCCACGAGCAGCGCGACGGTCACCGGGACGACCCACCACGCCAGGACGGACATGCGGCGTCACCTCCCGAAAACCGGTCACAACTTACGTAACCAGCATCTCGGGGGACAAATCACCCAATTCCCACCCATTCGTCTCCACCGTCGGCAAAGGCCTGGTGTTTCCAGATCGGGACCTCGGCCTTGAGATCGTCGATCAGCGTGCGGCAGGCCTCGAACGCCTCGGCGCGGTGCGCACAGGCCGCGGCGACGACCACCGCGAGGTCACCGACGGCGAGGTCGCCGACCCGGTGGACGGCGGCGATGGCGCGCACGTCGTAGTCGGCGGCGACCTTCTCCATCACGACGCGCAGCCGGTCGACGGCCTGAGGGTGCGCCGTGTAGCCCAATCCGGACACCGCGCGACGGTGGTCCTCGTCGCGTACGGTGCCGACGAAGATCGCCGTACCGCCCGCGCTCGCGTCGGCGACGGCGGCGAGCACCTCGTCTGCGGACAGCGGCGTGTCACGGAGTTCGGCAAGGCGGATCACGTTCACCTGACGAACGCTACCCCGCCACTCCAGGCGCTCAGACCGCGCCCGTCATGGCCCCTGCGAGCCAGGACGCGCGGAAGCGCCCGCAGGTGCGACCACCTCCCGCCGGGCGTGGCCGCAACGGCGAGGACGCCGAACTATCCCCGGCGTTTCCGGCGCGCCCGCCGGACGATCGCGGCGGTGCCGATGACGGCGACGGTCGCGCCCGCCGCGGTGGCCATGGTCGCCTCCTTGCGCGCCAGCCTGCGTCCGACGAGCGCGTGGCGTCCCGCGACCTCCTCGAGCAGAGCGTTCAGCGCCTCGGCGTTGTCGCGCGAGGGTTTCCACCCGGCCTCGCGCAGGGTGGCGCAGTCGGCCACCCACGGGTAGACGACGTAGTGCAGGTCGGTGGCGGGCGCCGGGGTGACCCCGATGCGGTGCAGGCGCTGGGCGGTGCCGAAGGTGATCGCCGCGGGCAGTTCGAAACGCCGTCGTCCGGTGATCTCCTCGACCTCCTCCGGCTCCAGCCAGCCCTCGCAGCCGACCGCGAACCGGCCGGAGACCTCACCGGAGACGGCGAGATCGAGGGCCGTGACCAGGTCGTCGACGTGGCAGAACTGCCAGCGCTGCGCGGTGCCCTTGACGGTGAGCAGGCGCGGGGCCTCGAAGTGGCGGGTCACGACCGTGTCGATGCCCGGTCCGACGAGCGCCGCCGGGCGCAGCACCGTGACGGTCATGCCGGGGTGCGCCACGGGCGCCATGCCCGCGAGCTCCTCGATCTCCAGGAAGTCGCCGACGATGCCGTCGTCGAACTCCGCCGCCGTCGGGGAGTCCTCCGGCAGGGGTACGGGGTTGCCCTCCTGAGCCCCGTAGACCATGGCGCTCGTCACCAGGATCACCCGCCGGACCCGTACCGCCGCCGCGGCGGTGATCACGGTCTGCGTGCCGCGGACGTTGTACGCGCGGCGCTCGCGGTGATCGGTCTCCGGTGACTGGTCGATGTCGAGGTGGACGATCACGTCGACGTCGGAGATGCGGCTGGTGAGCTGTGGATCACGGATGTCGACGACCCGCCAGGTGACTCCCGGCACGTCTCCCCGATGGTCGTCCAGGGCGACGACCTTTCTGACGTCCGCCGAAGCGGCGAGCCGGGCGACCAGCGCGCGCCCGATGCCGTCCGCCGCCCCCGTGACGGCGACGACGGGGCCCGCGCTACGCCGTGGGCGAACCTGTCGTGTACTCAAGTCGAGCGAGTCCTCCTATCGCACGCCCCCGGGCTGCGACCGGATAACGTGAAGGTTGTGACCTATTCATCCTGCACGAGGTAGAGCCCGTGAGCGAGCGGAGCGAGCGAACCAAAGAGCACGCGCCCTGGTCTTCCCTCCGACGAAGGAGGGCCCATGATGAGCGGAGCGAGCGAACGAAAAAGCACGCGCCCTGGTCTCCCCTCCGACGACGGAGGGCCCATGATGAGCCATGGAGCGCAGCACTCTTCGTGCGGGGTCGGTGAAGGAGTTCTCGTGAGTGACATCCCCTTCGGGTTCAACCGCCCGAGCGAGCCCGGAGACGAGAACGACCCTGGAAAGCAGGATCCGTTCGGCGCGGGCAACATGCAGGACTTCGCCGCGATGTTGCACCAGTTCGCCGACATGCTGTCCAACCAGTCCCCCGGCGGCGGGCCGCTGAACTGGAACCTCGCCAAGGACATCGCCCGTCACCAGGTGGCCGAGAAGGGCGACCCGTCCGTGCTCGACGCCCAGCGCCGCGCGGTCGTCGAGGCGCTGCGCCTGGCCGACCTGTGGCTGAACGAGGTGACGACCCACCCCGCCGGCATCCGCACCCCGCAGGCGTGGAGCCGGTCCGAGTGGATCGAGCACACCCTGCCGGTGTGGTCGACGATCTGCGACCCGATGGCCGCCCGCATGGTCGAGTCGATGGGCTCGGCGATGCCTGATGAGATGCAGGCCGTGGCCGGGCCTCTCGTCGGCATGGTGAAGCAGATGGCGGGCGCGATGGTCGGGGGCCAGGCGGGACAGGCGCTCGGAGCCCTGGCCCTGGAGGTCGTCGGATCGAGCGACATCGGCCTGCCGCTGGCGCCTCCCGGCGTCGGGGCGCTGCTGCCCTCGGGCATCCGCGCGTTCGGTGAGGGCCTGGAGATCGAAGAGGACGAGGTACGCGTCTACCTCGCGCTGCGCGAGGCCGCGCACCAGCGGCTGTTCGAGCATGTGCCGTGGCTGCGCTCGCACCTGCTGCGCGCGGTCGAGGACTACGCGAGCGGCATCACCGTCGACCTGTCCAAGATCGAGGACGCCGTGTCCGGGGTGGACCTGACCAACCCGGAGGCGCTCCAGCAGGCGCTCGGCGGCGAGTTGTCCCTCACCCCGGAGGAGACGCCGCAGCAGAAGGCGGCGCTGGCCCGGCTGGAGACGATGCTCGCGCTGGTCGAGGGCTGGGTGGACACGGTGGTGAACGCCGCGGCGAAGGACCGGCTGCCGTCCGCCGTACGCCTGGCCGAGGCGGTGCGCCGGCGGCGTGCCACCGGCGGGCCGGCGGAGCGCACGTTCGCGACGCTGGTCGGCCTGGAGCTGCGGCCGCGGCGGTTGCGCGAGGCCGCGGCCCTGTGGGCCGCCCTCGGCGAGGCCCGGGGCAACGACGGCCGCGACGCCGTGTGGGCGCACCCGGATTTGATGCCGACCGCCGAGGATCTCGACGACCCGACGGCGTTCGTCGAGGGCAAGGGCGCCGACATCGACATCACCGACTTCACCGAGCCCAGGACCGACGAGTCCGGCGGCACGGACGAGAAGCCGGACGAGGACGCGTGAACGACGGGCTGCACGCCGACGCGGTACGGGTGTTGTCGGACTGGCGCCCGGGCGATGCGGGTCAGGACACGCTGCGACGGGAGTTCCTCGCGCATCTGTCCGAGCACGCGGACGGGATGTGGCGCGAGTGTGTGGCGGGCCACCTTACCGCGAGCACGGCGGTGCTCGACGCGACCGGCGAGCGGGTGTTGCTGACCCTGCATCCGAAGGCGAAGATGTGGCTGCAGCTGGGCGGCCACTGCGAGCGGGCCGACATGTCGCTGGCGGAGGCCGCGCTGCGGGAGGCCGCGGAGGAGTCCGGCATCGAGGGCCTGCGCCTCCTGCCGGGCCCGGTCCGCGTCGACCGGCACCGCGTCTGGTGCCACGGCGGGTCCTACCACCTGGACGTGCAGTACACCGCGGTCGCCCCGCCGGACGCCCGCCTGCAGATCAGTGCGGAGTCCGACGACCTGCGATGGTTCCCGCTGGAGGCCGTCCCGGACCCCGCCGACGACGTGTTGCGCCGCCTGGTCGAGGCGTCCGGGAGGCTCTTCGCCGCGCACGCGAACTGATCAGGAGCCTCCGCCGACCAGGCCCCGCCCGGTGACCAGCGGCAGGTCCAGGGCGGTGAGCAGGCCCGGTGAGGCGGCGACGACGGCGGGCACGGCGTTGACCAGGCGCATCGCGGTCGCCTTGAGGCCCGCCGTGTTGTGGTCGCCGTTCGTGCCCAGCAGGCGCAGGTCGACGGTGTAGTTCGGTTCGCCGGTGACCTCCACCCGGTAACAGCCGTGCCCGGCGGGCTGCGGCCAGTCCGGAGCCAGGTCGTCCCGTAGCCGCGTCACATGCTCCAGCACGATCACCGGACGGCCGGCGCGCACGCCGCGCAGTTCGAAGCGCAGGGCGGCGGCCGTGCCCTTCTCCACCGTTCCCGCGTCGATCTCGAACGTCTCCGGCGCGGGCAGGCGCGTGTGCCACTCCTCGACCTCGTCCAGCTCGACCTCCAGCCCGGCGGCGAGCTGGCGCACGACACTCCCCCATGCCAGGGACAGCACGCCCGGCGAGAGCAGCAGCGGCGTCTCGTCCATCGGACGGCCGAAGCCCATCACGTCGAACAGCACGGTCGGCTGGGCGTAGGTGGAGTAGTTGAGGATCTCCATGCAGCGGACCTGGGTGATCCGCTCGCTGATGCCGGTGATCGCCAGCGGCAGCCAGTCGTTGGCGAAGCCGGGGTCGATGCCGTTCACCCAGATGGAGACGCCGCCGTCCAGCGCCGCGCGGTGGATCGGCGCGCCCATCGCCTCGTCGGGGAACTGCAGGAAGACCGGGCTGCTGGAGACGACGTTCACTCCGGCGCGCAGGATCCGGGTCAGGTCCTCCATCGCCTCGTCCAGCCGTACGTCGGCCATCGAGGTGTACACGACGCAGTCGGGGCGCGTCGCCAGCACCGCGTCGGCGTCGCCGGTCGCGGTCACGCCGAGGTGTCCGAGGCCGGCGAGTTCGCCCGCGTCGCGGCCCACCTTGTCCGGGTTGGAGACCCAGACGCCGGCCAGCTCCAGGTCGGGCCGGGCGTTGATGCCGATGAGGGCGTTGCGCCCCACGTTGCCGGTCCCCCACAGCACCACGCGATGTGTCATGTACAGCCCCTCACAGGTCGGGCAGGCCGAGATCCAGCGTCGGCCGGTCGGTGCCGCCGTCCACCTCGATGACCCGCCCGGTGACGAACGAGCCGGCCGGGGAGGCCAGGAACAGCACCGCCGCCGCGATCTCCTCCGGGTCGCCGATGCGCCCCAGCGGAGTGTTGTCCTCGATCTGCCGGCGCAGGCCCTCGTCCCCGGTGACGATCTCCAGCGCGGAGGTCGCCACCGCCCCGGCGGCGACGGCGTTGACGCGGACGCGCGGGGCGAGGTCGTCGGCGGCGAGCCGGGTGTAGTGCGCGAACGCCGCCTTGGTCGTGCCGTACGCCAGATAGCCCCGGCCGGTGACGCGGCCCATCACCGAGGAGATGTTGACGACCGCGCCCTCGCCCCCGTCCGCGAGCATCAGCGGGACGGCCGCCCGGGTCACCGCGTGCGCGATGCCGACGTTGAACCGGAACGCCTCCTCCAGGTACTCCACCGTCGTGTCGAGGTAGGCCTGCGGGATCGTGCCGCCCACGTTGTTCACCACGATGTCGAGACGCCCGAACGCCTCCACCGCCGCCCGCGGCAGCGCCGCGGCGGCGTCCAGGTCGGTCAGGTCGGCCGGGACCACGACGGCCCGCCGCCCGGCGGCCTCCACGTCGGCGGCGATCCGCCTGAGCTGGTCTTCGCTGCGAGCGGCCACGACCACGTCCGCGCCCGCCTGCGCGAGGGCGACCGCCGTGGCGGCCCCGATCCCTCGCCCGGCGCCGGTGACGATCGCGGCCCGGCCGTCGAGCCGGAAACGGTCCAGGATCACCTGCGCAGCGTAAGTCGATCAAGAACCCGATTCAATAGGCCGCCTCGCCAGCAGGCCGCCCAGATGCTCGACCAGCAGGTCGCGGAAGACCTCCGACTCGCGCAGGTCCGCGCCGAACACGTCGGTGACCGACAGCAGCCCGTCCACCACCTGCCCCGGGGTCTCCGCTCGCGCGACGGTCATCCGCAGCAGGTCGGCCATCGGGTCGTCCAGCTCGCGCGCCGTCTTGACGTGCCGCATCCACGCGGCGACCGCGAGCGCCGCCCAGCG
Organism: Actinoallomurus oryzae; assembly: GCF_039541955.1. NCBI lineage: Bacteria > Bacillati > Actinomycetota > Actinomycetes > Streptosporangiales > Thermomonosporaceae > Actinoallomurus > Actinoallomurus oryzae. The sequence goes on along the minus strand of NZ_BAABHF010000005.1, from coordinate 26,765 downwards.
CGGCTCGGCCCCGGCCGCGAGCCGGTCCCGTACGACGGACAGCAGCCGCTGCGGCAGCTTCTGCGAGCCGTCCATGGCGATCTGCGCGGTACGGTGCCGCAGCGCCGGGTTGGCGAAGCGTTCGAGGAGCGAGGTCTTGTAGGCCTCCAGGTCGAAGCCGGGCGGCACGGCGAGCGTCGGCCCCGCGTCCTCGTCCATGTAGCGGCGTACGGTGTCGCCGAGCTCGGCGACCGCGTCCGCGACGTAGGTGTGGTGCGAGCCCAGGTAGGCCAACATCGAGTGCGACCCGTTGAGCAGCCGCAGCTTCATCTTCTCGTACGGCGCGACGTCGTCGGTGAAGATCGCCCCGGCGGCGTCCCACGCGGGGCGCCCGGCGGCGAAGGTGTCCTCGATCACCCACTGGGTGAACGGCTCGGTGACCACGACGCCCTCGTCGCGCACGCCGAGCAGGCGTTCGGCCTCGTCGAGGTCCTCGGGCGTGGTCGCGGGCACGATCCGGTCGACCATCGTGGAGGGGAAGGTCACCTCGCAGCCGATGCGGGTGCCGCTCCGCTCGCAGTACTCCTCCACCAAGGCGCGCAGGGTCTCGCCGTTGGCGGTGAGGTTGTCGCAGCACAGCACGGTCACCGGCGCGTCGCGCGCGGCGAGGCCGCGGACCAGGCGGCCGAGCACCGTACGCGGCGGGCGCCCGGTCAGGTCCAGGCTGATCTCCGGGTCGTCGCGGCGCAGCCGCCCGGTGGCCGGGTCGTGCCGGTACCCCTTCTCGGTCACGGTCAGCGAGATGACCTTCACGGCCGGGTCGGCGAGGCGCGCGACCGTCGCGTCGCCGGTGAGCACCTCGCGGACGGCGCCGATGACCCGCGCCGACGGCTTTCCGGGTCCGCGTTCGAGCACGCTGTAGAGGCCGTCCTGGGGCCCCAGCTGTTCGGCCACGGTCGCGCTGCGCTGGGTGATGCCGCAGATGCCCCAGCCGTCGCCGGCGTCCTCGGTGTAGACCGCCTGGTGGGCGCGGTGGAACGCGCCGATCCCCAGGTGGACGATGCCGACCGAGGACGGCACCTCACGGGGCCGGGTCTTCAGCGACAGCCGCATGTTCTCCCCCACTCACATCACCGCGCCGAGCTGCCAGGGCGCGAACTCCTCGTCGCCGAAGCCGAGCTCCTCGCTCGCCGTCCGGCGCCCCGACGCGACCTCCAGGACGAGCTGGAAGATCCGCTCACCCAGCTCGGCGACCGTGACCTCGCCGTCGAGGATGGCGCCGCAGTCGACGTCCATGTCCTCCTCCATCGCACGGTACGTCTCGCGGTTGCTGGCGAGCTTCAGGCTGGGCGCCGGCCGGCAGCCGTACACCGAGCCGCGGCCGGTCGTGAAGCAGATCAGGTTGGCGCCGCCCGCGACCTGGCCGGTCGCCGACACCGGGTCGTAGCCGGGAGTGTCCATGAACACGAAGCCGCGCTCGGTGACCGGCTCGGCGTACTCGTAGACCGCGGTCAGCGGTGTCGTGCCGCCCTTGGCGACCGCGCCGAGCGACTTCTCCAGGATCGTGGTGAGCCCGCCCGCCTTGTTGCCGGGCGAGGGGTTGTTGTCCATCGACTCGGCGTAGGACTCCCACCACTGGATCCGCTCGACCAGCCGCTCGCCGACCGCCCGCGAGACCGCGCGTCGCGTCAGCAGGTGCTCGGCGCCGTACACCTCGGGCGTCTCGGCCAGGATCGCCGTGCCGCCGTGCCGTATGAGCAGGTCGGCGGCGGCGCCCAGGGCCGGGTTGGCGGTGATGCCGGAGTAGCCGTCGGATCCGCCGCACTGCAGGCCGAGCACCAGCTCGGAGGCGGGCACCGGCTCGCGGGTGACGGCGTTCGCGGCCGGCAGCAGTTCGCGGATCACCTCCAGCCCGCGGCGCACGGTGGACGAGGTGCCGCCGAGCTCCTGGATCGTCATCGTCGGCGTGCCCTCCGGCAGGTCGAAGCCGGTGAGCTGGTTGACCTCGCAGCCGAGGCCGACGACGAGGATCGCGGCGAAGTTGGGGTGCCGGGCGTAGCCGCTCAGGGTGCGGCGCAGCAGCCGGATGCCGTCGCCGTCGGCGGCCATGCCGCAGCCGGTGCCGTGGGTCAGGGCGACGACGCCGTCGACGTTCGGGTACTCCTCGCACAGCGCCGACGCGCGGCTCGCGATCCGCTTGGCCACCGTGGCCGAGCAGTTCACCGAGGTCAGAATGCCGATGTAGTTGCGCGTGGCGACCCGCCCGTCCGGCCGTACGATGCCCTGGAAGGACGCGGGCGCGGACGCCGGCTCGACCGGGCGCACCTCGGTGCCGAAGTCGTACGCGCGGTCGTGCGGGCCCATGCCGAGGTTGTGGGTGTGCACGTGGTCGCCCGCCGCGATCGGCGCGGTCACGACGCCGATCGCCTGGCCGTACTTGCGGACCGGCGCACCGACGGCGAGGTCGTGCACGGCGACCTTGTGCCCGCGCGGCACGCCGGGCAGCTCACGCAGCGCCACCGCCACGTCGTCCTCGGGATGCAGCAGCAGCGTGTCACCAGTCATGCATGCTTCCGTCCTCTAGGCGGTTGACCGGCAGGTACGCCCGCCGGTACGGATACTCCGCGGCGGCCTCCTCATCGATGTCGACGCCGAGGCCGGGCTCCTCGGAGGGGTACAGCAGGCCGTCCGCGAACCGGTACGAGTGCGGGAAGACCGCGTCCGTCGTCTCCGTGTGCGGCATGTACTCCTGGATGCCGAAGTTGGGCACCGCGACGTCGACGTGCAGCGCGGCCGCCAGGCACACCGGCGACAGGTCGGTCGCGCCGTGCGATCCGGTGCGCACGTGGTACAGGTCGGCCAGGTCGAAGACCCGCCGCAGGTGGGTGATGCCGCCGCCGTGCACGACGTCCATCCGGATGTAGTCGATGAGCTGCTCGGTGATGAGCTGGTGGCAGTCCCAGATCGAGTTGTAGACCTCGCCGACCGCGATCGGCGTCGTCGTGTGCCGCCGGATCAGGCGGAACCCCTCCTGCAACTCCTCGGAGATCGGGTCCTCCAGCCAGAACAGCCCGTACGGCTCGACCGCCTTGCCGAGCCGCGCGGCCTCGATCGGCGTGAGCCGGTGGTGCGCGTCGTGCAGCAGGTGGAAGTCGTGGCCGAACCGCTCGCGCACGGCGGCGAACAGGTCCGGCACGAAGTTCAGGTACTTGGCCGTCGACCAGGTCGCCTCCTCCGGGCGGTCCCCGGCGATGGCCGGCTCGTACGGCGCCCGGTCCGCGGGCACCCCGTACACCTTCTCCAGGCCCGGCACGCCGGCCTGGACCCGCACCGCGCGGTAGCCCTGGTCGAGCAGGCTCCCGACCTGGTCGAGGGCCTCGGGCACGGTCGTGCCGTTCGCGTGCCCGTACACCGTGACGGCATCGCGGGAGCGGCCGCCGATCAGCTGGTAGACCGGCATCCCGGCGGCCTTGCCCTTGATGTCCCACAGCGCGGTGTCGACCGCCGCGACCGCGGTCATCGTCACCGGCCCGCGCCGCCAGTACGCCCCCTTGTGGAGGTACTGCCAGGTGTCCTCGATCCGACTCGCGTCACGGCCGATCAGCAGGGGGCAGACGTGATCCTTCAGGTACGACGCGACCGCCAGCTCCCGGCCGTTCAGGGTGGCGTCGCCGACCCCGGTCAGCCCGTCATCGGTGGTCAGTTTCAGGGTCACGAAGTTGCGGTCCGGGCAGGTGACGATGACCTTGGCCTCGACGATTCTCATGACGTGTCAGCCGGTCTGGACCCAGGCGTGCTCGGGGTCGAGGTACGGGATCATCTTCCGGCCCTCGCCCGCCATCACCCACAGGTAGTAGAGCTTGTAGCCGGGCGCGGCGACGACCGGGTGGTAGCCGTTCGGGATCGCGGCGACGTCGCCGTCGCGCACGGTGAAGGCCTCCTCGCCCTCGCCGTTGTAGCGCAGCTGGATGCCGAAGCCGTTCTCCGGCTCCAGCTTGAACAGGTACACCTCCTCCAGCTTCACCTCGCGGGGCGGCTCGTGGGTGTCGTGCTTGTGCGGCGGGTAGCTGGACCAGTTGCCGGGCGGGTTGATCGTCTCGCCGAGCAGAATCCGCCCCGCGTCGTCGTCCGGGCCGAGGACCGTGCGGACCGTACGGGCCCAGTTGCCCTCACCCCGCTCGGCCACGTCCTGGTCGTCCGGGCCGATGATCCGCGCCGTGCCGGGCCGTCCGTCGCCGAGCGGCGCCGTGCAGACCACGATCTGGGCCGGGCCGCCGGTCGCCTGGAACCGCAGCGGCGTTCCGGGCGGGGCGTAGACGGTGTGGCCCGCCCCCTCGAAGACACCGCCACGACCGCCCGCGGTGCCGAGCCCCTCGACGTCGACGACGCCGGAGAGGACGACGGCCGCTATTTCGGTGTCGCGGGTGAGCTCAAGGGTCTCGCCGTCGGCCAGGTCGGCCAGCTCGAGCCCGATGAGCTCGGTCTCCTTGCCCGGGGTCAGCAGGGTCTTCAATCTCTCTCCTTGATCTGGGTGACCAGCTGGGTGGGGTTGACGAAGCGCAGTGCCACGACGAGCAGCACCAGCATGAACAGGGTGTAGATCACGGCCATCGCATCGATCTCCTGCTGCGCGCGGATGCCCGCCGCCGAGACCGAGTAGTACAGCGCGACGACCAGGGTCTGGCTGTCGGATCCGGCGGTGAGGAACGTCAGTTCGAACATGCCCACCGTGCGGACGAGGATGAGGACCGCGGCGGCCAGCATGCCGGGAATCAGCAGCGGTCCGAGGATGCGGGTGAAGATCACGCGGGTGCGGGCGCCGCACATCCGGGCGGCCGACTCGATCTTCGGGTCGATCTGCTCGATGAACGGCGTCATGACGAGGATCACGAACGGTACGGCCGGCACCAGGTTGGCCAGGATGACGCCGCTGAGCTTGCCGGCCAGGTGGAACTTGTAGAGCACGGTCGCGAGCGGCACGCCGTACGTGATCGGCGGGATGAGGATCGGCAGCATGAAGGCCACCATCAGCACCCGCTTGCCGGGGAAGGTCCGCCGGGCCAGCGCGTACGCGGCGGGCACGCCGACGACCAGCGAGATCACCACCACCGCCAGCGCGACCTCCAGGGTCACGACCAGCACGTTGCCGAGGTCGAACTCGCGCCACGTCGTGCCGTACCAGCGCGAGGTCCACCCGGACGGCAGCCAGCCGCTGAACCACCTCGTGCCGAAGGAGTCGACGACGACCGCGCCGACGACACCGGCGAGGATCAGCAGGAAGAAGACGACCGCGCCCCAGACCAGCCAGGCGCCGGGCCGGAGGGCGAGCCGCCGGCGCTCCGCAGTGATAGCTGTGCTCATGGTCGCGCACCCCTCCTCACTCGCTCCGCGGACGGCTCGTCCCTCACCGGCCACTCCGCTCGCTCGTCGGCTCGCTGCTCGTTCGATGGTCGCGCTCGCCTCCTCACTCGCTCCGCGGACGGCTCGTCCCTCACCGGCCGCTCCGCTCGCTCGTCGGCTCGCTGCTCGGTCATCCCTTGCCTCCCGACGCACCGCGGTACAGAGTGGCCCGCCAGCCGAGGACCAGCCCGACGACGATCAGCTCGACCGCGCCCATGATCATCGCGATCGCCGAGGCCATCGAGTAGTCGTACTGCTCGAAGGCCGCGTGGAACGCCGCGATCGAGATCACCCGGGTCGCCCCCGACGGATCACCCACCATGACCGCCGAGGGGAACACCGAGAAGGCCAGCACGAACGTCAGGCAGAACGTGATGGCCAGCCCCGGCGCCAGCAGCGGCAGCGTGATGAACCGGAACCGCTGCCACCACCCCGCGCCCAGCGTCGCCGCGGCCCGCTCCAGCGTCGGGTCGATGCCGCTGAGGTAGGACAGCGTCAGCAGGAACGCGAACGGGAAGCCCGAGATGATCAGCGAGAACAGCACGCCCCAGTAGTTGTGCGTGAACCGCACCGGGTGGTCCACGATCCCCACGTCGATCAGCAGCCGGTTGAGCCAGCCGGTGGGGCCCATGAACGCCAGCAGCCCCTCCGCGGTCAGCACGGTGCCCAGGGTGATCGGCACGACGAGGATCGTGGTGATCGTCCGCTTGCCGCGGAACCGCCCGCGCATCCGGTACGCGATCGGCACCGACGCGATGACGTTGAACAGCCCGGCGGGCAGGCTGAGCTTCAACGTCGTCCAGATGGTGTTCCGCAGGTACGAGTCGGCGAAGAACGCGTGGTAGTCCGCGAACGGCCCCGAGCCGTAGTGCTGCACCGTCTCCGAGCCGGGCTGCGGCTGGAACGACAGCTGCAGCCCGTACACGAACGGATAGATGAACAGCGCCACGATGAACACGACCGCCGGCAGCAGGAGCAGCAGCGTGCGGTCCACGCCCCGGTCGGCCAGGCGGTGCCGCAGCGCGATGCGCCCGGCGGTCGCCGGGGCCGCCACCTAGGCCACCTCCTCGGGCGCGGCCGGGCTGTCGGCCGCGAACACCAGCACCCGCTCCGGCGGCACCGACACCGTGACCCGGTCGCCCGGGGCGAGACGGGACTGGACACGCAGGTGAAGCTCGTCGCCGGCGGCCGTACGCGCCTGGATCGCCTGCTCGCGGCCCTGGAACTCCACGACCTCGACGTCGACCTCCATGGCGTTGGGGCCGTCGCCCACGGTGAAGTCCTCGGGCCGGATCGCGGCGACCGCGGTCTCGCCCAGGTCCTCGCGACGGGTACCGGTCAGCTCGCCGAGCACCACCGTCTTGTCGGCCACCGAGGAGACCGGCAGCTCCAGTTCGTTCCGGTAGCCCATGAAGCCGGCCACGAACCGGTTCGCGGGTTCGGTGTAGACCGTCTCCGGCGGGCCGACCTGCTGGACCTTCCCCTCACGCAGCAGCACGAGCCGGTCGGCGAGCGACAGCGCCTCCTCCTGGTCGTGCGTGACGTAGACGGTGGTCAGGCCGAGCGTCTGGTGGATGCGCCTGATCTCGGTGCGCATCTCCAGGCGCAGCTTCGCGTCGAGGTTGGACAGTGGCTCGTCCATCAGCACCAGCGCGGGCTCCAGGACGATCGCGCGGGCGATCGCGACGCGCTGCTGCTGCCCGCCCGACAGCTGGCCGGGGAACTTGGCGGCGTGGTCGCCGAGCTGGACCAGCTCCACCGCCTCGTCGACCCGCCGCTGCGCCTCGGCCTTGCCGACCTTGGCCATCTTCAGGCCGAAGCCGATGTTGGCGCGCACCGACATGTGCGGGAACAGCGCGTAGTTCTGGAAGACCATGCCGAACCCGCGCTGCTCCGGCGGCAGCGTGTCGATCCGCTTGCCGTCGAGCGTGATGGAGCCGCCGGTCAGCGGCAGGAGGCCGGCCAGGCAGTTGAGCGCCGTCGACTTGCCGCACCCGCTCGGGCCGAGCAGTGCGACGAACTCCCCGCCCTCGATGGTGAGGTCGAGCCCGTCGAGCGCGAGCACCTCCCCGAAGCCGCGGCTCACGTGGTCGAGCCGCAGCTCCGAGATCTTCGATCCACTCACTGTGCACTCCGGTTCGCTTCGCCCGCCCGGCCGGTGCCGCCCGTAAGGCGGGTGCTCACTTCTTGACCTTGCCGCTGCCGACGGTCCGGTCCCACTGGTCGAACGCGGCGACCTGCTGCTGGGCGGGCAGCGAGGTCTCGGTGGGGAACTTGGGGATCCACTGGTCGTACTCCGGTCGGCCGAACTGCTGGATGACCTGCTGGGACTTCTGCGGCGCCATCTTCACGGTGACGCCGTTCACCGCCGGGCCCGGGTAGAAGTAGCCGTCGTCGTAGGCCTTCGCCTGCTGCTGCGGGGTGAGCATCCACTTGATCAGCTGGAGGTCGGCGGACAGCACGTCGGCGGAGACCCCGCGCGGCACGACGGCGTACTGCGCGTCGGTCACCCAGTGCATGCCCTTGAGGTAGGCGACCTTGTCACCGGCCGGGACCTGGCCGAGCGCCCGCGGGTTGATGTCCCAGCCCGTCGTGGTGGCGATGATGTCGGCCGAGCCGTTGGCCAGGTTGCTCATCGTCTCCGACGTCTTGGAGGGGTAGTAGTCGACGTACTTGGTGAGTTCCTGCAGGTACGCCCAGGTCTTGGACCAGCCGGCCTTGGGGTCCTTCGGGTTGGAGTCGCCGAGGATGTAGGGCAGGCCCATGAGGAACGTACGGCCGGGGCCGGAGTTGGCGGGGCGGGCGTACTGGAACTTCTTCGGGTGCGCCTTGGCCCACGCCAGAAGCTCGTCCGCGGTCGCCGGCGGCTTGGTCACCGTCTTGGGGTTGTACTCGATCAGCGGACCCGAGGGGTAGTAGACGACCTCCACGCCGTGGCCCTCGGCGAGCTCCTGCATCTTCTGCGCGGGAGGCAGGTAGTTCGCGTTGCCCAGGCGGCTCGCGTAGTCGTCGGTCTTGACCCACAGGTTCTGGTCGATGCCGGCGGACAGGGCGTCGGTGCCGGTCAGGACCAGGCCGATCTGAACCTGGCCGGCGCTCTGCTGCGCCTTGATCTTGCCGGGCAGCTCGGGCGCCGTGGCGTTGGTGTAGGTGACCTTCTTGATGACCTTCGGATGGGTCTTGACGAACTCGTCGATCATTCCCTTGGTGAGCTGGAGGTTGCCCGCCACATCGATGATGTTGAGGGTCACCGGGTTCTTCGGGTTGTCCGGCACATTGGCCGGGGTGAGGTCCTTGGCCCCGCCCCCCGCATTCGGCGAGCCGCACGCACCCGCCAGGACGAGTACCGCCGCGAGGCACAACGTCTTCACACGCATCAGGGGATCACCTTCCGGTCGGATCGGGCGGCACGGCGGTCGACGCCCGCACGATCAGCTGGCATTCGAGTCCCCGGCGGAGATCCCCCGCGTCGGCGCCGGTGACGTTCAGGAGGCTCACGAGCAGGTCGACGGCCGCACGGCCCGCTCGTTCGTTCTGCATGGACACGGTCGTCAACGGCGGGGTGGCCATGCCCGCCATCGGTATGTCGTCGAACCCGACGACGCTCATCTCGGCGGGTACGGACACGCCCCGATCGGCCAGCCGGGACATCACCCCGAGGGCCATCAGGTCGTTGTAGGCGATGATCGCCGTCACGCCCTCGGCGAGTGCCAGGTCGGCGGCGTGCGACCCGCCCTCGAAACGCGGCGCGAACGGCCCCAGCTCCACCACCTCGATGCCCTGCCGGGCGAAGCGGCGCAGCCCGCGCCGGCGCTCCCGGTTCGACCATGAGACGCGTGGGCCGCTCAGGTAGGCGACCTTGCGGTGCCCGAGAGCGGCGAGATGCTCGATCGCCTGGCGCATGCCGCCCGCGGTGTCCATGAGGACGGCGGGCAGGTTCCGCACCTGCCGGTTGATGAGCACCAGGGACGTCGTGCCGACGATGCGTTCGAGCTGGGCCTCCGACATGCGGGAGGAGCAGAGGATGACGCCGTCGACCTGCTTGGCCATCGCCTGGACGAGAGCGATCTCCTCCGTGGCGTTCTCGTCGCAGTCCGCGAGGAAGACGGCGTAGTCCGCCTCACGGGCCCGCGCCTGGACCCCTTTCAGAACATTGGGGAAGAAGGGGTTGGACAGGTCGGGAACGATCACGCCCAGATTGCCGGTCTTGCCGGTGATCAGGCCACGGGCGGCGCGGTTCGGCCGGTAGCCCAGCCGCTCCGCGGTCGCCAGGACGTGGTGCCGGGTCTCGTCTCGCACCATCTCCGGCACGGTGAACGCCCGGGAGACGGTGGAAACCGACACCCCCGCCTCACGGGCCACGTCCTGGATGGTCACCGGCACCGGATTCTCCTCCTGCGTTTTGGATGAGTGAAACTCTGCAATCCTTTGCAGAGCACGTCAATGTGACCTTTCGGTCATAAGACCCTTACCTCCGGTTCACCGGAGCGTCCGGTGGGGACCGTCCGCGGTCAGGCGCCGCCGAGCAGAATGCGGGTGTTGTCCCAGCCCTCCAGGCCCGGGTCCAGGGAGGACAGGTCGGCGGGGGTACGGAGACGGTGCCAGCCGGGGCCGGAGCGCACGGCGCCGGGGCGCGCCGCCGCGGCGCGCAGGCGGCGCGGGGCGTCCGGCGTGTCCAGGTCGACGTCCTCGAGCCAGGGCGGCGCGGGCAGCCGGGCGGCCAGCGCGACCAGCCCGCCGTCCTTAGCCGGGCAGATCGCGACCTCTCCCCCGCCCAGAGAGCGGAACAGCTTGCCGAGGAGCAGGGGCGGCAGGTCGGGGGCGTCGTGGGCGACCACGGCCGCCTGGTCGGCGCCGAGATCCGCCAGCGTGTCGAGGAGCGGCCGCAGACCGGTGGTCCGGACGATCTCGGTGCCCGGCCAGGTGATCGCCTCGGCCTCGGCGTCGGGGGCGGTCAGGGCCAGGACCGGTGTGACGAACTCCAGCCCGGCGACCACCTCGTAGGTGTCCTCCAGGACGGCGAGCCGGAACTCCTCCGGGTCGGCGCCGGGCGGGGTCGCGACCTCGCTCCCGGCCAGAACGGCGACGAAGCGGGACGTCACGTGGCGGGCTCTCCGTCCGCCAGGGGCAGGCCCGCGGTGGCGGCGACGCCTTCGAGGTAACCCCGGGCGCGCTCGGTGCGGGGGTAGCGGTTGACCAGCCGCCAGAACGCCGGGCCGTGACCGGGCTCGATCAGATGAGTCAGCTCATGCAGGAGGACGTAGTCGACCACCCAGCCGGGCATGCCGCGCAACTGGTCGGAGAGCCGGATGGTGCCGTCGTCGGGCGTGCAGGAGCCCCAGCGGCTGCGCTGGTTGCCGACCCAGCGCACGCTCGCCGGCGCGGCACGGCCGTCGAGGTAGCGCAACGCGAGCTCGCGGGCACGGTCGAACAGCGCCGCGTCGCTGGGGTGCCGACGCGCCTCGCGCCGCGCCAGCCGTTCGAGCACGGTCGCGATCCATTCCTGCTCTTCGGCGTCGCTCAACCCGGCCGGCATCATCACGACCGTCTTGTCGCCGTCGCGGCGCGCGGTGACCGTGCGACGGCGGCGGGCACTGCGACGAACCTCTATCTCGCCTGTGGGGGGCACCGTAGCACCGTACCGAAAACTTTGTTTTCTCCACAGGGGGTGGATCGCATCGACGCAGGTAGAACCGGGGCAATTGAATCATCCCCAGGACTATCCACACCCTTGTGCGCAGGTTGTCCACAGGGACACTCCGGCCCGTCCCCACCGGGTCCCCAGGCCTGTCCACAGGCTCTCGTTGACGCCCGTCCCCCTCGCTCCTAGCGTCACGCGGACCGGGGGTCCCCGCGGCGCGCGGGACGGCCGCCGACTGGGAAGGGGGGCGGCCGGACCGGCGCACGGGGGCTTTCCGGGCCACGCTCCGCCCCCGTACGCCGCGACGACCGTCCGGCGCCGGACCGGCAAGGCGGCCGCCGGCCTTACCCGCCTACGGAGCCTCGCGCCCTGCCGCGGCCAGGGTGCCGTGCGGTCTTTCAGCGGCCGGTGAACCTCGGGGTGCGCTTCTCGCGCTGCGCGGCGATGCCCTCGGCGAGGTCCTCCGAGGCCATGGTCACCGGCTGGGCCAGCGACTCCCACCGCAGGGCCGCCTCCAGGCTCGGCTGCCCGCCGTCGGCGAGGGCGGCCTTGGTCAGGCGGGTGGCGACCGGCGCGGCTTCGGCGATCCGACCGGCGATCTCGAGCGCCACGTCGAGGACGTCCTCACGCGGCACCGCGCGGTTGACCAGCCCGTACGCCGCCGCCTCCTCTCCGGTCACCACGCGGCCGGTGAAGAGCATCTCCCGGGCCAGCGGCAGGCCGCCCGCCTCGGGCAACAGGTACGTCGCGGCCATGCCCGGGTGAATGCCCAGCCGGGTGAACGGCGCCACCAGCTTGGCGCCGGAGGCGGCGTACCGCAGGTCACAGGCCAGGGCGAGGCACAGGCCCGCACCGACCGCAGCGCCGTTGACCGCGGCGATCGTGGGTACCTCCAGGTCCCGGACCGCCAGCCAGGTGCGGTAGAAGGCGAGCATGTGATCGCGGAGCGGAGGGACGTCGACCTGGCCGCGTCCGGCGATCCACCCCAGGTCTCCGCCGGAGGAGAAGGCGCTGCCGGCGCCGGTGACGACGACGCAGCGCACCCCGGCGTCCTCCCGCAGCCCGGCGACGGTCTCCCGCCAGGCGGACGTCATCGTCTCGGACATCGCGTTGCGCCGTGCGGGGTCATCGAGGGTGAGCACGACGATCCCGTCGGGCCGCCGGTCCACACGCAACTTTTCAGTCATGGGCGGGAGGGTATTGGGCGCGGAGGCCTCGCAGGTGAACGCCCAAGTGAGAAAGCACACACTTACGCGATTTGGCAGGTCACCTATGCTCACGAGTGCAAGCGCCGAACATCTGGCGTATATCGGTATGGACGCGTGACGTCTCTCACGCAGAATGAAAGACGTGCCACCCCCACACGGACGCGCGAACAAGCAGGTAGGCGAATGAGCGATCTTCCCCGTCGCGCCGTGACGCGGACCGCCAAACTGGCGTCTCTTCCGATCGGCTTCGCTGGGCGTACGGCCCTCGGCGTTGGCAAGCGCACCTTCGGCAAGTCCGCCGAACTGGTCGCACTGGAGATCCAGCAGCGTACGGCCGATCAGCTGTTCAAGGTGCTCGGCGAGCTCAAGGGCGGAGCGATGAAGCTCGGCCAGATGCTGTCGATCTTCGAGGCGGCCCTGCCACCGGAGCTCGCGGGTCCGTACCGCGCGACACTCACCCGGCTGCAGGAGGCGGCTCCCCCGCTGCCCGCCCGTACGGTGCACCGGGTCCTGTCCGAGGGGCTCGGCGAGGACTGGCAGTCGCTGTTCGCCGAGTTCGACGACCGGCCGGCCGCGGCGGCCTCGATCGGCCAGGTCCACAAGGCGGTGTGGCACGACGGCCGTACGGTCGCGGTCAAGGTGCAGTACCCCGGAGCGGGCAAGGCGCTGCTGAGCGACTTCAACCAGCTCGCCCGGCTGGGCCGGCTGTTCGCGGTGCTGATGCCGGGGCTGGACATGAAGGCGATGCTCGCCGAGGTCAAGGAGCGCGTCAGCGAAGAGCTCGACTACACGATCGAGGCCGAGTCCCAGCGGATCTTCGCCGAGGCGTACGCGGACGACCCCGACATCCACGTCCCCGACGTCGTCGCGCAGTCGGGCCACGTGCTCGTCACCGAGTGGATGGACGGCACGCCGCTGTCGGCGATCATCGCGGACGGCACCCAGGAGCAGCGCGACCACGCCGGCCTGCTGTACTGCCGCTTCCTGTTCTCCGGCCCGGCGCGCTGCGGTCTGCTGCACGCCGACCCGCACCCGGGGAACTACCGGCTGCTCGACGACGGGCGCCTGGGGGTGTTCGACTTCGGTGCCGTCGACCGGCTGCCGGGCGGGTTCCACCGGCGTATCGGCGTGCTCATGAGGATCGGCACGCTCCTCGACATCGACCAGATCATGAAGGCGCTGCGCGAAGAGGACTTCATCCGCGAGGGCGTCGAGGTCGACCCGGAGTCGCTGCGGTCGTTCATCGTGCCGATCGCCGAGCCGCTGATCGAGGACACGTTCAAGTTCAGCCGTGAGTGGCTGCGGCAGGAGTTCGCGCGGGTGACGGACCTGCGGCCGACCAACGTCGTGCGCCAGCTCAACCTGCCGCCCTCGTACGTGCTGATCCACCGCGTGGTCGCGGCCGGTACGGGCGTGTTGTGCCAGCTCGAGGCGGAGGGCCCGTTCCGCGGCGAGGCCCTGCGCTGGGTGCCGGGCTTCGCCGACGACGACGTCGAGGACCACGACGACGTCGACGACTACGAGGTCGAGGACTACGACGGAGAGGGCGACGTCGAGGACGTCGACGAGGAACAGGTCGCCGGCTGACCTGCCCAGGGCCGCCTCAGGGCACGTCCTCCGGCCGGAAGCACCCGGAGGTCATCGTGCGTCGGCGAGCCGCCGTCGCCTTCGAGCCGGCGCGCGTGCGCGGTCCTTGGCGTCCAGGAGCCTGCGCACCTCCCGCCCGTTGCCCGGGACGAACGTCTCCGGCGCGCCGGCCGCTACCAGTGGACCGGGTCGAGCCGGCCCTCGATCGAACGGATGTTGTCGCGGCTGCACCGGTCGCACAGGTGCTGCAGGCCCCGCTCGGTGACGTCGGTGGTCCAGCCGAGCGGTGACTCGGCGGTGGTTCCGCAGGACGTGCAGCTGACCATGCCGGTCGCCCCCCTCTTCATCGGCCTTGTTCCAAGCATCACCGATCGGCCGCCCCGGCGGAAGCGGAACGCGGTGACGTTGGCCAATGTCTTGCCTCCACCAGGAGTTTCGGCCCTCGGGAGGCGGCGAGCGCACGATTTCGTCGTGGACGGCCACGTTCTCCTCGCCGAGACCGGCCCGCGGTGCGCCGTACTCGGCGAAGTCGCCGCCGACGACCGCCTCCTCGACCGGCGCCCCGGACCGTACGCCGGGCTGGGAAGGCCGGAGAGGCCACCTGGAACGCCGAGGGGCCCCGGCCGTGGTTGCCGGGGCCCCTTCTTCCTCTGGGACGCGCTGGTGGGCTCTCAAGGAGAGACCGTCAGCGCGCGGTCAGCAGACGCCGGACGCGGGCGGCGGTCAGCTCGGCGTCGCGGCGGGCCCGGCGTGCGGCCCGGGCCTGGGCGATGCCGCGCCGACGCGCCGCGTCGCGCTCGGCCTCGCGTATTCGTTCCTGGGACAGTTCAATGCTGAGCAAGCTCATCTTCTGCTCTTTCTCGGTACGTGCGGTCTCGGTCGGTCGGCGCGTCATGCCGCCACCTCGGCGTTCTTGCGCGGACGCCCACGCGGCCGCTTCCGGGGGACGACGACGCCACGGATGAACAGCTCTCCACCCCAGACACCCCAGGGCTCGCGGCGCTCGAGGGCGCCGGCGAGGCAGGCGCGCCGGATCGGGCACTCGGCGCACAGCGCCTTGGCCAGCTCGACGTCCTGGGGCGACTCGGCGAAGAAGAGCTCGGGCTCCTTCCGGCAGGGAAGATCGAGGTTCTCGCTGATCGCAGTGAGCGCGAGGCCCAAGGTCTCCACCCCTTTCTTGATCTGATCTCTCGTTGGTTCGGTGTGGCCGAAACAAAAAGGCCGCGGTTCCCGGGGTCGGGATCCGCGGCCTGGAGGCCTGCTCAGAGCTTTCACTCTGGTGGTCTCCAGGGTGGCGGACCCAGCGGCATACGGATGGCCGCATCCTTGGCCTGGGCGTTCAGCTGAACGGCGCCGAGCGTCGTGAAGACGTGCTTCTCCACTCGCTTCTCCACGCCGTCAGGCCGCACACGCCCGGCTTCGGGGCGCGCGTAGACGGCCGGAAGCGAGGCGGTGCCGCGCGAGGACAGCACGGACGGAGGCGGGCATGCGGCGGCCCAGGCTTGAGTGCCGAAGTGGTTACTCACGCGACTGCCACCGCCCTTCTACGTCCGCGGGCCCTCCGGTGGGAGGGAGCCCGTCATGTGCTCGCGAGAAGCGTACGATCGCCGCCCCGATGGGGGCAACGTATTTTTCACCTGCGATTTCTTATTTTTCTTTTCGTTGCCTCGCGGCCTCGTACAGGACCACCGTGGCGGCGGACGCGGCGTTCAGCGAGCTGGCCGCTCCGCTGATCGGGATCCGCACGACCTCGTCGCAGGCCGCGAGCCATGCGGCGCTCATCCCGCGGGTCTCGTTCCCGATCACGATGAGGACCGGCCCGCCGAGATCGTGGCGCGCGACGTCGTGGGTTCCGGTCTCATCGGTGCCGATGATGCGGACGTCCGCAGCGTGGGCCCAGTCGGCGACCGCGCCCGGCGAGGGCACGCGTACGACGGGCACGGCGAACAGCGACCCCGTGCTGGCGCGCACCGCCTTGGGGTCGTAGACGTCGGCGGCGTGTCCGGTCACGATCACCCCGGAGGCGCCGAAGGCGTCGGCGGAGCGTACGACCGTGCCGATGTTGCCCGGGTCGCTGGGCCGGTCGAAGACGACGACCGGGCCGCCGGGAGTGATCCGGCCCAGGTCGTCGGGGGGCAGAGCGGCGATCGCGACCAGCTCGGCGTCGTCCTTGCCGGCCAGCTCGGCCAGCAGGGCGGGCTCCATCTCGACGCGCTCGGCCCCGGTGTCGCGCAGCACGCCCTCGGCCCAGGAGGACAGCCGCCGCCCGCCGGCATAGAGGAGGCGGCGGATCGGCCAGCCGCGCTCGGCGGCGACGCTGATCGGCCGGACCCCCTGCACGAGGAACTCCCCCGACCGGTTGCGCTTGGTCCGGTTGGTGAGCAGCGCGTGCCACTGCTGGAACCGCGCGTTGCGCGTGCCGATCCGGGTGACGCTCATGAGCCCTCCTTCGCCGGAGGAGTGACCAGAGGCGCCGTGTTCGTCGATTCACTCACCGTTCGCTCATTCGGTGGACCTGACCAGGCCCTCCTGGACGACCGACACCACCAGCTCGCCCTCCTGGGTGAACACCTGGCCCCGGGCCAGGCCGCGGCCGCCGGCGGCGTTCGGAGTGTCCTGGGCGTACAGCAGCCACCGGTCGGCGCGGAACGGGCGGTGGAACCACATCGCGTGGTCCAGGCTCGCGCCCATGGTCTTCTTGTCGCCCCAGGCGCGCGCGTGGTTGAGCAGGACCGTGTCGAGCAGCGTCATGTCCGAGGCGTAGGTCATCAGGCACACGTGCAGGAGCGGGTCCTCGGGCAGCTCACCGTCGAAGCGCAGCCAGACCTTCGACTCCGGGCCGCTCAGCGAGGGGTCGCGGGCGGCCTCCCAGGTGAGCGGCGTGATGTGCCGCAGGTCGACGGGGCGGCGGCGGAAGAAGTCGTTCTCCTGCGGGCCGAAGATGGCCTCCATCCGCTCGCGGAACGTCGGCAGCGTCTCCGGGGCGGGCGCCTCGGGCATCGGCGCCTGGTGGGACAGGCCCTCCTCGATCACCTGGAACGACGCCGACAGGGTGAAGATCACTTTGCCGTGCTGGACGGCGGAGACCCGGCGGGTGGTGAACGATCGGCCGTCGCGGACGCGGTCGACCGTGTAGACGAGCGGCACGCTCGGGTCGCCGGGCCGGATGAAGTAGGCGTGCAGCGAGTGGACATGCCGGTCGGAGGGCACCGTACGGCCGGCGGCGACCAGCGCCTGACCGGCCACCTGGCCGCCGAAGACCCGCTGCTGGCGTTCTTCGGGGCTGCGGCCACGGAAGATGTTCATCTCGATCTGCTCCAGGTCGAGCAGATCGAGCAGCTCCTTCAGTGCGGCGTTCATGGCGATCCCTACTCGTTCGACCGGGTCATCAGTCAACCAGGTCCGCGGCGGGCTCCTCACCCCGGCACAGCGCCAGCACGTCGGCGCCGTAGCGTCCGAGCTTGACCGCGCCGACACCGGGGATGGCGGCCAGGTCCGCCTCCGAGAGCGGGGCGCGCTCGGCGATCGCCTGCAGCGTGGCGTCGGTGAACACGACGTACGCGGGGACCTTCTGGCGTTTGGACACCAGGACGCGCCAGTGCTTCATGCGTTCGAGGAGATCTTCGTCATAGTCGGTGGGGCAGCTCTCGCAGCGGCCGAGCTTGCGCTCGATCGCGGCGGTCAGCGGGCGTCCGCAGACCCGGCACGGCTGGGGGCCGGAGGACACCGGGCGCCGCGCCGAACGGTCGACCCGCGGCGGCCCGGCGCTCTGCGGCGCCAGGCCGTCGAGGAAGCGGGAGCGGCGCCGTCCCTTGCGCCCGCCCGGCGACCGCGCCAGCGCCCACGACAGCGTGAGGAACTCGCGCGCCCGCGTCACCCCGACGTAGAGCAGCCTGCGCTCCTCCTCGATCTGGTCGGGGCTCTTCTCCGCGTAGATGATCGGCAGCGTCCCCTCGACCAGGCCGGTGAGGAAGACCGCGTCCCACTCGAGGCCCTTGGCGGTGTGGAGCGTGGCGAGCGTCACACCTTCGAGCGTGGGCGCGTGCTGGGAGCCGGCCCGCTCCTCCAGCTCCGCCACGAACTCCCGCAGGCCCGCTGACGGACGGTCGATGGCGACGTCCTCGGCGAGCTGGGCCAGCGCTGCCAGCGACTCCCAGCGCTCGCGGGCCGCGCCCCGGCCCTCGGGCGGCTGGTCGGTCAGGCCGGCGGCGGCCAGGACGTCGCGGACCGCTCGGACGAGGGGCTCGCCGGTGTCCGACCGCGCCGCGCCCCGCAGCAGGACCACGGCCTGGCGGACCTCGGCACGCTCGAAGAACCGCTCGGCGCCCTTGACGACGTACGGCACGCCGCAGTCGGCGAAGGCCTGTTCGTACGGCTCGGACTGGGCGTTGATGCGGAACAGGACCGCGATCTCGCGGGCCGGCACACCCTCGTCGAGCAGCTCGCGGATGCGCTTGGCCACGGCCTCGGCCTCGGCCACCTCGTCGTCGTGTTCGGAGAAGACCGGCGTGGGGCCGTCGGAGCGCTGCGCGACGAGTTCGAGGCGGTGCGCGCGGGCGTCTCCCCGCGCCTGCGCCAGCACACCGTTGGCGAGGCGCACGACCTGTGGCGTCGAGCGGTAGTCGCGGACGAGCTTGATGACCTTGGCGCCGGGGTGCTCGACCGTGAAGCCCAGGAGGTAGGAGGGGCTGGCGCCGGTGAAGGAGTAGATGGTCTGGTTCGGGTCGCCGACCACGCACAGGTCCTCGCGCTCGCCGAGCCACGTGTCGAGCAGGAGCTTCTGCAGCGGGTTGACGTCCTGGTACTCGTCGACCACGAAGTGGCGGTACTGGTCGCGGAACTGGTGCGCGACCTCCTGGTGCTCGGTGAGGATCGCGGCGGTGAGCTCCAGCATGCCTTCGAAGTCGATCAGGTTGCGGTCGCGGCGGAGCCGTTCGTACGCCTCGTAGACGCGCGCCATGTCGGCGGCCTCGGCGGGCGGGGTGCGCCCGGCCTTGGCCGCCGCGGCGGCGTAGTCATCGGGGCGGGTCTGGGTGACTTTGGCCCACTCGACCTCGGTGGCCGCGTCGCGCAGCTCGGTGCGGCCGAACGACAGGCGGCACAGGCGCGCCGCCTCCGCCACCAGCCCGAGCTTGGACTCGACCAGCCGGGGCGGCTCTCCTCCGACGACCTTGGGCCAGAAGTAGTGCAGCTGCTTGTAGGCGGCGGCGTGGAAGGTGCGCGCCTGCACGCCCGGGGCGCCGAGCTGCCGTAGCCGCCCGCGCAGCTCGCCGGCCGCCCGGGTGGTGAACGTCACGGCGAGCACCCGCTGCGGGGAGACGACGCCGGTGTGCACCGCGTACGCGATGCGGTGGGTGATGGCGCGGGTCTTGCCCGTGCCGGCGCCGGCCAGCACGCACACCGGGCCTCGGGTGGCCTCGGCCACCGCGCGCTGTTCCGGGTCGAGCCCGGCGAGCACCTCATCCGCCTCCATCGCCCCTCCTTTCACCGGGCGTTCATCCTCTCAGGCGCATCCGACGCTCGCGTCCCGTCCCTCATCTCCGCTCGCGTTCCGCCCCTCGTCTCGTCTCCGGGCTCTCGCGGCGGGAATGCGGCGGCCTGACCCGGTGTTGGACAGGTGTTCGCAACCAACGGACCGCGGGGAGAGTCATGACCACGCCCACAACGGGTGAGCTCACGATGTACACCACTTCGTGGTGTGGCTTCTGCAAACGGCTGAAGGCGCAGCTGGCCCGCGACGGGATCGCCATGGTCGAGATCGACATCGAGCGTGACCCGAAGGCCGCCGCGTTCGTGGAGAACGTCAACGGCGGCAACCAGACGGTACCCGTCGTGGTGTTCCCCGACGGCACCGCGGTGACCAACCCGACCGCGAAGGCCGTGAAGGCCCGTCTGGCCGCCCTCCCCGGCTGAGAGACCGCTCATCACGCGCGGCACTGCCCGCCGGGGTCCCGGCGGGGCCCGCACGGCTTGCCGGTGGTCAGGAGTCGATCAGTCGCCGGTAAAGGGCATCTGACCAGCACGAACGCGATCCGTCGGTTTTTCCGGTTCGGCGTTAATGTTGGTTATGCGTCCCTCCCTGCTGGCGACGCTGGAGCGTCGGCCCCGGCCGCGACTGTGGCTGGGGTTCCTGGTGATGGCCCTGTGCCTCGCCGTGGAGACCCTCGTCGGCGTCGCGCTGGCGAAGGTCGTGCCCGTCGAGTCCCTCGGCGTGCTCTACCTCGTCGGCCTGCTGGTGGTCACATCCCTCTGGGGCCTCGCCATGGGTCTCGTGATGGCCGTGGCCAGCACCGTCGTCTTCGACTACTTCCTCATACCGCCCGCGTGGACACTGTGGCTCACCAAGGGTCAGGACCTGGCGATCCTCGGGATCTTCATGGCCCTGGCGCTGCTGGCGTGCGCGCTCGCGCGGGCGGCACGGCTGCTGTCGGGCGAGGTGGAGGCCCGCCAGGAGGCCGACCTGTCGGCCGAGCTGGCCCGGCTGCTGTTGCGAGCGCCCGACCTGAGCGCCGCGCTTCCGGTCACGGCGCGGCGCCTGGCGAGCGATCTGAACCTGCCGTCGGCCTCGATCGAACCCGGTGACGTCCCCGCCGAGCACGGGGAACTCGCCCTCCCGCTGCGCGGTGACAGCGTCCACGCCACGCTCCTCGTACCGGGCGGCCTGAGACGCCCGGTCGTCCGGCGGCTGCGCGAGAGGGTCGTCCCCTCTCTGGAGATCCTGCTCGATGCGGCGTGCGAACGCGAACAGGTGGCCGGCGCACTGCGGCACAGCCGCGACGAGCTCGCCCGCGTCGCCGAGGAGCAGGCCGCGCTGCGGCGCCTGGCCACGCTGGTCGCCCACGCCGCTCCGGAGCAGGAGGTCTTCGACGCCGTCGCCCGTGAGATGGGGCAGATCCTCGGCGCGCGCCACACACTGGTCGTCCGCTACGAGCCCGCCCACGCCGCGGTCACCGTCGGAGCCTGGACCCCGGTCGAGGGCGACGAGGTCAACCCGCCGCTGGGCACGCGGTGGACGCTGGAGCCGGGAACCGTCACCGAGCTGGTGGCGCGTACGGGCGCGCCGGGCCGGATCAACGAGTACATCGGCCAAGGACCGCTCTCCACCCAGCTGCGCGCACGGGGCGTCGTCTCCTCCGTCGGCTGCCCGATCATCGTCGGCCGGTCCCTGTGGGGCGTGGTCGTCGTCGCCACCAGTTCCCCCGAGCCGCTGCCGGAGGACACCGAGGTGCGCATGACGGAGTTCACCGAACTCGCCGCGGCCGCGATCGCCAACGCCCAGAGCAACGCCGACCTCAAGGCCTCCCGCGCCCGCGTCGTCGCCGCCGCCGACGAGGCACGCCGCCGCATCGAACGCGACCTGCACGACGGCACCCAGCAGCGCCTCGTCTCGCTGGGGCTCGAGATGCGCGGGATCGAGGCCGCGATCCCGCAGGAGTTCAACGACGCCAGGCTCCAGGTCGCCCACACCGCCAAGGCCCTGGAGGAGGCCATCGCCGAGTTGCAGGAGCTCTCCCGCGGCCTCCACCCCGCCATCCTCGCCAAGGGCGGCCTCGAACCCGCGCTCAGGGTCCTCGCCCGCCGCTCGTCCGTGCCGGTGGAACTGGACGTGTCCTTCGACGAACGGCTCCCGGAACAGTGTGAGATCACCGTGTACTACGTGGTCTCCGAAGCGCTGACCAACGCGGCCAAACACGCGTTCGCCTCGGTGGTCCGCGTCGCCGTCGGCGTCAGGGACGGGACGGTCCGGCTGTCGATCCGTGACGACGGCGTCGGCGGAGCCGACCCCGCACGCGGCTCGGGGTTGATCGGCCTCACCGACCGCGTCGAGGCCATCGGCGGCACCATCTCCGTCGTGAGTCCTCAGGGCGGCGGCACGACTCTGCTGGTCGAGATCCCCCTCGAATGACTCGTGGGCACGGGCGGCCTCGGTACCGGACACTCCGCGATCAACGCGGCTTCACCAGCACTAACACACATCAGGGAGCGCTTCCGGAGCGGCGTTAAATGGTCTTATGCGCGCCTTCTTGCTGGAGCGCCGACCGCGGCCGCGGCTGTGGCTGGGGTTCCTGGTGATGGCGCTGTGTCTCGCCGTGGAGACCCTCGTCGGCATCGGGCTGGCGAAGGTCGTGCCCGTCGAGTCCCTCGGCGTGCTCTACCTCGTCGGCCTGCTGGTGGTCGCGTCCCTGTGGGGCCTGGCCGTAGGTCTCGTGATGGCCGTGGGCAGCGCGCTCATCCTCGACTTCGTCTTCCTCCCGCCGGAGTGGGGGCCCGACCTCGCCAAGGCGCAGGATCTGGCGGTTCTCGCGATCTTCATGGCCCTCGCCCTGCTCGCGTGCGCGCTCGCCCGGGCGGTTCGGCTGCTGTCCGGCGAGATGGAGGCCCGCCAGGAGGCCGACCTGTCGGCAGAGCTGGCCCGGCTGCTGTTGAGAGCGCCCGACCTGAGCGCCGCGCTCCCGGCCACGGCGCAGCGCCTGGCCGTCGCCTTGCGCCTGCCGTCGGCCTCGATCGAGCCCGGCGACGTCCCCGCCGAGCACGGGGAACTCGCCCTCCCGCTGCGCGGCGACGACATTCACGCCACGCTCCTCGTGCCGCGCGGCCTGCCGCACCCGGTCGTCCGGCGGCTGCGCGAGAGGATCGTCCCCTCCCTGGAGATCCTGCTCGAAGCGGCGTGCGAACGCCAGCAGGTGGCCGACGCCCTGCGGCACAGCCGCGACGAGCTCGCCCGCATCGCCGAGGAGCAGGCCGCGCTGCGGCGCCTGGCCACGCTGGTCGCCCACGGCGCTCGGGAGGAGGAGGTCTTCCACGCCGTCCCCCGCGAGATGGGGCGGATCCTCGGCGCGCCGCACACGCTGATCGCCCGCTACGAGCCCGGCCACGCCGCGACCAGCGTCGGCGTGTGGCACGCCGCCAGCGGCCCTCGGGCCACCATGCCGGTGGGATCGCGATGGGCGCTGGAGGAGGGGACCGTGTCCGATCTCGTAGCGCGTACGGGTGCGCCGGGCCGCATCGACGAGTACACGGGCGGAGGACCGCTCTCCATCCAGCTGCGCGCGCGGGGCGTCGTCTCCTCCGTCGGCTGCCCGATCGTCGTGGGCCGGTCGCTGTGGGGTGTGCTGATCGCCTCCTCCAGCACGGAGGAACGGCTGCCGCCGGACACCGAGGTGCGCATGATGGAGTTCACCGAACTCGCCGCGGCCGCCATCGCCAACACCCAGAGCAACGCCGACCTCAAGGCCTCCCGCGCCCGCGTCGTCGCCGCCGCCGACGAGGCACGCCGCCGCATCGAACGCGACCTGCACGACAGCACCCAACAGCGCCTCGTGGCCCTCGGACTCCAGATGCGCGGGATCGAGGCCGCGATCCCACAGGAACTGCACGACCTCAGGCTCCAGGTCGCCCACACCGCCAAGGCCCTGGAGGAGGCCATCGCCGAACTGCAGGAGCTCTCCCGCGGCCTCCACCCCGCCATCCTCGCCAAGGGCGGCCTCGAACCCGCGCTCAAGGTCCTCGCCCGCCGCTCGTCCGT
The DNA here is from genome assembly GCF_039541955.1 of Actinoallomurus oryzae. Lineage (NCBI taxonomy): Bacteria > Bacillati > Actinomycetota > Actinomycetes > Streptosporangiales > Thermomonosporaceae > Actinoallomurus > Actinoallomurus oryzae. The sequence goes on along the minus strand of NZ_BAABHF010000005.1, from coordinate 3,424 downwards.
GCCGGTCGAGCTGAACGTGTCCATCGACGAACGGCTCCCGCAACAGTGCGAGATCACCGTGTACTACGTGGTCTCCGAAGCGCTGACCAACGCCGCCAAACACGCGTTCGCCTCGGTCGTCCACATCACCGTCACCGCCGACGACAAGGCGATCGACCTGTCGGTCCGCGACGACGGCGTCGGCGGAGCCGACCCCGCACACGGTTCCGGACTGATCGGCCTCACCGACCGCGTCGAGGCCATCGGCGGCACCATCACCATCACCAGCCCCAAAGGCGCGGGCACCACCCTGCACGTCGAGATCCCGTTGGGGTGATATCGGAGTTCACCACCTCCGACCAGGGCGAACACGCTCGGACGTCTCTTCGGATCGGCGTTACCGTGAGTTATGCGCCCATCTCCGCCGGCGACACCGGAGCGGCGGTCACGGCCGCCGCTGCTGCTGGGCATCCTGGTGGCGGCCGTCTGCCTCACGGTGGAGACCCTGCTCGGCATCGGGCTGTCGCGGTTCGTGCCCGTGGAGGCCTTCGGCGTGCTCTACCTCGTCGGGCTCCTGCTCGTCGCGTCGCTGTGGGGCCCCGGACTGGGGCTGGTGATGGCCGTTGCCGGCACGCTGGCCTTCGACTACTTCCTCATCCCGCCGGCGTGGACGCTGTGGCCCGACGGGCGCCGGGACGTGGTGGTCCTCGGCGTCTTCATGGCCCTCGCCCTGCTGGTGTGCGCACTCGCCCGCACCGCCCGGCTGCTCTGGAGCCAGATGGAGTCACGCCGGGAAGCCGACCTGTCCGCCGCGCTGGCCCGGCTGCTCCTGCGAGCCTCCGACCTGTCAACGGCCCTCCCGGCCACGGCGCGGCGCCTGGCGAGCGATCTGAACCTGCCGTCGGCCTCCATCGAGACCGAAGGCGCCCCCTCCGGCGGCACCGGGCTCACCCTCCCGATCCGCGGTGAAGGCGTCAACGCCGCGCTCCGCGTCCCGGCCGGTCTGCCGAGCCCGGTCGTCCGGCGGCTGCGCGAGCGGGTCGTACCCTGCCTCCAGGTGCTGCTCGAGGTGGCGTGCGAGCGCGAGAAGGTCGCCGACGCCCTGCGGCACAGCCGCGACGAGCTCGCCCGCATCGCCGAGGAGCAGGCCGCCCTGCGGCGCCTGGCCACGCTGGTCGCCCACGCCGCTCCGGAGAGCGAGGTCTTCCACGCCGTCGCCTGCGAGATGGGCCGGCTCCTTCCCGCGCGCCACGTTCTGATCATCCGCTACGAGACGGCCGCCACGGCGATCACCGTCGGGAACTGGGGAGTCAGCCGCAGGGAGATCGACGCCACCATGCCGCTGGGCTACCGCTGGCCCGTGGAGAGGGGAACCGTCACCGAGGCCGTCGCGCGTACGGGCGCGCCGGCCAGGATCGACGACTACGGAGGCGAAGGCGAGGTCGTCACCCGGCTGCGCTCCTTCGGCGTCAGGTCCGCCGTCGGCTGTCCCATCATCGTGGGCCGGTCGCTGTGGGGTGTGCTGATCGCCTCCTCCAGCACGGAGGAACGGCTGCCGCCGGACACCGAGGTGCGCATGATGGAGTTCACCGAACTCGCCGCGGCCGCCATCGCCAACGCCCAGAGCAACGCCGACCTCAAGGCCTCCCGCGCCCGCGTCGCCGCCGCCGCCGACGAGGCACGCCGCCGCATCGAACGCGACCTGCACGACAGCACCCAGCAGCGCCTCGTCTCGCTGGGGCTCGAGATGCGCTGCACCCAGGCCGCCGTCCCTCCGGCGCTCGGCGACCTCAGGCTCCGGATCGCCCACGCCGTCGCGGGCCTCGAAGAAACCGTCGCCGAACTGCAGGAGCTCTCCCGCGGCCTCCACCCCGCCATCCTCGCCAAGGGCGGCCTCGAACCCGCGCTCAGGGTCCTCGCGCGCCGCTCCTCCCTCCCGGTCGAGCTCGACCTCCATCTGGACGAACGGCTCCCGCAGCGCTACGAAGTGACCGTCTACCACGTGGTCTCCGAGGCCTTGACCAACGCGGCCAAACACGCGTTCGCCTCGGTCGTCCGCGTCGCCCTCACCACCGACGACAAGGTGATCGACCTGTCGATCCGCGACGACGGCGTCGGCGGAGCCGACCCCGCACGCGGTTCCGGGCTGATCGGCCTCACCGACCGCGTCGAGGCCATCGGCGGCACCATCACCGTCACCAGCCGCAAAGGCGCGGGCACCACACTGCACGCCGAGATCCCCGTGGAGTGACTACCAGGCGTGGGACATACCGATGATCACGACCTTGCCGATCGGGCGGTCCTCGATCAGGTGCCGCAGGGCCTCGGCCGCCGCCTCGACCGGGTAGATCGAGTCGATGACGGGGTGGATCCGGCCGGCGGCCAGCAGGCCGGTGATGGTCTCCCAGGCGCGGCGCGACTGTGCCACGGTGGCGTCGGGCAGTGAGAACCCGTGCAGGCTCGCGTGGCGCCGTACGACGTCGCCGACGGGCACCTGCGCGGCCGCGCCGCCCGTCTCACCGACCAGGACGATCCGCCCGCCGGTCGCCAGCGCCGCCGCGATCTGGCCGGTCACGCCACCGCCGACGCCGTCGACCGCCACGTCGATCCCGGCGGCGAACCCGTCTCCCAGCCCCTCCGGAAGCCGGTCGCGTTCGAGGTCGACCACCTCGATCCCGTACGCCCACGGCGCCGCGCGCACGGCCTCGGCCTTCGCCGTGCTGCCGGTGCCACCGGCCACGGCCGACGCGCCGAGCGCCCGCGCGAGCTGCACGGTCGCGTTGCCCACCCCGCCCCCGACCGCGGGGGCGAAGACGCGCTTGCCCGGGCAGAACCGGCCCAGCCGCAGCGCGAGCACCGCCGTGAGGTACGCGACGGGCACCGTGGCCGCGACCTCGTCGGCGACGTTGACCGGGACCTCGGCGAGGTTCTGTTCGGGGACCACGGCGAATTCGGCCATCGTGCCGGCCGATCCGGCGAAGAACATCACACGGGTGCCGGGTGCCCAGTGGCCGGCGGGGTCGGCGACGACGATGCCGGAGCCTTCCGCACCGAGGGTGAGCGGCGCCGGACCCGCGCCGGTCGCGGCGTGGTGGTCCCACCGCGTGACGCCGGCGGCGGTGACCTGGACGAGCACCTCACCGGCGCCGGGTGTCGGATCCTCGATCCACTCCACCCGCAGGTCCGTCGTGTGCTCGGTGATCGGATACGCCCGCGCCGCCTTCACTGCCGCCCCCGCCCGGTCGGTGTCGCCCCCTTGCCGCTTTCGTCCCTATCCGTCACTCGACATACCCCTCGTACGGATATCGCACGCCTGGTCAGGGCCGGTACCCATCGGGATGACGGGTACCGGCCCGGGATCGGTGCGAGCCCGTCAGGAAGGGAGCGTCCACTGCTGGTTGGCGGCGCCGGTGCAGGTCCAGATCTGCAGGCGCGTGCCGTTGGC
>NZ_BAABHF010000004.1:0-1810 GCF_039541955.1 Actinoallomurus oryzae | reverse complement strand
TCATGCTCCGTGACGTCGCGACCGAGATCCAGTCCATCGTCACCGGCCTCCTCCTCATCATCTCGGTACTCACACCGCGGATCGCGGCGGCGGTACGCGAGACACGACGACATCACCGCGGATCCCCGTCCGCCTCCACCTCCTGACCAGTGACCGAAGAAAAGGAACCCTCCATGATCAAGCGTCCCCTGGCGGCCGTGGCGCTCACCGCCGCGCTCGCCGTCGGCGCCGCCGCCTGCGGCGGCACGACCAAGAACTCCTCCGCGAGCGACAACGGCGGCGCCGCCGCGACGAGCGGTGCGAAGGCGAACCCGAACGCTCCGCTGAAGAAGGGCCTGAAGCTGGCGTTCCTGCCCAAGCAGGTCAACAACCCGTACGAGACGATCGTCGACAAGGCCGGCATCGCGGGGGCGAAGGAGTTCGGCGGCACCGCGAAGGAGGTCGGTCCGTCGGATGCGTCGGCCTCGTCGCAGATCTCCTACCTCAACACGCTGATCCAGCAGCGTCAGGACGCGATCCTCATCGCGGCCAACGACCCCAACGCCGTCTGCGGGCCGCTGAAGCAGGCCATGTCCCGCAAGATCGCCGTCGTGGCCTATGACTCCGATGCGGCCAAGGAGTGCCGGGACGTCTTCATCAACCAGGCGAGCTCGGAAGAGATCGGCCGCAGTGAGATCAAGGTCATGTCCGATCTGATCGGCGGCAAGGGCAAGATCGCGATCCTGTCGGCGACCGCCAACGCCACCAACCAGAACACCTGGATCAGCTTCATGAAGGAGGAGCTGAAGAAGCCGGAGTACTCCGGGATCCAGCTGGTGAAGGTCGCCTACGGCGACGACGATGACCAGAAGTCCTTCCAGCAGACCCAGGGTCTGCTCCAGGCCTACCCGGACCTGAAGGGCATCATCGCGCCCACCACCGTCGGCATCGCCGCCGCGGCCCGCTACATCGACAGCTCCAAGTACAAGGGCAAGGTCGCCGTCTCCGGTCTCGGCACCCCCAACCAGATGCGCAAGTTCGTCAAGGACGGCACCGTCAAGAAGTTCGAGCTGTGGGACCCGGCGAACCTCGGCTACCTCGCCTCCTACGCCGCCGCCGCCCTCGCCTCCGGTCAGATCACCGGCGCCCAGGGCGAGAGCTTCAAGGCCGGCAAGCTCGGCTCCCGGACCATCGGCAAGGACGGCGAGGTCATCCTCGGCCCGCCGACCGTCTTCGACAGCAGCAACATCGACAACTACCACTTCTAGGACGCTCGGCGCGGGGCCGCCGGGCGCGGCCCCGCGCCGTCGCGGGAGGAGTATCCATGGAGCGCGTGTGTTTCCTGCTGCGGGTCCGTAAGGACCGGCTGGAGGAGTACCGCGAACGGCACAAGGCGGTCTGGCCGGACATGCTGACCGCCCTTCGCGCGGCGGGCTGGCGGAACTACAGCATCTTCCTGCGCGACGACGGCCTGCTCGTCGGCTACCTGGAGACCGACGACTTCGAGGCCGCGCGCGCCGCCATGGAGGGCACCGAGGTGAACGCCCGCTGGCAGGCGGACATGGCGCCGTTCTTCGAGGACCTCGAGGGACAGCGCCCCGATGAGGGCCTGCTGCGACTGGACGAAGTGTTCCATCTCGACTGACGGATCGGGGATCACGAACCATGACAACGGACATAGCCCGCGTCAAGGCGGCGCTGCGGAGTCAGCGCATTGAGACGCCGTCGTGGGCGTATGGCAATTCCGGGACGCGTTTCAAGGTGTTCGCGCAGGAGGGTGTGCCGCGTACGCCGCAGGAGAAGATCGATGATGCGGCGCAGGTGCATCGGT
>NZ_BAABHF010000003.1:0-1537 GCF_039541955.1 Actinoallomurus oryzae | reverse complement strand
TCATGCTCCGTGACGTCGCGACCGAGATCCAGTCCATCGTCACCGGCCTCCTCCTCATCGTCTCCGTGCTGACGCCGCGGATCGTGGCGGCGGTACGCGAGGCGCGGCGACATCCCCGCGGGTCCCTCACCGCCTCCTCCTCCACGCAAGGGAGTTGACATGCTGAAACGTCCAATGGCGGCCGTGGCACTCGTGGCCGCGTTCGCCCTGGGAGCCGCCGCGTGCGGCGGTACGACCAAGAACTCGACGGCCAAGGACGGCGGCAACGCCGCGACGAGTGGCAAGAAGGCCGACCCGAACGCCCCGATCAAGCAGAACCTCAAGCTCGCCTTCCTGCCCAAGCAGGTCAACAACCCGTACGAGACGATCGTCGACAACGCCGGCATCGCCGCGGCCAAGGGCTTCTACGCCCAGGCCAAGGAGGTCGGTCCGTCGGATGCGTCGGCCTCGTCGCAGATCTCCTACCTCAACACGCTGATCCAGCAGCGTCAGGACGCGATCCTCATCGCGGCCAACGACCCCAACGCCGTCTGCGGGCCGCTGAAGCAGGCCATGTCCCGCAAGATCGCCGTCGTGGCCTATGACTCCGACGCGGCCAAAGAGTGCCGGGACGTCTTCATCAACCAGGCGAGCTCGGAAGAGATCGGCCGCAGTGAGATCAAGGTCATGTCCGACCTGATCGGCGGCAAGGGCAAGATCGCGATCCTGTCGGCGACCGCCAACGCCACCAACCAGAACACCTGGATCAGCTTCATGAAGGAGGAGCTGAAGAAGCCGGAGTACTCCGGGATCCAGCTGGTGAAGGTCGCCTACGGTGACGACGATGACCAGAAGTCCTTCCAGCAGACCCAGGGTCTGCTCCAGGCCTACCCGGACCTGAAGGGCATCATCGCGCCCACCACCGTCGGCATCGCCGCCGCGGCCCGCTACGTGTCCTCCTCCAAGTACAAGGGCAAGGTCGAGGTCTCCGGCCTGGGCACGCCGAACCAGATGCGCAAGTTCGTCAAGGACGGCACCGTGCACAAGTTCGAGCTGTGGGACCCGGGCAACCTCGGCTACCTCGCCGCGTATGCCGCGGCGGCGCTCGTCTCCGGTCAGATTACCGGCGCGCAGGGCGAGACGTTCAAGGCCGGCAAGCTCGGCCCCCGGACCATCGGCAAGGACGGCGAGGTCATCCTCGGCCCGCCGACCGTCTTCGACAAGAACAACATCGATAACTACCACTTCTGACCCCCGGCGCGGGGGCGGGGCCGGCGGCCCCGCCCCGGTGCGGAGCGTTCTTCCGCGCGCGTCCGACGGCCGTCCCGACGAGGGCCGATGTCGCTCGCCGGCGTTTTCCACCTGGCATGAAGCTCGTAGGAATCGGGGTTTCTCGTGACCGACACAAAGACCGTGAAGGCGGCGCTGCGGAGTCAGCGCATTGAGACGCCGTCGTGGGCGTATGGCAATTCCGGGACGCGTTTCAAGGTGTTCGCTCAGGAGGGTGTGCCGCGTACGCCGCAGGAGAAGATCGATGATGCGGCGCAGGTGCATCGGT
>NZ_BAABHF010000002.1:0-61886 GCF_039541955.1 Actinoallomurus oryzae | reverse complement strand
GTCAGTCGTTGGGTCAGACCCGGCCGGGAGGCGCTCATCTACATCATCACTGTCAGTCGTGCAGGTCGCGAAGGACGCGGTAGAACGCGGCCTTGGCCTCGAAGCCGATTCCCGGGATTTCGGTGAGGCCGACCCGGCTGTTCTCGACGACGGCGCCGTCGGCGAAGCCGCCCGTCGGGTAGAACTCGCCTGGGTAGGATTCGTTGCCCCCGAGCTTGAGCGCGGCGGCGATGTGCAGCGAGAACTGGTGTCCGCCGTGCGGGACGCAGCGGCGCGAGGACCATCCGTGCCGCTTCAGCATGTCCTGGATGCGCAGGTACTCGACCAGCCCGTAGCTGAGCGCGGGGTCGATCTGGACGGTGTCGCGGTCGGGGCGCATGCCGGCGTACCGGATGAGGTTGCGGGCGTCCGGCAGTGAGAACAGGTTCTCGCCGGTGGCCATCGGGCCCGCGTAGTGCTCGGACAGCGTGGCGTGCAGGCCGAAGTCCAGCGGGTCGCCGGGCTCCTCGTACCAGAACAGGCCGTACGGTTCGATCGCCTCGCCGTACTCCAGGGCGGTCCGCAGGTCGAAGCGGCCGTTGACGTCGACGGCCAGACGCGAACCGTCGCCGCCCAGGACGGAGAGGGCGGCCTCGATGCGTTCGAGGTCCTCCTTGAGCGGCGCGCCCCCGATCTTCATCTTCACCACGTCGTAGCCCGCGTCGACGAAGCGTTTCATCTCCTCCTGCAGGTCCCGCAGGGTCTTGCCGGGGGCGTAGTAGCCGCCGGCGCCGTAGACGAAGACCGACGTGTCGGGGTCGCCGTCGCCGTAGCGGTCGGACAGGAACCGGTACAGCGGCTGCTCCGCGATCTTGGCGGCCAGGTCGAAGAGCGCCATGTCGACGACGCCCACCGCGACCGAGCGCTCCCCGTGCCCGCCCGGCTTCTCGTTGCGCATCATCACGTCCCAGGCCTTGGCCGGGTCGATGTTGGTGCCGTCATCGGTGAGCAGGGACGAGGGCGGGGCCGCCAGCAGCCGGGGAATGACGCGGCGCCGGAGGATCTCACCCGCGCTGTACCGTCCGTTGGAGTTGAAGCCGTAACCCACCACCGGCCTTCCGTCGCGGATCACGTCGCTGACCACGGCCACGATGGAACAGTCCATGGCGCTGAAGTCGATCCAGGCGTTGCGGATCGACGAGCTGATCGGAACGACGCCCTCGTGGATGGAAACGATCTTCAAGCCCTAACTCCTCACAACTTATAAGATATGGCGGGATGCTAGGCTGCTGTGTGGCTCGATGGCAAGACCGGGGTGCGATTCGAAGGCTGGTGGGGATGGGCGGGGCCAACGTCTTCCTGAGCAAGAGCGACGCCGCGTACGCCGAGATCCGCGAGCGGATCCTCTCCGGTGAGCTACCGCCGGGCTCGGTGCTCGCGCAGTACGACCTGGCCGAGTCGCTGCACATGAGCATCACCCCGCTGCGCGAGGCGCTCCGCCGGCTCAAGGGCGAGGGCCTGGTCGAGCTGGACGTGCACCGCGACGCGCGGGTGGCGCCGCTGCACGCCAAGGAGGCCCGTGAGCTGCTGGAGATCCGGCTGTCGCTCGATCCCACAGGTGCGGAGCTCGCGGCGAAGCGCCGCACGCGGGCGGATCTCGAGGCGATGCGCGGCGCCGTCGGCCGCCTCCTGCCGGTGACGCGCGAATGGGGAGAAGAGGCCCTGGTCGCACACCGGGAGTTCCACCGCGCCGTGTACGTCGCGTCGCACAACGAGCGGCTGATCGAGCTCCTCGACGGGATCTGGGACAAGTCCGACCGCTACCGGCGGATGGGCCTGCAGCTCCCGCCGGGCGAGGAGCCCCGGATGCGCGATCACCGGGAACACCACACGATGGTGGAGATGATCAGTGACGGCGACGCGGATGGCGTCGCCGCGCTGATGCGGGATCACATCCGTCTGAGCCTGACGGCGGCGGCGATCCAGGCGCTGGAGGAACCCCGGGAGAGCGCGAGGGCCTGACCGCCGTGGTCGGCGCGACGGCCGCTCGGAGGAGGGCGTTCGGGTGAGTACGCACAGGGACCAGGACCGGCCGCTCGCGGGGCTGCGCGTGGTCGAGTGCGCGACCTTCGTCGCGGGTCCGTCCGGCGGCATGGCGCTGGCGCAGCTGGGCGCGGACGTCATCCGCGTCGATCCGATCGGCGGCGGGCCCGACCACCGGCGCTGGCCGGTCGCCCCGGCGGGCGGGAGCCTGTACTGGAACGGCCTCAACAAGGGCAAGCGCTCGGTGACCGTCGACCTGTCCGCGCCCGAGGGCCGGGAGCTGGTCACCGCGTTGATCACCGCGCCCGGCCCGCAGGCCGGGATCCTCCTGGAGAACACCGGGCGCGCGTGGCTGTCCCACGAGACGCTCGCGAAGAGGCGTCCCGACCTGATCCAGCTGCGCATCCAGGGCCACGCGGACGGGCGGCCGGCGGTCGACTACACGGTCAACGCCGCGACCGGGGTACCCGGCGTGACCGGTCCGGAGACGACCGCGGCACCGGTCAACCACGTCCTGCCGGCCTGGGACCTGCTGACCGGCATGACGGCGACCACCGGGCTGCTGGCGGCCCTGCACCGGCGGCAGCGGACCGGACGCGGCGGCCTCATCGAGCTCGCGCTCGCCGACGTGGCGCTGGCGAGCGTCGCCAACCTGGGCTGGCTGGCCGAGGCCCAGACGACCGGCCGTGACCGTGCCAAGCAGGGCAACCACCTCTACGGCTCCTTCGGGGTCGACTTCCCGACCCGCGACCGGAGACGTGTCATGGTCGTGGCGCTGACCGCGTCGCAGTGGCGTTCCCTGTGCCGGGTCACCGGCACCGAGAAGGTGTTCGCGGCGATGGAGGAGGCGCTGCGGGCCGACTTCTCCCAGGACGCCGACCGATACCGCTGGCGCAAGATGATCGAGCCCATCCTGCGCCCCTGGTTCGAGGACCGGACGGCCGAAGAGGCCGGCCGCGAGCTCGGTGCCGCACGCGTACTGTGGGGCCCGTACCGGACCTTCACCGAAGTCCTCGAACGGGAGCGGGAGAACCCTCTGATCGCGGACGTGGAGCAGCCGGGGGCCGGAGCGGTCGCCTCGGCCGGCAGCCCGCTGCGCTGGTCCGGCACCGGCCCGGTTCCCCCGGTCGCCGCGCCACGCCTGGGCGCGCACACCCACGAGGTGCTCTCCGATGTGCTCGGTCTCACGCAGGCGGACCTCTCCCGCCTGTCGCGGGCGGGCGTGATCCGCGGAGCGTCCCCCGACCGTTGATCGCCGCGGAGCGAGGTAGGAGAACGCGATGGCACGACTCGCCCAGACCGCCGGGCTCACCGATCTCCAGCAGGAGATCCTGCACACCGTACGCGACTTCGTCGCCAAGGAGATCATCCCCAACGTCCGGGAACTGGAGCGCTCCGACACGTACCCCCAGGACATCGTCGACGGGATGCGGCGGCTCGGGCTGTTCGGCCTGATGATCCCGGAGGAGTACGGCGGGCTCGGCGAGTCGCTGCTGACGTACGCGCTCGTCGTCGAGGAGATCGCGCGGGGCTGGATGAGCGTCTCCGGCGTGATCAACACCCACTTCATCGTCGCCTACATGCTCGGGCGGTACGGCACGGACGAGCAGAAGCGGCACTACCTGCCGAAGATGGCGGAAGGGGCCGTTCGCGGGGCGTTCTCGATGTCCGAACCGGACCTCGGCTCCGACGTCGCGGCGATCAGGACGCATGCCCGGCGGGACGGTGACGAGTACGTCATCGACGGTACGAAGATGTGGCTGATCAACGGAGGCAGCGCGAACCTCATCGCCCTGCTGGCCCGTACGGACGAGGGCGCGCCGCGGTCGCACGACAACCTGACCGCCTTCCTGATCGAGAAGCCGGAGGGCTTCGGCGAGGTCCGGCCCGGCCTCACCATCCCGGGCAAGATCGAGAAGATGGGCTACAAGGGCGTCGACACCACGGAGGCCGTCTTCTCCGGCCTCCGCGTCGGGGCGGACGCGGTCCTCGGTGCCGAGCCCGGCGCCGGCTTCCGCCAGATGATGGACGGCATCGAGGTCGGCCGGGTGAACGTCGCGGCGCGCGCCTGCGGCATCGCCGTCCGGGCGTTCGAACTGGCCGTGGCGTACGCCCAGGAGCGCCGTGCGTTCGGGCGCGCCATCGCCGGCCATCAGGCGATCGCCTTCAAGCTCGCGGAGATGGCCACCAAGGTGGAGGCCGCTCACCTGATGATGGTGAACGCGGCACGGCTGAAGGATTCCGGGAAGCGCAACGACGTCGAGGCCGGAATGGCGAAGCTGCTCGCCTCCGAGTACTGCATGGAGGTCACGCAGGACGCCTTCCGGATCCACGGCGGCTACGGCTACTCGAAGGAGTACGAGATCGAGCGGCTGATGCGCGAGGCGCCGTTCCTGCTGATCGGCGAGGGCACCAGCGAGATCCAGAAGACGATCATCAGCCGCGGCCTGCTCCGCGAGTACGGGACCTGAACGCCGGCGTCGCCGGGCGGATCGGCCGGCGACGCGATCGGCTCACCCGCCCTCGTGCCCGAACGCGCCGGCCTTCCAGAGGGCGCGGACGTGGTCGATCACGGGAGGGCCGACGGCGCGCAGGGCCGTGAGGTCGTTGTCGGCGACCGCGTTGGTCACCATGGTGCTGGTCGCCGTGACGATCATCTGACACGTGAACCGGCCCGACTCGGCGGTGACGCCCATCAGGTTGGCGAGGAGCGTGGCGGTCGCGGCCTGCTGCCGGCTCCGCCGCCGGATGGCGGCGGGCCCGGCCGCGTACACCTCGATCAGGAACAGCCGGGTGTAGGGCAGCTCGGTGGCGAGCGCGTCGAGGTAGGCGGTGAACACCCGCTCGAACCGCTCCAGCGGATCGCTCGCCGCCTCGGGCGCGAGGACGCCGTGCTCGTCGGCGCCGACCGTCTCCATCAGCCGCCGCGTCAGTATGTCGGACGCGAAGTCGAAGGCGGTCATGAAGCAGTCGAGCTTGGAGTCGAACACCTGGTAGAAGGTCTGCCGCGACACCCCTGACCGGGCGAGCACGTCGGCGACCGAGGTGGCCACGTAGCCCTTCTCGGCCATCACCTCGGCCATGGCCGCGCACAGCCGTGCACGCTGGACGCGCTCCAGTTCGTCACGTGAGAGCGCGTGCCGCCCCCGGGGCAGCCGACGCGGCAACGACTCCGACACGGGTTTCACCCTAGTGCGCCATCGGCCCTGGAAGTGCCAGGGGTGCGGCGTCCGGGCGCGCCGGGTCCCCTGCCCCGTCTCGTGCGCACGCTGTCAACCGCCGTGCATGCCTGTGACGCCGGTGACAGTCGGTGATCGATTCGTGTCCGCAGAGTGAGATATATCGACTGACCTGGGAATATGTGGCGATCAGCGGGAAGTTGCCTGACTCAGGACACTCGGGGGAGGCCATGAGCGAACAGAACGAGGAAACCGGAAAACACAGCACCGTGGTCGCGGGGCCGACGAAGGAGGTTCCGTGACCGAGTACGCGGTGCAGCGCGCACGGGAGATGTTCCAGGCCCGGCAGGCGGGATCGAGCCGGCGCGCGGATTCTCGGCGGCTCGCCGCCCCCGAAGTGGAGGCCGAGCCGGACGGCGACCCCGGTGACCTCATCGGTGCTCTGCAGCTCATCCACTCGCGGCTGCGCCGGCTCGACGGCTGGCTCCGCGCCGAGCACCGGCTCAACCTCACCGAGATGCACGTTCTGTCGGTGATCCCGACGGTCCCTCCGGCGCGGCGGACGCGGGAAGACGCGGCGGCGCGGCTGGCCCGGGCCGTCGAGATCTCGCCCAGCGGGCTGACCCGCCTGGTCGACCGCCTGGTGACACGCGGCCTGGTGTCGCGCGTCGAGGACTCCTGGGACCGGCGCGTCACGCACCTCGTGCTCACCGAGCGGGGCCGTGCCGTGCGCGACGTCGTGCTTCCGCGGGCCGTCGAGCACATCCGGGACGGCTGCGGCGACGAGGGGATGCCGATCGAGCGGCTGCGGTGGGTGACCGCGGCGCCCGCGCGGGGCGGGGAAGCGCGGCGACGAGCCTGAGAGCCGGCGCCGCCGGTCGTCTCCGATCGTTGCGCGGTCAACAGATCCGAAGAATCCGGCGCCCGTCCTCCTTGAAACGGATATCGCGCTGGACGACACAGACCAATGAGGGTGGGCCCGACAATGGGGTACGGCCCGCCCGCCCGACGCCGCCCGGTGAGATACCGCACCGGACGCGGCGGCACGAATCGACCGGTCCCGGGCCAAAGGGGATGGCCTCGGGACCGGTCGAGCGTCCAGGGACGGTCGCGGCCCCCTAGTACGGCAGTCCGAGATTGTGATCTGGTCATCGGCGGGCCAGACGGGTTCGGTGGTGGAACCGGCGGGCGCGGGCTTGATGGCGTCGTCGCCACAGGTGCCAGCGCAGGTGGTGGTGGGGTGAGCCGTTTCTGAGTTCGCGATACAGATCAGCGATCTATTAGCCAACGTCGCCGTGCTCCTGCATCGATGGGTTGTCCCGGTTCGCCCGGTGGCAGGCGAGCCGGCGTTGCCGGGCGTTTGCGAGTCCGGCTTGTCGGGCCTTGCGGATCTGTTCGCCGTAGCCCTGGTGTTCGTCGTCGGGGCAGACGTAGCCGATGCCCTCATGCAACATGACGCCGTTGTAGTGCGCGCGCACGGCGGCGAACTCGGCGCGCAAGAGTCCGGGATCTCGGATCCTCAGCAGATGAGGGTATTCGGCCTTGACGTGCCCGAACAGCGTCTCGATCCACGCCTGGTCGGTCGGGATGCCCGGACGGCCGAAGTGCTGAGCGATCGCGCACATGGGCCCACGGGTGAAGGCGAGCTTGACCTGGGTGGAGGTCTCCTCCACCGAGACGACCTCGCAGATCCACTTGCGGGAGACCAGGTCCGTGATCGCGACCACGGCCATCCCGCACCTGCCGAAGTGCGTCGTGTCGAAGATCCAGATGCGGTTGGGCTTCCATTCGGCCCACTCGGGGAACGGCCGCCGCTGGGACCGGGCGGGCCGCTTGGGGCGGCGCAGCCGCAACCCGTGGGCGTTCAGGACCCGGCGGACCGAAGACGGTGACACCCACACCCGGCCCAGATACGAACCGCGGTGCGCGAGCTTGCGGTGGGACCGATCGGTATCGCCCCATTCTTCGAACAGGGCCAGGATCTGGGTGACCTCCTCCTCCAGCAGCCCGTGCACCGGATGCCCGCCCGGCTTGCCGTCGGCCAGCGCGCAGGCCCGGCGGCGTCTCATCCACCGGTCGGCTCGCACCCGGTTCAGCTCCAGCACAGCGCAGGCCCGCTCGACCGTACAGCCCTGGCCCAGGCCTGCTCGATCAGGTCCAGCTGCCCTTCCTTGGTGGCCGCATCGACCCGGGCCGGGACCCGGCCACTCAGCCCCAGCCGTCTTTTCCCTCCACGAGGGTCAGCTTGAGGGTCATCTGCTTGACCGCCTCGGCCAGCCGGGCGTTCTCGGCCGGGCCGCCTCCAACTCGTAGTCGCGCTCGCGGGCTTTCACACCCGGGCGCGACTCGCCAGTGCCGCCAAAGCGCCTTCCTTGGCCACGGTACGGATCCGCATGATGGTGGGCCGGTCGACCTGCCACTGCGCGGTCGCCTCGGCCATCGTGGCCTCCCGGCGGATCGGCTGCAGCCAGATCTCGTACTTCTCCGACGGCGACAAGAACCGCTTGGACCGCCGGCCCGCCTTGTCGAGTCCACGTATCGGATCGGACATGATCACACTCTCCTGACCAGCTCGCTGAGCTGCTCGAAGAGCCCGTCCGATGTTGTCTAATTCCAGGCCGGATCTGTATCACGAACTGAGATGCGAACCAGGGGGCTGGTGGGTGTCGTGCCGGCGGTGGTGGTCCTGCGGGCGTGGGCGGCGGTGATGGCGACCACGGCCAGGGCGGCCATGGTGAGAACGAGATGGCGTAGCAGCGCCGGGTAGGTCCTGACCTGGGAATGGTCTAGCCCGAACGCGTCTTTCGCGGTCTGGAAGTCCTCTTACACCGGCCACGTGCGCCCGGCGACGCCGATGAGGGTCCGCACCGTGACGGGGCGTCCTTCGGGCACGAAACACAGGTAGAACGCCACCTCGCGGACCCCCTTCTCTCGTCCCACGTCCGCCTGATCTCCGGCAGTATCGGCACAGGTGGCGAACGGTGACGCCACGACAACGAGGATGCCCATAGCGGACCAGAACGGCGGCCTTGAAGGCGAGCTCGGAGTTGCCGGTGGTCTCGCTGACAGCGATCGCGGTGGCGGGCGCGACGGTGATGAACACGCCGACGGTCTTGGGCTTCCCGTCCATCAAAAGAAAGCCCTTCGCCGCCGCTGGTCTGGGTGGGCGCCCCAGTTGGAGTGGGAGGGCTGGCGGGCCGCCTGCAGCGTCCAGGACAGCCCGCCAAGTCCTTACCGGTTGAGTCGTGCACTTCGTCGATGTGGCGTAGTAGTACCCAACCGGCGCCTGGGCCGAGTATCCAACCGAGCCCGAACATGAGCACGCCGGCGGAAAACGTGATCCGGCTACGGTAGCGCCGGTGCACTCCGGCCTTGGTGATGATCCGATTCCACAGGCCAGACGGGAGTTCCTTCGGTTGGACGCTACGGGACATGTCGCGGACCCTATGCATGCAGACCGGACCAGTGCCTCCGGAACGGGGATCCGACTGGCCGCCGTTGGCAACCGCTCTCGCGACCGTTTGATTCATGCTGTTCCCGAATTCGGCCGGTTCCGTATCCGGAATTGGACGACGGCGTTTTTTGGCCGGGTCGGATGCTTTATCTTCGTAGCGTCAATAAGACGCACCCGCCATCCTTACTAGAACACTATCCAGACATGATGCGAAATGACCGACTTCGCAGACAGCTTCTGCATTGCAATCACCGGTGAAGGTAATGACAATAGAAAGGGATATCCACTACCATCCCCATTCCGTGAAGGAGAACCATGCAGCGCCGCCTTGCCGCCGTGGTCCCCATCGGCGTCCTTGCACTGCTCGCCTCGGTAGCGACCGCCCCGGCCCATGCCGAGGAGCCCGCGCCGACAGTTGTCTGCGAGGACGCAAACAACGAGATCAACGTCAACTTCACCTCCGGTGCCGCCGACGTGAATTCCACCGTGTTCCATGGCTGCGCCTCACCCAACATCCCCTCCCTGGTCATCGGGGTGGTACAGCCCAGGCCCGGCACCGCCACCGGTACGCCGACCGACGTCAGCATCAACGTCCCGAAGTGGACGATCTTCTGGTACGACAAGAACAACAAGAAACTCACTGAGACCGTAAGCAACATGACCTTCACCTACATCGGGCCCCTGCCCCACGAGATGGCGGCCCTGGCGCTGGCCTCCCACCAGACGGTGATCAGTGCAGGCACAGCCACCCGCACCTGCCCCACCAGCAACGAATGCACCTACTACAACACGACCACCTACGCACGGGGCGAGTACTACTTCGGCTAGGTCTTGGAGGGCTTGGTAGCCGGACGCAGTACACCGTCAAGATAGACAACCCGGCCGATTACCAAGACTGCGGTCCGCTATACGGCTCGGACACCACCAAGCCAGGCGCGGGCGGCAACACCCAGATCGACTCCAACGGGAAGACGCCGACCGGCTCTCAGTGCCCGCCTTCGAGGTGGCCCCAGTCCGGGTGAAAACGACCGCAGCGTCGACTTCGCCTTCCATCGGCGGTCCATGCAACGCAGGACAGCCGTGCGGTGATCTTGATGTGTGACGATCAACGATCTTGGGGCGGCTGCTGCCGCCAGGGTAGAGGCTGTGGCGGCCGGTGGCCATCTCGATGATCTGATGGCCCGTATGGCCGGGTGTTACTGCAGATGGGAGCCCCGGGCTTCAGCGAAGAAGTACGTGCGCGCCTTGATGAGCGATCTGCCGCGTAAGAACTGCTGGACGATCACGGAACATGCCGGTGACGCCACGCCCGGCAGGATGCAGCATCTGCTGGAGGCTGCGAAGTGGGACACCATGGCCGCGATGGCCGCTATCCGGGGCTTCGTGTGCGACCACCTGGACGACGGTGACGCGGTCGCGATCTTGGATGAGTCCGGGCAGGAGAAGAAGGGCAACGCCACGGTCGGCGTCAAACGCCAATACGTCGGGTGCGCGGGCCGGGTCTCCAACGCCATTAACGTCGTGTACTGCAACTTCGCCGTCAAGACGGGGCATGCGCTGGTGGGTGCCCGCCCGTACCTGCCCCGCGAATGGGCCACCGACGCTGACCGCCGCGCCCGCGCCCGGGTGCCCGAGGAACTGGCGTTTGCGACCAAGCCGCAGCTGGGCCGCCAAATCCTGGCCGACCTGCATACCGAAGACCGCCTCCCGCCCTGGGTGACCGGAGACGAAGTGTATGGAGGCGACCCGAACCTGCGCGCCTGGCTGGAATCGACCGGCACCGGTTACGTCCTGGCCATCTTTGAATCGACCCGGGTCGCTTTCACCCGAGCCGGCACGGCCAGGGCCGATGACGCGCTGAAGATGCTGATCGCCGCCGATTGGGTCATCGAATCATGCGGGGCCGGCTCCAAGGGCGAACGCCGCTACGCCTGGGCGTGGATCGCCACCGCCGACCCGCACCGTCACCTGCTGATCCGCCGCAGCCTGGTCCCCAATGCCAAGGGAATCCGTGAGGTGGCGTTCTACCTGTGCTTCGCGCCCGAAGGCCACCGGGTCACGCCGCGGACCCTCACCCGCTCACGCCGACCACCGCCGATACCGCTCCACCAGCTGATCCCGCTCACCGTCGCCGAGGTGAAACGCCTGATCAACCTGTTCACTCGCAGCCGGCACAGCATCAGCCACCACATGCACTGGCACATCTGGCGACACCGACACCAAGCCCGCGCCCGCTGGTTCCACTACCGAGCACGCCTCAAACGCCAATGACAAGATCACGATCTCGGACTGCCGTACTAGGAGAGCCGGGGGATGACCGTCTCGGCCAGGCGTTCCATCTGCTCGGCCTGGTCGAACATCGGGGTGAACAAAATGAGCTCCGCGCCGGCGTCGGCGACCCGGCGCAGCTCGCGGACGCAGTCGTCCGGGGTGCCCGCGGCGGCGGCGCTCTCGATGTCCGCCGAACGGCGGCCGTACAGTCGCTCCAGTTCGGTGTTGATCCGGGCTCGTGCCCGGCCGGCGTCGTCGTCGACGGCGATGTAGACCCGCTTGGCGATGGCGAAGTCCTCCTGCGGCCGTCCCCCCTCGGCGAGCGCCTCGCGTACGGCCCGGACCTGGTCGGCGAACGCGGCCGTGGGGGAGGAGCCGGCGCCGAAGAACCCGTGGCCGTGCCGGACGGCGCGGCGGAGGAGGTTCCGGCCGGAGCCGCCGTACCAGACGGGCGGGAACGGCTTTTGGAACGGCCTCGGCTCCAGCGCCGCGTCCTCGAGCCGCCAGAACTCTCCGGCGAAGGTGACCCTCGGCTCGCTCCACAGCGCCCGCATCACCTCGAGCCCTTCGTGGAAGCGCGCGACGTAGCGGTCGGGATCGACCTCGAAGGCGGCGAACGGCCGCCGCTTGCCGCCGGTGCCGACGCCGACCTCGACCCGTCCCCGGCTCAGCTGGTCGAGCGTGCTCAGGCTCTGCGCCAGGTGCACCGGGTTGTGCAGCGTGGACACGAACACGGCGCAGCCGAGCCGCAGCCGCTCGGTGCAGGCGGCCGCGTAGGTCATCGTCTCGATCGGCCGGAGCACCGGATAGCGTCCCACCAGATGTTCCTGCGCCCACGCGCTCTCGAAGCCGAGCTCCTCGGCGCGCGTGAGATAGGTGCGGAACGCGACCGGATCGAACGCGCCGTCGGAGAAGAACTGCGGGATCGCGATGGCGAATCTCATGAGCCGCATCGTATCCACGGCACCTCCCGCGTGCCGGGGGACAGAAGCCGCGATGGGCGGCTGACCGGCGGTTTCACCCAGGAAACTGTCAGTACCGGCTGGGAGAATCGACCCATGGTCGCCACCGATCAGGCCGTCCTGGCCGACGTCCTCCTCCTGCTGGTGGAGCGCGAAGACCACCTCGTCCGCCGCATCGGCGAGGAGTGGATCTGCGTACGCCCGCGCCACCGGGGCGATCCCTGCAGCACCGAGTTCACCACGTGCCGTTAGGGCCTGCCGCGAAGTCGGGATCGGCCCTTTCGCCGCCGGTCTCCGCCAGGAACACGGTCGCCGGTACGGCGGGAGTTCACCCGGGAACGGCCCCGAGCGTCCGCCCGGCACCGGCGACACTGGTCGTCACCGGCAGATGCCGGTCGAGGCCGGTCATGGCGGCGATCCGGCGGACCGGGCCGGCGGGCGGCAGGGCCAGGCAGATCCGGATACGCCGGGCGTCCGCCTCCCGCTCGGCGCGCAGGATGGCGCCGACGCAGGCGCAGTCGCAGAACTCGGTGGCCGTCAGGTCGAGCACCAGGGGGCCGGTGCCGGCGCCGATCAGGTGCAGCAACTGGTCGCGGATCGCGGACGCGTTGGAGGCGTCGGCTTCGGCCGGGAACGTTCCCACCGTCACCCCGGCCACCGTCGTGACCGAGAGCGGAGAAAGGGTCATGGAGGGCATCGACGAGCCGCCTCAGGGTCGGGGACGAAGAGCCGCACTGCTCAAGCCGCCCGCCCGGGTGCCGCTCGCGCGGGCGGTGCTGCCCCAAGGCTCTAACGCCTGACACGCTCCGTCAAGTCGTCGCGCCCGCACGGCATCGATCGGCGGCGGCGGACGAGGAAACGACGCTGACAGGCGTGCTGACGGTTGCACGAACCCTGTTAGACGGGCGGCGGCTCGGTGTCCCGGTCGCGCAGGTAACGCGTGTGGTCGCGCATTCGTCGTTCCTCGGACGCGTAGATCTCTCCGGCCGTCCGCGACACCGAGGCGGCGATCAGGGACAGCTGGGTCGTCAGCTCCTTCGCGGCGTCGCCGCCGTGCCGCGCCCCGTACCAGCGCGGCAGGTCGAGGTAGGACTCCAGGGCCACCGCCAGCGCGATCGAGAGTATCCGCCGCATTCAGCGGTGATTCTCCGCGCGGCGGTCGACGGCCCGAAGACGCGCCGATGGCCGCCGGGTGACCGGGATGTGACGCCTACGGACCTTCCGCGGACGTCACGTCAGAGCGTGGCGAGGGGGGCCAGAATCCGGTCGGCGAAATCGGCGAAGGCGTCGGTCAGCTCGTCCGCCGGCACCTGCGGCGGGTAGACCAGGACGACCGAGACGCCCATCGCGCGCAGCTCCGCCGCGCGCTCGGCGGTCGCCGGGGAGGCCTCGGCGATCAGCTCGACGCCGTCCGGGTCGCGGCCCGCCGCCTCCGCGGCCCGTCGGCACTCGGCGAACAGCGGTGCCGGGTCGGCGACGGCCGGGAAGAACCCGTCGGCCAGCCGTCCCGCGCGGCGTGCCGCCGCGACACTGTGGCCGCCCATGATCAGCGGGATGCCGCCGGGCCGCGCCGGCCGGGGGCGGCAGCGCACGCCCTTCAGCCGGTGGTGACGACCGTCGAAGTCCTCGTCGTTCCACAGCGCGCGGAGCACCCCGACGTACTCCTCGAACCGGGCGGCCCGGTCGTCGAAGTCGACGCCCACGGCCTCGAACTCCTCGCGGAACCAGCCGAGGCCCACGCCGAGCGACAGTCGTCCGCCCGACAGGAAGTCGATGGTCGCGGTCTCCTTCGCGAGCACCACCGGGTTGCGCTGCGGCAGGATCAGCATCCCGGTGACCAGCCGGACCGTGGAGGTCAGCCCGGCGACGTAGCCCAGCCAGGCGAGCGGGTCGGGGTAGGGCCACTCGGCGGGTACGGGCATGCGCCCGTCGCCGGAGTAGGGGTAGGGCGTGTCGTAGGACTCGGGCAGCACGACGTGCTCCGGAACCCACAGCGAGTGCGCGCCGTACCGCTCGGCCAGGGTCGCGATCAGGCGTGCCGCCTCCGGGGAGTCGAACGGCGGCATGCTGGGGGACAGCAGACCGACCTTCATCGAACCTCGCTCCTTCCGCGCGCGCCGCTCACGGAGGGGGCCAGCAGGTCACCGAGCCGGTCGGCGACGGCCACGGTCGTCAGATGGGTGTTCGCCCGGGGGATGACGGGCATCAGCGACGCGTCGCCGACGTGGACGTTCTCCAGGCCGTGCACCCGCCCGCGCTCGTCCGCGACGGCCAGCGGGTCGTCCTCCGGGCCCATCGCGCAGGTCCCGACCGGATGCCAGTAGCCGTTCGCGTCCGCGAGCACCGACGCCTTCTCCCGGCGCTCGGCCGGCCACGGCGTCAGCCCGGCGAGACCGGCCAGGGACGCGCTGCGCGCCAGCTCGTGCGCCAGGTCGATGCCGTCGAGTACCACCTGCCGGTCGTGGCCCCCGGCGTCGGTGAAGAAGCCGTGCTCGATCACCGGCGCCTCCTCCGGGTCCAGCGACCCGGCCCGTACGGAGCCGCGCGCGTCCGGGGCCATCACGTTCACGTAGAACCCGGCCGTCAGCGGCCCGTTGTAGTAGCCCTGCGCGTCCTCGGCCGGCGCGGCCGACGGCACGATGTGGATGTCCCAGAACGCGTCGCGGGCTACGCTGGAGCACGCCTTGATCACCGTCTGGGCGAAGTAGGACTCGGCCGCGTCGGGGATCGCGGCGTGCAGGCTCTCCAGGGGGTCCAGTACCAGGCCGAGCGAGCTGTGGTCGACGAGGTTCTCCCCGACGCCCTCGCGTGGGTGCAGGACCGGCGCGCCGAGCCGGCGCAGCACCGCCTCGGGGCCGACCCCGCTGCGCATCAGCAGTGGCGGGTTGCCGTACGTCCCGCAGCACAGGATCACCGTGTCGGCGGTCAGCAGCCGCTCGCCGTCCTCGCCCGCCACGACCAGCCCGGTCGCCCGGTCGCCCGCGAACTCCAGCCGTACGGCGAGGGACCGGGCGACGACCTGGAGGTTCGGGCGGTCGCGCGCCGGGTCCAGGTAGGCGAACGCGGTGTGCCAGCGGGTGCCGCCCACGGCGTTCAGCGGCACCCAGCCCACGCCCTCGCGCTCGTGTTCGGCGTTGACGTCCTCCAGGTACGGCAGGCCGAGGGCGCGCGCCGCCTCGATCACCGCCTCGTGCCAGGCGGTGCGGTCGGCCGGTGCCACGGGCCGCACGCGCAGCCGGCTCATCGCCCGCCGCAGGTACGGTCGCAGCGCCGCGTGGTCCCACGAGCCGCCGGAGTACGCCGCCCAGGCGTCGTAGTCGGCGGGCGCGCCCAGCATGGCCCAGCATCCGTTGTGCGCCGAGGAACCGCCGATCACCCGGGCCCGGGCGCAGCAGGAAGGCCCCGGGTTCCAGTCGTGCCCGCGGGCCGCCGAGCGCGCGTCCAGGAGTTCGGCCGGCCAGCGCTCGACGTCGAACATCCCGTAGTCGGGCCCGGCCTCGACCAGCCCGACGCCGGTCCGCTCGTCCTCGCTGAGCCGGTTCGCGAGCACGCAGCCGGCGGCCCCGCCGCCGACGATGAGTACGTTGAAATGCGTCCGCCGCACAGGAAGTCCTCCCAGGGGGTCGGCGTCAGGCGGGTTCCAGCCCGGTCAGGCCGCTACGCGGTCCGGTCACCTCCTCACCGGCCGCAGCGATCGTCTCGGCGAGCCGTGCGCCGGTCCGGACGCGGGCGCCGGGCAGCACGACGGACCGCTCGATCCGCGCGCCGGGCTCGACCACGCAGCCGGGGAACAGCACGCTGGACCGTACGTCGGCCTCGCTCGGCACCGCGACGCCGTCGCCGAGCAGGCAGCGCGTGTCCGCGTCGAACCGCGGGGGATCGCCGGCCAGCGTCCGGGGCAGATCGGCCGGCGGCAGCGGACTCGGCCGGTCCAGCAGTCGCATCTGCTCCAGGTGGTAGCGCTCCACGGTGCCGATGTCGGCCCAGTAGCCGGAGACCGGGTACGCGAGCACGTGGCGGCCGTCGGCGATCATCGCGGGCAGCACGTCACGGCTGATGTCGTGCCGCCAGCCGTCCTCGCCGAGCGCCGCCAGAGCGCCGAGCACCTTCTCCAGCACATCGGCGCGGAACAGACAGAAGGCGGTGAAGACCAGGTCCGACGTCGGCTCGGCGGGCTTTTCCACCAGCCGCCGCACCCGCAGGTCCGCGTCCACCTCGACCATGCCGAACAGCCGCACGAACCGGCGTTCGATCCGTTGCACGCCGATCGTCACGTCCGCGCCCGCGTCGCGGTGCGCGGCCACCATCGGCCCGTAGTCGAAGGTGTAGACGTGGTCGGCGTGCTGCACCAGCACGTCGCGGACGCCCGGCGCGAACACGTACTCGGCGTTGGTGAGGAACGCGTCGGCGGTGCCGGACTCGGGCGGACGGGGCGGCAGCGGCACGCCGGGCGGCGGGCCGCCCGAACGCACCAGCGCGTCGTGCGGGCCGAAGTGGATCCGGACGCCCGCCCCGTCCCAGTGCGTGGCGAGGTGCTGGACGAGGTCGCGCTCGCGGTGCATCGACAGGAGCACCACCTCCGGGATCCCGGACCGCGCGGCGTTCGCCACGCTGAAGTCGACCAGGCGGCAGGACGCCGCGTAGGGCACGAGGGGTTTGCACATGTCGTCGGTCAGCCGGCCCATCCGCTCGCCGAGGCCGCCGGCGAGCAGTGCGGCACGGACGTCACGCATCATCGATCCCTTCCGCCGTGGTCACCAGGTGCGGCCCTGCGGCGCGCCCTGGGGCAGCAGGTCGCGCAGCAGCCGTACGGAGCCCGCCGCGCTCTGTTCGCGCGGCAGCAGGGCGTCCTCGTGCTCGACGTAGAGGACGCCGCGGAAGTCCTCGTCGAGCAGCGCCGACACGATCGCGGGCCACGGCATCTCGCCGGCGCCCAGGGCGCGGAACCGGATCGGCGGCCCGGGCCCGTACCGCGACCATCCGGCGCCGGGCGGCGGCTCGGGGCGGTTCCAGCGCTGCAGGTCCTTCGCGTGCGCGGCGCCGAGGCCGTCGCCCCAGCCGCGGACCGCGTCGACCGGGTCGTGCCCGGTGGCGGCCAGGTTGGCCGGGTCCACGCACAGCCGTACCGAGGCCGACGGCTCGGTCCCGGCCGCGGCGTCGAGGAGCTGCCGGGCGCTGGCCCGGTCGTAGACCACCTGCTTGGGGTGCGGCTCGACGAGCAGCGTCACGCCGTGCTCGGCGGCCAGC
Organism: Actinoallomurus oryzae; assembly: GCF_039541955.1. Classification (NCBI taxonomy): domain Bacteria; kingdom Bacillati; phylum Actinomycetota; class Actinomycetes; order Streptosporangiales; family Thermomonosporaceae; genus Actinoallomurus; species Actinoallomurus oryzae. The sequence goes on along the minus strand of NZ_BAABHF010000002.1, from coordinate 44,751 downwards.
CGCAGGATCGGCCGCGCCTCCTCACACCAGGCGGCGATGTTGTCGGCCCAGCTCACCGTGCTGTGCCACCACGACAGCCAGCGTGCCACGTCCGGCACCCCGTACATCAGCCGGACGTGAGGGGCGCCGAGGTCGGCGGCGAGCCGTACGGTGTCCAGCGCCGACCGCAGCGCGTGCTCCCGTTTGACGGAGGCCGGGCCCGCGACGACCGGGTCGGTGTGCGGCCCGTGCGGTCCCAGCAGCAGCTGGCTGTCGCGGCTGTTGCTCACGCACTCCACTGCCGCGCCGGCGACCACCGCGCGCAGCCCGGCCCGGTATTCCCTCTCCCGCGCCCAGCGCGCCAGGTCGACCAGGCCCGTCGTGCTGTCGGTGGGCAGGTCGACCGCGTCCACGTCGCAGCGCGCGGCGTGCTCCAGCGCGGCGTCCAGCCGCGACCCGCCCCAGGCCGCGAGGCACAGGCCGACCCTCACCGGCCGGTCATCGGTGCTCCGCCGGCGCACGGGTCGCGTACGGCGCTCCGGCGGATCGAGATCGAGCAGTCGCACGGCGCGTCCCACCGCGCCCGCGGGCGTCACCGCCTCCCCGTCGCGGGCGAGGCTCCGCAACGCCGCGCGCACGGTCTCCACCGGCCGGTCCACCGGCACGACCTCGGCGGCGCCCAGCTCGGCGTGCAGCCGCCGGTCGAGCTCGGCCAGCAGGGGAGGGCAGCCGCGCAGGACGCCGCCTCCGGCGGCCACCGACCACGCGCCGGTGAGCCCGGCGCGGTCGCGGGCGGCGCGGACGCCCACGATGAGCTCGCCGACCGCCGCGGACACCAGCGTGGCGGCCACGGCGTCACCGTCGAGCCATGCCTCGCAGACCGCGGGCGCCAGGGCGGCGACCGCGGCCTTGGGGAACGCCTCGGCGGCCAGCGCGCGGGCGAGCTCCCCGGCTGACCGGCCTCCGGAGAGGCCGGTCAGCCGGGCGGCGATCGCGGTCGCGGGTCCGCGCCCGTCGGCGGCGCGGACGGCGGCGCGCAGCCCGTCCAGGCCGAGGGCGAAGGCGCTGCCCTCGTCGCTGCCCAGGTACTCGCACCCGCCGACCCGGCACAGCGCGTCCGCGCCGTCGGCGGCGGCGAATCCCGAACCGGTGCCGCACACCAGCACGACGCCGCGGCCGGAGAGCGGCGGCGCGACCAGCCACGGCACGCAGTCGTTGGAGACCAGCAGCCGCCCGCGCACCCCGGCCGCGCGGGCGAGGTCGCGCAGGCGGAGCGGCTCGTCCTCGGCACCGGTCAGGTCGACCGCGGCGGTGGCGATCCACCCCGTCCCGTGCCTCCCGTCCAGCGCCGCGGCGACGTCGCCGAACAGGTCGCGCAGGGTCCGCGCCGCCGGCCCGGCCCCGACCGAGGCCGGGTTGACCGGCCCGTACGTCCTGGCCTCCCCGCTCCCGGGCAGGATCGCCGTGGTCGTACTGCCGCCCGCGTCGACCGCCCACAGAGTTTCTTCGCTTCGTTCGGTCATGGGCGGCCCGCCGGGACGTGGTCGGCGGCGGTGCGCAGCAGGGCCTGCCGCACCTCGTCGTCGGTGACGTCTTCGGCGATGAGCGTGGTGCCCAGCTCGACCGGGAGGACGAAGCGCAGGCTGCCGTCCCGGATCTCGCGGATCTTGTCCAGCGCGCCGAGCACGTCCTCGATGGGCGGCACGGAGCGGAGCTGTTCGAGGCGCACCGGAAGGCCGAGGCGCCGGATCAGGTCGACGATCCGCTCGGCGAGCGCGGCGTCGAGCAGGCCGCGGGCGCGGGAGATGTCCAGCGCCACGACCATCCCGTACGCGACCGCCTCGCCGTGCAGGACGGGCCCGTAACCGGTGATCGTCTCTACCGCGTGGCCGACGGTGTGCCCGAAGTTCAGCGGGCGGCGCAGGTCCACCTCGTACGGGTCGCGGCCGACGAGTTCGGTCTTGATCGCACTGGCGGCCCGGACGAGCGGCCCGACCGCCGAAGAATGGCAGCGCACCAGTTCGCCGGCGTGCCGCTCGATGTATTCGAAGAGTTCCGGTGAGGCGATTATCGCCTTTTTCAGCGCTTCGGCAAGTCCCGCGCGGGCCTGCCGCGGATCGAGCGTCTCCAGGAACTCCAGGCAGGAAATGACGGCACGTGGCTGGTAGAAGGCACCGACGAGGTTCTTGGCGGCATTGTGGTCGACGGCCACCTTTCCGCCGATGCCGGCGTCGACCTGGGCGAGAAGGGTCGTGGGGACGTTGACGTACGGCACGCCGCGCATGAAGGCACTCGCGACCCAGCCGACGGTGTCCATGATCATTCCGCCGCCGAGGGCCACCACCACGTCCCGGCGCGCGAGGCCGAGCTGGGCCAGCCAGTCGATGAGGCGGTAGGCGGTGTCCAGGCTCTTGCTGCGCTCGCCGGCGTCGACGACCATGCTGCCCAGCAGGAGTCCACGCTGGTCGAGGGTCTCGGTGATCCGATAGGCGGGTAGTGAGGCGACGGTGCGCTCGGTGATCACCGCGGCGCGGCGGCCGTCGAGTTCGTCGATCAGGACGTCGGTCGCGGCCGACGCTTCGGGCACCACATGGATGCGGTAGGTGTCCCGTCGTTCGAGGCTGACCTCGATGGCCGACGAGATCGCGGACAGGGGGATCCGGTCACGAACGATATAGCTGTTCTCCGCCATCGGACTCCTTTTTTACCAAGATCCACCAATCGGGTCAGGGCGTGCCGCACCGGTGCGAGAGTAACCTTCTCGACCCAATGTTTATCAAACACGACTTTTGGCCAAAGATCGTGATGATGCACTTGAGCGAGAGCGCCGTTCCCGGCGCCGAACCAGTGACGCCGCCGGTACGAGGCGGGCCGACCGACGGACACCGATCACCTCGACCGACGAATCAATCCGGAAACCGGCCGTTCATCCCCGAAGGTGCGTACCGCGAGGCCGGACCGTGCTGACGATGGTCGTCGGCAGCGGCTACCTCGGCGGCCGCATCGGTGCCCGCATGCGCGCGCTCGGCGGCCGGGCGGTGCTGTGCTCCCGGCGCCCGCCGGCCGCCCGGTCCGCGGACGGCACGCCCTGGGGCGAGCTCGACGTACGGGACGGCCGCGCGTGCGCCGAGGTGGTGCGGCGCCTCGCGCCGGACGCCCTGGTCGTCGTGCACGGCCCCTCCGACATCACCTGGTGTGAGCGCCACGCCGACCAGGCCATGGCCGCGCACGGCGCCGGCGCCGCCAACCTCGCGGCCGCGGCCGGGGGACGGCCCGTCCTGCTGATCTCGACCGACAACGTCTTTCCCGGCACCCGCCCCAGCTACGGCGAGTCCGACCCGGTGGCGCCCGCCAACGCGTACGGGCGGGCCAAGCTGGCCGGCGAACGGACCCTGCTCGACACCGGCAACGCCCTGGTGCTGCGGGTCAGCCTGGTCTACGGCTGGGACCCCGACGGGCACCGGCCCAACTACTTCACCACCTGTGTGCGCGGCCTGCGGGACGGCCGTCCCGTCGTCGCGCCCGCCGACCACTGGAACACCCCGGTCCTGGTCGACGACGTCGCCGCCTGGACCGCCGCACTGCTGCACGCCGGGCGCACGGGCGTGCTCCACCTGGGCGGGCCCGAACGCCTGTCCCGGTACGAGTGGGCCGGCCGGATCGCCAAGGGACTCGGCCTGGACGACCGCCCGATCCGCCCGGCCGGCAAGGCCGGTACGCCGTACGCCTGCCGGCCGGACAACGCCTGCCTGCACAGCGAGCGGGCGGCGGACCTGCCGGAGCTCGCCGGGCTGCGGCCGGTCGACGTCGACGAGGGCACCCGCCGGCTGGCGTCCGCGGCCCTCGCCGGAGCGAAACCCGAACCACGAACTGCGGAGGATCGCCTGTGACGAAACGCGTCTTCCTCGCCAGCAAGCGCGCGGTGGTGAGCTACGCGCCCGATCCGGAGACGGGGCAGCTGCGCGCGTGGCTGGCCCCGGGCGGCACGGGGAACGTCGTCGCCGAGCAGGCCGGTTACCTGGACGTCGCGTGGATCGTCAGCGCGGACAGCGACGACGACCACCGGGCCGCCCTGGAGAACCCCGACGGCATGCGCATCGAGCTGCCCTCCGGACGCGGGGTGCGTCTCCACCTGCTGCGCCACGACCGCGAGACCTTCCGCGTCGTGCAGAACTTCCTCACCGCCGAGCTGATGTGGGCGGGCAACAACTACGGCTGGGACCGGTGGACGCAGCCCTCGTTCGGCGCCGAGACGCGGGCGGCCTGGGAGCGGTTCGCGGAGTTCACCGAGGACTTCGCCGGCGAGATGCTGCGGCGCTCCGAAGGCGAGCCGGACCCGGTGTTCCTCGTCCACGACTACCAGCTCGTCTGCGTCCCCGCGCGGCTGCGGGAGCGGCGGCCGGGCGCGCCGATCCTGCTGTTCGTGCACATCCCGTGGCCCGCGGCCGACTACTGGCGGATCCTGCCGCGCGCCATGCGCACCGGCGTGCTGGAGGGCATGCTCGCCGCCGACACGATCGGCTTCTTCGCGCGCCGCTGGAGCGCGAACTTCCTCGCCTGCGTCGCGGACCTGCTCCCGGACGCCGAGGTCGACACCGAGGCCGGCACCGTACGGCGCGGCGGGCACCTGACCCGGGTCCGCACCCAGCCGCTCGGCTACAGCCCCGAGACGCTCCACCGCCGCGACGCGCGGCTGCCCGACGGCATCGCCGAGTGGGCCGGCGACCGCCCGCTCGTCGTGCACTCCGGACGCACCGACCCGATCAAGAACGGGGAGCGCGCGGTGCGCGCCTTCCTCCTCGCCGTCCGGCGGGACGAGCGGCTGCGCGACGCGCGGATGCTGGTGCGGATGAACCCGAACCGGCTGTACGTCGAGGCCAACGCCGAGTACCAGCGCCGTGTGGAGAAGACCGTCGCCGAGGCCAACGCCGAGCTGGGACCCGACACCGTGCGCACGCACTGCGACAACGACGTCGGCCACACCTTCGGCTGCTTCGAGCGCGCCGACCTGCTGGTGTTCAACTCCACCGTCGACGGCCAGAACCTCAGCGTCTTCGAGGCGCCGCTGGTCAACGAGCGCGACGCCGACGTGGTGCTGTCGGAGCTGGCCGGCGCGGCCGAGATCCTCGGCCCGGTGTGCCGCACGGTCAACCCCTACGACCTGGTCGAGCAGGCCGACGCGATCGCCGCCGGCCTGCTCGCCCCGCCGGCCGAACGCGCGGAGGCGGCGCGGCGCCGCCGCGAGACCGCGCGGCCGTGGACGCTCGAGTCGTGGGTCACCGCGCAGCTCGCCAGCCTGGACGTGCGCTGATGGAGGCGGCCGACGCGCGGGTCTTCGCCTACTACGAGCTCGGCGACGCGGAACTGGTGCACGGCGAGGGGGTCCGCGTGTGGGACTCCGAGGGCCGGGAGTACCTCGACTGCGTGTCCGGCACCTTCAACCTCGTGCTCGGGCACAACCACCCGGCCGTGCTCGCGGCGGTGCGCGGCCAGCTCGACGACCTGGTGTTCGCCAGTTCCTCCTTCCGGACCACGCCGACCGACCGGGTGATGGAACTGCTCGTGGAGCTGAGCCCGCCGTCGCTCACCCGGGTCAACCTGCGCAGCACCGGTGGTTCGACGGCCAACGAGGGCGCCATCAAGATCGCCCAGTGGCTCACCGGGAAGCGCGACGTCATCGTGCCCTTCCGCGGGCACGTCGGCCAGAGCATCGCCGCCACCAGCTACAACGGCACCTCCCGCATGCGGGAGCCGTTCCCGTACCACCTGCCGGGCGCCGTGCACGTGCCCGAGCCGTACTGCTTCCGCTGCTTCTACCGGCAGACGCCGGACACCTGTGGGATGTGGTGCGTCGACCGGATCGAGGACTTCATCACCTACGCCAGCTCCGGCAGCGTGGCGGCGATGATCATCGAGCCGATCAGCGGCGTGGGCGGTAACGTCGTGCCGCCGCCGGGCTACCTCGCGCGGCTCAGGGAGTTCTGCGACGAGCGCGGGATCATCCTGATCTTCGACGAGAACCAGACCGGCCTCGGTCGGACCGGCAGCCTCTTCGCCGCCGACCACTTCGGCGTCGCCCCGCACATCATGACGCTGTCGAAGGGCCTGACCGGCAGCGGTTTCCCGCTGGCCGCCATCCTCACCGAGGAACGCCTGGTCGGCATGCCGCGCTCGATGCACGGCTTCACCTACGGCAGCCACACCCTGTCCGCCGCGGCGGCCGTCGCGACGCTGAACGAGGTGCGGCGCCCGGAGTTCCTCGCCGGCGTGCGGACCAGCGGGGCCGCCCTCGTGGACCGGCTGCGCGGGCTCCAGGACGACTTCCCGTGCGTCGGCGACGTCCGCGGCGTCGGCCTCATGCTGGGCGTCGAACTGGTCGAGCCCGACGGTTCACGCTCGAACCGGCTGGCCACCGCGCTGAACAAGGCGCTCACGGACCTGCGGGTCATCACCCGGGTGTCCGAGCACGGCCTGGGCAACGTCATCGAGCTGCGGCCGCCGCTGGTGCTGTCGGTCGAGGACGCGAACCTGGTCGCGGACCGGTTCGGTGAGGCGCTGGAGACGCTTTGACGCCCGGCGCCGAACCGGCCACGCGTACACCCGTGAGCGTCGAGCTGACGCCCGCCGGGCCGCGCCTGTCCTGCGAGCGGCCACGGCGCCCGGACACGCCCCACGCCGTGCTGGTCGAGCCGGCGCTCGTCGGCGTCTGCCGCTCCGACCTGAAGGAGATCGGCGGTCGGCGGCCGGGTCCCAGCCAGTTCGGCCACGAACTCGTGGGGGTCGTGACGCGCAGCTCGACGCCGCGGCTGCCGGTCGGCTCGCGGGTCTGCCTCGACCCGAACGTCCCGCTGCGGCGGGGGACCGGCTTCGCCCGCCGGATGTGGGCGGGCGGGGAGGCCTCCGCGCTCGCGCGGGCGCTGCCGCCGGCCCCGCCGGGAGTCGGCGAACGGCGGCTGGTCTTCGCCGAGCCGCTGGCCTGTGCCGCCCACTGCCTCACGATGACCCGCCGCCACCTCGGCACGGGCGATCTGCGCGGCGCGCGGATCTGCGTGCTGGGCGCGGGCATGGCGGGCGTGCTCATCGCCCGGCTGGCCGAGGCGGACGGCGCCCGCGTGCTGCTGGCCAACCGGGACCGGGACCGGCTGGCGTTCCTCGCCGAGAGGGCCGCCCTGCCCTCCGGCGGCGGCACGCCGCTGTCGGAGGCGCCCGGCGGCGCGTACGACGTCGCGGTGGTCGCGACGAGCTTCGTCCTGCCCGGGCTGCTGGAGCGCGCCCTGGCGTCCGTACGCCGCGGCGGCCTCGTCATGCTGTACGGCGGGACCGCGCCCGGCGACCGGCTGCCGGGCCTGGCCTGCGACCTGGACCGCGTACGGCGTTCCGAACTGGCCGAGCCGGTCGTGTGGCAGGGGCGCCCGGCGCTGGTGGGCGGCAGCTACGGGACGACGCGTGCCGACTTCGAGCACGCGCTGCGCGCGCTGTCCGACACCCCGGACGGCCTCGGCGTCGAGCGGCTCGTCACCGCCGAGGTGTCGCTGCCCGAGCTTCCCGCGACGCTGCGCCGCCTCAGCGAGGGACGGTCGTTCGGCAAGGTCCTGATGCGGCCGTGAGCGCCGGCGAGCCGCCCTCACCGGCCTCCGGGGTCAGGGGAGCGCGAGACGGAGCACGGCGGAGAGCCCGCGAGGCGTGTTCCCGTCGCGCTCGCTCGGGAGCAGGTAGACCGGCAGGCCCGCGCGTACCGCCGCGCCGTCCTTGACCGGGTCGTCGCCGACGTACAGCACGCGGGACGGGTGGGCGCCCAGGCGCTCGCACGCGAGGGCGAACAACGCGGGGTCGGGCTTGGCGACCCCCTGCTCGCAGGAGAGGACGACCGCGCGCAGCGAGGCCAGCGCGCCGACCCGCTCGAAGGCCGGCCGGATGTCCCAGCCGATGTTGCTCAGCACCCCGACGGGCACACCGGCGTCGCGCAGCGCGCCGAGCACCGGAACGGTGTCCGGGTACGGGCTCCAGGCGCCGGGGTCGGTGAGACAGGAGTAGACGACCTCCGTCAGCTCCGGACCGAACGGCCCGGCCTCGGCGATCAGTTTGGTCCAGATCGTCCGGTGCGCCTGCTGGGACAGGTCGCAGCCCTCGCGGGCGGCGAACCCTTCGGGTGAGTCGACGTGGCGCAGGGTGCGCCGGATGACGTCCCCGGCCTCGGACGGACCGAGGGTGACGCCCTGCCGTGCGGCCGCCGTGACCAGCGCCGTCGCGTCGAGGACACCGGTGTCGTCGAACAGCGTCCCGGAGAAGTCGAACAGGACCGCTTCCACACGTTCGCCCGCTGATTCGCCCACGGCGACAGCATAGAGAACCGCGCGTGTCGCACAAGATCCGGACGCCGGACGGCGGCGACGGCGGCCGGACGCCATAACCGACGCGTCGAGGCCGCCCGGATGCCCCTTCTGCGGGTGCCGAAATACTATCCTTGCTCAGGCAACGTCCCCGAGAAAGGAACGATTAGTGGCAACCAGGGTCATCATGGTGGATGATTTCGACGGTCATGACGGCGAGGACGTCGCGAAGCGGGATTTCGAGATCGGCGAGACCACTTACACCATCGATCTCGGTGATGAGAACTTCAAGAAACTGCAAGAGGCGATCGAGGTCCTCAGGCCGTATCTGGAGAAGGCGACCCGGGTGAAGCAGGCGGGCCGGTCTCGTCGGCCCACCGCCGACACGGCCCCTCGCCTGCGCGGATACTCTAACAGTGACGTGCGTGAATGGGCCAGGCAGGAAGGCGTCGAGGTCAGCGCGCGGGGAAAGATCGGTGATGAGGTCTATGAGAAGTTCATAGCGGCTCACCCCGACGCCAACCCGGATGACTGACTGGCCGTGAGAGACTGCAGGAGATATTGAGATGGCACAAGAAACGATCGTTCGGCTCCTCGATGACATCGACGGCAAGCCGGCGGACGAGACGGTGAGCTTTTCACTCGACGGCGTCCCCTACGAAATCGATCTCAGGACGAAAAACGCGGACAAGCTTCGCAAGGTGTTCGCGCCGTACGTTGAGAAGGGGCGCAAGGCGGGCCCTCGCCGCACCGGACGCGGCGGACGCGGCCGCACGGCGCACAACCGTGAGCGGGCTGCCGACATCCGGGGCTGGGCGAAGGAACACGGGATCTCCATCAACGACCGGGGCCGGATCCCCGCGGAGATCGTCCAGGCGTACGAGGCGAAGGACCCCAGCCGGGCCAAGAACCCCGGCGGAAAGGTCCCCCAGACGAAGTTCCAGGCCGCGGGGCGCTGACCGGCCTCGCCGCCGTCCGGCCCGCCCGGCACGATGATCGCCACCGAGCCGCCGCCGGACCGGCCGCCGCCGGGCGGGCCGGGCACCGACTGTCGCGCGTGACCGCGGCGCCACCACAGCGCCGCGGACCCGCCGATGCGGGACCTCGCGCCGCTCACCGCCGACGCCGCGGATCGGGAAGATCCGTTTGAGCGCGATCCGCGGTCACGCGGGTCGTGGCGTACGCCTGCCCGCCATCGGCCGTCCCGAGGCCCTTCAATGGAAGCGCGGTCTTGGGTTCTCACGGTCGTCACAGCGGCCGTTCACGGAAGTCGATGAAGCTCGCGGGGGGTGGGCCTGCCTTCATCGTCCGTGAATCGCAGCGCGCCCTTTGGCCGGGCGGCGGAGAGCGTGCTGATCGGAAAGGCGCTCTCCTCCGTCTGTGCGCGGACCGCGGTACAGATCTGGCTCATCCCGCGCTCTCCCGCGTCGGGATCTTGCGCATACGCTCCCATTGCGGCCCGCACCACGCGGGTGGGGCACTGCGGACGAATATGGCGGACGCCGCCCGGTGCCCGGGGGTCCTCTCGCCGACGTCCTTGCGGCCCTCGCCATCTTCGGTTTCGGGTCTCCTTGCGGGAGCCGAGAATATGTTCACGCGAGAATGCCGGAACGGCGACACCGTTACCCTCACAGCCATCGGGCGGCGCGACCCTGAACCCGGCCGGATCTCGTGCCGTGCCGACATCTGGACGGTGTCAGGAATCACTTACTCCGTGGGGCGTTTCCCGGCCGGACGCCGGCGGTGTTCGTCAGACTTCATGGAGTGGTACTACCTGCGGCTCCACATCACCGTCACACCCACCGACGTGGACGTCCGGCCGTCCCTGGAAGAACTCCTCGGTGCCGGGCGGGCCGGTGAGGCGACGGCCGCTTCCGCGAGCGACGCGCCTCCCGGCGCCGGACTCCTGTCGCGATTCCCCAGTGCCGTCCTGGGCGCCCGTGACGGCTCGGGCGCGCCCTTCCTCGAGGCGGTGAGCGGCGGCTTCCGGGTGGCTCCGCCTCACGAGTGCGAGGTCACCGCCGGTCCGGCGAGCCTGCTGGTGCATCGGCACGACGACAAGCTCGCGGCCATGCGGAACCCGCCCGCGCGGCGAATGAGGCCCGGTCCCCGCCGGGCCGGGGCGACCGGGCCGGGGCGACCGGGGTGTGGTGAACAGGGCGTGGTGAACGGGGTCCGGCCGTGGGTAGGGGCTACCGTGTTGTCGGTGGAAAGGCGGAGGGTCGCATGAGTGCCGATGGGTCCGAATACGTCCGAGATCAGCGTTATCTCACCACGCGTATCACCGCCGACGGGCGGGACGGATATCCCGTCGAGCCCGGACGCTACCGGCTCGTCGTCAGCCGGGCGTGTCCGTGGGCCAATCGCAGCGTCATCGTGCGGCGGCTGCTGGGCCTGGAGCCCGTGCTGTCCATGGGCGTCTGCGGACCCACGCACGACGAGCGGAGCTGGACCTTCGACCTCGATCCCGGCGGCCGGGACCCCGTGCTGAAGATCGAACGGCTCCAGGAGGCCTTCTTCGCGCGCGACCCGGACTACCCGCTCGGGATCACCGTGCCGGCCATCGTCGACATCCCCACGGGCAAGGTCGTGACGAACGACTTCGCCCAGATCACGCTCGACCTGTCCACCGAGTGGAGACGGCACCACCGGCCCGGCGCGCCCGATCTCTACCCCGAGCGACACCGGGACGAGATCGACGCGATCAACGCCGACGTCTACCGCGACGTCAACAACGCCGTGTACGAGGCCGGCTTCGCCAAGGGGCAGGACGCCTACGAACGCGCCTACCACAAGCTGTTCCGGCGCCTCGACATCCTGGAGGAGCGCCTCGCGACCCGCCGTTACCTCGTCGGGGACACCATCACCGAGGCCGACATCCGGCTGTTCACCACGCTCGTCCGCTTCGACGCCGTCTACCACGGGCACTTCAAGTGCAACCGCAGCAAGCTCGCCGAGATGCCGGTGCTGTGGGCGTACGCCCGGGATCTGTTCCAGACCCCCGGATTCGGGGACACCATCGACTTCCCGCAGATCAAGGAGCACTACTACGTCGTCCACCGCGACGTGAACCCCACCGGCGTCGTGCCTCTCGGCCCGGACACCTCCGGCTGGCTCACCCCGCACAACCGGGAGCACCTCGGCGGACGGCCGTTCGGCGACGGGACACCGCCCGGCCCGGTCGCCCATGGCGAGGCCGTCACCCCCATCGGCTGACCCCGCCACCGCCCGCCGGCCTCGGGGCTGCGGATCCGTACGGGCGGTGGTTCTCAGGGGTTCTCAGGCGGTGAGCAGCACGGCGCCCACCGAGCGGCGCTTCTCGATCTCGGCGTGCGCGTCCGCGGCGCGGTCCAGCGGGAAGGTGGCGTGGATGCGCGGTCTGAGGCGGCCGTCCGCCGCCGCGGCCAGGGCGCGCTCGGCGTCGGCGCGCTGCTCGGCCTCCGGCTTGGCGAACACCATGCCGAGCGGGCCCGCCACGGTCAGCCCCCGCCGGGCGATCTCCTGCGCGTCGAGCGACAGCCAGTCACCGGAGGCGAAACCGTACACGCCGAACCTGCCGCGGCCGTCCGCGGCGGCCCGCAGCGCCTGGGCGGCGACCTCGCCGCCGACCGCGTCGAGTACGACGTCCACGCCGCCGCCGGTGAGCCCGCGGACCCGGTCCGGCCAGTCCTCGGTGCCGTAGTCCACGACGTGGTCGGCGCCGAAGTCCTCGACCGCGGCCCGCTTGCCGGCCCCGGCCGCGCCGATCACCGTCGCTCCGCCCGCCTTGGCGAACTGCACCAGCAGCGATCCGATCCGGCCCGCCGCGGCGGTGATCAGCACCGTCTCGCCCTCGCGGACCCGCATGGCGGACAGCATGCCGCTCGCGACCGCGCCGGCCTGGAAGACCGCCAGCGCGGTCGCGAGCGGCATCCCGTCCGGCACCGGGAACGTCCACGCGACCGGCACCAGGGCGCGCTCCGCGTAACCGCCGGCGTTGCCCACGGTGGTGGCCACGACACGGCGGCCGAGCAGCGACCGGTCCGTCCCGGGGCCGACCGCGACGACCTCTCCTCCCACCTCGATGCCGGGCACGTACGGCAGCGGGACCGGATACCGTCCCGACCTGACGATCACATCGCCGTAGCCGACGCCGGCCGTCTCGACGGCCATCACCGCCTGTCCCGCACCGGGCTCCGGCTCCGGCCTCTCATCGACGCCGAGTACCTCCGGCGGCCCGAACGCACGTATTCCGATCACCCGCATGCTCGACTCCTCTTTGTGACACTCTGGTCGAATCGAGACAATCTGTCTCGACCGATCAGTCTTGGCGCGCGGCGCGACCACGACAAGCGTCGATCCTGGGATTCCGTCCCATTCGAGACAAGGAGCCGGAAGTGTCTCAGCCCAACGTGCCGTCCCAGGACAACGTGCGGGTCCGGCGGACGCGCAAGCTGCTGCGCGAGGCGCTCGTGGAGCTGGTCGAGGAGCGCGGCTTCGACCGGATCACGGTCGGGGAGATCACCTCACGGGCGATGGTCAGCCGGGCGGCCTTCTACCGGAACTACCGCGACAAGTACCACCTGGTCGAGCAGATCTTCGACGAGGCGATGGCCGAGCTGCGCGGCACGATGGGCGGCGACGAACGGCCGAGCGGCGAGCGGTGGGTGGGCTTCTTCGAGCACGTGGGCGCCTACCGCCGGCTGTACGGCGCGCTGCTGGGCCGCCGGGGCAGCCCCTGGTTCGCCGACCGGATGCGCGCCGCCCTCGCCGCGATGACCACCGAGCACTTCGCGGACGACGATCCCCGGGCGCTGGTGCCCAGCGTGCTGTCGGCCATGTTCGTGCAGACGATCACCTGGTGGCTGGAGCACGGCCAGGCCATGCCTCCGCGCGAGATCGCGGGACGGTCCGCGCGCCTCGCCGCCGCGGTCATCGCCGAGGCCGACCGCGCGTGAGAGGCCGCCCGGGAACCCGCACGCCGCACCGCAGGACACGGACTCCGGGCGGCCTCTGACCGCGGCCGGGCCGGGGCCGAGCGGCCGCGGTGAATGCTCAGTGCGGCACGTTCAGCGTGTCCAGATTGCTGATCTTCCAACGGCCGCCCTGGCGGACCGCGTCGACGGCGAGCATGGCCGCCGCGTACGTGGTCTGCTTGCCGCTCGTGCGGGTGTTGCGCTGGTCGGCGAAGACGAGCAGGCGGGCGCGGTCGCCCTCGAGCATCTCCACCGCGCTGTCGGTCACCGTCGTGGTCAGGACGAGCTTCTGGGCCGGAGCCTGGGCACGCACCTGGGCGATCATGGTGTCGTACTGGCCGACCGCCTTGCCGGTGAGCAGGCCGTTCTCGGCCTGTTGCGTCCGGCCCGCGTCGGTGTAGTCGTAGGAGAACAGGGTGTTCACCGCGTCGGTCACCTGGCCCGTGACCTCGCTCGTACGGCCGGGATCGGTGAGGGCGACGTTGTGGGCTCCGGCGCGGTCGCGCACCGCGTTCGCCTCCTCGGCGAACCACGCCGCGAGGCCGCCCAGCAGCACCGTCAGGACCCCCAGGGCGACCGGCAGCCGCCGGACCCGGCGCCGGGCCCGGCGCTCACGGGCTGGTTTGGGCGCCTTGTCGTCCTCGGGGGTACGGCGGCGGATGACGAACGGGAGGGAGGGCATGCGGAGGTTCCTCTCGCGAAGGGGGGCGGGCTCAGCCGGCGGTCGTGCCGAGGGGAGCCTGGCCGAGCGCGCTGAGCTTCCAGCCGGACGGCGTACGGGTCAGCTGCGCCCGCATGCGGCTCTGCTTGGTGGCCGGCGATCCGGTCGGCGGCGTGACGGTGATCTGCACGGCGACGATCGCGCCGGCCTTGCCCGCCCGGTCGTCCAGTTCGGTCACGGCGGCGTCGAGGATCTTCGCGCTGGTGACCGTCTTGGCGGTCCGTACCTGCTGGGCGAACTGGGCACGGCCCTGGACGAGCTCCTGGTGCAGGTCGCCGGTCGAGGACGCCTCCCAGGTCGCCAGGCCCTGGTCCACCTTGCGGTAGTCGAGGGTGTTCATGTTCTGCACGCCCTGCTCGGCGGCGCGGAGCACGGCGTCGCGGTCGCGGGAGTAGGCGAGAGAGTCGTCGTGCGCCGCGCCGTACCAGGACCACCCGAAGTACCCCGCGCACGCGGCGGCGGCCACGACGAGCACGGTCGCCACCAGCAGCACCGGATCGGAGATCCGGGGCAGGCGCCGTCGCGACGCCTTCTCCACGGCCTCCCCGTCCGAACCCTCCTCATCCGAACCGCCCCCGGAGTCGCCCTCCTCGGCGCCTTCGCCGTCCTCGCCCTCGGTCTCTCCGGCGTCGGCATCCTCGCGTTCGGTCTCTGCGTCTTCATCCTCTTCGGATGCGGTTTCCTCGGCCCCCGACTCGGCCTCGGTCTCCTCGGACGCCGCCTGCTCAGGTCCGGCCTCCTCGGACGTCGTCTCCGCGGGCTCCGGCTCCTCGGCCTGAGACTCCGTACGCTCGTCGGGCTCCGTGGGCCGTTTCTCGGCTGTGGTCCGTGCCACCTACTGTCACCTTTCCTGGAGCCGTACGGGTTACCGGGCGTGCATGTCGACGATGCGCCAGTGGCCGCCCTGGCGCCGGGCGGTGACCGAGAGCTGGGCCGCCGCCGACATGCCCTTGGGCCGGTCCTTGCGGACGATGACCTGGTCGAGGAAGACCAGGAGCTGCGCCGTGTCGTGAGTGAGCCGCACGACGCCCGCCCGTACGACCCGGGTCCTGACCGTCAGCCGCTCCGCCGCCGCGTGCTGCTTCACCTGGGTGAACAGCGTCCGGTACTCGCTCGCGGCGGTACCGCTCAACACCTCGGCCGCGGCCTGCTCGGTCGTCGCCGTGCTGTCCGGCGTGTACGAGAAGATCTTGGTGAGCCCGTTGCTGACGTCGCCGATGACGACCGAGGTCGCCTCGGTGTCGACGAGCGCCCGGTCGGCGAGCGCCGGATCGTGCCGCGCCCGCACGCTCAGCACCTGCAGTCCGGCCCCGGCCAGCGCGAACAACAGCGTGAACACCACGACGAACACCCGCGGCCGGCGGATCCACCGGCGCCGCGGAGCCTCGGGGTCCGGCTCGGGACCCGCGGCCTCCTCGGCGGCCTTGGGCTCTTCCGCGCTCTTGGGCTTCTCATCTGCCTCGGGCTTCGCGACGGCCTTGGGCTCTTCGGCGGCCCCGGAATCCTCCGCGGCCTCCGGCTCCGCGGTGGCCTCGGGCTCTTCGGTGACCTTGGGCTCTTCGGTGACGCTCAACGACCCTCCTCCTAGGCGCCGACCGGCACGGCGGTGAGCGAGCTGAGCTTCCACTGGGAGCCCGTACGCGCCAGCACGGCGGTGAAGCGCTTGCGTTCCAGGGAGCTGCCGAGCTTGACCTGGACGGTCGCGATGACCTGGGCGGTGCCGGCGTGCGTGTCGAGCTCGGTCACCGCGAGGTCGGTGACGGTGCCCACCGCGGGGGTGCCGGACTTGAGGGCCTTCTGCCGGTCCTGCGCCGACGTACGCCGCAGCGACTCGCGCAGCGTCCCGGTCGAGACGTCCAGCCAGCGGCTCAGCCCGGCGTCGCTCTTGCGCGGGTCCAGGGTGTTGAGGACGGCGATCTCCTGCCGGGCGTCCCGCCGCACCTGGTCGCGTGCCCGCGCGAACGGCACGGACGACGAGTGCGCGCTCTGGTGATAGCTCCAGCCCGACCACCCGCAGAAGATCGCCGCGGCCGCCAGCAGGGCCACTCCGAGGACGCGCATCACCGCTCCAGCCCGAGAAGGTCGCTCATGGAAGCCGGTCCGGCCGGCACCGACGGCAGTCCGAGCGCCCCGGGCAGCGACGCCGAGGCCGCCGACGCCGCCGACGCCGACGTGCCCGGACGCACGGGCGCGGGCACTCCGCCGCCGTACGGGGCGTTGCCCGAGCCGCGTACGTCCACCCCGCTGGAGGCCGGCATCCGGCAGGACGCGGCCGTGTTCAGCGGCGGCCCGGCCGAGGTGTCGAGCCCGTTGCGGTACCTCGTGCCGCCGTACCCCGTCGTGCAGGGGAGCGGGGAGAAGAACGTCAGGGCCATCCCGAAGTTGAGTCCCTTCGAGTCGACCACCGACGCGCCCGCCGCCACCACCTGCGGCAGGCGTACGAGCAGCTCCTGGATGCCGCGCTGGCGGGTGACCGTGAGCTCGGAGGTGGTCGTCAGGTTGGCGAGCAGCACGCTGAGGCTCGGATCGAGGTCGCGCAGGAGCCCGCTGATCTCGGTGGCGGCGACCGGCGCGGTGGTGATCAGCCGCCGCAGGTCGGTGTCGGACGCGTCGAGCTGTCCGGCGAGCAGCCGCGCGCTGCGGGCGAACGACACCAGGGCGGCGCCCTCCTCGCGCTGGGTCCGCAGCACGGTCTGCCCGTCGAAGATCAGCTGGTTGGTCTCGGGCGCGGCGCTGTTGGCGTCCCGGAGGAACTCATCAGAGTTGTCGAGCAGCGTCTGGAGGTTCTCGCCCTGCCCCTGGAACGCCTTGCCGAGTTCGTCCACCACGGTGCGCAGCGAGTCGAGCGGCACCGAGGCGGCCAGGTTGTTGACGTTCGTCAGCACGTTGGTCACGGGCGGCGGCGTCTGCGTGGCGCTACGCGCGATGGTCGCGCCGTCCTTCAGGTACGGGCCGTCGCCGCTCGCCGGCCGCAGGTCGACGTACTCCTCGCCGACCGCGGACAGGTTGGCGACCACGGCCTGCGACGCGGCGGGGATCCGGGGCGCGGAGTCGTCGATGTGCAGATCCGCTCGTACGCCGTCGCCGGTCAGGTGCAGGTCGCCGACCCGGCCGACCGACACACCGCGGTACGTGACGTCGGAGCCGGGGAACAGCCCGCCGGTCTCGGGCAGGTCCATCCGCACGACGTAGTAGCCGCGCAGGCCGACGAAGCGCCCGAGGTCGGCGTACCGGTAGCCGATGTAGCCGATGACGAGCACACCGATGACGAGGAACGCCAGGTTTTTCAGCCGGGTTCCGAGCGTGAGCATCAGCCACCCCCGTTCGGAGAGGAGGACGGCGTCGCCGTCGGCGTCCCCGGTGGCACGGAGCCCGGCGGCGACCCGGGCGTGGACGGAGACGTGACCGGAGACGAGCCCGGAGGCGAGCCCGCCGGCGTGGTCCGCGTTCCGCCGACGGGAGGCAGCGGAAGCGGCACGCTCCCCGCCTTGCGCCGGGACGACTTCGCCTGCCCTTCCTGCCCCGGCACCAGCGGTGGGATGACCTGGGTGCCGGGCAGCGCGGTCACCGACAGGTAGACGTTGAGGTAGTCGCCCTTGACCCCGTTCAGCACCTCGTCGGTGAACGGGTAGGTCAGCAGCACCTGCAGCGACTTCGGCAGGTTCCGCCCGGCGGCGGAGAGGTTGGCCAGCACCGGGGCGAGCGCCTGCAGGTCCGCGACCATGTCCTCCTTGCTCTTGTTGATGGTCGTGACCGCGACGCCGGACAGCTCCTGCAGCGACCGCAGCATCGTGACCAGCGCGCCGCGCTGCTGTTCGAGCACGTCCAGGCCGGGGCCGAGGTCGTCCAGGGCGGTGCCGATCTGCTCCTTGCGGGAGGCGAGCGTGGCGGAGAGCCGGTCGACCGCGTCGATGGCGTCGACGATGTCCTGGCGATGGTCGTTGAAGTTGGCGACGACGGTGTTCAGGTCGCTGAGCAACTGCCTGATCTGGGGTTCGTTGCCGTCGAACGCCTTGTTCAGCTCCTGGGTGATGGTGCGCAGCTGGCTCAGGCCGCCGCCGTTGAGGAGCAGCGACAGCGCGCCGAAGACCTCCTCGATCTCCGGGTCGCGGTCGGTGCGCGTCATCGGGATGACCGCTCCGTCGGCCAGCGTGCCCGAACCACCGCCGGTGGGCGCGCTGAGCTCGATGTACTTCTCGCCGAGCAGGCTCGACTGGGCGAGCCGCGCGTACGCGTTCGCGGGCAGGTGGACCTTGCCGTTGACGAGCATGACGACGTTCGCGGTCCAGCCGTTCCGCGGCAGCGTGATCTTGGAGACCCGGCCGACCGCCACGTCGTTGACCTTCACCGCCGCCTGCGGCACGAGGTCGTGCACGTTGGCGAACTCCGCGGTGACCTTGTACGGGTGGGAGCCGAGGTCCGCGCCGCCCGGCAGCGGCAGTCCGTACACGCC
This sequence comes from Actinoallomurus oryzae, assembly GCF_039541955.1. Taxonomy (NCBI): domain Bacteria; kingdom Bacillati; phylum Actinomycetota; class Actinomycetes; order Streptosporangiales; family Thermomonosporaceae; genus Actinoallomurus; species Actinoallomurus oryzae. The sequence goes on along the minus strand of NZ_BAABHF010000002.1, from coordinate 26,313 downwards.
GCCGAAGCCGCCCGAGCCGCAGCCCGCCAGGGAGAGACACACGACCACGACGGCGGCCGGCCGCATCGCGCGCATCATCGGCCTCCGTACACGCCGCCGACCGGCGGTAGCGGGAGCGGCGCCCGGCGCGAGCGCGGCAGGGGTTTCAGGGCGTCGGAGCCCGAGCCGAGCTTGTACTTGACACACAGGTTCTTCATGGACTGGGCCAAACCGGTCATCGAGCAGACCTGGTCGCCGGCGGTCTGCGCGGCCGATTCGGGCGTGAGCGGCCCGCCCATGCTCAGCTCGTTGAGGTCACCGCGGCCGTCGAGCGTCCGGTTTTCCGGGTCGTAGGTGTTCAGGACGTTGTCGGCGGCGAGCGGCACGGTGTCCAGGGCCTCGGCGAGCGACGCGCGCTGGTCCACCAGCGTCTGGGTGATCGTGGCCAGCTTGGTCACGTTGGACTTCAGCCGCGCACGGTTGTCGTGAATGAAGCGCTGAACCTGGCCGAGCGCGGTGGCGAGCTGCTGGAGCGCCGCGCCGAGGTTCTGCCGGTCGTCGGAGAGGAAGCCGGTCACCTGCGAGAGCTGCTGCTCGGCGAGCCGGACCTGCCCGTCGTTGGCCTTGAGCATGGCGGTGAACTTCTGCAGGTTCGTCAGGGTCGAGAACAGGTCGCTCGAAGCACCGGACAACGTCTTGGACGCCTGGCCGAGGTCGCCGACCATGTCACCGAGGTCCTGGCCGTTGCCGCCGAGGTTGGCCGCGCCGGTGTTCAGCAGGTCGGACAGCGCGCCCTTGCGGTTGGCGCCGTTCGGGCCGAGGGCGTTGGCGAGCCGGCTGAGGCTGTCGTAGAGCTGGTCGATCTCCACGGGCGTCGCCGTACGGTTCGCCGGGATCACCGCGTGGTCGGTCAGCCGGGGGCCGGAGGTGTAGGCGGGGGAGAGCTGGATGTAGCGGTCGGCGACGACGCTCGGCGCCACCACGACGGCGATCGCCCCGGCCGGCACGGCCACTCCGTGGTCCACCGTCATCGTCACCCGCACCTGGCGGCCCTGGGGCCGTACCGTGTCGACCCTGCCGACCCGCACGCCGAGGACGCGCAGGTCCGAGCCGGCGTAGACGCCCACGGCCTGGCCGAAGTACGCGGTGATCCTCGTCCCGGCGGGACGTGACAGCAGGTACAGCGCGCCGACGAGGATGACGATGAGCGCGAGCCCGGCGCTCATCACGGCGGGTCGGCGGGCCGGAGCGACCGAGAGTCTGCGCATCATCGACCGTCCTGCTTCGGTGGCATGCATCCGACATCCGGAGGCGTGTTCGGCGGGAGGTAGTTCTTGGGCACGATGCCGCACAGGTAGGCGTCGAACCAGCGGCCGTTGCCGAGCGTGTTGCCGATCAGCCGGTAGTACGGCCCGGCGACGGCGAGCGCGTGGTCGAGGCTGCCCTGGTTGCGCCGCAGCATCGCGGTCACCTGGTCGAGCGCACGCAGCGTCGGGTCGAGCTGCGCCTGGTTGTCCTTGACCAGGCCGCTGAGCTGCGTGGACAGCTGCTGAGTGCCGGTCAGCAACGCGTGGATCGCCAGCCGGCGCCGCGAGATCTCGGCCAGCAGCCGGTTGCCGTCGTGCATGAGCGCGGTGAAGTTGCCGTTCTGCGCGGCCAGAGTCGCGGTGATCTGCTTGGTCCCGGCCAGCAGCCGGGCGAGCTGCGCGTCCCGTGAGGAGATCGTCTTGGACAGCTTCGACAGGCCCTCGATGGCCTGGCGGACGTTCGGCGAGGTGTTCCGGAACGTGTCGGAGATCGTCTGCAGGCTCTTCCCGAGCTGGTCGGTGTCGATCTGCCCCAGCGTGCCGCCGAGCTGCTGGAACGCCTCCGTGACGTCGTACGGGGAGGTCGTGCGGCTGACCGGGATGCGACGTGAGGGCTTCTGCCGCCCGGTGCCGAGCGGGTCGACCGCGAGGTACTTCTCGCCCAGCAGCGTCTTGATCATGATCGAGGCGGTCGAGGCGTTGCCGATCCAGGTGTCCTTGACGCGGAAGCTGACCTTCACCCGTCCGCGGTCGAGGGAGACCCCGGTGACCTTGCCGACCTTCACGCCGGCGACCCGGACCTCGTTGCCGGACCGCAGGCCGGCGGACTCGGTGAAGTCCGCGCTGTAGGTCGTGCCGCCGCCGATGACGGGCAGGTCGTCGGCGGCGTACGCCGCGGTGCCCAGCCCGGCCAGGATCACCAGGCCGACCACGGCGACCTTGACCGGGTTCCGCTCCCGGATCGGCTTCACGACTCACACCTCGATTCGGTGACCGGGATGCCGGTCGGCGGAGGTCCGGGTTTCGGCCCGCCTTCCGAGGCCCACGACACGCCGGAGACGGTGGCCTGGCACATGTAGAGGTTGAGCCACGAGCCGTACGAGGCGAGCCGGGCGATCGTGGTCATCTTCGTCGGCAGCGTCCGTACGAAGCCCTCCACCAGCGGCTGGTCGCGGTTCAGGTTGGACGACAGCCGGCCCAGGTCGCGGATGTCGCGGCGCAGCGGGTCGCGGCTCGGGCCCAGCAGCCCGGCCGTGCTCGTGGTCAGGCCGGAGATCGCGCTGATCGCCTCCCCGATCGGCTTGCGGTCGGAGGCGAAGCCGTGCACGAGCTGTTTCAGCGTCTCGATGAGGCCCTCGAACCGGCTCTCGCGGGAGTTCACGGTCTGCACGACGGTGGTGAGGTTGTCGATCACGCGTCCGATGACCTGGTCCCGGCTGGCGAGCGTCGTGGTCAGCTGGCCGAGCGAGGCGATGAGCTGCTCCATCGTGGTGCCCTCGCCCTGGAACACCTGGATGATCTCGCCGGACAGCTGGTTGACGTCCTTGGGGGACAGGGCCTGGAACAGCGGCTGGAAGCCGTTGAAGAGCTGGGTGAGGTTCAGCGCGGGCGTGGTCCGCTCCACCGGGATCGTCCCGCCCGGCCGCAGGGTGCCGCCGACCGGCCCGACGCCCTGGTCGAGTTCGATGAACCGCTGCCCGACGAGGTTCAGGTACTTGATGGACGCGGTGACCGAGGCGGGCAGCGTACGGCCGGACTCGACGGAGAACGTCACGCGCGCCAGCCGCCGGCCGGTCACGTGGATGCTCTCCACCTCGCCGACGCGTACCCCGGCGATGCGGATGCTGTCCCCGGTGTTCAGGCCGGTGACGTCGGTGAACGTCGCGTGGTAACCGGCGGTCCGGCCCACTCCGGTGCCGGCGATGCTGAGCGCCAGGATCGCGGTGGCCAGCGTGGTGACGACGATGAAGATCGCCGACTTGGCCAGCGGCCCGGCGAGGCTTCGGCGGTTCACTTCACCGTCACCTCCGTTCCCCGGTAGATCGGGCCGACCAGCACGCTGCTCCAGTCGGGCAGGCCCTTGCGCGGTGCGGTCCCGCTCGTGTTCAGCAGGTCGTTGACGAGGTCGTTCTCCCCGGGCGAGTTGGGCACGCCGAGCGCGCCGGCGGCCCCCTCGTACGGCACGGGATAGCAGTGCGGCCCGCCGCCGGCGTTGTAGACGGGCGTGTCACGGCCGGGCACGTACCTGCCCTTCGAGGGGACCACGTGCACGGTGACGTGCATGCCGTGCTGGTCGGTGCCCTTGCCCAGCGCGCGGTCCATCGCGGGGACGAAGTCGCTGAGCGTCTTCAGCGTGCAGGGGAAGGAGGGCGAGTAGCGGGCCAGCGTCTGCAGCACCGGGCGGCTGTCCGCGGACAGCCGGATGATGTTCGCGGAGTTGCCGCGCAGGAAGGCGGTGATGTCTCGCGATGAGTCGGTCATCGAGTCGTAGAGCTCGGCGAGGTTGGCGCGCTGGTCGACGATGGTGCGGCTCGTCGTGGTGAAGTCGGTGAGCGCCTGCAGGATGTCCGGGCTCGCCTGGGAGTACAGGCGCGCGACCCGTACCAGCTCGCTGATGTCGCGGTCGAGCGCGGGCAACTGCGGCTTGAGCGTCTTGAGATAGGAGTCGAAGTCCACCAGGGTCTGGCCGAGCTTGTCGCCGCGGCCCTGCAGCGCCTGGGCCATCGCGGTGAGCGTCGCGGACAGCTTGGCGGGCTGGACGGCGGTCAGCAGGGGCAGGACGTTGTCCAGCACCCGCTCCAGCTCGATGGCGTTGGAGCTGCGGTCCTGCCCGATCACGCTGCCGGCGGCGAGGGCCACCGGCGCGGGGTCGGGCGGCGGGACGAGCGCGACGTACCGCTCGCCGAACAGCGTGGTGGGCAGCATCTGCGCGGTGACGTTCGCCGGAACGTTCTTCAGCGCGCCTGGCTGGAGGGCGAGCCGCAGACGGGCCCCCGACCCGTCCGCGGAGATGTCGCGAACCTCGCCGATGACCTGGCCGCGCATCTTCACGTCGGCGTGCGGGTGCATCTCGTTGCCCACGCTGTCCGTGCGCAGCGTCACCATGGCGACGTCGGTGAAGCGCTTCTGGTAGACCGCGATCGACAGCCACACCAGCAGGCACAGCACGAGCAGGAACGCCAGTCCGGTGAGCCGCCGCCGGGCCTTGACCGCGGCCGAGTCCTCCACACTGATCATCCGGCCACCTTCACCGTCGTGGTGGCGCCCCAGATCGCCAGGCTGAGGAAGAAGTCGGTCAGGCTGATCAGCACGATCGAGGTGCGTACGGCGCGGCCGACGGCGATGCCCACCCCGGCCGGGCCGCCCGACGCGCGGTAGCCGTAGTAACAGTGCGCCAGGATCACCATGACCGAGAAGATCAGCACCTTCCCGAACGACCAGAGCACGTCCACCGAGGACAGGAACTGCCCGAAGTAGTGGTCGTAGGTGCCGGACGACTGCCCGTTGAACAGCACCGTGATCTCGCGCGAGGACAGGTACGAGCTGAGCAGGCCGATGCCGTACAGCGGGATGATCGCCACGGCGCCCGCCGCGATCCGGGTGGTGACCAGGTACGGCAGGCTCGGCACGCCCATGCCCTCCAGCGCGTCGACCTCCTCGTTGATGCGCATAGCGCCGAGCTGGGCGGTGAAGCCGGCCCCGACCGTCGCCGACAGCGCCAGCCCGGCGACCAGCGGCGCGATCTCGCGGGTGTTGAAGTACGCGGAGACGAACCCGGTGAAGGCGGAGGTGCCGATCTGGTTGAGCGCGGCGTACCCCTGCAGGCCCACGACGGTGCCGGTGAACAGCGTCATCGCGATCATCACGCCGATGGTGCCGCCGATGACGCCGAGCGCTCCGCTGCCGAACGTGACCTCCGCGAGCAGGCGGCGGATCTCCCGCAGGTAGCGTCGTAGCGCCCGCGGCGTCCACAGCAGCGCCCGCAGGTAGAAGGTCAGCTGGTCGCCGAGGGTGTCCAGCCAGGACAGCCGGCGGTCGAGATCGAAACGGATCGCCATCGGCTCAGCTTCCCTTCGGGGGGACGACCTGCAGGTAGATGGCCGTGAGCACGAGGTTCACGAAGAACAGCAGCAGGAAGGCGATGACGACCGACTGGTTCACCGCGTCGCCGACGCCCTTGGGGCCGCCGCGCGGGTTCAGGCCGCGGTGCGCCGCGACCGCGCCCGCGATGAAGCCGAAGATGAGCGCCTTGATCTCGCTGATGTACAGGTCCGGCAGGTGGGCGAGGGCGGAGAAGCTGGCCAGGTACGCGCCGGGCGTGCCGCCCTGCATGATCACGTTGAAGAAGTAGCCGCCGAGCACGCCGACCACCGACACCAGGCCGTTGAGGAAGACCGAGACGAGCATCGCCGCCAGCACGCGGGGCGCGATCAGCCGCTGGATCGGCGAGACCCCCATGACGACCATCGCGTCGATCTCCTCGCGGATCGTCCGCGAGCCGATGTCGGCGCAGATCGCCGAGCCTCCGGCGCCGGCGATCAGCAGCGCCACGATCAGCGGGCTGGCCTGCTGGATGACCGCGAGCACGCTGGCCGCGCCGGTGAAGGACTGGGCGCCGAGCTGCTGGGTGAGCGATCCGACCTGCAGTGCGATCACGGCGCCGAACGGGATGGACACGAGCGCGGTCGGCAGGATCGTCACGCTGGCGATGAACCAGAACTGCTCGACGAGCTCCCGGCCCTGGAACGGCCGCCGGAACATCGCGCCGAGCGCGGCGGCGGCCAGCGCGAACAGCTTCCCGGTCTCGCGGAGCGCGGCGGTGCCGGGGACGGAGCCGGCCGGAGTGGTCATCGCCGCTCCCGGATGCTGGCGAGGATCTCCTGCTGCGCCGGGTACGGGAGCTCGTGCAGCATGCCCATCACCCGCGCGCGGCGGCGCTCGACGGCCTGGCGGGGCGGCAGGCCGGGGCTGGGCTCCAGCTGCGGCACGATCGGCGGCAGCCCCTCGTCGTCATCGTGGTAGCCGGCCTCGCGCTCGGCCTCCAGCAGCGACTGGTCCTTCTCCTCCGACATGCCGATCGGGCCGTGCCGCCGGCCGCGGAGGAACTGCGCGACCACCGGCTCCTCACTCGTCAGCAGCACCTCGCGCGGGCCGAACGTGACCAGGTCGCGGCGGAACAGCATGCCGATGTTGTCCGGCACCGTCGAGGCGACCTGGATGTTGTGCGTGACGATCAGAATGGTCGCGTCGATCTGCGCGTTGAGGTCGATGAGGAGCTGGGAGAGGTACGCCGTGCGGACCGGATCCAGGCCCGAGTCCGGCTCGTCGCAGAGAATGATCTGCGGGTCGAGGACGAGGGCGCGCGCCAGCCCGGCGCGTTTGCGCATTCCACCGGAGATCTCACCGGGAAGCTTGCGCTCGGCCCCGCCCAGGCCGACCATCTCCATCTTCTCCAGCACGATGCGCCGGATCTCGGACTCTTTCTTGTTCGTGTGCTCGCGCAGCGGGAAGGCGATGTTCTCGAACAGGTCGAGCGAGCCGAACAGCGCGCCGTCCTGGAACATGATGCCGAACAGCTTCCGCACCTCGTACAGCTTGCGCTCGGGGCTGCTGACCATGTCGACGCCGTTGATGAGGATGCGTCCCTGCTCGGGCTTGAGCAGGCCGATCAGCGACTTGAGGAAGACCGTCTTGCCGGTGCCCGAGGGGCCGAGCATCACGCTGACCTCACCGGCCGGAAGGGTGAGGGTGATGTCGCGCCAGATGTTCTGCCGGCCGAAGGATTTCGTCAGTCCTTCGACCACCACTTCGATGCCCATTACCGCGAGCCGACCATCACAGTTCTCCCAGCACCTGACTTCGCACTGATACAAAGAAGAATCTTCATCACCGGCTCGGCTTGAAAGTTCGTATTGGCGGGACTTTTTGGGTCGGCTCAGTGATTACTACTGGCGGGTACGCTACTTTCGTGGGTGTTCGGGGCGCAAGCGTTCGAATGAGACAATCAGGTCACGGCGCATTGCTTATCATCGGATAACAAACCGGCTGCCGATTCTTGTCGCTCAGTGCGCATGGGCCCGGCCGAAGAGGGGGACGATCCGCCGGTTCCGCGAGGGGCGGTCGTCGGCGCATACGAGATCACCCGGCCCGCGCCGCGGGCCGGGTGATCGGGTGGTGGCGATCAGCGCAGGGCGCCGGCCTTGAAGACCTTGCTCGGGTCGGCGGTGGGAGACGAGGCCGCGACGGATGCGGGGCCGAGGGTCAGCGTGATGGTGTTCCCCGAGCCGGGGACCACGAGGTTGATGAGCGGAGTGGCGAGCAGGCAGTCCTTGAACTTCGGGATCGTGTAGGTGCCGTTGAGGTTGCCGCCGTTGATGACGCTGAAGTCGGCGTCGGAGGCGACGGAGACCTCCGCCGGGGTCTCGGTCCGGCAGCTGCCGCCGACGGGGGTCGGGATGCCGGCGACCTTGAGCTCTGTGATCTTGATGGTGAGGTGTGACGTGGTCTGCACCGCGCCGGTGTTGATGTCGACGGTTCCGGTGGTCGGCGACGCCTCGACGAACTCGGTCGTGACGGAGACCGGGATGACGCCGAACTCCTTGAACGAGCCGGTCGCCGGGGGCAGGTCGACCGTGGCGGTCAGTCCGCCGGTGTCGTCGACGGCCGTCGCCAGGGTCCCCGGGCCGAGCGACATCGAGGAGTTGGTCGACTTGATGGTCGTGGTCCCGGTCAGCGGATAGTTCAGCTTGAGCACGACGTCCGCGTGCGCCGTCCCGGTGGTGGACAGGACCCCGAGCGCGGCCAGCGACGCGGTCGCGGCGGCGGTGGTCCTGCCCCAGCGCCTGACGGGCGCAAGCGATTCAGCCGGCATGTGGAACCTCCTTGGTGCGCGGACACCGAGTCGGTCATTCGGTGCCCCTACCGGCAAACCCCGCTCGATTTCGTCGGGCCGGTGCGGTCACGACCGATACGAGGTTTGATTCCAGCGTCGACGCCGAAGACCCATTGACCTGACGTGGAATCTTCGGAATCTCCCCTATTGCCCCGAAGATTAAGTGTTCGTGATGGGCAATACAAGACCCGGATTCGAGAAAAGTCTTCGCCGTTCCTTCGCGTCGCAAGGATTTGTCACGAAGTGCTTCGGTAGCTGGCTGTTATTTATCTTTGCGCGCTAATCCGGGGGGCGATCGTCGGGGCGTGCGTGCGCGGCCGAGTGACGACAATCGCTCATGTCGCTCGCGTGGTCATGTCGTTCGCTAGTACGGCCTCTTTATCGTCTGCGGCGGATCGACGTTGAAGCTCGCGGAGACGGTTACCGGATCGCCCTTATTGATGGGGCCTGCGCACGAACCGCTGACCGAACTTACCTGTGGCGGGCCTCCAAATGTGGGCAAAATCGTCATCTTATGCGTTTCGTTAGAATAGGTAAAACCTAGCGTTCCGGAGAAACGTACGGTGCATCCTCCTGACCCGGTGAACCTGCTGATCAGCAGCGGTATTGAGCCCGTCGAGGTATTTGCGGCAGAATCGTAAGTCACCATTGCGATGGAGGGCCTAGGGGAACTATAAACCTTCAGGTCTCCCGAAATTCCTCCAGAGCCGGTACAGGTGAAAGAGGCTGGCCCTACAAGAGTACCTGCATTGGTGCCTGCCGTGATGCTACCAGAAGGCAGACTTCCGCTGAAGGTAATGGGAGGGCATGTGATCACGGCATCACCCATTTTTGCCGTGAACTGGTCTGTGGTGAAATCGGCGGATCCGCCCGGCGTAATATTCCAGCCAAAGTCCTGGACCGGGCATGGCGACCCTGCATTTAGAGGATCTTCGGCGCTGCAGATCGGCCCCTGGGTCACCTTGACGAAGTTGCCCGGTCCAGAAATCGACGCCGTGAACAGCGGATCCAGCTTCTCGCCCACTCCGCATCCGCGGAACGGCGGAATTGTCACCGTCCCGGACAGATATCCTCCGTCGTTGACCACATAATTCGGGACATCTTCGGTGCTGGCGCTCAGCTGAAGTTTCATCGGCTGGGCGGTGGTGCAGGCAGGACCCACATCGAGTGGAACACCGTTGATACGGACGTCGTGAACCCGAAGGGAGACGTATGCGGAGGCCGTCGTGAACCTTGGCGGTAGTCCAGGCATTCGCTCGGCGTAGTCCACAGCCGTGATGTTCGCATTTTGGTAGGCCGTGGTCTTGCCCACTTGCGTGACGTCCAGTTCGGCCGTGGTCGGCATGAAACCGAAGGCCAGAAACGTCGCCTGTGATGTCTCCATATGGGCGTCGCCGATGGAGTCCGTCTCAAAATAATTGCTCTCCAGATTGTAGAGTGTCCTGTTTCCCACGGCCAGCGCCATTTTCCCGAACAGAGGCGCCGCGCCGTTGAGCTTCGCGACATTCGAGAAACCGCTGATCTTCGCGCAGGCGTACTTAGGAGTGTCTACGGAGATCGGGGTGTCAGGAGGAGGCTCGGGAAGGGGAAAGTCCTCGCTGAAATCTCCCGTGACGTCCGGCGGACAGTAGTCCTCCTGAGCCTTGGCCGTAGTGGCATGTGAGACGGCTCCGAGACCGGAAGCACCTTGCGCATCCGCTGCCGAGACCGCGATGGTCGCCAACGTCGTGTCCTGACCCAGGTTCGGGGAACAGGAGAGCGACATCGTGGCGGGCTGTGCCGCCGTGCCGTCGGCTTGCCGGAGAGTGAGGCTGGCGTTCAGGTCGGCGACGGAGAAGACGACACGACCGGGTGTGGCGACGGTCGGCGCGGGCTCCTGCCCGGAGCCGGCCAGAACCAGCTGGTCCGCCCCGACCGACGTCTCCGGCACGGCGAAGTCGGACCCGGTGATCGGAGCCGGGGAGCCGTTCACCGTCACCAGGGGGGTCAGCCTGAGCGTGCCGCCGACCGTGGTGGCGCCCTGTTTGGTCAGATCCGCGACCGCGGCCGCGGGAAGCGCGACCAGGACGGTCACCTGCCCGAGCCGGATCGGCCTGCCGACCGTGGCGGAGTCCGGGACGTTCGCGATGACGCGTACCGCGACCTGCTGCGTGCCCGACGGCAGCTGACACCCATAGGTGAAGGTGCGGTCGATGGCCCGCTCGCCGGCGATCGCGGCGATGGCCGAAAACAGGCTCGAGGTGATCGCGATGACGCAGGCCACGGCAGCGCGCGCCAGGCCACGTCGCGTCCAGAAACTGAATCTCATATTCGGCTACCTGTCCTGACGCCCACCACGACGAGGACCATTCATCAGGAATGACACGCACGTCGGCAGACATGGCTACTCGCGAGTACGCTACTTATGCCGTGGTCGGCCCCACAAGAGCCACTGATCAAAGAATGTTCTCCAGTGCGATCATTGTCACCGGATGACAGTCCTCGCGGATGCCTTTGTCACCACGGCGACAACCGGCCACCTCATGGGCTGGTGATGGTGAGATCGGTGAATACGTACGTCGCGCTGACCGGCTCCGTCTCGCCGTTCTGTATCAACCCGAGGCAGCCGGACACATTCTGGGCGGTCAGGTCTCCCGACCACGTCATGGTGTGTGATGGGTTGTCGTAGGAGAAGTCGAGCGAGCCGCCAAGATTCAGGTTGCAGAGCGGCCCGCTGAAATGGAGATCGACGTCGGTGATGGTTCCGGTGGTCCGGCCGGACGAGTATGCCTTGGCGTTTATCAGCCATGGGAGCGCGGCGCTGATCACGAAGGTGATCCCTGATGGATTCGTGCACGATGAAAATGAGATGGTCTCGATGCGACCGAGCCCATCACCCGGCGCTCCCGGGCCGGGCAGGAAGTCGGCCGTGATCGCTGACGAACACGTCCACTGGCCGATGGTAATCGCGCCATCCCCCGCGGAGTCCGTCCCGGTGACGGTCCACGTCTGGTCGGCGAACGCGGGCGACGCGGCGGCCACGATCGCGACCAGTGCGGTGAGGGCGATGAGGATCTTCGCCGTGAAGTTCCGCATGGAACGCATCCCTCCGGTTGAGGCGACGGTGGCTCGTTCGGACGACGCCAACATGAATCCGTGCGGCCGGGGACACGTCCCGGCCGCACGGGCAGTCGGCTTTGCCGACCTCGATCAGGGGCTGGTGATCGTGACCGCCGGGTCGACGGCGTAGCTGCCGACGAAGCCGGCCGTGTCGTTGTTCTTGATGAGACCGAGGCAGCCGCTGACGTTGGTGATCGTCAGACCACTACCGCCGGTGGCGCTCAGGGTGCCGTCGTTGGAGTAGGTCATCGGCACCGAGCCGGCGACGTCCGCGGAGCAGAGCGGGCCGCTCAGATGCGCGGTGACGCCGCTGATGCTTCCGGTCGTCGTGTCGACGCCGTCGTAGGAGTCGGCGTTGAGTGCCCACGCGAATCCGCTCGACTGGACCGTGAACGTGATGCCGGCGGGGCCGGAGCAATTGCCGAAGGAGAGGTCGTCGACGTTGGCGAGGTCGTCACCGCTCTGCCCCGAGCCGTACACCGCGTCACCGGTCCCGGACGACGTCGTACAGGTGAGCTGGGTGTGGGTGTTGTTGTCGGTCAGAACCAGGTTCGTCGTCGAGTCGGCGGTGAAGTCCACTGAGCCGGAGCTCTCCGGGCCGACGGTCCAGGTGGGGTCGGCCAGAGCGGGGGAGGACGAGAGGCTGATGGCGGTGGCCGCGGCGGCGGCCGTAAGGAAGGCTGTTGTCGCGATCTTACGCATGTTCCGTAGTTCCCTTTCATCTTCTCGAACTGTTCAACCTGGCGCGCGAACCAACCGTCCAGGGGCGGCCCCTTCCCATGCCGTAGCCACATTCAATGGTGCGTGGAATATTGCGGTCAGCGCCTTTGATGGCGGTGAGCGTTTCGCCAAAAGATGATCTTGTGTGCTAGTCTTTTCGGTACGCTTGCTACCTGTGAGTAGGTTAAGCACGTGTTACGTGTCGAACAAGAGGAAATTCCGGCGCAAGCGATAAATTGTCATCAACTGCGAGAAGCGCCTCGCGTTTTTATCGTTCGGTAACTAATCCGGATTCGCCCGCGGTGGAGCGGTGCGCCGGCGATCAGCCGGAACCACAAACCGTCATCGGCTGTACGCGTCAAGTGAACGGTTGATCGGATGGCTGCAATGCGCCGAAGTTTTCGTTAGCGTCACGATGTGTCCCAGATCACGTCTGGACGGCTTGGTCGTCGCGCGCGTGGTCGCCGGCCGTCATCGCGGCCGGTGCGGCGGCGATGGGAGGAGTGACGGACGGTGTGGCTCGAACACGAGGCGGAAAGGCGGAAGCTGGCCGGGCTGCTGCGGCTCGAGCTGGACGGCCTCGCCGACGAGATCTGCGGCGAGATCCGCAAGAGCATCCCGGAGTACGCGACGCCGGGTGAGGGGCCGTTCGGGCCGGCCATGCGGCCCGCGACGGAACAGGCCATCGCCTCCTTCATCGACCGCATCGCCGAACCCGCCGCGCCGTCGGGCCGACTCGTCGACATGTGCCGGCTGCTCGGCCGGATCGAGGCCCACCACGGACGGAACCTCAACGCCCTGCAGGCGGCCTTCCGGATCGCCTTCCGGGTGGCCTGGCACTGGACCACGAGCATCTGCGCGCGTCATGAGCTCCCGTCCGAGACCGTCGCGGGCCTGGCCGAGGCGCAACTGGAGTACATGGACGAGCTCGCCTCGATCGCCGTCGAGGGCTACCTGGAGGCGAGCGCGCACACGCCGGAGGAACTCGCCGAACTGCGCCTCCGGCTCTTACGACTCATCGTGGAGCGGCCGGCCGCTCCACGGCAGGAGATCGCCGACCTCGCCGAGCGCGCCGACTGGACGGTGCCCGCGGAGGCGACCCCGATCGTCGTACGGCCCGGCGCACGCCTGGTCGGTACCGCGCTGGCCGATGACATCCTCGCCGACCTCGATGCCGCCGAGCCGCGGCTGCTGGTCCCCGGCCGGTTCACCCCGGACCGGCGCGCGACGATCGAGGCCGCGGTGCCGCGCGACCGGATCGTCGTGGGGGTCACCGTGCCGCTGGAGGAGGTGGCGGACTCCTTCCGCTGGGCCGTGCGGGCCCTCGGTCTCATCGCCGAGGGCGTCGTCGACGACACGCGGCTGACCTTCTGCGAGGACCATCTACTGACTTTATGGCTGATGTCGGACCCGCAGCTCATCGACGAGCTGGCGCGGCAGCGGCTCGCCCGGCTCGACGGCATGCCGGCCGGCAAGCAGAAGGCGCTGACCGAGACGCTCCGGGTGTGGCTGGAGAGCTGGAGCACCGCGGCCGACGTGGGCAACCGGCTGCACGTACACCCGCAGACCGTGCGGTACCGGCTGAACCAGCTCAAGGAGAGCCTGGGCGAGCGGTTCACCGACCCGGAGGCGCGGTTCGGCCTGGAACTCGTGCTGCGGGCGAAGCGGCTGCGCGACCGCCCGCCGCCCCCGGGCGGCCGGGACGGCAGGAACGCCCGGCCGGCGACCCCGCTTTCTCATCATCCCGTCACAAAAAAAGGTACCGCGCTGTCCGAAAACAATGAATCGCACACGGTCAATGACAGACCGTACGGTCCGGGAACGCGATACCGGTAAATCCTTGCCGGAGCCGGTTCTCTGCTCTACGGTCACGGTGTCCTAGATCGCGGTTCGTGCGGAAGATACAGGGGTTCCCCGCTCGGTATTTCCCGTGCGGCCCGCGGTCACCGGCAAGCGCCACCTGACGGCCGATCTGAATAAGGGCGACCCCGCCCCGCGACACACCGACTCCGACGGTGGTGGTGGGAGGTACACGCATGCCTCGAACGCTCGAACCGAACGGTCTGAACGGGTCACGTTCCGAACTGGCCGAGCGGCTGACGGCGATCATGCGGATCGAACTGCCCAGTCTCACGAAAGAGATCGTGGCCGCGATCCGGGACGGCATTCCCGAATACGCCCGCCCCATCGACGGCCCGTACGGCCGGACGCTCCGTTCCGGGGTCGAACGCGCCCTTGCCGGATTCGTCGAATGGATCAGCTCGCCCGACGCCCTTCCGGATGACATCTGCTACAAGCTCGGGTGGTTCGAGGCGTACGAGGGCCGCCAGCTGGACGTCCTGCAGTCCGCCTACCGGATCGGCGCCCAGACCGGCTGGCGGCGGGTGATGGCGCTGCACCAGCGGCAGAACCTCGCCCCGGCGACCGTCTCGGTGCTGGCGGACGCCCTGTTCACCTACATGGAGGAGCTGGCGTCGTCGTCGGTGCGGGGCTACCGCGAGGCCAAGGCGCAGCTGAACGACGAGTTGCAGGCCGGCCGCCGGCGGCTCCTGCGGCTCATCGCCGACGGGGCACCGCGCGACCTGCTGGAGGAGCACGCCGAATCGGCTCGCTGGGTGCTCCCGGACGAGGTGACCGTGGTCGTGCTGCGCCCGAACGCCCCGATCGTACGGACGCTGCTGGACGACGACCTGCTGACCGACCTCGACGGCACCGAGCCGTACCTGCTCGTCCCCGGCCCGCTGACGGCCGACCGCCGGGCGATGCTCGAACTCGCGGTGGCCGAGTCGAAGGCGGCGGCCGGGCTGACCGTGTCACTCGATCGGGCCCCCGACTCGCTGCGCTGGGCCCGGCAGGCGCTCGGCCTGATCCATTCGGAGATCATCGACGACGGCCCGCTCACCCTCTGCGCGAACCACCTGGAGACCCTCTGGCTGTTCGCGGACGCGCCGCTGATCGACCAGATCGCCCGCCGGCAGCTCGCCGCCCTGGACCACCTGACCGCGCGGCAGCGCGAACGCCTCGTCGAGACGCTCGGGGTGTGGCTGCGCACCCGCGGCACCGCCGCGCAGGTCGGCGACGAGCTGGGCGTACATCCGCAGACCGTGCGCTACCGGATGCGGCAGATCGAGCACGCCCTCGGTGACGACCTCGCCGATCCGGACACGCGTTTCGCCACCGAGGTCGCCCTGCGCGCGCTCTGGCTGCGCGGGCAGGAGCCCGTACGCGAGGCTCATGACGCGCCCGTGGACGGAGCATGAGTTTCACTTATTCCGCTAACCCGGGGGATAAGGCGCGGGGGGAATTACGCACCTGTTGATAGGGCTGCGCGCCATGGTTGATCCATCTGTCGGTCCCGTGTTCGCATGGGCCTGATCGCCTCGGGTAAGCACGGTTCCCGAAGGCGTACGGCGATGGACGCGGAGGTGCCGGAGTGCTGTCCGGATCGAACGCACGACCAGTCTTCGTCGCGATCGGCGCGGCGACGGTCATCACGCTCGGCGCGGTGGCGACTCCCGCGACGGCGCTCGCCGACTCGTCGCCCACGGCCGGCGAGGACCCCGCGCCCGATCCGTCCGGCAGCACCAGCACCCCGAGCACCCCGAGCGACCCGAGTGACCCGCCGAGCGATCCGCCGCCCGCATCCTCGCCGCCGGTCAAACCCGCGCCGCCGAACTCCGCGCCGCCGTACCAGCGGACACCGTCCCTGAGCGTCCGCCTGTCGTTCTCCGCGGCCAAGGCCGCCCCGGGCGCCGCGGTCACCGCGACCGCGCGGGTGAGCGCGTCGCACGCGGTCGCCCACCACGCGACGCTGCGGTTCTCCGCCCCCGGTGCCTCGGTCATCAGCGGCGTCTTCTCGCTGGGCGACGTGAGCGCGGCGCGCTCCGCGTCCGCCGTCGTGAAGATCCCCGCGGGCCACGCAGCCGGGTCCGTCACCGTGACCGCCTCGCTCAGCGCCGACCGCGCGAGCACGCGCAGTGCCGCCGGCAAGATCACCGTCGCCGGTGCCGGGTCGTCCGCGGGCGCGTCCGCCGCGGCGGCGGAGCTGCCGTCGGCGGCGCTGGCCACCGGCCTGGGCCTGCCCGGCCAGACCACGCCCACGGCCGGCGGCCCGGCCGGCGCGCAGCTCCCGCTGATCGCCGGGCAGGCGCCCGCGGTCGCCCCGAACCAGGCGCCCGACATGCGGCCGGTCTCCCTGCGCACGAAGACCTCGCCGCTCGGCCTCGACGCGACCTCCTACCGCCTTCTGTGGACCCAGGTGGCCTGGCTCACGGCGCTGCTCGTCGGCATCTCCCTGCTGCTCACCCAGCTGCGGCTGAACCGCCGCCGGCCGGCGCGCCCGGCCACGCGCCGCTCCCGGTCGTAGTCCACACCGGCTCCCCGGGCCTGTGATCAAGGTCCGCGTCCATGGATAATCGACGTGGCCGGCGCCACGACGATGTGATGCGGGACTACGACCACCTGAGGGAGCTCGATGTTCGGCAAGGTCCTGGTCGCCAACCGTGGCGAGATCGCGATACGGGCGTTCCGCGCCGCGTTCGAACTGGGAATCTCCACCGTCGCCGTCTATCCGTACGAAGATCGCAACTCGCTGCACCGCGCCAAGGCGGACGAGTCGTACCAGATCGGCGAGCCCGGCCACCCGGTGCGCGCCTACCTCTCCGTCGACGAGGTGGTCAAGGCCGCCCGTACGGCCGGCGCCGACGCGATCTACCCCGGCTACGGCTTCCTGTCCGAGAACCCCGGGCTGGCCGCGGCCTGCGACGAGGCGGGCATCACGTTCATCGGCCCGCCGGCCCCGGTGCTGCACCTGACCGGCAACAAGGCGCGGGCGGTCGCGGCGGCGCGCGAGGCCGGCATCCCGGTGCTGCGCTCCTCCGCGCCCTCCACCGACGTGGACGCGCTGCTGGCCGCCGCCGAGGACATCGGCTTCCCGGTCTTCGTCAAGGCCGTCGCCGGCGGCGGTGGACGCGGCATGCGGCGGGTGACCGAGCCGGCCGAGCTGCGAGAGTCGATCGACGCGGCGATGCGCGAGGCCGCGTCCGCGTTCGGCGACGCGACGGTCTTCCTGGAGCAGGCCGTGGTCAACCCGCGCCACATCGAGGTGCAGATCCTCGCCGACGCCGAGGGCAACGTCGTGCACCTGTACGAGCGCGACTGCTCGTTGCAGCGACGGCACCAGAAGGTCATCGAGATCGCGCCCGCGCCGAACCTCGACCCCGCCCTGCGGATGAGCATCTGCGCCGACGCCGTGGCCTTCGCCCGCCACATCGGCTACGTCAACGCGGGCACCGTGGAGTTCCTCCTCGACGAGCGCGGCCGGCACGTGTTCATCGAGATGAACCCGCGCATCCAGGTCGAGCACACGGTGACCGAGCAGGTCACCGACCGCGACCTGGTCATCGCCCAGATGCGCATCGCCGCGGGCATGACCCTGCCCGAGCTCCGCCTGACCCAGGACGTGATCACCCTGTCGGGCGCGGCCCTGCAGTGCCGCATCACCACCGAGGACCCGGCCAACGGCTTCCGACCCGACAAGGGCACCATCTCGGCGTACCGCTCACCCGGCGGCCCCGGCGTGCGCCTCGACGGCGGCACCGTGCACACCGGCGCCGAGGTCTCCGCGCACTTCGACTCGATGCTGGTCAAGCTCACCTGCCACGGGCACGACTTCACCAACGCCGCCCGTCGGGCGCGCCGCGCGATCGCCGAGTTCCGCATCCGCGGCGTGGCCACGAACCTGCCCTTCCTCGGCGCGGTGCTCGACGACCCCGACTTCCGCGCCGGCCGGATCACCACCGCCTTCATCGACGACCGGCCGGACCTGGTGCACGCCCGGCCGCCGGCCGACCGCGGCAGCCGCGTCCTGCGCCACCTGGCCGAGACGACCGTCAACCGGCCGCACGGGCCGCGCCCGGTCGTGGTCGAGCCGGTGGACAAGCTGCCCGCCGTGTCCCTGGCGGACGCCCCGCCGGAGGGGTCGCGGCAGCGGCTCGCCGCCCTCGGGCCGGAGGGGTTCGCGGCCGACCTGCGGGCCCGGTCCGCGGTCGCGGTCACCGACACGACGTTCCGCGACGCCCACCAGTCGCTGCTGGCGACGCGCGTACGCACCCGTGACCTGCTCGCGGTCGCGCCGCACCTCGCCCGTACGGCGCCGCAGCTGCTCAGCCTGGAGTGCTGGGGCGGCGCGACGTACGACGTGGCGCTGCGGTTCCTGGCCGAGGACCCCTGGGAGCGGCTCGCCGCGCTGCGCGAGGCGGTGCCGAACATCTGCACGCAGATGCTGCTGCGCGGCCGCAACACGGTCGGCTACACGCCGTACCCGACGGAGGTCACCGACGCGTTCGTGGCCGAGGCCGCGGCGACCGGGATGGACATCTTCCGGATCTTCGACGCGCTCAACGACGTGGGGCAGATGCGCCCGGCGATCGACGCCGTACGCGCCACGGGCACCGCCGTCGCCGAGGTGGCGCTCTGCTACACCGGCGACCTGTCCGACCCCTCCGAGACGCTCTACACGCTCGACTACTACCTGCGGCTCGCCGAGGAGATCGTCGAGGCGGGAGCGCACATCCTGGCGATCAAGGACATGGCGGGCCTGCTGCGACCGCCCGCCGCCCGCGCGCTCGTGACCGCGCTGCGGTCGCGCTTCGACCTGCCGGTCCACCTGCACACCCACGACACCGCCGGCGGGCAGCTCGCCACGCTGATCACGGCGATCGACGCCGGGGTGGACGCCGTGGACGCGGCGGTCGCCTCGATGGCCGGCACGACCTCGCAGCCCTCGCTGTCCGCGCTGGTCGCGGCCACCGACCACACGCCGCGGGCGACCGGCCTGTCGCTCCAGGCGGTCGGCGACCTGGAGCCG
Organism: Actinoallomurus oryzae; assembly: GCF_039541955.1. Taxonomy (NCBI): domain Bacteria; kingdom Bacillati; phylum Actinomycetota; class Actinomycetes; order Streptosporangiales; family Thermomonosporaceae; genus Actinoallomurus; species Actinoallomurus oryzae. The sequence continues at coordinate 7,448 of NZ_BAABHF010000002.1, read as the reverse complement.
TACTGGGAGGCCGTGCGCAAGGTGTACGCGCCGTTCGAGTCGGGGCTGGCCTCGCCGACCGGGCGTGTCTACCACCACGAGATCCCCGGCGGGCAGCTGTCGAACCTGCGGCAGCAGGCCATCGCGCTCGGCCTCGGCGACCGGTTCGAGCTGATCGAGGACTGCTACGCCGCGGCCGACCGGATGCTGGGCCGCCTGGTCAAGGTGACGCCGTCCTCCAAGGTCGTCGGCGACCTGGCCCTGCACCTGGTCGGGGCGGGCGTCACCGCGGCCGACTTCGAGTCCGACCCGGCCAAGTTCGACGTGCCGGACTCGGTGATCGGCTTTTTGCGCGGCGAGCTCGGCGTCCCGCCGGGCGGCTGGCCGGAGCCGTTCCGCACGCGGGCGCTCGAAGGCCGGCCGTCCGCCGCCGAGGTGACCGCCCTGAGCGAGGACGACCTCCGCGGGCTGCGCGAGTCGCGCCGCACCACGCTGAACCGGCTGCTGTTCCCCGGGCCGGCGAAGGAGTTCGCCCGCCGGCGCGAGACGTACGGCGACACGTCGGTGCTGTCGTCGAAGGACTTCTTCTACGGCCTCGAACCCGACACCGAGCACACCGTCACGCTGGAGCACGGTGTGTCGCTGCTGATCGAGCTGGAGGCGATCTCCGAGGCCGACGAGCGCGGCTACCGTACGGTGCTGACGACGCTGAACGGCCAGCTGCGCCCGGTCCGCGTCCGCGACGAGTCCATCGTCACCGACGTCAAGGCGGCCGAGAAGGCCGAGCGCGGCAACGACCGGCACGTCGCGGCGCCGTTCGCCGGAGTCGTGACGTTGCAGGTGGAAGAGGGCGCCACGGTGTCGGCCGGGCAGACGGTGGCCACCATCGAGGCGATGAAGATGGAGGCCTCCATCACCGCCCAGCGCGACGGCACGGTCCGCCGGCTCGCGGTCGGCGCGGTGCAGCAGGTCGAAGGCGGAGACCTGCTCATCGAACTCGGCTGACTCCACGCCCCCCGGCGGTGTCTTCCTGCCGGCCGGCCGATTCAGCCGCCGGGGGCCGGCGGCGCGCTGACCGTGCCGGCGTGCCGGCCGCGGCCGTGGCGACCGGCAGGTGGCGGCGGCGTGGTGCGGCACGCCCACGAGGCGGCCGGCGGTTGACTGCCGCCGGCACCGCGGCGTCGCGGAGCCGGCGGGTCCGTCGCCGCCGCGGAAGTGGCCGACGAGGTGAACCAGGGCGCGCTGTTCCGTGGCGGCGGGGAGTTGCCGGCGCCATCCTCACGCCGGGGGGCGTGTGGCCTCCCGGTGGCGCTTGAGCCGCATCCCCTGGACGACGCGTGCGGGCGGGGTCGTCAGCGTGATGCGCCGACGGCTTGTCCGCAGCGGTGGTCGGATCCGGCCGCGGGCTCCTCGGGGCCGGCGGTGCGTCAGCCCTCGCCGATGAGCTGGTGGAAGAGTCGTTTGGCGGCCTGCTCGTCGTAGGGGCCCGTGATCTGGACGCGGCCGCCGGTGATGGTCTCCGTGACCATCGGTGCGGAGACGACGGCGCCGCCGACCACCATCGCGATCTTGTTGCCCGGCCGCTGCGGTCCTGCCGCGGCGGCCGTGGCGCTGAGCTGCTCGAACGCGCGGCCATCCGAGGGCTCCAGGCTCAGGTCGATCCCCCAAGAGGTCATGCCGTGCTCGGCATCCGGCGACATCACCGAGATGGACTTGACCCGCGTCACCGTCATGCCGCTGAGGGCGGTCCGGTAGCAGGTGTGGTGGTCGCTGCTCGGCGTTCCGGCCCCGCGGCATGAGCCGGGCGTCTCCGACAGCACCGGTAGGAACCGGATCGGTGTCTTGAGCGGACCGGAGGCGCTGTCGGCGGAACCGCCTCCGTGCAGGAGCAGCACCGCCGCGACCGTTCCGACCAGCACCAACGCCGCCGCGGCCACGATGAGCGAGACCAGTAGACCCCGGCCGCGCCGTTGGGGACCCGAGGCGGTGTCCCAGCCGTACGGCGCCGGTCCCCCCGGCACGGCGGGCGGCGGTCCCACCGGCACGGCCGGCGGCGGCGTACCCGGCGGCGGTGCGCCTGGCGTGGCGGGCGGCGGAGTGCCCGGCGTACTCCGCGGGTCCTCCGGTCGCGGCGGCTCGGGCGGGAAGGTCATATGCCCCGTCCTACACCACCGTGCCCCATCGATCGAGGACTCCGGCGAAACCGGTGATGGCCGAGCGCGGCGGCGAGGGTGCATGGACGTGGAGGCGGTAGATCGCGGCCCGGGAGAGTGGCCCGGTTACGCCCTGTAAGTCGGATTCGGCGGTGAGTTCGGGCTTAGGCCGGGCGATCGCGGGGAGAACCGTTGCGCGTCCTCACGAACGAAAGGAAGCCCCCGATATGCACGTCAACGGAATCATCGCTGCGATCATCATCGGTTTGATCATCGGCGCGCTGGGCCGGCTGGTCATACCGGGCCGTCAGCCGATCCCGATCTGGCTGACCATCGTCATCGGCATCATCGCCGCGTTGATCGGCACCGCCATCGCGGGAGCGGTCGGTGTGGCCGACACCGCGGGAATCGACTGGATCGAGCTGGCGATCCAGGTCGTACTGGCGGCCGTGGGCGTCGCCGCGGCCACGAGGCTCTATGCCCGAAGATGAGCCGGCCGGTCAGGGTCCGGCTCCCGAACCCGGACCTGACCGTGACCCGGCGGACGACGACGGCCGTGGCCCCGCTCCGGGCCACGGCCGCCCGCTGCCCGGAACGCCCTGGTCCGCGGCGCGTGCGCGCTCCCCGTACGGACTCCGCGCGACCGGGTGACTCGGCAGGGGAGGGAACGGGCCGCCCGGCGAGCGACGGCGAACCGACCGTTCGACGGCCGCCGGCCCGGAGACGATCGGATGTGGTGACGATTCTCAGCCTGATCCCAGCCCGGTCTCATCCCCCGGTGATGGGGTGGAGGACGGTGGTACTCACGATGCGGCCGAAGGCGACGGCGGAAAGGGTGACCCTGGTGAGGGTGGAAGTGGTCCGGTGACGGCTCAGCAGAGGGCGACCGACGACGGCGAGCCGGAGGATGGCCGCGGCACCGAGCCGGCCACGGCGGACTGCCGAGACGACGACCCGCCGGCGGACGACGCCCCGCCGGCGAGCCCCGGCACCACGGCCGCAGGCGGACGTGAGACCGATGGCGGCCCGCGAGACCCGGCGCGCTCGCGCGGGGAGACGCCGGAGACGTTCCCGGCAGGGGCCGGTGGCTCTGCGGCCGGGGGTGGCTGTGCGACGGGCGCTGGGCCGGAACGCGAGGCGCGGTCGGGCGGAGTGGCGGAGGAGCGGCAGGCGTTTCCTGCGGGAGGTGGCAACTCCGCGACCGGCGGTGGCCATGTGACCGGTGGTGGGTCGGAGCGCACGGCGCGGTCGGGCGGAGTGGCGGAGGAAGGGGAGGCGTTCCCGCCGGGAGGTGGCGATTCCGCGACCGGGGGTGGCGATGGCATCGGTGGCGGCTCGGAGCGTACGGCGCGGTCGGGGGAGTCGGAGGCGTTCCCGGCGGGAGGCGGTGGTTCCGCGACCGGCGGCGGCGTTGTGACCGGTGGTGCACCGGAGCGTACGGGCTGGTCGGGCGGAGATGTCGAAGGGGCGGAGACGTTTTCGGCGGCGGACGGTGGTGTGCCGGGGACCGGTGGCGGCTCGGCTGCGGGCGGTCGCTCGGCGGGCGGGGGCGGTTCGGCGGCGGGTGGCGGTACGGGCAGCGGTGGGGCGGTGTTCCGCGGTGGGTCGGCGGCGGAGGGCGGGCCGGTGGCCTATCGCGACCGTGGTGGCGCAGGTGAGGTGTGTCCCGGTGACGGTCGCGGCGGCGGTGCGAATGCCGCTGGTCGTGGCGTCGGCGAGGGCGGCGTGCTCGGCGGCGGTGAGGATTCCGCCGCGGACCGTGCCGAGCGGCTCGGTGGGCGGGATGCCGCGCTCGGGAGCGGGCGGAGCGCCCTGCTCGAACCGGGCCGTCGCACCGGGGCGGCTCCCGGCGCGGACACGGATCCTGGATCCGGTGGCCGTGGCGGCTCCGGACCGGCGCCCGACCGAGACGACCCCGGCGCGGTGGGGGACGGCGGACTTCGCGGTCCCGGCGGCGTGGACGTCGGCACGGCGAAAGGCCTCGGTGCCGGTTCCGGCCGCAGGGACGGGCCGGTGGCGGCGGAACCGGCGCCGCCCGGTGCCGCGAATCCGACCGAGCCGGATAAACCAAGTAATGCCGATAGAATTACCCGGGAAATACCGACCAGCCGGGACCCCTACTTCGACAACGCGAAGTTCCTCGCGGTCGCTCTGGTCGTCGTCGGGCACGCCTGGGAGCCGTTGCGCGGTGCGGCCGTCGGCGGGCGAGTCCTCGGGGCGGGGCAGTCATTCATCTATGCCTTCCATCTCCCCGTATTCATCGTCATGTGCGGGTACTTCTCCCGCGGATTCAGCCGTTCCCGGAACCGCACCCGCAAGCTCGTCGCCGCCATCGTCGTCCCGTACGTCCTGTTCAGCGCCGTCTACGTCGTCTACACGGAGTTCCTCGCGGGCCGGCACATGCGCTGGGATCCGCTCGAGCCCTACTACCTGACCTGGTTCCTGCCCGCACTGCTCGCCTGGCGGCTCTCCGTGCCGCTGTGGCAGCAGCTGCGGTTCCCGATCGCGATCGGGCTGGCGGTCGCGATCTGGCTGTTCGCCGGGCTCGTCACCCTGCCCAGCATGCTCGACGCCGTCCAGGTGCTGTCGTTCCTGCCGTTCTTCGTGCTCGGGCTGATCCTCGGGCCGCGCCACTTCGCCCTGCTCAGAAGGCCGGCGATCCGTGTCGCGGGGGCGCTGACGCTCGTCGCCGGGGCGGCGGCCGCGTACGTGCTGGAGAGCAGCGTCGACCCCGAATGGGTGCACTGGCGGCGCAGCTTCGCCGAGCTCGGCGTCGGCGCCCCCTCGGGCGTCGGCTTCCGTGTCCTCGCGCTGGCCGCGGCGGGACTGCTCACCGCGGCCTTCCTGGCCGTGGTCCCGGCGCGCCGCACGTGGTTCAGCCGGCTCGGCGCCGCCTCCATGTACGCCTACCTGCTCCACGGGTTCGTCACGCTCTTCCTGTCCTACCAGGGCTGGTACTACCGCATCTCCGGTTGGCAGGTGCCGGTGCTGACGTTCGGCTGTGTCCTCCTGGCCGTCGTGCTGATGACCGACCCCGTACGAAAGGCGTTCCGCTGGGCCGTCGAGCCGCGTCTGGAGTGGCTGTTCCGATGAAGCTTCACTATTCCTATAGGGAATAAAAGAAAGCAGGTTCTCGGTAAACTCTCAACCAACTCTCAGTAATTTTCTCTACCGTGGAGCGATGACCCAGCCGGAGCGACCCATCTTCGTCGTCGGTTGTCCACGGTCCGGAACGACCATGCTGCAACTGATGCTGCACGCCCACCCGCGCATCGCCATTCCGCCCGAGACGCGGTTCCTGATGGCCGCGTACGACGCGCGCTCCGACTTCGGCGACCTCCGCATGCCGAACAACCGCCTGGCGCTCGCGCGCTGGATCGTCGAGCGCAAGAAGACTCGCTTCGCCGACCTGGGTCTGGACGGGGAACGGATCATCGAGCAGATCGTCGCCGGGCCGCCGACGCTCGGCTCCGCGCTCGGCATCGTGCTGCGCGCGTACGCGGCGAGGTTCGGCAAGCCCCGGTGGGGTGACAAGCGACCCGGGTACTTCCAGCGCATCTCCGCACTGAGACGCCTGTTCCCCGACGCGCAGATCGTCCAGCTCATCCGCGACGGCCGCGACTGCGTCGCGTCGCTGAAGGAGATGGACTGGTACAAACAAGACTCCTACCACGCGCTCGCGACCTGGGTGGAGTCGATCGAGGCGGGGCAGCGCGCGGCGCGGTCGCTCGGTCCGGAGTCCTACCACCGCCTCTACTACGAACGCCTGATCAGCGATCCGGCCACCGAGCTCAAGGCGCTGTGCGACTTCCTCGGCGAGGACTTCGACCCGGCGATGTGCGAGCCGGACCAGGTCGCCGCCGTCGCCGTACCGGGCCGCAAGGTCTGGCACGCCCGCACCCACGAAGAGGTCACCACGACCCGCGCCGGCACCTGGCGCACGCGCCTGACGGCAGCGGAGATCGCCCTGTGCGAGACCGTGGCCGGCGACCTGCTGCGCGAGCACGGCTACGAGGTCGACGGCGCCGCCCGGCCGGACCGCGGCGACCACGCCCACTACCGCCGCGTCGCCGCCCACCGCCGCCTGGCCGCACGCAAACGCGACCTGCTCGACTTCGTCCACCGCCGCACCGAGCCCAGCGAGGTCGCCTACCAGCCCCCGTCCGCCCCTCTGCCCGACTGACCAGGACAGAGGAGACTCACGGGTCACCGAGCGGCGACGACGGCGACCGCGACGCACTCGCCGCCGTCGTCAGTGCCGCGCGATGACGTGCGCCGGTCGGTGTTGCCGAGGTGCTCCTGATCGAGGCGCTGAGCAACGAATGGGGGTGTGCGGGGCCCGACGAAGAGAGCGGCAAGACCGTCTGGAACCTAGTGAACTTCTTCGGCAGGACACCTCACTCGTTCATCGAGGAGTAGCAGGTCACGGCACCGGCCGGATCGACGATCTCGACCGGTAGGCCCGCCGCGTCGGTGCGGACCCGGTAGGCGCCGCCCATGGCGTCGCGGACGGCGCTGAGGTTCCCGCGACCGTTGTAGGCGCAGGTCGTGGTCGCGCCCAGCGGATCCGTCGCCGCGGTGAGGTTGCCGGGCTCGTCCTTCTCGTGCCGCCACGCCCTGCCGTCGGCGTCGGTGATCGTGACAGGGAGAAGGAGATCGTTGTATTCGAAGCGGACGCAGCGGCCGTCGTGAACTCTTTCAGGGAGCCGTGGGTGTAGCGGGTGGTCCGGCCCAACGCGTCGGTACGGGACACCAGCCCGTCCAGCGGCCATCGCTCTCCTCCCGCAGAGGTGAAGACCCCCGAAGTGGCAGCAATCGTTAGCGGGGCGAGCTTCGCGTACGGCGCACGGTCGTGGACGCTGCCGTCCTTCCTGATCGCCGCCTTGTTCCGGGGCGGCGTACGGTGATCCGGTCCGGGCGGCGCCGGCCGTCGATTCTGTGAGTACCCCGGGTGGTGTGCTCGCTCAGGACATAGGAAACGCATGTCTCAAGACATAGGAAACACCTGGGCGGCAGAGTCTGGCGGTGTCGAAAGCCAGACTTGTGATCACCGCGGTGGTCGTTGAGGGCCGTTCTCAAGCCGAGGTCGCTCGCGCCTACGGGGTGTCGAAGGGGTGGGTGTCGAAGCTGGTCGCCCGGTACCGGGCCGAGGGCGCGACCGCGTTCGAGCCGCGGTCGCGGCGCCCGCATACCTCACCGGCCGCGATCGACGCCGGGACGGTGGAGCTGATCATCCGGATCCGCAAAGAACTGTCCGAGCAGGGGCTAGACGCCGGGCCCGAAACGATCGCCTGGCACCTGCAACACCACCACCAG
>NZ_BAABHF010000001.1:0-5274 GCF_039541955.1 Actinoallomurus oryzae | reverse complement strand
CACCGTGGAGACATCGACCCCGGCCGACTCCGCGATCGCACGCAACGTCGCATGCCGTTGCCCGGTTCGAGCCACCCTGGTCCCGCCTCTCGTGGTGTCGCGCCGGCAGCGATCTTTTCATTCCGACCCTTGACAGTTCAGCGACCTGCGCCTTTCATACTACCCAAACGTTTGTGCCAAACGTTTGGGTAGCGGCTCTCCTGCACCCAAACGTTTGGGTGAGGAGGTGAAGCGGTGCGATGCCGCCAGAACGTCACCGGCGCCGGACGCAGCGCGCCTCCGGTCCGGTGCCACGCGCGGTGGGCCCGGTGAGCCGGTTGCCGTCTCCGGCGGGAGCGGGCTACTTCGCCCGGCACACCGTGACCGCGCTGGCCGCCGAACTGCGCGCCGGCCGCGTGTCCCCGCAGGACCTCGCGGAACAGGCGCTCGCCGAGGCCGCCCGCCTCGAACCGGAGCTCAACGCGTTCGTCACCCTCGACGCGGCCGGGGCGCGGGCGGCCGCCCGTCGCGCCGCCGAGGAACTGGCGGCGGGCGTGGACCGCGGCCCGCTGCACGGAATTCCGGTGGCGGTCAAGGACGTCGTCGACACCGCCGGGCTGCGCACCACGATGGGTTCGCGGCACTTCGCCGACCGGGTGCCGGACCGGGACGCGACCTGCGTACGGCGATTGCGTACGGCGGGCGCGGTCATCATCGGCAAGACCGCGACGCACGAGTTCGCGTACGGGCCCACGGGCGACCGCGCGGCGAACGGAGCGACGCGCAACCCGTACCGGCCCGACCGCATGACAGGCGGGTCGAGCAGCGGGTCGGCGGCCGTGGTGGCCGCCGGCGTCGTCCCGGCGAGCGTCGGGACCGACACCGGCGGATCGGTGCGCATCCCGGCGGCCCTGTGCGGCGTCGTCGGGCTGAAACCCTCCCACGGCGCCGTGCCGCTCGACGGCGTGTACCCGGTGGCGCCGTCCCTGGACACGGTGGGACCGCTGGCGCGTACCGCCGCGGACTGCCGCCTGCTCTGGCACGTGCTCTCCGGCCGTACGGCGACCGGACCCGGCGGTGCCCGGCGGGTCGGCTGGATACCGCCGGACGTGATCCACCCCGCCTGGCCCCAGGTGGCCGACACGGCTATGCGGTGCCTGGCCGGCGGCGGGTTCGCGGTGGAGGAGGTGACCGTTCCCGGCGCCGCCGCGCTGGCGCGGGCGTACCACACGATTCAGAGCAGCGAGGTCTACGCCGTGCACGCCGACCGGATGGCCACCGCCGCCGACCTGTACGACGAGGAGGTCGCCGAACGGCTCCGCGGGGCCGCCCGCGTGCGCGGTTGGGAGTATGTACGAGCACGCGACCTGCGCGAACGTTCCCGCGACGCGATCACCGCGCTGCTGCGCGGCCATGACCTGCTGGCCCTGCCCACCGTGCCGATCACCGCACCGCCGCTGGGCGCCCGGCGTACGGACGGCGTCCCCGACGTCCGTACGGCCCTGCTGGCGCTGACCAGCCCCTGGAGCGTGCTCGGACTGCCCGCCGTCAGCGTGCCCGCCGGGCTGGTCGACGGGCTGCCCGTCGGCCTGCAACTGGTCGGGCCGGCCGGAGGCGAGGACCTGCTGCTGGCCGTGGCGCAGGAGTTGTACGACGCGACCCCCGAGACCGACCTGTCCGTACCGTCCCCGCACTGAAGGGAACCCGCCATGTCCACCCCTCCTCTGGACGCCACCAGCCCGGTGATGGCCGCCGCCATCCAGTTCGACCCCCAGGTCGGCCTGGAGAACAAGGACCGCAACCTGCAACGGACGCTGGACCTGGTCAACGAGGCCGCCGACCGGGGAGCGACCCTGGTCGTGCTGCCCGAACTGGCCAACACCGGCTACGCGTTCGCCACTCGCGAGGAGGCGTACGCCCACGCCGAGCACGTGCCGGACGGCCCGACCACGCAGGCGTGGACCCAGCTCGCCCGGGAGCGCGGCCTCTACCTGGTCGGCGGCCTGACCGAGCAGGACGGCGACGGGGTACGGCTGTTCGACACCGCCGTGCTCATCGGCCCCGAGGGGCTGATCGGCAAGTACCGCAAGACCCATCTGTGGGACCGCGAGAAGCTGATCTTCACCCCGGGCGATCTGGGCTTTCCCGTGTTCGACACCAGAATCGGCCGGATCGGCCTGCTCATCTGCTGGGACATCTGGTTTCCCGAGGCGGCGCGGCTGCTGGCCGTCCAGGGCGCCGACGTCATCTGCAGCGCGAACAACTGGGTGTGGACGCCGCCGCCGCTGTTCGACGAGGCCGGCCGGTGCATGGCCTCCTACCTGACGATGACCGCCTCGCACGTCAACAACGTCGCGTTCGTGGCCGCCAACCGGGTGGGGGAGGAGCGGGGCGGCAAGTTCCTCGGCTGCTCGCTCATCACCGGCACGAACGGGTGGCCGATCGGCCCGGTCGCGCCGGCCGAGGACGAAACGATCGTGTACGCGGACCTCGACCTGGTCGCCGCGCGTTCGGCGCTCATCTGGAACGACCTCAACGACCTCGCCCGCGATCGCCGTACCGACCTGTACGACCCGCTCCTGGGCTACCGCCGCGGCGACGCCTTCCCCCGCTGAAGGAAGAAGGGCTCATGTCCACCGAACGCGTCACCCGCCCGGCCCCCACGACCGCGTCCGCGACGGCCGGGCAGTGGCTCGCCGGACTCCTCCTGATCGGGGTCACCGCCGCGGCGGCCGTCGCGCTCACCCGCGTGACCGGCCGGCTGCCCCACCTCCTGCCCGGCTACGCCCACTGGCAGCGGCAGGCGTACGCCCGGGTCCCGCAGTTCCTGCGGTGGTGGATCGGCGACACCACCGAGGCGGAGTTCTTCAAGACCGCCCTCGGCGGGCTGGGCATGCTCGCGGGCGGCTGGGTCGCCCACGTCGCCTGGAGGCGCGGCCGTCGCTGGGCGGGATTCCCCGTCGCGTACGGCACCGGCCTGTGGCCGTGGCTGGTCGGTTCCGCCCTCCTCGGCCTGCTGCTGTCCGACGTCGCCTGGGGCTGGACGCTGCCCGCGTCCGGTGAATGGCAGCCCACCTTCGTGCCGTTCGTCTCGGTCCCGCCGGCCATCGTCCTGATCTACGGGGCGGGCCGGACGGTCGCGACGACCGGCGCCGTGCTCGGCGCCGCCCTGACCACCCCGGTCGCGCTGCTGGTGGTCAACTGCTTCTGCCTGCCGCTGCACCTGCCCACGGTGATCGGCAACGTCACCGGCATGTGGGTCGGCGCCTTGATCGCCTTCGCGCTGTGCCGCCACCTGCCGTGGATGCCGCCCACCCTGGCCGCGCGCTCCACGCCGGCACCCGACTCACCGGACGGCCCCGCCGCGTCGCGGCCGGACCAGGGACCGGGCTGGGTGGTGCGGCGTGTCCTGGCCGACTTCACCGAGGCCCAGTTCTACGGCAACGAACTCGCCTCGATCGGCCTGGTCGGCGGCACCGTACTGACCTTCCTGCTCAACCCGCTGACGCCAGTGTACGGCGGCGGCATGCTGCCCGCCCTGCTGACAGCGCAGGTCATCGCCGCCACGGTCGGGGTCCTGGTCTACCGGCGGCGCTGGGCCGAAGACGGCTGGTACCCCACCTTCGTGCCGGTCGTCTCCGTCGCCCCGGCGACCGTGCTGACGTACGGGTCCACCGTCCAGGCCGTCGTCGCCGGGGCCGTGCTCGGCGCACTCGCCGGCCCGCCGCTGGCCGCGTGGATCTCCCGACGACTGCCCGCGGACTTCCACCCGTTCATCGGCAACGTCGTGTCCATGACGGTCTGCACGCTCGTCGCCATACCGCTGCTGGGCACGCTGCCCGGCTTCACGGCGATCTGACCCGTCCACCCAGTCGAGAGGCCTCGGCATGCGAACGATCACGTTCGACCACAAGGGCACGGCCATCAGCGCCCGGACACGCGACGGCGACGGCCCGCCCCTCGTCATCCTGCCCGGCGTCATGGCCGACGCCGCCACCTGGCAGCCCGTCGTCGACGGGATCACCCTTCCCAACCCGGTCATCGTGATCAACCGGCGAGGCCGCACGCCCAGCGGCCCGCTCGGCGCCGGCTACACCGTGCGAACCGAGATCGACGACCTCCACCAGGTGCTCGACGCGCTCGGCGAACCCGCGCACCTGTTCGGCTGGAGCTACGGCGGCCTGATCGCCGCCGACGCCGCCACCGAGCGCGGGGGACTGCGCACACTCACCATGTACGAGCCGGTCGCGCACCCGTTCGCCCCGGAGGCGGTGTCCTTCTTGCGCGAGGCCATCGGCCGTGGCGACCTCGACCGTGCGGTGGAGATCGTCAACACCACCGTGTCGGGCTTCAGCGCGGAGTACGTGGCCGCGCTGCGTCAGGACCCCGTCTGGCAGGTCCTGCGCCCCCTCGCCGCCCCGCTGGCCGACGAACTCGCCGCCATCAACGACCACCACCCCGCCTACGAGAAGTACCGCGACATCGCCCCACCGGTCACCCTGCTCCTGGGCGAGCTCAACGCGGGCACCCCGCCCTACGGCACCGCGTTCGAGAGCTTCGCCCAAACCCTGCCCCAAGCCCAGCTCGTCCGCCTCCCGAACCAGGCCCACCTGGCCCACGCCCAAGCCCCGCAACTACTCGCCAAGACCATCACCGAAGTACTCGCAACCCCCCCATGACGGACAACAGGAGACGTCAAAACAGGGGCGCCCTTGGGGGCGTGGGGGGCGAAGCCTCGTTGAGGGCCGTTCCCAGGTCGAGGTCGCCCGCACTTACGGGGTGTCGAAGGGGTGGGTGTCGAAGCTGGTCGCCCGGTACCGGGCCGAGGGCGCGACCGCGTTCGAGCCGCGGTCACGGCGCCCGCATACCTCTCCGGCCGCGATCGACGCCGGGACGGTGGAGCTGATCATCCGGATCCGCAAAGAGCTGTCCGAGCAGGGGCTAGACGCCGGGCCCGAAACGATCGCCTGGCACCTGCAACACCACCACCAGCGGAAAGTGTCGCGGGCCACGATCAGCCGCTACCTGACCCGTCATGGCCTCATCACCCCGGCCCCCAAGAAGCGGCCACGCTCGTCCTACATCCGCTTCCAAGCCGAACTGCCGAACGAAACCTGGCAGGCCGACTTCACCCACTACCGCCTGGCCGATGGCACCGACACCGAGATCCTCACCTGGCTGGACGACCACTCCCGCTACGCCCTGCACGTGACCGCCTGGTCCCGCGTCACCGGCCCCATCGTGCGCGACACCTTCCGCCAAGCCGTACGCACCCACGGCGTCCCCGCCTCCACC